>CBDUMZ010000033.1:0-30355 GCA_965368465.1 uncultured Chromatiales bacterium
GTGACGGCGCGAACCGGGGCGCCGGGTAGAATTCCGCATCAACCCACGTGGACGGAAGGCGCTCATGTCGCAGGATGACGAAGACATCATATTGGCCGACTTGCCCGACGAGGAACTCGTCGAGCAAATGTTCGATGACCTCTACGACGGCCTGGCCGACGAAATAGCGGAGGGCACGCAGATCCTGCTGGATCGCGGCTGGGACGCGAAGAAGGTGCTCGACGAGGCGCTGGTCGGTGGCATGAACATCGTCGGTGTCGATTTTCGTGACGGCATCCTGTTCGTCCCGGAAGTCCTCATGGCCGCCAACGCGATGAAAGCGGGCATGGCGATCCTGCAACCCATCCTCTCGGCGAGCGGCACCGAGCCCGTCGGCAAGATGGTGATCGGCACGGTCAAAGGCGACATCCATGACATCGGCAAGAACCTCGTCGGCATGATGATGGAGGGCGCTGGTTTCGAGGTTGTGGACCTCGGTATCAACACGGACGCTGAAACCTACATCGCCGCGCTCAAGGAACATCGCCCGAACATCCTCGGCATGTCGGCGCTCCTGACGACGACGATGCCGTACATGAAGGTCGTGATCGATGCGATGGTCGAGGAGGGCGTCCGCGACGATTTCATCGTGCTGGTCGGCGGTGCACCGCTGAACGAGGAGTTCGGGGAGGCTGTTGGCGCCGACGCGTACTGCCGCGACGCGGCGACCGCGGTCGAGATCGCCAAGAAGCTCGTCCTGGAACAGCGCGCGTCCTGACGTGGCCGACGCCACGGTCCTCATCATCGCGTGCGGTGCGCTGGCGAAAGAGATCGTCATGCTGCAGCGCCTGAACGGCTGGTCGCACGTCGCGGTCCAGTGTCTCCCCGCGGAGCTGCATAATCGGCCCGAGAAGATCCCGGCTGCCGTTCGTGACCTGATCGAGAGGCACAAGGATACGTACGCGTCCCTGTTCGTGGCCTATGCGGACTGCGGCACGGGTGGGCGTCTCGACGAGGTGCTGGCCGCATACGATGTCGCACGCCTGCCGGGCGCACACTGCTACGAGTTTTATGCCGGGACCGAGCAGTTTGCAGCGCTGTCGGCGGACGAGCCCGCGTCGTTCTACCTCACGGACTTCCTGACGCGTCATTTCGAACGCCTCGTCAGGGAAGGGCTGGGGCTGGACCGCCATCCCGAGCTCATGGCCACGTACTTCGGCAATTACCGGCGGCTCGTGTACCTGTCACAATCGGAGTCGGCGCAACTCGAAGAGGCGGCGCGCGGCCATGCGGAGTATCTTGGACTCGAGTTCGAGCATCGCCACACGGGCCTTGCCCCGGTTGGCCGGAACATCACAGAGCACGTCGTTAAATGGCAAAACTGATCTGTATCTACTGGCGCGACATCCCGGCACAGGTCGTTGGCCGGGCCGGGCGCAAGTCGGGTTTCAAGAAAGAACTCGATCCCCGGTTTGCCAAAGCAATTGACCGCGCCGCCATGCGCGCCGGGCGCGGCTCCAGCGATGCCTACCTCGAGGACTGGCGGCGCGTCACCGAAGACGTGGACGGCGACCTCGAGACGGCCGTCAACGCGCGCGTGGCCGAGCTCGAAAACGAATTTCCACCCGACCGCCTCGAGAAGGTCGTGAAGGCCGGCGGCCTCATCGAAAAAGGACGCGAAGAATGACCGATACCGTAATCAGTTCGAAGTCGAAAGAGGTCGTCATCGGTTTCGAGCGTCCGTTTGTCGTCATCGGCGAACGCATCAACCCGACAGGCCGCAAGCTGCTTGCCGAAGAGATGAAGAACGGCGACTACAGTCGCGTCGAAGCCGATGCCGTCGCGCAAGTCGCCGCCGGGGCGCACATACTCGACGTGAATGCCGGTATTCCCCTGGCGGATGAACCGGGGATCCTGGCAGAGAGCATTCGACTCGTGCAGTCCGTGACCGATGTGCCCTTGTGTATCGACTCATCGATCGTCGCGGCACTCGAGGCCGGGCTTGCAGCCTACGAAGGCAAGGCGCTCCTCAACTCGGTGACGGGTGAGGAAGAGCGTCTCGAAGCCGTCTTGCCGCTCGTCAAGAAATACGGCTGCGCCGTGATAGCCATCTCGAACGACGACAACGGCATTTCCGAGGACATTAACGTGCGTTTCGATGTGGCGAAGAAGATCGTTGAGCGGGCGAGGGACTATGGTATCCCGGTCAGCGATATCGTCGTGGACCCGCTCGTGATGCCGATTGGTGCCATCAACAGCGCGGGCAGGCAGGTTATGGAACTCGTACATCGGCTCAGGACCGAGCTCAAGGTCAATACGACGGCGGGTGCATCCAACCTGAGCTTCGGTCTGCCGAATCGCAACGGCCTTAATACGGCGTTCATCAGCATGGCGATAGCCAGCGGCATGACCTCGGCGATCACGAATCCCCTGCACGCCGAGATCATGCAGTCGATTCGCGGGGCGAATGTCGTCATGGGCAACGACCCGGAATGCGCGGCCTGGATCGCGAATTACCGAGAGCCGCCCGCTGCGGGTGAGGGGCACCGTGGCCGCCGGGGAAGCCGGCGCAGGCGTCGTGGTTAGCCACAAGGAGCCAATGATCGTCTTCATGCCGTCCGGGAAGCGCGGGCGGTTTCCGCGCGGGACGGCCGTGCTGGACGCCGCAAGAAGCCTGGGCGTCGATATCGACTCTGTCTGCGGCGGGCGCGCGTTGTGCGGTCGCTGCCAGGTCGAAGTCGCCGACGGCAATTTTGCGAAGCACGGCATCAGTTCGGGCGCGGCGAATGTCACGCCGACGGGTGAGGCCGAGCACCGCTTCAGGGAGCGCCGCGGCCTGGGCGACGGGCGCCGCCTGAGTTGCCAGGCCAGGGTCGAGACCGACGTTGTCGTCGACGTGCCCGCCAGCTCGCAGGTCCATCGCCAGGTTGTTCGCAAGCCGCACGAAGATCACGACATCACGATCAACCCCGTCGTGCATCCCTATTTCGTGGAAGTGCCCGCGCCGACGCTGGACGAGGCGCTGGGAGATCTCGAGCGACTCAAGAACGCGCTGCGCACGGAGTGGGGCCTCGAGGACTTGCGTTGCGAGCCCACGGTCATGCGCGGCCTGCAAGGTGCCCTGGCCGAAGGCAAGCGGCAGGTGACGG
The DNA here is from genome assembly GCA_965368465.1 of uncultured Chromatiales bacterium. Lineage (GTDB taxonomy): Bacteria > Pseudomonadota > Gammaproteobacteria > Steroidobacterales > Woeseiaceae > UBA1847. The sequence goes on from CBDUMZ010000033.1 coordinate 3,129, forward strand.
TCGCGGTACGCAACGGCGATCGCATCATCGCCGTGTGGCCCGGTTTCAGGGATACGCTTTACGGCGTCGCTTTCGATGTTGGCTCTACCACGGTTGCGGCGCATTTGTGTGAGCTCGCGAGCGGCAAAGTGGTCGCGAGTGCGGGCAGGATGAATCCGCAGATTCGCTTCGGCGAAGACCTCATGAGTCGCGTGTCCTACATCATGATGAACCCCGGCGGCGAGGACAGGCTCATTGCCGTGGTGCGCCAGGCGATGAACGAGCTTATCGGCGAAGTAGCGCTTGACGCAGGTATCGATGTCGCCGCAATCGTCGAGATTACGATCGTCGGCAACCCGATCATGCAGCATCTCGTGCTGGGCATCAGCCCGGTCGAGCTGGGCACCGCCCCGTTCGCGCTGGCTACCGATTCCAGTGTCGACCTGCTGGCCGCCGACATCGGCATTGCGATCAACCCGGGAGGCTACGCCTACGCGTTGCCGTGTATCGCCGGGCACGTCGGCGCCGATGCGGCCGGAGTGCTGCTGGCGGAGGCACCGCAGCGGCACGATGGTGTTTCCCTGGTCGTCGATGTAGGTACGAACGCGGAGCTCCTCCTCGGCAACTCGGAGCGCCTGCTGGCCGCGTCGAGCCCGACCGGGCCGGCATTCGAAGGCGCGCAGATCAGCGCAGGGCAGCGTGCCGCGCCGGGCGCGATCGAACGCGTGCGTATCGACAAGGACACGCACGAGCCGCGCTTCAAGGTCATCGGCTGCGACCTCTGGTCGGATGACCCCGCCTTCGCGGACGACGTGCAGCAGGTCACCGGGATTTGCGGCTCCGGCATCATCGAAGTGGTCGCGGAGATGTTCCTGGCCGGTATCCTGGGCGCGGATGGCAAAATCGTCGCGCCCGTATCCGCACGCGTCGTTGAAGCGGGGCGCACGCGGTCCTACGTGTTGCACGACGGCAACCCTGCCATTCACATCACGCAAAACGACGTCCGCGCCATACAGCTTGCCAAGGCCGCCCTGCATGCGGGCGCAAAACTGCTGATGGAGCATTTCGGCACCGACAAAGTCGATCGCATTCGCCTGGCGGGTGCCTTTGGCGCACATATCGATGTGAAGTACGCGATGGTGCTGGGCTTGATCCCGGAATGCGATCTCGAGCACGTGTCGTCCGCGGGCAATGCGGCAGGCACCGGTGCCCGCATCGCCTTGCTCGACCGCGCGTCCAGGATCGCGATCGAGCAGCAGGTACGCGCTGTCGTGAAGATCGAAACGGCGGTCGAGCCGCGTTTCCAGGAGCATTTCGTCGCCGCGATGTCGATTCCCAGTGGTGACGGCCAGGGACAGGGCGCAACCCGGAAACGTCGTGGCCGGAAGGCGCGCGCGTGAGCGGGTTGACCGACAACGAGTCCAGGGTGCTTGCGCATACGGTGCGTGAGGCCTACATGGAGGTCTTCCCGACCGGCACCATCGAGTCGCGGCTGGACGTGCTGGAGCCGGGCTCCTACGTGGCGGTCACCTGCTCCCCGACGAAGGGCGTGGACGTGACACTCGCCATGTCGAAGAGACTGGCAAGGCGAGGGTTCAAGGTCGTGCCCCATGTTGCCGCGAAGATGGTGCGCAACAGGCAGCATTTGCGCGAGATTATCGCGCACCTGAACGATTCGCCGATCATCAGCATCTTCGTCCCGGGTGGTGACAGCGCGGTGCCGACCGGCGACTACAGTACGGCGCTCTCGTTGTTACAGGACATCGCCGAGCTGGACCACAAGTTCACGGAGATTGGCGTCGCGGCGCATCCGGAGGGTCACCCGGAAATCGACACCGACACGCTGAACAACGAGTTACTGCGCAAACAGGCGGTCGCGAACTACCTGGTCACGCAGATGTGTTTCGACGCGGCAACGGTTGGCGCCTGGCTGCGGTCGATTCGCGAGCTGGGCGTAACACTGCCGGCGTGGCTCGGATTGCCGGGTGTTGCGGACCGGGCCTCGTTGCTCAAGACGTCGATGCGGATCGGTGTCGGCGATTCGTTGCGCTACCTCAAACGCAACCGCGGGGTTGCGGCAAGACTGATGATGACGAACGACTATCGTCCCGATGACCTGCTGTTCGAGCTTGCGCCTTACCTGGCCGATCCGGCGTACGGTATCCGCGGACATCACGTCTACTGCTTCAACGAGGTGGAGAAGACCGAGCAGTGGCGTCACGCGTTTCTCGAGAGGCTGAACTGATGGCACGACGTGGCCACCGGGCAAGACGGACAATAAATTCGATCGCGCAGCTCGAGTGGCGCGACGTGATCAACGCCTATGGCCCGATCGAAGTGCTCGACGACGAACAGGTGCAGATCATTATCGACGGCGCCCTGGCGATCCTGGAGACGAAGGGCATGCGCTTCCTTGAGCCGGGAAGCCGAACGCGCCTGGCCAGCGCAGGCGTCGATGTCGACCCAGAAACCCTAATGGCGCGCTTCGACCCGGCGTTCGTCATGGAACAAGTCGCACTCGCCCCGTCCTCCTTCGAACTACGCGCCCGCAACCCCGACCGTCACCTCCAATTAGGTACCGGACACCATATTTTCGCGTCGGTTGGCGGGCCCGCCTTCGTCAGCGATCTCGACAGGGGGCGGCGGCCGGGTACCTACGAGGAGATGTGCGACTACCTGCGTCTCATCCAAAGTCTGAACATCATTCACCAGGAAGGCGGCGGGCCGTTCGAGGCCATGGATTTGCCTGCGGATACCCGGCATCTCGATCTGTACCTCGCCCAATACCGTCTGACGGACAAGAACTGCCAGTCCTATGCCCTGGGCGGCATCCGCGCGAAGGACTCGGTGGAGATGGCGTGCATCGCGCTGGAGACGGATCGCGACGCCTTGCTCGAGAAGCCGGCGCTGCTCGCGATCATCAACACCAACTCACCGCTGCAACTCGATATTCCGATGACCGAGGCGGTCGACGAGCTCGCTGCGGCTGGCCAGGTTTGTTGCATCACGCCGTTCACACTGGCCGGTTCCATGAGCCCGGCAACGCTGGCGGGGACGCTGGTGCAGCAGACCGCCGAAGTGCTTGCCGTCGTGGCGTACGCACAACTGGTCAGGCCGGGTGCGCGAGTGATGTATGGCAGCTTTGCATCGAACGTCGACATGCGCAGCGGTTCGCCGGCACTCGGTACGCCGGAGTATACGAAGTCGGCGCTCGCCAGCGGACAGATTGCACGCCGGCTCGGTTTGCCGTTCCGCTCGAGCAACACCACGATGTCGAACTGCAACGATGCGCAGGCTGCGTACGAAAGCCAGATGTCGCTATGGGGTTCGGTGATGGGCGGCGCGCACCTTATCAATCACGCAGCCGGTTGGCTCGAAGGTGGACTCACTGCCTCGTTCGAGAAACTCATCATCGATGCCGAGATGCTGCAGATGATGGCAGAGTACCTGCGCCCGATCGCGTTTTCTGACGACGAACTCGCGCTTGATGCGATCGCCGAGGTGGGTCCCGGCGGTCATCATTTTGGCACGGCGCACACGCTGCAGCGCTACGAGTCGGCGTTCTACGCACCGATCCTCTCCAGCCGCGAGAATTTCGAGAGCTGGCAGGAAGCGGGGAGCAAGGATGCGGCAATGCGCGCGAACACCATCTGGAAACAGATGCTCAAGGACTACGTACAACCGCCACTCGATGCGGCAATCGATGAAGCGCTCGTCGACTACGTCGAGCGACGCAAACAGGAATCAAGATAATGCGACCGACACTCAGCGTACTTTCCGATGACATGATCCGCGACATCCTCGATGAAGCGAAACGCATCATGGGTGAAACCGGGATGGAAATTCGCGGCGAAAAAATGCGCCAGCGGTTACTCGATCACGGCTTGAAGACCGATGCGTCGGGTAAACGAATTCTCTTTTCCCGGGATGTCATCGACGCGGCCATCGCAAGCGCACCCGCGTCATTCATGCTGCATGATCGCGATGGCAAGCCGTTTACCGAGATCGGCGGCAACAACGTGCATTTCGTGCCGGGGTCCAGCGGCCTGAAGATCCAGGATCACCGCAGCGGGGAAACGCGACTGTCCAACTCGACCGACTTTATCGAGTATGCGCGCCTCTGCGACGGTCTCGACCACATCGCCTACCTGGCAACCGCGTTCTCGACCAATAAAGATATCGAGGCGCATGTCTCCGATGCCTGGCGCCTGTACATGTGCATGACGACATCGAAGAAGCCGATCGTTTCGGGTGCGTTCAGCGAACATGGCGTGCCGCGCATGGCGGAGATGATGCAGTTGTTCCGCGACGACCGTGCCGATCTCATCGCGAAGCCGATGTCGATCTTCACGATTACGGCGACGGGCAATCTGCGCTACGGCGAAGACTCATGCCAGAACCTGCTCGATTGCGTCGAGGCCGGTATTCCCGTCGAAATCGTTCCCGTGACCCTGATGGGGCTTATCGCACCCGTCACACTCGTCGGTGCGCTCGTCTTCCACTGCGTCGATGTTCTCACCGGCATCACGATGGCGCAGGTCGTGCGGCCGGGCGCGCCCGTGCTGTTTGGTGGCGCCCCGGCGACCTTCCACATGAAAGCCGCGAGCTCGCCGATGGCTGCCATCGAAGCGCAGCGTCTCAACGTTGCCTACGTGCAAATCGCGAAGTCGTTGAACCTGCCTACGCAGGCCTACATGGCCCTCAGCGATGGCAAGTTCCTCGATGCACAGGGTGGCGGCGAGACGTTCAGCAGCGCCTTGCTGGCCGCGATCGCCGGGGTGAACTCGGTATCCGGGCCGGGCATGCTCGACTTTGTGCTCACCTTCAGCCTGCCGAAACTCGTGCACGACAACGAGGTCTGCGGCCAGGCCCTTCACTTCTGCCGAGAGGTCCGCGTTCTCGACGACCTGCCAACGCAGCACCTGGTCGACCAGCTCATGGCCGAGGATCACCTGATCACGTCCCCGCATACGTTGGCGCATTGGCCCAACGAGTTGTACCTGACGGATCCCGTGTACGACCGCCTCAACCGCGAAACCTGGGAGGAGGGCGGCGAGATGCAGCTTTGGGATCGTGCCTGTGCGGACGTGGAAGCCCGTCTCGCGCGCTACCAGCCCATAGAAACCGATTCCGCTATTGACGAAGCCATGCGACAACTTGTGACGGACGGGCTCGTCGCACAGACGACGTTGCCTGATTTGCCGCCACCGCCCGAGAAGCAGGAACCCGTCGCGGTGGCCGGGCGACGGGGTCGCAAGGGACGACGGCGACGCTAGACCGCTAGGGCGCGAGGCGCTCTATCGCCCAGGTGCCGTCCGCCTGTTTCGTGTACTGAAAGCGATCGTGCAGGCGGTTGCGCCGGCCTTGCCAGAATTCGATTTCCTCGGGAACGACACGATAACCGCCCCAGAACGACGGCAGGGACACGTCCTTGTTCTTGAACTTCCGCTTGATCTCCTGGAACTTGGCTTCGAGCAACGAGCGTGACGAGATCACGCTGCTTTGCGCGGAAACCCAGGCCCCGATCTGGCTGCCGCGGGGGCGGGAGAGGAAGTAGGCCAGCGACTCACTGGTCGGAATCTTCTCGGCCCTGCCGCGGATCTTTACCTGGCGCGCGGGTTCAGCCCAGAAAAACAGGAGCGAGACATTCGGGTTTTCTGCAATCTCCGCCGCCTTCCTGCTCTCGTAGTTGGTGTAGAACACGAAGCCTTTCTCGTCGAAGGACTTCAGGAGTACGGTACGGCTGGACGGGCGCATGCTGCTGTCGACGCTGGACAGGGCAACGGCATTGGGGTCCAGCGCCACGTTTTCACAGGCATAACGGAACCAGTCCTCGAACTGGACGATCGGGTCGTCGTCGAGGTCGTCGCGATCCAGTGCAAATCCGGTGGCCGAGCGTCGCAGCGAGGCGACGTTCATGCCGTGGTGTTCTGTGTCCTCTGCCATCCCGCAAATATACGCGAAAAAGGGTACCGGACACCCTATTTCCGATCGCGGAAATAGGGTGTCCGGTACCGTATTTGTGGCCCCAACACGGTTCCAATCCGAAATCGCCTGCGGGTATAATGCCCGGCTGGACAGGACGTGCGGGTCTGACATCGCATCGAGTGCGAAAGTGGCGAAATTGGTAGACGCGCTGGCTTTAGGTGCCAGTGGGGCAACCCGTGGGAGTTCGAGTCTCCCCTTTCGCACCAGCCCTGGTCCTACATAACTAACTTGATACTTAAGAGAAATACAGAATGAACGTCACTGTCGAATCGACAGGTGCCCTGGAACGCCGCATGCGCGTCGAAGTGCCCATCGAGCGCATAGAAAGCGAAGTGGATTCCCGCCTGAAGTCGGTTGGCCGCACGGCCAAGATCAAGGGATTTCGGCCGGGCAAGGTGCCGGCCAAGGTCGTCCGCCAGCACTACGGGAAGCAGGTCCGCCAGGAAGTCATGGGCGAGATCATGCAGAAGAGCTACTCGGATGCCGTCATGCAGGAGAAGCTCCGGCCGGCCGGCGGACCGAAAATCGAGACCGAGGATGAGGACGGCAAGACCTTTGCCTACGTTGCGACGTTCGAAGTTCTCCCCGAGGTGACACTCAAGGATCTCGACAAGATCAAGGTCGAGACACCGGATGTCGAGATCGGCGATGCCGATATCGACGACATGTTGCTGAGCCTGCGCAAGCAGCGGGCCACGTGGGACGAAGTGACGCGCAAGTCGAAGGACGGCGACCGCGTCATCGTGGACTTCGCCGGGACGATAGACGGCGAAGCGTTCCAGGGCGGTTCGGGAACCGAGATTCCTGTCGTGCTCGGCCAGGGCCAGATGCTCCCCGATTTCGAGAAGGGCTTAAAGGGCATCAAGGCCGGCGACCAGAAGACGATCAAGGTCAAGTTCCCGAAGGACTACCACGCAGAGGAACTTGCCGGGAAGACGGCCGAGTTCGCGATCAACACGCATCGTGTCGAGAGCGAGGTTCTGCCTGAATTGAACGATGAGTTCGCCGAGGCTTTCAACGTATCGGAAGGCGGTCTCGAGCAGTTCCGCAAGGACGTGCGCGAAAACATGGAGCGCGAGGCCGAGCAAAAGGTCAAGGGCGACATTCGCGAGCAGGTCCTGGAAGGGCTCCTGGAGAGGAATCCGCTCGACATACCCCAGGCGCTTGTCCAGGAAGAGATGCACGCAATGCAGCACGACGCCATGCGGCGACTCGGGATCGAGGATCACGACCAGGCGCCGCCGCAGGAAAATTTCAGGGTCGCCGCCGAGAAGCGCGTCCGCCTTGGCCTCCTGCTGCGCCAGGTCATTACCGAGAACAAGATCACGATCGACGAGGCTGCCCTGCGTGCGCATGTCGAGGAGATGTGCGCGAGTTATGAGAATGCCGGTGACATGGTCAACATGTACATGAGTAATCCGCAGATCATGCAGCAGATCGAGCCAATGGTCGTTGAGCAAAAGGCGGTTGATTGGTTGCTCGAGCATGGCAAGTCAAAGAAGAAAAAGGTGTCGTTTAAGGACTACATGAACGCACCTGCTTCGTGAGACACTACGGGCCTTAAGAACACAAGCCTTTCAGGCTGGAGACGGACAAGACTATGAGCGCTACCTCACTGAACCTCGTGCCGATGGTCGTCGAACAGACGGCTCGTGGCGAGCGTGCCTACGACATCTATTCACGGCTGTTGAAGGACCGGCTCGTATTCATCGTCGGTCCTGTCGAAGACTACATGGCGAACCTCGTTGTGGCCCAGCTCCTGTACCTCGAGTCTGAGAACCCGAACAAGGACATTCACCTGTACATCAACTCACCGGGTGGCGTCGTATCTGCCGGCCTGTCGATTTACGACACGATGCAATTCATCAATTGCGACGTCTCGACGATCTGCGTCGGCCAGGCCGCCAGCATGGGTGCCTTGCTGCTCGCCGGTGGCACCAAGGGCAAGCGCTTCGCATTGCCGCATTCGCGCGTCATGGTTCACCAGCCGAGCGCGGGTTACCAGGGACAGGCAACCGACATCAGCATCCATGCTGAAGAAGTGCTCGCGCTGAAGCGTCGTTTGAACGAGATCATGGCCAAACATACGGGCCAGGACATCGAGACAATCGAACGCGATCTCGAGCGCGACAACTTCATGGCTGCCGAGGCGGCCGTCGAATACGGCCTGATCGATACCGTGCTCGCGCAGCGCAAAGAGATGCGCGGCAAGGCGGACGACTAGGCGCGTTTACTCGGTCGAAACGGCCGCGTCCTCCAGCAGCACGGGGAAGACGTAGCCGGCACCGAGGTCCTTGTCCAGGACGAGCGTACCCGTGACAACGACCGTGTCGCCCACGGCTGTCGTGGCCTTGCTGGTCACCGTCAGATCGTTGTTGCCATCAGTGGCGGCACCGGATCCGTCCTGAATGTGGAAGTAGTTCCAACCCAGGATATTGCTGTTGTACTTGACGACCTTGCCGCGCAGGCTGATCGACTGATCGGCCAGCGAGTCCTTGTTGGCGTAAACCCAGGCAATGTTCTGACCGGGCTCGAGTTCAGGCACGTCGACATCGACAGTCTCTTGAACCGGCGGCATCGTCGGGTGCGGTGCCGTCGCGCCGGCTTGCGGTGACGTCAGGTTGTCTATTGCGTCTACAAAGAACACGACGTCGAAGGTCCTGTTCAGCGTCTTGCTCGTGAATTCGGTCATCGGCATGCCCTGGGATACCTGCACGACGTCGCCAACCGCAATGCTCGTCTCCGGCCCGGCGACCCAGCGCTGGTCCTCAGCGGTCTCAAGCAGAGCGTAGGTGTAGCCGCCGGTATTCATGGTCTCGAGCACCGAGCCACGCGTCATGCCGGCCGGTACCGGTGCGGCAAGTGCCGGATTCTCGACGACGGCGTCAGACGACGTCTCCGTGCATCCGGCCAGGGCCGCCAGCAGGCCGGCGGTCAGTATGACGGCGAGCCCGGAAATGATTGATTTCAATTGATTTTCCCCACATGTGACGGTGTGTTGTCGGGTATTTTGCCAAGCCGGGGTCCGGGGACCATACGAGCAACTGCCTATGGCCATTCGTCATATTCCGGGCGGGGCGAATTTCCTGCTGAATAAGTGATCAAATATCAATAAGTTATAGGGATAGGGACTATACTCTGGACGCAGTCCTTTGCAGCTCGATGGCGCCCATGTAAACTACGGCCCATAGTCGTAAACGACTGATTTTTTTGGCGACAAAGGCACGTCCGTATGAGCGATGATTCCCGCAGCAAGAACGAGGATGGCAAACTCCTTTACTGTTCTTTTTGCGGCAAGTCTCAGCACGAAGTTCGCAAGCTGATTGCGGGTCCTTCGGTATTTATTTGCGACGAGTGCGTTGAACTCTGCAACGACATTATCCGTGAAGAGCTCGAGGACACTGGTGAGACCAGCCACGACAAGCTGCCAAAACCCATGGAAATCAAGGATGTACTCGACGAGTACGTCATCGGGCAACAGCGTGCCAAGAAGGTGCTCTCGGTCGCGGTTTACAACCACTACAAGCGGCTCAACGATCGCCTGAACGAGCGTTCGAAAGACGACATCGAACTTGCCAAGTCCAACATTCTCCTGATCGGCCCGACGGGCTGCGGCAAGACGCTGCTCGCCGAAACGCTCGCGCGCCTGCTCAATGTGCCGTTCACGATCGCCGATGCGACCACGCTGACCGAAGCCGGCTACGTGGGCGAGGATGTCGAGAACATCATCCAGAAGCTGCTGCAGAAATGCGACTACGACGTCGACAAGGCGCAGACCGGCATCGTCTACATCGACGAGATCGACAAGATCTCGCGTAAGTCGGACAACCCGTCGATCACGCGCGACGTGTCGGGCGAGGGCGTGCAGCAGGCGCTGTTGAAGCTCATCGAGGGCACCATTGCCTCCGTGCCGCCCCAGGGCGGGCGCAAGCATCCGCAGCAGGAATTCCTGCAGGTCGACACGGGCAATATCCTGTTCGTCTGTGGCGGTGCATTCGCGGGCCTCGAGAAGATCATCATGGAACGCTCTACCAAGAGCGGCATCGGCTTCGTTGCTGAGGTCAAGACCGAAGAGGAAGAACAGAGCATTGGCGAGCTCCTCCACGACGTCGAGCCTGAAGACCTGATTCGCTTCGGCCTGATCCCCGAGTTCGTCGGCCGCCTGCCCGTCGTCGCGACGCTCGAAGAACTGGACGAAGACGCGCTTGTGCAGATCCTGCTCGAGCCGAAAAACGCACTGACCAAGCAGTACCGCAAGCTCTTCGAAATGGAGGGCGTCGAACTGGAGTTCCGGGACGATGCGCTTCTCGCCGTGGCCAAAAAGGCCATGGAACGCAAGACCGGCGCTCGCGGATTGCGCACCATCCTTGAAAATGTATTGCTCGATACCATGTATGACCTTCCTTCATCGACGAGTGCGAAGAAGGTCGTCGTGGATGAGGCCGTCGTGACAGGCGAAACCCAGCCCTACGTAATCTATGAGTCGGACGAGACTCCGACAGTTAACATCGAGCAGCCGCCACGACCCACCGGGTCCGACGGCGCCTAGAGAGGCAGCATGTCTGAAAAAGATCTGATTTCCGCGATCGACGACGACTCGGTCATCGACGACTCGTCCGCCGTTCCCGTATTGCCGCTGCGCGACGTGGTCGTGTACCCGCACATGGTTATCCCGCTGTTCGTCGGGCGCGAACGTTCGATCGTTGCGTTGAACAAGTCGATGGATGCCGGCAAGCGCATCCTGCTGGTCGCGCAAAAAGCCGCCGATCTCGACGATCCGCAACCGTCCGACCTTTACGAAGTGGGTACGCTCGCGACGATCCTGCAGCTGCTCAAGCTCCCCGACGGTACGGTCAAGGTACTGGTTGAAGGTGGTGAGCGTGCGCTGATCGACCGCTTCAATGTCGGCGATCATTTCTCCGCGGAGATCACGCCGCTGGCCGACGAGGACCGTCACGACGAACGCGAGATCGATGTGCTGGTGCGTTCGATTATTACGCAGTTCGAGCAGTACGTGAAACTGAACAAGAAGGTGCCACCCGAGGTTCTGACCTCGTTGTCGGGCATCGACGAACCGGGTCGCCTGGCCGACACGGTGGCAGCGCACATGGCGCTCAAGCTCTCCGAGAAGCAGCGAATTCTCGAGATCCAGGACATCAAGAGCCGTCTCGAACAGGTGCTCGGCATCATCGAAGGTGAGATCGACGTCCTGCAGATCGAAAAGCGTATCCGCGGACGCGTGAAACAGCAGATGGAGAAGAGCCAGCGCGAGTACTACCTGAATGAGCAGATGAAGGCCATTCAGAAAGAACTCGGCGAGATGGAAGACGCGCCGAACGAGCTGGCGGACCTCGAACAGAAGATCGAGAAGGCCGGCATGCCTGCGGAGGCCAAGGAAAAAGCCGTCTCCGAACTCAACAAACTCAAGCTCATGTCGCCGATGTCGGCCGAAGCCACCGTGGTTCGAAACTACGTGGACTGGCTCGTCAAGGCGCCATGGAAGAAACGCAGCAAAGTCTTTAAGGACCTCAAGAAAGCCGAGGACGTGCTCGAGTCCGATCACTACGGACTCGAGAAGGTCAAGGAACGCATCCTCGAGTATCTCGCCGTGCAGCAGCGCGTGAAGAAACTCAAAGGGCCGATCCTCTGCCTCGTTGGCCCTCCGGGTGTCGGTAAGACCTCGCTCGGCCAGAGCATTGCGCGTGCCACGAACCGCAAGTTTGTGCGTATGTCCCTGGGCGGCGTGCGTGACGAAGCGGAGATTCGCGGTCATCGGCGTACGTACATCGGCTCCATGCCCGGCAAGATCATCCAGAATCTTTCGAAGACCGGCGTGCGAAATCCGCTGTTCCTGCTCGATGAGATCGACAAGATGGCCATGGACTTCCGGGGCGATCCTTCTTCGGCATTGCTCGAGGTGCTCGACCCGGAGCAGAACTCGACGTTCGCCGATCATTACCTCGAGGTCGATTTCGACCTGTCGGACACGATGTTTGTCTGCACGGCAAACAGCCTGAATATCCCGGCACCGTTGCTCGACCGCATGGAAGTTATCCGCATTCCCGGTTACACCGAGGATGAGAAAACCAATATTGCGCTGCGCTACCTGGTGCCGAAGCAGTTGCGGGAAAACGGTCTCAAGGAAGACGAGCTCAAGATCACCGAAGGTGCGATACGCGACATCATTCAGCACTACACGCGGGAGTCGGGTGTTCGTAACCTCGAGCGCGAGATTTCGAAGATCTGCCGCAAGGTGGTCAAGTCACTCCTGCTCAAGCCGCGCACGAGCCGCGTGCTCGTCACGCCGAAGAGCATGGAGAAGTACCTCGGCGTTCGTCGTTTCCGCTTCGGCAAGGCCGAAGACAACGACCAGGTCGGACAGGTTACAGGTCTTGCCTGGACCGAGGTCGGTGGCGAACTGCTTACGATCGAGGCGGCGGTCGTTCCCGGCAAGGGCAAACTGACGCCGACGGGCCAGTTGGGCGACGTGATGAAGGAATCCATCGAGGCAGCCATGACCGTTGTGCGCAGCCGCGCGAGCGTCCTGGGCCTGGAAGAGGACTTCCATCAGAAGCTCGACGTCCATATCCATGTACCGGAAGGGGCCACTCCAAAAGATGGACCGTCTGCGGGCGTGGGCATGTGCACGGCACTCGTGTCAGCGCTGACCGGCATCGCGGTGAAAGGTGATGTCGCCATGACCGGAGAGATCACGCTGCGCGGCGAGGTACTGCCTATCGGCGGCCTCAAGGAGAAGCTGCTCGCGGCCCATCGCGGCGGCATCGGCAAGGTCCTGATTCCGGAAGAGAACGAGAAAGATCTCGCCGAAATCCCGAAGAACATCAAGGACAAGCTGGACATCGTGCCGGTCAAATGGATTGACGAGGTGCTGGAGCACGCCCTCGTCAGTCAGCCCATTCCGGAGCGCAGCAAGGATGGCGGGGCCAAGGCGAAGAAACCGTCGGGCAAGCAGAAGTCCAAGGACATCGTCCGCCCCCACTAGTGTCGACAGGCCCTGGGACGAAGACTCAGGTTACGGCGGCTTCCAGGAGTTCCAGCGAACCGGCATCGGCGTCCAGGCGCGCCATGATCCCCATTGGCACCGTGGTCTTGTCACTGATGTGGCCGATCATGAGCCCGCCGATCACGGGGATCCCGAGTGATGCGCAGCGCATGCGCAGGACTTCCTCGATACTGAACGTATTGCCGTCGTCCTCGGTATCCGTGAACTTGCCGAACGCGATACCGGCGGCCTGCTGAAGTTTGCCGGCCAACCATAGCTGGGTGAGCATCCGGTCGATTCTGTAGGGCGCCTCGCTGACATCCTCGAGAAACACGATGCGACCGCGAAAATCGGGCTCGTAGGGCGTGCCCATGAGCGTGGAGACGATCGTGAGGTTGCCGCCGGTCAGGCGGCCCTCGGCGACCCCGCCGGAGAACCCTGTAATGCGGTTTTTCTTCTCGACCCGACCTTCGCGTGTCTCGATCGCGGGTGCTTCACCGATGCGGGTCCGGTCGGCCGGTTCCATCAGCACCTTGCGGAATTCCGCCAGCGCGTAGTCGGAGAAGTTGCCGCCTGCCGATGGACCGTGAAAACCGACGAGGCCGGTCTTCTCGTGCATGGCGATAAGCGTGCCTGTTATGTCGCTGTTGCCGATGAATACCTTGGGATTGGCGCGGATCAGGTCGTAGTCCAGGTAGGGCAATAGGCGCTGCGTGCCGTAGCCACCGCGCAGCGCGAAAACGGCGTCGACCGAATCGTCGGCGAACATCGCATTGATATCGCTGGCGCGATCGCGATCGTCGCCGGCCAGGTACAGCGTTCGGTCATACAGGTGCCTGCCTTCCTTCACCCTGAAGCCGAAGGAGCGCAGCAGGTCTCCCGCAAAGCGAATGACCTCGTCCTCGGAAGCGGGGCTTGCGGGTGCAACGAGGCCCACCGTATTGCCGGCTGCCAGCCGCCTGGGTTTGCGCACCGCGTGGCTGTCGGCGCCGGCTGCCAGTGGCGCCAGGCCCGTGGCAGAAGCCATTGTGACCGCTATACCCGCGCGTATCAGATCCCGTCGATTCATAGTGTGTGCCTGTCCGTGTAACCCCACCGGATTACATCAAAGATCAATTGATTTATCATGGTTTGCATGTCCTGCCTCGCAATCATACGGTCTGCACGCGACAAAATGTCGGCCAACGAGAAGAAACTCGCGGACTTCATTCTCGAGAACGCGTCCCTGATTCGTGACTATTCGTCGCAGCAGATTGCGGCGGCTGTCGGTGTCAGCCAGTCGAGTGTCGTCAAGTTCAGCCAGAAGATCGGGTACAAGGGATTCACGGACCTTAAGCTCGCGATTCACGAAAGCGTGGTCAAGCAGGAGTCGAACGTCGCGGTGCTGGCCGGCAAGCGGGCCGCCGCCGGCGCCAACGTTTCCCTCAAGGACCAGCTCCTGCAGGCCAAGACCGAAGCGCTTAGCGGCGCGTCCGACCTCAACGACGAAAAGTCGCTGCGTGCGGCCGCGGCAGCGATCGAGGCCGCCAACCATACCCAGCTTGTCGGTAGCGGCAGCGCGTATACCGTGGCACGCGATGCCGCGTGGCGCATTCAGCGGCTTGGCAAAGCCGTTATCGCCGAGGGCGATGCCGAGCTGCAGCTTTCCGGCGTCGCGACGCTGGGCAAGGGCGATTGCCTGTTTATTATTTCGACGCTGGGCCAGTCGGCGCATCTTGTGCAGCTGTCGAAGCGAGCGAGCAAAGGCGGTGCGACGGTCATAGCGCTGACCGACCAGGGTGCCAATCCGGTCGCCGCGCTTGCGGATATCCGCCTGTTTTCCGTGTCGCGCGGCGATAGCCTCAACGCCCCCGATGTCGTCGCCGCAACGTCGCAGCGGCATGTCATCGACCTGGTCTTTTACACGATGGCTCTCGGCGAGAACGCCGGCCTTTTCGCGAAGGACGACGCGGCGGAAATGTCCCGGGCACGCTAGAGCCTCAGGACGCAGCATCCCACGGCAGGTCCAGTGCGAGCAGTTCATCGTAGGTCGGCCGTTTGCGAATCACCCGGAATTCGTCACCGTCGACCAGTACCTCCGGCACCAGCAGGCGCGTGTTGTAGGTCGATGCCATGACGCTGCCGTACGCTCCCGCGTCGGAGATGATGACGAGGTCACCCGGTTGTTGTTCCGCCAGCTTGCGGCGCCGTGCAAACGTGTCCCCGGTTTCACAGACAGGTCCCACAATATCGTAGGTTTCTTCAGGTGCGTCGGTTTGCCGGCCGCTTGTGATCGCGTGGTACGCGTCGTAGATGCTCGGCCGCATGAAGTCGTTCATGGCGGCATCGATGATCAGGAATTTCGACGCACCCGTTACCTTGGTGTAAATGACGCTCCCGACGAGGATTCCGGCGTCGCCGACCAGTGAGCGGCCGGGCTCGACAATCAGGCGGCAGCCGAGGTGACCGACCGTCTCGCGCACGATCCGTGCGTAGTCTGTCGGTGTCGGCGTGCTGTGGTTCTCTTTCAGGTAGTCGATGCCGAGGCCACCACCGAGATCGATCGTCGAGATCGTGTGCCCAGCCGCGCGCAGGGCTTCGATCAGGTCGGCAATGCGCGAGAACGCGTCCGCGAACGGGCGGAGACTCGTAATCTGTGAGCCGATGTGAAGATCAACGCCACAGACCTCGATGCCCGGCAGCCCGGCCGCTTCGGCGTAGGCTTCCGTGGCGATATCGAGCCCAATGCCGAACTTGTTCTCCGACTTGCCCGTGGATATTTTTTCGTGTGTGCCCGCGTCGACGTCGGGATTGACGCGAAACGCCACGTGCGCATTGCGACCGAGCCGCTCGGCAACCGCGCTGATCGCACGCAGCTCCTGCAGCGACTCCACGTTGAACTGGCGAATGTCCTGAGCCAGCGCGAATTCGATTTCGTGATTCGTCTTGGCGACGCCCGAGTAGACGATCTTTGCAGCGGGGATGCCGGCGGCAAGCGCGCGCCGCAGTTCGCCTTCGGAAACGACGTCGGCGCCCGCACCCAGGGCCGCGAGTATGCCGATAACCGTCTGGTTCGAGTTGGCCTTAACGGCATAACACACCTGGGCATCGAACTCGGCCAGCGCCTGTTCGTAGGCGCGGTAGTTCGCCTCGATGGCGGCGCGGGAATAGCAATAGAACGGCGTGCCGCACGCGGCCGCGATCTTGTGCACGGGTACATCTTCGGCGAAGTAGTGCCCGTTACGGTAGGCGAACGTTGTCATGCGCGGCATCTGCTGGCGATTGGAATAAAATATTGTATTGGTTGACTGTGCAGGAATAAATGATTAGTTTGCCGAATCGCCGGCAAGCGGAGGAGATGTCAGCTCGTGGACTGGATTTCGGTAATTCCTCCCATCGTCGCCATTGCGGTCGTTCTCTGGCGCAAGGAAGTCATCGTCGCGCTGGCACTCGCCATCTTCTCGGCCGAGTTGCTGCAACTCGCACAAGCCTGGTACGCACCGGGTATCGCCACGGTCAACACGATCGAGCGCATCGTCGGTGTATTCGACAGCCCCGACAATACCCGCCTGCTGGTGTTCAGCCTGATGATCGGTGCATTGCTGGCCTACATGCGCGTCTCGGGCGGGGTCGCCGCCACGGTCGAAAGCCTGGTCGGCAAGGGCATTGCAAAAAACGACAAGCAAGCCGCGCTGCTCACGAGCGCCGTCGGTGGCGTGATCTTCGTCGAGTCCAATCTCAGCGTACTCACCTCCGGCATCCTCGCGCGCGGGCTGTTCGACAAGTACGGCCTGAGCCGGGCCAAGCTCGCCTACATTATCGATAGCACGTCGGCGCCGGTTTGCATCCTGATCCTGCTGAACGGATGGGGCGCATTCGTGCTCGCGCTGCTCAGCGAGTACGAGTTCCCGATGACCTCGGCAGAGATCCTTTGGGGTACGGTCTACCTGAATTTCTACGCGATCATTACGCTGGCGGTCGTTGTCTGGACATCTTCGACCATGCGCTGGTTCGGCCCGATGGCGCGCAGCGTGGCCGGCGTCGGCCTCGACGTGCACGTGGAGGAAGACATCACGCCGAGCAAGCCGCGGTTCATGGTATTGCCGCTCGCGGTCATGATTTTCGGCATGATCGGCTTTATGCTGTGGACGGGCAACGGCAACCTGGCCGACGGCAGCGGCTCGAAGTCGGTGCTGTATGCGACAACGCTTGCGACGCTGGTTGCCTATTTCATGATGCTCGCGAGCAAGCGTTTCACGCATATCCGCCTTGTGAAGATCGCCATGCAGGGCATGGGGGACCTGTTGCCGCTGGTCGCGATCCTGTTGCTGGCGCTGGCACTCGGCCAGAGCCTGGGCGTACTGGGCACCGGCGCTTACATCGCAAAGATCGTCGGCGGTCACCTGCCACACTTCCTGATTCCGGCGTTGTTGTTTCTCGCCGGCGCACTGATCTCTTTTTCGACCGGTACCTCGTGGGGCACGTTTGCGATCCTGGTGCCGCTCGGCATGCCGCTCGCGATGTCGCTGGATCTTCCCCCGTCACTGCTGCTCGCGGCAATTCTCGGTGGTGGCGTGTTCGGCGACCACTGTTCGCCGATCTCGGACACGACGGCGGTGTCCGCAATCGCGTCGGGCTGCGACCTCCTGGAACACGTGCGCACGCAGTTACCCTATGCGATGGCGGCAGGCTCGATTGCGCTTGTCATGTACGTGGTAGCCGGTATCGTAATGATCTGATCTCTATTGCCGGGTTGATTTTATGAGCTTATTCCGCCGCAGTGCGTCCACCATCGTGGTTCTGTCGCTCCTTTGCGGTTGTGCAACCCAGCCGCAGCTCTCGCCGCGGGAAATCGACACCCTCGTGTTGCGTGCAATGGAGGAGTTCGCGGTTCCCGGGGCCGCAGTCGGCGTCGTCAAGGATGGCGTCGTCGTGCACGCGGCAGGTTACGGCGTGCGCGAACTCGGGTTGGCTGCACCCGTCGACCTGGAGACCCTGTTTCGCGTTGCCTCGACGAGCAAGGCGTTCACAGCGGCATCGCTCGCGATTCTTGTCGACGAGGGCAAGCTGAGCTGGGATGACAAGGTGGTCGACCATATCCCGGACTTCGCGCTCTACGATCCCTGGGTCACGCAGGAATTCACGGTGACGGACCTGCTGGCGCATCGCAGTGGGCTCGAACCGTATGCCGGCGACCTGATGCTCTGGCCGAAGCCGAACGATTTTTCGCGCGCCGACATTATCGCGGGCCTGCGCTACTTCAAGGGCGAGACCGGGTTTCGCACGGGCTACGCGTACGACAACCTTCTGTATCTCGTGGCGGGCGAGCTGGTGCCGGCCGTAACCGGTGTCGAGTGGCAGGATTTCGTCGACGCGCGCATCCTCGCGCCGCTTGGAGCCGGATCCTGCTATGCCGGCAACATCCCCGAAGCGGCAATGCGCAACGTGGCTGCACCGCATCTAGTCGTGGACGAAACACTGCAGGTTGTGGATCGCAACCGGGTGAGAGCCACGGTCGATGTGGCCGCGGCCGCAGGAGGCATACGCTGCAGTCTCGGCGATATGCTCAAATGGGTGCAGCTGCAACTCGCGCGCGGCACGTTAGCTGACGGCATGCGCGTGTTCAGCGAGGAACAAAGCCAGGTCATGTGGCAGCCTCACGCAATCCTGTATCCGAGCCGGGAACAGTATGAGCGCGATCGCACGCATTTTCGCGGCTATGGATTCGGCTGGCGACTCGCCGACGTGCACGGCTACAAAGAGGTATCGCATACCGGCAGCTACACCGGGTTCCGTGCGCAGGTCACGTTGATCCCGGAGCTCGATCTCGGCGTAGTAGTCATGGTCAATGCTTCTGCCGGCGATGCCCGGAACGCGATCGTGCACGGCATCGTCAAGCCCTACATGGGCATCCGCGACGTCGATTGGGTCGCGTACTTTGCCCGCGACGAGGAGCCGCCGCCAGGTCAGGAGGCGGAGGCTGAGCCGGTCGTCATTGACTTTCGAAATGGCAGTGTCGCCGCGGAACTTTCGACATATGCGGGCACGTATCGGGATCCCTGGTTCGGCGACGTGACGATAGAGGTGCAGGGCGATGAGCTCTGGTTTGTGTCGGCGAAATCGCCACGCATGAAAGGTCGACTCTGGCCCTACGAGGGGAACACGTTCTACGCCTACTGGAGCGACCGGACACTTGAAGCGGACGCCTGGGTGAGTTTCGCTATCGGCGAGGATGGGTTCAGCGGAGCGATGCACGTCGAGCAGGTTTCGGACGAGTCAGACTGGGACTTCACGGACCTTGCCCTGACCCGGGTCATCGACGACTAGTTATGTATCGCAATACCCTGGCAAAAATCGATCTCGATGCCGTACGTGCGAACTACGATCTCGCCTGCTCGCTGGCGCCGCAGTCGCAGTGCATCGCCGTCATCAAGGCAAACGCCTACGGTCATGGCATGCTGCGTGTCGCGGAGGCCCTGCGCAGTCGCTCTTCGGCCTTTGCGGTCGCTACCGTTGACGAGGCCGTGAGGCTGCGGACAGGCGGTTTCGGCCAGACCGTGCTCGTCCTCGAAGGCGCGACCAGCCCGAAGGCTTACGAGGCAGCGGCATCACTCAAACTCACGCTCATGGTGCACAGCGAAGCGCAGGTGAGGGATGCCTTGCAGGCCAAAGTGCCGGTCTGGGTCAAGGCGGATACCGGTATGCGGCGCCTGGGACTCGCGCCGGACCGCCTGGCCGGAGTTGTGACACAGCTGCGCGAAGGTGGGGTCGATGTGCAGGCCGTATGCACGCATCTTGCCTGCGCCGATGAACCGGACAACGCGGCGACCGAGGAACAGCTGGATGCCTTTGCTGCCTGCACGGCCGGAATCGACCTGCCGCGCAGCATCGCCAATTCGGCCGGGATACTCGCCTGGCCGGCGAGCCATGCCGACTGGATCCGGCCTGGGATCATGCTCTATGGCGTGTCGCCCATAGCCGGTGAATCAACCGGTGTCGATGAGCGGTTGCGGGCGGCCATGACGCTCAGCTCGGAGATTGTCGCCGTACGCGAGGTACCGGCCGGCGAGTCGGTAGGCTACGGAGCGCGCTGGACGGCCGAGCGTCCGTCGCTCGTGGCGACTGTCGCCATCGGCTATGCCGACGGCTATCCGCGCCATGCACCGAACGGCACGCCGATCTGGGTCAATGACAGAGTGGCGCCGCTGGTCGGGACCGTATCGATGGACATGATCACGATTGACCTGACCGGGCACCCGGGCGCGGCGATCGGCGACACCGTGGAACTCTGGGGCGGCAACGTGAGCGTCAACGAGGTCGCCGCCCGCGCAGGTACCATCAGCTACGACCTGCTGACGGGCGTCTCGGCCCGCGTTCCCCGCAAATAAATACGGTACCGGACACCCTATTTCCCTCAGGAAATAGGGTGTCCGGTACCGTATTTATTTCCCCCACGAAATAGGGTGTCCGGTACCGTATTTTAGCCGATCAGGAGTTTGCAGAAGAACACGGCGGCTATGGCGCCCACCGCGTCGGCAAACAGGCCCGCGGGAACGGCGTGGCGGCTGCGGACGACGCCTACCGAGCCGAAATAGACGGCAAGCACGTAGAACGTCGTTTCGGACGAGCCGTACATCGTCGCACCGATCTTGGCGGTCAGGGAATCCACGCCGTGTTCATTGACAAGGTCGGTCAGCAGCCCCAGCGATCCGCTGCCCGACAGCGGACGCATCAGCGCGAGCGGCAGGTTCTCGGGCGGGAAGCCGACGAAATTGAGCACGGGTGCGAGCGCGCCGAGCAACAGGTCGAGCGCGCCGGACGCGCGGAACATGCCCACGGCAACCAGGATGGCGACGAGGTACGGAATGATCCGGACAGCGATCGTGAAGCCGTCCTTGGCGCCTTCGACGAATACCTCGTACACGGGCACCTTGTGAAACGCCAATGCGTAAAACGGGATGCCCACGAGCAGCGTGGGAATGATGTACTTTGCGACCTCGCTCAGGCCGCCGAGGACGACTTCAATCATTCGCGTCTCCCTCGGTCGCCATCGCAAAACGTTTGCGCTTTTCGAGGAACTTGACCGCAGCGATGGCGGCAATCGTCGAACACGAGGTAGCCAGTATCGTCGTGATGAAAATCTCGCTGGCGGTCGCGCCCATCAGGGCCACAACGGTCGCCGGCAGGATCAGCTGCACACTCGATGTGTTGATGGCCAGGAACATGACCATTGAATTCGTTGCGGTGTCCTTCCGCTCGTTGAGTTCCTGCAGTTCCTCCATCGCCTTCAGGCCGAGCGGCGTCGCTGCATTGCCGAGGCCGAGTATGTTCGCCGACATGTTGAGGACGATCGAGCCGATTGCGGGATGATCCTCGGGCACGTCGGGAAAGAGCCGTATCGTGATCGGTCGCAGGAGCTTCGCGATGATCCGGATCAAACCGGATTTTTCGGCGATCTTCATGATGCCGAGCCACAACGCCATGATACCGATCAGGCCGATCGCGATCTCGACAGAGATCTTGGCCATATCGATGGCTGCCTCCGTAACGGCATCGATCTTGTCATTGTAAATCCCGGCTGCGACGGCAATAGCCATCATTCCGAACCAGATGTAGTTAAGCATGCTCAGTTCTCCGTCGTCGGCCTATCATGACACAGGGGATTCGGGGATCAGGATGAAGGGGTCGGCCGCCGTCGCATCCAGTACGACCTCGTGCGATACGGGCAGGGTGGCCTGGCAGTCACCGTGGCCGCACGGGAAATTGCTGACAATCGGGAACTCGAAGTCGCTGCAAACATCGAGCACAATCGCGTCGATGTCCTTGCCGAAGGGTACGTCTGTGTCGCTCATTTCCAGCATCTCGCCAATGACGAGGCCCGCGATGTTATCGAGGCTGCCGCTGGCGCGCAGGTGCCACAGCATGCGATCGAAGGCGTAAAGCTTTTCATCGATGTCTTCGAGGAAAAGAATCGCGCCACGCGTATCGATCTGCTCCGGTGTGCCGAGCCTGGCATTGACCAGCGTCAGGTTGCCGCCCCACAACGGCCCGCAAGCGATGCCCGGTTTGAGCACGCGCGCCGGGCACGCGGCGGTGGACGCGATGCGCACCTCGGGATCGCCGGAAAGAACCTGCTGCAACACCTCGAGGTTGTAGTCGATAGTCTGCTCGCCGAAGGTCGTCAGCATCGGCCCGTGGAAGGTAACCAGCCCCGATCGCTGTGCAATCGATGCCAATGCCCCGGTCGTATCGCTGTAACCGATGAAGATCTTCGGGTTTGCGCGGATGGCGTCGTAGTCAAGCAGCGGCAGGACCCGGTTGCCACCATAGCCGCCACGGGCACACAGGATGGCGTCGATCGACGGGTCCTCGAACATGGTCATGATGTCTTCAGCACGCGCCTCCGGGGAGCCGGCGAAGAGATCCTGGCGAAGTTGTGTCGAGCGTCCCGGGACGAGTTCGTAGCCCAGGTTTTCGAATACCGAGGTGGCGCGTTGCCGGCGCTCGTCCTCGAGCCAGTAGGCCGGGTTAACCACGCCGATGCGTGCCCCATGCCGGAGCCGCGGTGGCCGCAACTGCGGCGTCCGGCTGGCGACGATGTCGAGGAAATTCGCGAACAGTCGCCTGCCGTTCTCGCCGGAGATCTCGGGATGGCACTGTACGCCGAAGATTGGCCGGTCGGGGTGCGCCATGGCCTCGTTCTCGCAATGCGACGAACGTGCGAGGCAGGCGAAGCCGCCCGGCAGGGAGATTTCTTCCGTGTGATCCTCGACAAACGCGGCGCCCGTGGCCAGGCCGTCGAACAACGGATGCTTGGCGAGTATCTCGAGAGGTCGCGACTCGCGATCCTCCGGACCCGTGCTGACAGCGGCACCGTGCAGCAGCCCGATCACCTGGTGTCCGAAACAGATCCCGAGAACCGGGACGTCGACCTCGCGCAGGATCTCGTAGTCGGCGAGGAAGCCTGTTCCGGTGTCCCTGATCAGGGCCGGGTTGCCGCTCAACACGATCGCGTCGGGCAGCCCGTCGCCAATCGACGGCAACTCCCCGGGCTGGATGACAAACGGCGCCGCGCCCAGGGCGTCGAGCACGGCCGAGATTTCCGGAACCTTGCGGCTGCCGCAGTTGACGACAGCGACCGACGGTCTTTGTCGAGCGGCGCGGCGCATTCAGCGAAGGCGTTTGATGGCGTACATCTCTTCGAAGTAGGTCGCTTCGGGCGATGTATTGACACGCCGCAACGGCGTTACGGACACCCCGTTCAGAACGCCTTGCTGGAAATTGCCGTCGGCATCGGTCCAACCGGATCC
The DNA here is from genome assembly GCA_965368465.1 of uncultured Chromatiales bacterium. Classification (GTDB taxonomy): domain Bacteria; phylum Pseudomonadota; class Gammaproteobacteria; order Steroidobacterales; family Woeseiaceae; genus UBA1847. The sequence continues at coordinate 26,388 of CBDUMZ010000033.1, forward strand.
CGACAGGTCGTGGATGACATACGGCTCGCCGTCGACCATCCCCAGGTACATCATCACGTGACCCTTGGAATAGAGCAGGTCGCCCACCTCGGCGCCGGCGAGTGCCGCGAGCTTTTCCTCGGCGGGGGCGTCCGGCGAAAAGCGGATGTTCTCGCCGATCGGGCTCGAACCCTGTTGCCCCGAGTTGCGGGGCAGGGCGAAGCCGAAAGTCTTGTACACCTCCTGCACGAGGCCGGTGCAATCGCGCGCATTGTAGGAATGCCCCCAGCCGTAGCGCTCGCCCAGGAACTTGAATGCCTGGTGCAGGACGTTGCGCCGCGTGTAGGGCATGTAGCCCACGCGCACGTCCTGGCTGCGGGCGATCAACGCGTTGCGGATTTCCAGGGCACCATTGGCCGTACGCGTCGGCAGACGCACGATATAGCTCGCAAAGGGATTCTGGCCATCGACGTTGTGGTTGACGGTGTCAGGATCCACCAGCGGCAGCCGCGTACCCATCTCGAGTTTCAGTTCGGAAACGGCGGGTGCTAGCGGGCTGAAGTTGGTTGTGACCCGGCTCCCTGCGACGACGAGAAACGGCTCCACATGCTGGAATTCGAGAATCTCCTCGCGATCGCCGATGGCGATACTCTCGCGACGCACCCAGGCAGCGTAGTTGTAGGACTGCACGAAATACCACCGGCCGTCGGCACTCTCGTGCAGCACGACGACGATGTCGGCCGGAAACAGGCCGTTCTCCTGGAAGCGGTCGAGGTCGATGGTCTCCACCGACTTGTAGACGATGTCGCCGGTCGGCCAGGTCCGCATGTCGGCGCGCTCGACGACCATGCCGAAGCGGACGTCGACCGTCTCGGGCACGCGCGGGAGATCGAGGCTCGCCGTATAACGGGCGTAGTCGTCGTCGCTCACCGGGCCGCCGTCGCGGAATGACAGGGGATAGCTCGAGGGCTTGCTCAGCGAACGAATGATCTCTGCCACCCGGGTACCCGGCAATGTCTCGGGGTAGGAGGCAAGGTCGACCATGCTCGGATCGACCTCGAAGGCATTGCGCACGAAAGCCCGGATATCCGCCTGCTCCGCGAGCACGGCATCCGGCTCAGCCTCCCGATCGATCCAGTAGTTGACGGACAGGTGCACCTCATCGACTCCGATAACGTCGGTCGACCAGCCGGGTGTGCCGATCGTGGTCGCGTCGGCGGCCCTGTCCCCGGCACACGCCGCTACCGCGAACAGCAGTATCGTGGAAAGCCAGAGGCGCCGTTGCCATGCCGTGATCATCCAGGGCCCGCAATGCCTGCTCAGGATCCGGCTGCTTTGTCGAAGTCGAGCATCGACAGCTCGCTGATACTCTCGACGCCGAGCCCGGGTGCGTCCGATATGGAAATCTCGGCGCCGTCGAAGCGAACGCCGCCATTGACCGGGTTGATCGTCGCGAGAGAGGGCGCATCCAGGTCGACGCGCGTGATGCTGCTGGCCTTGGCGACCGCGACGTGCGCGGCCGCGGAGACGCCGATACTGGTCTCGAGCATGCAGCCCATCATGCATTCGACATCGTAGATCGCGGCGATGTCCGCGATCTTGATCGCATTCGAAATGCCACCGGTTTTCATGAGCTTGATGTTGATGATGTCTGCGCCGCGCATCTGGATCAGCTCGATAACCTCCTGCGGCCCGAACGTACTCTCGTCGGCCATGACCGGCGTCGATACGCGCTCGGTGACGTATTTCATGCCCTCGACATCGTTGCCGCGCACGGGTTGCTCGGCAAACTCGAGCTGGATACCGCTGCTCTCGAGTTCCCGCAGGGCGCTGACGGTTTGCTTCGGTGTCCAACCCTGGTTGGCATCGAGGCGTAGCAGCGCCCTGTCGCTGACCGCGGCGTAGATAGCCTTGACGCGTGCGATGTCCACGCTCAGGTCCTTGCCGACCTTGATCTTGAGTGCCTCGAATCCGGCATCGACTGCGGCGATGGCGTCCTGCACCATCTTGTCGATGTAGTCGACGCTGATCGTGATATCGGTGGACAGCACGGGTTCGCCGCCACCGAGGATCTGGTACAGGGGCGCATTGAGGGACTGCGCAAACAGGTCGTACACGGCTATCTCGACGGCGGCCTTGGCGCTGAAGTTCTTGAACATCGACGCCTGGATAAGGTCGACGATGTGATTCAGGTTGCGGACGTCTTCGCCGAGGATCGCCGGCAGAATGACGGTCCGAATCGCCTCGATGATCGAGCCGTGGGTCTCGCCCGTGATGACGGCCGTGGCCGGCGCACTGCCATACCCGCGGTGCCCGCTGTCCGTTTCGAGGATGAGCACCACATCTTCCATGTGGTCCACGCTGCGCAGCGCGGTCTTGAAGGGCGTCTTGAGAGGAACTTTCAGTTTGCCAAGCTTGTAGCCCGTAATCTTCATGATGTCGTCTCGATTGATGGATCGGCGGGTGGAATCGGCAGTGCTTCGTCCGGCACGACCGGCGCATCGACGAGCAGCAGTTCCTCGAGCTGCTCGGGATAATATTTTTCGATGAGTGCGAACAGTATAGCCGCGGTCTCCACGCTCACCTCGCGCGTGACCTCCTCTGGCCGGAAGTGCAGCTGGAAAGCACGCACGACATTGCGCGTCTGCTCGTCGGGCTCGCCGGTCACCTCGATGTTGTAGCCGTAGGCGGCGAGTGCGCGCTGGATGTTCACCAGCGGGAGGGGGTCGTTGAGAAAGCGCTCCCAGTACTTGAGAACCGTTGCGTTGTCGTACCAGGCGCCGTAGCCGAGGCGCGCCAGGCGTTGCCACGGGAAGCGCGGGCCCGGGTCTACCTTGCGGTCCGGGGCGATATCCGAATGCCCGACGATGTGTGTCGGCCGGATGTCGGGATGGCGCTCCAGGATCTCCTCGAGCAACCCGACCAGCAGCGCAATCTGCCCGTCGGGAAAGTCAGGAAAAAAGCAAAAACGCATCGGGGCACCGGTATTTGCATCGAGCTGCGTTGCGCTCGCATGACACCAGCTCGTGTTGACGAGCTCGATGCCGATCGACTGATCGTTGAGGCCGCTCTTGCCCGCCCAGTAACTCGTCCCGGCATGCCAGGCGCGGCGGTCCTCGTCGACGAGTTTCAGGACCTTGAGCTTCGAGCGCTGGTAGGACCGGTCGTCGGGCTCCGGGATCAGGTAATGCGCGCTCACGGGACGCGATGACGGCTCCGTCAGTGTCCTTAAGGACTTGTCGAAATCGATCGCCGTGTGGTGGATGACGATGATGCTGACGCGGCTGTTCTGGTTGGCCGACTCATGGACCAACGTGCTGCCGCAACCGGCGATAGAAAGAACAACGACGAATGTGATAAGAAAGGTAGTCGTACGGAATAGCATCGGCTTGGTATCGGTCGTTGTGGGAGAATTCGGAGGAGGAATAAATAATTCTTTACTTTTTCCCTCTCAATGATATTTTATGCCGTACAAGGCTGTCATAGTCAAGAAAACCATCCAGCTCAGGGGGACAAAACATGACCTTGTTCAGAAGTGGGAACCGCTCGGTTTCTTCGGGGCGTTCGCGCCAATCCTTTTTCAGTATTCTCGCGCTCGGTGCTGTCATGGCGTTCTTCGCCGTACCGGCCCAGGCACAGCAGACCGGTGACATCTCCGGTTTCGTCACCGACGCCAGCGGCAACGGCATCAATGACGTCACGATCGAGGCCAGCAGTAATGTGCTGCCGCAGCCGCGTACGACGAGAACGGCAGACAACGGCCGTTATCGCTTCCGCCTGCTGCCGCCAGGTCAGTACACCGTCGAGTTCACGCTGCCGGACGGCAGCTCGCAGACGCGCAATGTGCTGGTTCTGCTGCAGCAAACGGCCGAACTAAATATCGTGTCCGGTGGAGCAATGGAAGAAATCATCGTTACGGGCGAGCAACTTGCGGTCGATGCGGGCCAGGGCTCGTTGAGCGACGCAATCAGCGCCAGTACCATCGATGC
>CBDUMZ010000034.1:0-28675 GCA_965368465.1 uncultured Chromatiales bacterium
TGAAACTGTGACAGCCTTCAAATAAGCGGCTTCTGCCTCGAGAAAATTGCCATTTCTGCGAAGTAGCATGCCCAATTGGTTCAATGCGGCCGGGTGACCGGGGTCCAGGGCCAGTGCGGCGTCGATGGCCGCCCGCGTCGCGTCGTCATCTTCGTTCTTTGCATGGATGATCGCCAAATTGACGTGGGCCCCCGGGTAATCGGGATACAACAGCACGAATTCCTTGAATCGCAGCTCGGCATCGACGAAATCGCCGGCCGCCATGACCGCCGTGGCCTGCTCGAACAATGTCCGGGCCTGGGCTGGAATCTGTACGCCGGCAGGCGCACCGGCCGCCTCAGGGCCCGCCGCCACCTGCGGCTCGGCTTCGCGCGCCGGACCTGGACCTGCACAACCTGCTACCGCGAGCAGGGTCAACAGACCCGCCGCAAACGGTGTCTTCCTAGTAAAGCGCTGTAACAACATCTTCGCCGCGCTCCTTTTTCGCATAACGTGCCGGCATCAAACCCGCCAGGCGGTTAAAGCTCCGCTCGACCCATTCGTCGTAAACGCCGTCGGCGGCCCGGTCCGTGTTTGCCGTGTACAGATCGATGGCTTTTTCCTCAAACGGGAAAGCCTGCTCTTCCAGCAGGATCTCGTATTGCTCCAGCGCATCGGCCTCGAGATTGGTCGGGCGGTCCGAGTCCATGAGATCGGATGAAAACTGTTCGTAAACCTCACCCAGGCGGAACGTGGCAGCCGTCGTCACCTCGGCGACACCGTAGTCGGCAGCGCCCGTGTACGCGTTGATCACGTCCTCCATCAGGTCCTTCTTGAGCTTCAGGCTATCGGCCAGCGGCTGCGTGAGTTGCACGACTTCGAAACGCTGGCGTATCGGCTCGGCCAACTCCAGTGAAGCGGTCGCGGCAAGATAGCGGGTTCGGTCGGAGCGCTCGGCACCGGCGTTTGCGTCGACGCGCACCAGCTCCTCGAGCCGTGCCACACGTTCCGCCTCGTTGCCGGTCTGCTCGGCAATCTCCAGGAGCCTGGCCCGCGCCTCGATCGACTCGGCGATCGGGTTCGGGTAGCGCGCGACGATGCCGTTGAGTACGCGTTGCTCAGAGCTGATGGTGCCGCTCTGCTCGTAGAGCTCTGCGGCCTTCCACAACGCCTCGCGCCGCACATCGTCCGAACTCGACGCCGCATCGGCGATGCGCTCAAACTCGGCGGCCGCCTGGTCGCTGCGACCCGACCCGAGATACGTCACAGCGAGTTTCTGCGTAATATCGTCGTCGAATTCACTGTCCGGGTAATCGCGACGGAATCTTTCAAGCTGGGCTGACGCTCGGTCCCAGGCCTGCATATTGATGAGCGCCGCCGCGGCGTCGTAGTCGGCCGTGATACGAATATCGGAATCCGGCACGACTTCACCGATTCGGGTGAAATGTGAGACCGCGGTTTCGAGGTCACCGGCGTCTCGCGCTTTCTCGCCCTGCTTGTATATCGACGATGCGATGCGATCCCTGATCTCCTGGTTCGCGACGGCGTCGTCGGCCGGCGTGAAGTTCTGCAGGCTGTAGTACGCGCTCTCGGCTTCCGCGAAATTCGTGAGATCGAACTGCGAATGTGCGATGACGGTCCAGGCTGTGCGTGAGAGCTCAGGCTTCACCGGGGGTTCCTTGGCAACCACCGCCTGCCCGACCGCGATGGCGAGATCGAACTGGTTCTGCCTGAACAGGTCTTCGGCGACCGTCGTCAGCACCGCACCCGATTCGGGATGCTCAGGGTAGGTATCTGCAAACCTCAGGCCGCTGTCGAGGTAGGCCTGGTGCCACTGGTCTTTCGCCTCGCCGTCCGCCAGCGTGGCTTCGTGCTCGCGGTAGGCCAGGATTGCAGCGTAACCGGCTTCGGCGGACTTTTCGTGGAACGGATAGCCATACGCCGTCTGTTCGTACTCGGCAACGGCGTCGCCGAACTCATCGCTTTCAAACAGGATCTCGGCCAGCAGGAAATTCGTGTTGGCGGTATCGGCCTCACCCGGGAAGTACGCCATGTACATGCGGTACCAGTTTGCTGCTTCCTGGAAGTCGCTCTTCTCGCCGTCGCGTTGCGCCTCAGCATGATAGTACTGGGCGAGATCGGTCAGGTTGGACTTCAGGTGCTCGATCACGGCTTCGTTCTCGGCGCGCGGATTGCGAACCCAGAATTCCCCGTCCATGCCGTAGCGTTCGACGAAGCCGCGCTTGCCGGCCAGCACCAGGCTGGGGAACGACCCGAGCTTGTACGCCTCGATCACCTGCATCTGCAGTGCCGGCGCCCTGGGATGATAGGGATCCTGCTTGACGAACGCCTCGTACGTTTCCGCCGCATCCTGGTAGCGTTCTTTCTCGAGGTACAGATCGCCGAGGTTCGAATAGATAACGTGGGTGTACTCTGGCGTCCCGCGTTGCCGCAGGAATTCGTCGATGCTCTCTGCGCTTTCCAGGTAGGAGAAACTGATGCTGAGCACCCTGAACGTATCTTCTACGAGCTCGCGCTCCGCCCGACTGAGCGTTGCGAGTCGCTCTTCACCTTCACCGATCTCGACATCGGCAATCTTGCGATCGAGTAAGTCGAAGAACGACGCGAGGCTGTCTTCGTACCACGCGAGCTTGAATTGCGCCCAACCGCGTTTGTACAGGGACTGCTCGTAGAAGCGCGACGCTTCGCCGAATTCGACGACGTCCGCGTACGCCAGTTCGGCGGCGTTGTAGTCCTTGCGCAGGAACAGCATCTCGCCGCGCCGGAATTGCACTTCGTCATTCAGGACGGTATCCGGGTATTGCGTGACCAGCTCGTCGAGAACCGCCAACGCATCATCGGTGCGACCACCGATTTCATAGGCGCGCGCCAGCTGGTACAGGACGGTGTCGTTGCGCCGGTAATCAGGGTACGCCTCCAGCAGTCGCTGGTAGAGATCAACGGCATTGTCAAAGCTGCGGGTGTCGAGGGCGTCGATGTTCGCGGCCAGCTGCGCGGACTCCGTCGCTTCGAGTTCAAGGTCGCCCAGGCGACGCATTGCCTCGGCGCGCAGCTCAGGATCCTCGGAAACGAGGTCGAGGAAGTCACGATAGCTCTCACGGGCGAGCTCGGAGCTGTCCAGGACGATCTTGCCCTTGCGCAGCTCAACGGTCTTGTCTTCGAGGCTCTTGATCGTGTCCTTTTCCTTGACGCGCGCTTCGGCCTGCGGCGACAGGACCATGGCGGTCACCAGGACGAGGGTCACGTAATGGCGAAGTGTCATTCGACGTCCTCCCCGGCCGAGGAAGCAACGTCATAGATTGCTGCCAACGCGAAACGCGCCTGGATCGTGTACAGGTCGAGGCGATCCTTCTGTGCCTGGAGTTCACCGACGGCAATCGTCTGCAGGTAAGCGCGTTGCCGCGAGAGCGTGTCCTCGACCCGGATCTTGGTGCTTTCGATGCGCGGCGCAAGACCGTATACCCGGTCGCTCAATGCCGCAAAGACAAGCGGCTCCCTGCGCATCGATTCGTCGATTTGACGACGCGCCCGCTGTGCGCCCACCAGGGCCTCACCGGTCTGCTGCAGGTTGTGTCGAATGACCCGCACGCGCTCGTTGAAATCGCGTTCGAGCTCCCACTGCAGCACGCCCTTGATAAGGTCGATCTTGTCCTGGACCTCGGCCGCTTCGGGGATATCCGCTTTCAATGCCGGGGTGCGCTCGAGCGTCGTCACCTCGGTCCACATGTCGAATTCGGATTTATCGGCCAGGGACAACCAGTCATGCGAGCTTTCAATGTTGTTTACCGTCGCATCGTGGGAAAGCTTGGACTCCACCATGCGCTCAAGTTCGGCACGTTCCAGCGCGGCCATTACCTTGGGCAGTCTTTGCTCGTAGGCTTCTTTGCGCGTCTCCAGCATGTTGGCGTAGACATCGACATTCTGCTGCCAGTTATCGAGATTGCGGTGCAGGTAGCTCAGATCGCGGAAGTTCTTGAGCCCTTCCTGGAATTCGTGCGTTGCGAGCAGATGGTACAGGTAACGCGCTTCCGGCCCGGTTGGCAGATCCTCGAGTTCCCAGTACCAGCCGGTGCTATCGAGCGGGTCGTCCTCGATGAACTCGTCGAAGAACGCACCTGACTCAATGTGGTCAATCGTCCTGTCGAGCCGATTCGCTTCTTCATAAAACGCTTCGATCGCATTCAGGTAGTGATCGGCTGCCTGGCTGATCGAATCGAGCTTGGCCATCGCGTAGGGAATCGCCAGCATCGACTCCTGGACCGCCGGATCGAGAAGGTCCCGGCCGCGCAATTCCATCCAGGGCACGAGCGCACGATCGAAGTTATCCATCTCGGCATCGGCCCAGCCGACACCCAGCAAGGCCTTGTTCGAAAACGGGCCTTCGAGACGCACGCGTTGCAGCGGCTCCTTCGCCGCATAGGGCTGGCCGTCCTGCAACAAGGCGTAACCCAGCGCCAGGTTGGCCTTGTCCCGCAGCGCCGTGAGTTCGTCGGTAAAGGGATTCATCTGGCCCAGGTCGTTGAGCAGTTCGGCCGCTTCTTCCATGCGACCGCTGCGCACCAGCGCCACGCCGATATTGAACCTCGCGTAGCTGGCCCATTCCGTTCGACCCTGCCAGTTCTGCAGCCGCGCAACGGCCGCATCGTATTGCCCGGCATCGATCATGATCTGTGCGCCCAGCATCAGTGCCTCGCGCTGCAAATGCTCGGGCAGCTCGCCTTCGATCAGCCCAAGCGCCTGTTGCGCTTTGTCGAGGTAGCCGCGCTGGTACCAGATTTTCGCGAGGAAGAACCAGGTCCGGTCACGGATTTCCGTCGACACGTTCCCGGCCAGCAGGCGTTCGAAGATCTCGGCGGCCTCGAGGTGATGACCGTAGGACAGGTACATGCCGCCGAGCAGCAACTCGGCCTCAGCCACATGCTCGGTCAGCTGTTCCTGCTCCATCGCCGCGAGCAGGCGCACGATCGCCGGGAAATAATCGTCCTGATAGAAATAGAAAAGGACCTCGCCAAATTGCGGGTCCTTGACGACCAAGGCGTCGTCACTGATCTCTGCCGCATGGACTGCCGGGATCAGCAGTACCAACAACAAGCAAAGACGACTAAGGATGGAGCGACCTGGAGGCAAAGATCACTCCCATTCCTTGATGACGAACTCTGGCTGCTGCTTCTTGATGCGGTCCGTAATTTCGAGCTCCAGGTACTTCGCACCGATACCCTTGTCGATCACCGTTGTGGCGCCGCGACGGTAGTCACGCACGTGCGGCCCTTTGCCCGTGAATATGGCGATGATCTCATGCTCGCCGGTCTTCAGGTTGGCCATGTGCACACGGTGCACACCGCCGCGAACGAGTGCATCGGCTTCACGCGCCGTGTACAGGTAGTTGGCAACTTCCTTGCCATCGATCTTGATACTGACCGAGTCGAGTTCGAAGTACTCGCCGACATCCATCGACACGAAAAAAGCAACTTGCGAGTTCGCAGGGAACAATAGCTCCTCTTCCAGCAGGAAAAGGTCGCGGTTGAGGTCGAGGACCTCTTTCTTCAACGACTGCACATCGGTATCGAGGCTGCGAAACTCGTCGCGCGACCTGGCTTCCGCTGCTTCGGCATCGCGTGCCTGGGCAACGGCCGCCTCCGCGTCCATCGGGGCCACATCCTGTGCGACCGAAACGACGCTGAACGCGAGCATCGTTGTTGCTACGAGCGTGATGAATGTCTTTGTCACGTTATTCTCTCAACAGTGAACGAATCTGATCGAGATACATTTCTTCGTATCCCGGTTTGTAACCATGATGGACGTACCGCACGGTTCCCTGGCGATCGACGATGACCGTTACCGGCATCGCATCCACATCGTAAAGCTTGCTGACTTCCTTGCGAGCGTCGAATAGTACCGGGAAATTGACGCCGAGGTCCTCAATCATATCCATCGCCCGGCGGGAATCGTCGTCGATGTTGACGCCCAGCAAGTTGAAGCCGACGCGCTGGTAGCGCGAGTACAACTCGTCGAGCAGCGGCATTTCCTGCCGGCAAGGGCCGCACCAGGTCGCCCAGAAGTTGATCATGACGACGTCACCGCGGTACTCGGAGAGGCGCATGTTCTCACCGGTCGAACTCTTGAGCGCGAAGTCCGGAGCCGGCTGGCCCTCCATGTTGCCCGCAGCGAGGCTGGAAGCTGCGAACACGCCAAAAATCACTGCAATAAACGCTTTTTTGAATTTCATAGGTCCATTCCTTGTGTTACGAGCCCGGCTCCATCCACTGGAAAAGCGGCCCGGTCGGCACCAATCAACGACGAATGGTGACAGCCGAGCCCCTTCGGGGCCGTGATTATCGTCACAAATGCTCAGGTTTCCTGAACATAATGACGCAATTCCGGTGGGGCATCGCCACACGAGCAATCGCTACAGATTACGTCAAATGGCGGCGAATCCCAATGTTTTTAAGCGCAATGAAATGCACGCGTATGATAGGCGTATGATCCTGAATTTAAAGTGAATATCCGTCGCTTTTCTGCGACACCCCGGGTTTTTCGGCGGCCTACTCGGCCGATTGTTCCTCGGGCGGCATCAGACCATCCGAATAATAGACCCTGCCCTCGTCGTCAATCACGATACTTTCGTAGTCGGGCAGGCTGCCGATGAGCGTCAGACCGCGTTCCACACCCATGACGAACACCGATGTGGACAAGGCATCCGTCAGCACGGCATCCGGGCCAAAGACCGTGGCGCTGTGGACGCCACCCGCGGGCTCACCCGTACTCGGCCGGATAATGTGGTGATAACGAACGCCGTCCTCGTCGAAATAGCGCTCATAGTCTCCTGAGGTCGAAATGGCTTCGTCGGCCAGCGGCACAGAGATGGCGACCTGCCCGTCGTTGCGGGGGTCGCGGATACCGACCATCCAGGGACGCCCGCGGCGGTCGCCGAGCAAGCGCGAGTCACCGCCGGCCGTCACAATGGCGTTCTGCACGCCGCGGCGCCGCAGGATATCGATACCGCGTTCGACCACGTAGCCCTTGGCGATGCCCCCGAGATTGATGCGCACGCCCTCTTGCAGGAAGCGGATCGTGCCCGCCGCCTTATCAAGTTTTACCAATCGGTAATCAATACGCTCGCGCTCAATCTCGATCGTGTGCGGATCGGGACGCTGCCGCGCGCGAAAGTCATAGTGCTGCCCGACGCTGTCAAACGTGATGTCGAACGCACCGTGCGTCAGCACCGAGATATCCAGCGAGCGCTGGATCAGCGTAAACAGCTCGTCGCCGGCCGCAACGCTGCCCTGCGCCGCTTCACGGTTGATCCTGGAGATTTCGCTCTCATCTTTATAAGTGCTCATGAGGCGATCGATACGGGCTGCCTCCTGGAACACCGCTTCGAGCGCGAGGCGACCGGCTTCGGGGTCGTCGCTCCAGAGGTGAACGCTCACCTCGGTGCCCATCATTGCCCGGGCATCGCTGAACCAGTCGGCAAATGCGGCCGGCGCGGCAAGCGTGAGCAGCAGCATCGCTAGTTTTGGCCCAAGACCGGGGTTATGCTTGGATAAACAGACTATTGGCAAGGAGCGGGACAGTGACTTCATTCCTGATTTTCTTAGGGGTAATTGCAGCGATTGTGTTCTGGGCCATCGGTATTTACAACCGACTGGTTAACGAACGCAACCGGGTCAGAAACGGGTTTGCGCAGATTGACGTACAGCTTACGCGGCGTCACGACCTGATCCCGAATCTTGTCGAGGCCGTGAAAGGCTACATGAAACACGAGCGCGAGACGCTCGAAGCCGTCATCAAGGCGCGCAACGTCGCGGTGTCTGCGCTGGACGCGGCCAAGGTAGATCCGGCCAATGCGGCGGCAATCCAGAAACTCGGTGGCGCGGAAGGCGCACTGGGCAGCGTCCTGGGCCGACTGTTTGCGTTGTCAGAGGCATACCCTGACCTCAAGGCCAACCAGAACATGATGCAGTTCCAGGAAGAACTCGCCAGCACCGAGAACAAGGTTGCGTTTTCCAGGCAGGCGTTTAACGACGCCGTAATGGGCTACAACAACACGGCCGAGAACTTCCCGAACAACATCATCGCCAATACCTTCAACTTCGAGCTCGCCAGTTTCCTCGAGATCGAAGCAGAAGAGATGCGCGACGCGCCGGAAGTTTCGTTTACCTGATTCTCGCTTGCGCCTGAATCGTGAATTTCTTTGCTGCGCAGGACCAGGCACGCAAGGCGTCCCGACGCCTGGTCCTCGCGTACATTGTCGCAACCGCGCTGATCGTCTCCGGTGTGACGCTGATCGTGACCTATGCGATCTTCAGCACGTCCCAGACGGCATGGGGCTTCACGTTCTGGTCCTACGCGGCAAACAACTGGGCCATTCCCGCCGTCGTGGCGCTCATAACCACACTGTTCATCCTCGGCGCCAGCCTGTTCAAAACGGCCGTGCTCTCGTCCGGCGGCGGCGCCGTGGCGACACAAATGGGCGGCACGCTCGTGCCCGCAGATGTACAGGACCCATTGCGGCGACGGTTGCGCAATGTTGTCGAGGAAATGGCCATCGCCTCGGGCGTCCCGGTTCCCGAGATATACGTGCTCGAGGAAGAGAGCAGTATCAACGCCTTCGCGGCCGGCTTCTCGCCAAGTGACGCCGCGGTCGCGGTCACGCGCGGCACGCTCGAACTGCTCGACCGTAATGAACTCCAGGGCGTTATTGCGCACGAGTTCAGCCACATCCTGAACGGCGACATGCGCCTGAATATTCGCCTGATGGGTGTCCTGTTCGGCATCATGGTGCTCGGCCTGATCGGACGACTCATCGTGCGTGGCGGCTACCACACCAGCATCGTGTCCAGCCGCCGCGACCGGGGCGCGCCTGTGGTGCTCGTCGTTGGGCTCGGGCTCGCCATACTCGGCGGCATCGGCATGTTTTTCGCCAGGGTGATCAAGGCAGGCGTTTCCAGGCAGCGTGAGTATCTTGCCGATGCATCGGCCGTGCAATTCACGCGGCAAAGCGACGGTATTGCGAATGCTCTGAAGAAGATCGGCGGCTACAGCCAGGGATCGCTGATCCAGGCTGCTGACCCCGAGGAAGTCAGCCACATGCTGTTTGGCTCCGGGTCCAGGCTTGCCGGAATCTTCGCGACGCACCCGCCTCTCGTCGAGCGAATCCAGGCGCTTGACCCGAGCTTCAAGGAAGCGGACTTCCCGCGCGTCGACCCGCGCAAACTCGGGACGCCATCCCGCGACGGTGGCGAGGCCGCATCGGCATTTGCAGGCGACATTACGACAGCACTGGCGAGCGGCGGCGCACAGGTATTGGCCGAATCCATCGCCGAGACGGTCGGCAAACCTGAAAACGAACACATGGAATACGCACAGCATCTCAGGCAGTCCATCCCGGAGTCCCTGTACGAAGCCGCGCATTCCTCAGGGTTTGCCTATCTCCTGACGATTGCACTCATACTCGACCGGTCGGGGCGCGCGACAGAGAGGCAGCTCGCGTTGGCCCGCGAACAGCTCGGCGCTGAACGTGCCAAGCTCCTGCGGCGCTACTTCGATGAGCTCGCCGGCACGGGCGCCGAGTATCGCCTGCCGCTGCTGGGAATCGCCTTCCCGGCACTCAAGCTCCGGCCGGTGCAGGAATTGAGCTACCTCGTGTCGCTCACGACGCGCATGATCGAGATTGACGGCAAGATCGACCTGTACGAGTACTGTTTCCATCGCATCCTGATGAGCAACATCGGCAAGGCCGTGGACCCGTCGGGCCGGAGGCGCGCGCTACGCTCGAATCGCCGCGACCTGCAGGCTGCGGCGATCGGCCTGCTGCGCGTCCTGGCCGACTATGGTCACGATGAGGGCGATGAACGCGAGGCCGCGTTCGCCACGGGCGTCGCGACTTTGGGTGCCTGGGCGCAGGACTACGCCCATGAATTCGATCGCGATTACACCATCGAGGTCCTGGACCATAGTCTCGACGTACTGCTGGGCCTCAATAGCAAGGGCAAGGAATCCCTGCTCCGCGCAGTCAGTGCGACCGCCGGCCATGACGGCAAACTGAGTGTCACCGAAGCAGAACTGATTCGTGCCGTTTGCGCGACGCTCGACTACCCGCTTCCACCGATACTGGTGCACAGGTCCCGTTCATAATTCATTCATTGTCGGCGCCGTATTTTGTCGTATCATCGAACTCCGGAGCGATCCTCTTGTCGGATACCAACATGATAACCACACGTACCCTGGCCATCGTCACGATCCTGGCCCTGTTCATCTCGTCTTTCGCGCACGCTGCCACCCGTGAGGAAAAGCGCGTTGCGGACGCAGCCGATGTGCTCGACCAGCTATCGCGAATTCCGGAGAAGTCCATTCCCCCGAACCTGCTCTCGCGTGCGTACGCCGTAGCGGTCATACCCAATGTCCGGCGCGCCGCATTCGGGCTTGGCCTGCGTCGCGGCAAAGGCATCGTCGTTGTGCGTCAGGATGACGACTCCTGGAGCAACCCCGCATTCGTCACGATTACCGGCGGCAGCGTGGGCTGGCAGGCCGGCGCCGATTCCACCGACATTATCCTGGTATTCAAGACCCGCAGGGGCGTCGATGGTATTGCCAACGGCAAGCTGACACTGGGCGCGAATGCATCGGTGGCGGCCGGCCCGGTAGGACGGCAGACGAGTGTGGCGACGGATATCGAGTTCGAGGCCGAGGTCTACTCCTACTCACGCAGCCGTGGCCTGTTTGCCGGGGTAGCCCTCGAAGGTGCGGGGCTGACGATGGATCGTAAAGCCAATGCGGCGTTTTACGGTTCGACCGACATGACGCCCGAAAAGATCTTTGTCAGTTCGCCGAACATCGCGCCCGACATCGCCAACACGTTCGTGCAGGTCCTGGCTGCGCAAACAGCGCGATTGCCGACATCGCCCGGCATGCGCGCCGGCGCCGAACAGTCCGAAGTGGCCGTCGAAGAACCCGAAGTACGCACGTTCGGGATGCCCGCGCCGGGTGATGCAGACGACGAAACCGAGTACGATCCCAACTACTGATTGCACCGGAGTCGCGTTTGGACGAACTGACCGTCAAGGTCCAGCAGATCGCGGAGCTGCTCGGGCCGAATCCCTACCTGCAGGCAGCGATCATTGCGGTTGCCTTTATCCTCGCCGGCAAGATCGCCGACTGGATCATCTCCGGCATCATCGGGCGTGTGGCCCAAAGGTCGACCAACGACTTCGACGATAGCCTCATCGAGCTCGTACATCGCCCGGTCTTCGTATCGTTTGTACTCATCGGCCTTGGCCTGGCAACACTGCGGGTCGGGATGCCGGCTGCGCCGGAGTTCCTGACGCTCGGACTGCTCAAGACCATCGGGATCTTTGTCTGGTTTGGCGCCTTCGCCGGCTTCAACAGCCTGTTGGTCAGGACGCTCCGGAAGGTATCGAAAAACAAGCTCGTGCAGAGTGGCATGCTGTCGCTGCTGCACAACATGGCCAAGGTCGTACTCGCCGCACTGGCTGTCTATTTCGTATTTCTCGCGTGGGATATCGACGTAACGGCCTGGCTTGCATCGGCCGGTATCGTCGGTCTCGCGCTGAGCTTTGCCGCCAAGGATACGTTGTCGAATCTCTTCGCCGGTGTTTCGATCGTCGTGGACGCGCCCTACAAGACCGGCGACTACATCATTCTCGATTCCGGTGAGCGCGGTGTGGTTACCGAAATCGGTTTGCGCAGTACCCGGATCCTGACGCGAGACGACGTCGAAATTACCGTGCCAAACGGCATCATCGGCAACAGTACGATTGTCAATGAGGCAGGCGGACCGCCGGCGCAACACAGAATACGCGTCGGTGTGGGTGTCGCATACGGCAGCGACCTTGATCACGTTATCGAAACGTTGCAGAAAGTCGCCGAGGACAACGAGGAAGTGCTTGCCAACCCGGCACCGCGGGTTCGCTTCCGGCTCTTTGGTGAGTCAAGCCTGGACTTCGAATTGCTGGGCTGGATCGCCGATCCGGCGAACCGCGGGCGCCTCCAGCACGAGCTGAACTGCGCCATATACAGGGCATTCATCGAACAGAAGATTGAGATTCCCTTTCCGCAGCGCGACCTGCATGTCCGCACTATGCCTGCTGTGGATTAACCCTGTTGGTCGTCGTCGCTGCGGCGACGCAGCTCTTCGCGTATAGCATCGAGATCGCCGGTCGCTTCCGTATCCTCTGCGGGTCCGGCTGAGGGCGCATTACCGCCGTCGCTTGGTGGCACGACGTCGCCATAATCGGAACTGCCGTTTTCAACAGCCTCGGCCTCCGGAACAACCGCTAGCGGCAGGTTTCCCGCGGGCAGCCCGTCGCCTGCACCGCTGCCGTCGCTCGTCGGTGGCAATACGCCGAACTGGGCAAGGTACTCGGCTTCCTCGCGCAGGCGTTCGGCCTCCTCGGCACGGCGGCGTGCTTCCGCCGCGGCCTGTTGCGTACGGCGCAGCGCTTCGCGCTTGCGCTGCGAACGGGCTTCAAGCTCCGCGCGCCGGGTTTCCTCTTCCTTCGCCTGGATGCGCTTCACGGCTTCGCGCGCGTTGATGCATTCCTGGTTATAACGCGATTCCCTGCGATTCTGCTGGCAACGAACCATCGCTGCCTCCAGAAGCATCGGGTTATCAACGAACTCAGTCGTCGTACGGGCGGGCGGCTCCTCGGGAGCACAGCCGGCGACCAGTCCGATTGCGACAAAAAGCGCTGTTTTATGCATCGTCATAGCGGTTGGTCTTGTCCGAAAAATGGATTAGGTGGTAGAAAACTCAGCTATCTGTAGCGCGGATACTAGCAAAATTGTCAAATCGTCCCGCAGGGCAGGGTTCGCAGTTTTGACATGTCGTTCGCCGGATTCGCGCTATAGTGCGCTCTGCAGAACGGGTGGATGGATACGATTGTCAGGCTCAAACCAGTTTTCCCTGCTTGGCCAACGGCGCTTCGCGCCGTTCTTTGCGACGCAGTTCCTCGGGGCACTCAACGATAATATCTTCCGGAACGGCCTGGTTATCCTGATCACCTTCCAGGGGGTCAAGGTTGCCGGCATGGACCACACCCAGCTGGCCAATGTTGCGGCCGGACTCTTCATTCTGCCGTTCTTCCTGTTTTCGGCCACGGCCGGGCAGCTGGCCGACAAGTACGAGAAGTCGATGCTGATCCGGCGGATCAAGGCGCTGGAAATCGTCCTGATGATCCTGGCGGCACTCGCCCTCTATACCGGGAGCTACGCGCTGCTGCTGCTGGTCCTCTTTCTCATGGGCTGCCAGTCGACCATGTTCGGCCCGGTCAAGTATGCCTACCTGCCGCAGCAACTGGCCGACGACGAACTGGTCGGCGGCAATGCACTGGTCGAATCCGGCACCTACGTCGCGATCATCCTCGGCCTGATCGTGGGCGGTATCGCCGTCAGTGACGTGCTTTCCGGGGGCGTTAGTTTTTCGAAGCAGGCAGCGCTTGGCTCCTGCCTGATCTTCGTCGCCGTGATGGGCTACCTCATCAGCCGCCATGTGCCACAGACCGTTGCGGTGGACCCAGGGCTGAAGATCAGCTTGAACGCCTGGAAGGAAACCTGGCGCATCGTGCAATTTGCGCGTGAGGAGCGCAGTGTCTTCCTGTCTATCCTGGGCATTTCCTGGTTCTGGTTTTTCGGCTCGGCAATGACAATCCAGATCCCGGCCTACACGGCGGATTTGCTGAACGGTAGCGAGTCGGTCACCACACTGCTGCTCGCCGCGTTCGCCATCGGCGTCGGCATCGGCTCGTTGCTGTGCGAACGAATGTCCGATCATCGTATCGAGCTGGGCCTCGTGCCGTTCGGTTCGATCGGCCTCAGCCTGTTCGCCGCAGACCTTTATTTCGCGCAGCCGGACGTCGTCGCCCTTCCGGCGAATTCGGTCGTGGAGTTCCTTGCCCGTCCGGGAGGCTGGCGAATCTGGCTGGATCTCGCGCTGATCGGCGCGTTTGGCGGGTTTTACAGCGTGCCCCTCTACGCCCTGATCCAGAAACGCTCGAAACGCCAGCACCTGTCACGCATCATTGCGGCCAACAACATCATCAACGCGTTCCTGATGGTCGTCGCGGCCATCATGTCGATGATGCTCCTCAACGCCGGTTTCTCGATTCCCGAACTATTCCTGATCATCGGCGTACTCAACGCCCTCGTCGCCGTGTACATTTTTTCGTTGCTTCCCGAGTTCCTCATGCGCTTCCTGGCGTGGCTCGTCATCAGCATCGTCTACCGGCTGAAGCCGGACGGCCTCGACAACATCCCTGCCAGGGGGCCGGCTATCGTCGTCTGCAACCATGTCAGCTACGTGGACCCGATCATCCTCGCTGGCTCAGTACGCCGGCCGATGCGTTTCGTCATGTGGTACAAGATCTTCCAGATTCCCGTGCTCAAATTCATCTTCAGGACGATGAAGGCGATTCCGATCGCCGGTGCGCGCGAAGACAAGGCGATCATGGACGAAGCCTTCGAACTCGTGGATGCCGAACTCGCCGCCGGCAATGTCGTGTGCATCTTTCCGGAAGGCGCGATTACGCGGGATGGCGAAATCGCCCGATTCAGGCCGGGTATCGAGAAGATTATCCGACGGCGCCCCGTACCTGTCGTACCCGCGTCGCTGGGCCGCTTGTGGGGGAGCTGGTTCAGTCGTCGTCAGGACGGCGGCCTGCGCAAGATTCCCGGACGCCTGTTCTCGAAAGTGACGGTGCGGTTCGGTGAGCCGGTACCGGCATCCGAAGTGACCGCGGAAAAACTCGAACTCCTGGTACGAACGCTACGCGGCGACCAGCGCTAGTTTCCCAGCCGCCGGCGCCACTCGGTCAGCAGCTCTGCCCGGTTGCCAAACAGGCCCGGGTTCGACGATCCCGGGAAACCGAGCTCGACCAGTTCAATAAAGCCGTTGCGAGCCGTGGGCAGGTAGGCACGATTCGCCGTTTCGGACCCGCTCGGCCCAAATACGATCTTCGCACCGTTAAGCGGTTTCGGCGTAAATACGCTATCGACCCAGTGCAGGCCGTTGATGCTCAGGCTGACCCGATGCGTCCAACGCGCGGTCCGGAAGTACGCACGAGAGCTGCTGTGTCCGAATGCGATTTCTTCAACGGTGCCCGGAATCTGCAGTGCAGGGCCGCTGACCCGTCCTTCGGCCAGTATGAACTGGCTGGCCAAACCGGCGTCGTCGACGAGAACCAGGTACTGCCCGCGCGGCGATGCGGCGAGCTGCCGGATCGCGCGCTCTCCCTGCCAGAGCTGTCGCATGTGCCAGCTACCGTCGCTGTCTCGCGCTATGACGCGCAAGACGCCGTTTTCACCGCCTGCGTACAGGCTGCCGTCCGGCGCGAAAGCCAGGCTCTCATGCGTTTCCCCGAAATCGAACTCCGCGACGAATGAGCCATCGTCGACCCGGTACAGCCCCAGGCCCGTTCCCTTGAGGACAGCAAGCAATGCACCGTCTGGAGAAAAAACCATCTCCTCCACGGCTTCTCCTTCGATTTCGGCAATCCAGGGAAACGGCTGCCCGCTCTCGGCGTACCATACGCGAACCGTATTGTCCTGCGCTGCGCTGGCGACCAGGGTACCGGAGCGATCGACACTGAGACGCACGACTTCTGCGATGTGCCCGATAAAACTGACGTCGTCGCCCAGCGCCTCGACCTCTGCAAGGCTCGCCCCTCCGGACAAGACATGCACATGACCGGCCGGATCGCCGATCACCATCCCGCGACTGCCGGGCAAGGCCGTCATCACCCTGTCCGCGGAAGGATGCCAAAGGGGATGATCGGACTCGGTGTCACCGCTGTCCGCAACAGGCGGAAGTTCCGCCGCCTTCCAGAAACGCGAGTTGCCGCGCGGATTGCCGGTAAAGACGATCTTCTCGTCCTTGCTGAAAACCAGCATCGTGCTGGCATCGGCCGCGCCGCTTACCGCAATCGGCGGGCCGACCAGTCGTCCCTCGCGGCTGCTATAGATCTGGAACCCGGATTCCGCCCTGCCCGCAAGCGCACTCGCACCCGACGGCGAGAACACGAGCTGCCAGTTACCTTCAGCAAACTCTTCCAGTAAAGGCCTTTGCGGTCGCGAAACTTTCCAGAGAGACACACCGGAGCGGCCGTGTACCACGCCGAGTGTCTCGCCGCCCGCGGCAAGATGGATGGCGCTCGGCTGCAGGGGCATGTCGATTTGCGCCAGCTGCTCGCCGGTCGCGAAATCCCAGACACGGACCGCCCGGTCGTAATCGGCTACCGCGATCCGGGAACCCGATGGATCTATCGCTCTCAATGCCGGCACACCGGCCACAACGATCGCGGCGGCGATCTCACCCTTCTCGAGCGACCACAGTTCCAGGCGGGTTTCGATATCGCCGCGATGCTCAGCCAGGAGGTGCGTGCCACCGGCGGTCAGCGTGGCTCCGGTGCTCGCAACGCCGACGGGCAAGGTTGCGATCCGGTCACCCGTCGTCGTATCCCAGACGTTGACACTGTCCTGGGTCGCCGTAATAAGCCGGCGCGCGGTGGCATCGAGGCCGATCAGCGTCTCGTTCTCGTTGACGGCGATCGCCCGCACCGGTTCGGCAAACGCAAGATCCCAGATCCTCGCACTGTCGCTTTGCATGGCTCGCGCGATCGCGTAGCGGCCGGTCTTGTCGAACCAGACGTTATCGGTTTCTCGTTCAACCGGATCCGGGATATTCAATCCTCGCTGGAACTCCTCGACAACGCCCTGTGAATTCAGTTTCAGGTTCCAGCCCACGAGCTGCCCGGCGACGCCGAGGCTCTCGTCGCGCACACTGATCGACCAGGTACCCATCAGCGACTCGCCGATGAGGTCACGCAGCTGGCCCGCAGGAATCCGGATGTCGTCGTTGCTCGCAGCGCGCTCCAGCCCGGTCTCGATTTCCACCGCGCGTCCCGAGGGAGCGATGATCTTGATACGCAGATCCGACAATCGTGCGTGGCTGATATTCAGCGTCAGCCCGGCACGGCTGACCTGCCCTTCGCGATCGACGACGACCCGTCGCAACAGGGGTACGACTTCCAGCGCCGTAACGCTCCAGGCGTCGCGTTGCTGCAGCTCCTCGGTCGCGTATGACCACTGCGAAATACTCGCGCCCTCTGCCGAGGTTAGCAGCATGCTGTCCGGGTCGAAGACGGTGGTACTTCCCTGCAGCGGGGGCAGTGTGGCCAGCAATAGCGGGTAGTCATCCGACACCAGGCTCGCTGCGCGCTGGCGCCGTCGTGGTGTGGGCACGACCAGCGACTCGAGTGTTGCCAGCAATGCCGTATCGCGATCCTCCAGCCTGAGCGCGGCGCTTGCCTGCCGATCCCAGAACGAGGCCAGCAGAGTCTCGGGCAGGCGCCCTGCATTGGGGAGTTCGGCAGCTACCGCGGCCAGGGCCCCGATTTCCTCCACGTTCGTCGACTGCGCGGCGCGCTGCTCCACGAATCCGCGAAACAGCTTGTCCGCCGTGTCGGCGTGCCCGGGAAAAGACCGCAGGTTCTCGAAGGCCGACTGCGCGACCTCCAGTTCGACGTTCGGCGATGTCAACGCGCTCATGTACGGTCGCGGCAACCATTGCGTATACCAGAACGGCAGCAACGCGAACAACAGCAGGATACCGGCAACGAATGCCGGTACGCGCAGTCGGGTCGGCAGGTTCTCATTGGCCCAACGCGCTGTGAAGACAGCCCCGTAGAGCCGATTGCGAACCTGCAAACGGCCGTCATGATCGATCTCGATCAGACCGACCGCCATCAGGCGACGCTGCAGCGGCGAGCCGAGATCCGCCGCCACTTCGACGCCTTTGCGAATACGTCCATAGAGGTTGAGCAACGCTTCCTTGCGCTTCTCGTCATTGACGATGACCCGATGGATATGGCTCATGTGCGGTTCGCTGTGCAGAGCGGCCCGCCCGCCGAGTTGCGTCGTTGCTATGTGATCGATCTGCGCTGCGACATCGCCATCGGCCCCTTCGCGCGCTACCTGGCGCGCGAGCTTCTGACTCAGGTAGGGCTGCCCGCGTGTCCAGTAGAAGATACGGTCCAGCGCAATTGTCGCCTGCTCCGGTTCGAGATTCAGTTCGGTCGAAAACAGTTCCAGCTGCTCGCGCGTAAAATCGTCGAGGGGTATCGGCTGCGTCACGTTGAACGGCGACAGCTCCGGCTCGGCGACCAGGCTTACAGGGTCACATTCCCCGAGCAGGACGAACGTAAGACGCGAAAAGTCCGGGTCGGTCGTACGCGCATTGTGAGCCGCGCGAATACTGGCGAGAAGCTGGTCGGCAAATGGCAGGTCCTCGATACACTGGATCTCGTCGATGAAGACGACGACGGGCTCGTCGACGAACTGCAGCACGATCTCGGAATAAAACTCCAGCAAACGCTGGCGATTGCTCAGTATCGATTTATCGTGCCACCAGGTCTGCAGGTCGTAACGGATCCGCAGCTGTCGCTGCAGGCGGTAGGCGACGTTGTAATACCAGCGGCCGGGATCGCCGCCGCCATCACTACCACCGATTTGCTCGAGGTCGAGGATCGCTATCCTGCAACCATTGGCCTCGAGACGGGCAGCGGTAGCTGCGATCAGGCTCGACTTGCCGCTGCGGTCCGGCACCAGCACGTGCGCGTAGCGGCCACTCAACACCGTTTCGTAGAGCAGGTCGTCCGCGCGACGTCGAATATAACCCGCGCGTACGGCATGCAGCGGGGCGCCGACGCTGAAGAACTCGCCGGTTGAATCCAGCTTCCTGCGCTCGTCGGGCAATTCCTTGTTGCTTGAGTCGTCGCTCATACTGTGTCGATAAGCCAAACCACGGCGGTCTATTCTGGCATTATTCTGAGCAAAATGGACGATGATCGAATTCTGAAAAAGGACCTGTTTGGCGAAGTCGTGCTGCGGCCCGCCGCGGACGGTCCTGTCATTGTGCGCGATGCGTCGACCGCACGCTGGTGGCTGCGGTGGCTCGCCCGCAGCCTGCTGCGACGGGAAGCGGAGTCGCTGGCCGCGCTCGACGGGGTCGAGGGCGTACCCCGGCTGCTGCGGCACGACCGTGACACGCTCGTCCGAACTTACCTCGCGGGGAGGCCCCTGCAGGACGCAAAGACCTCGGACCCGGTGTGGTTCAACGCGGCTGCTCGCCTCCTGCGGCGTTTGCACCGGGCCGGCGTCTGCCACAACGATCTTGCCAAGGAGCCGAACCTCATCGTCCTCGACGATGGCCGTCCCGCATTTATCGACTTTCAGCTCGGCTGGCAAAGCAGTCACCGGGGCCGCCTGTTCCGGACGGCCGCGCGCGAGGACATCCGCCACCTGTTGAAGCACAAGCGTACCTACTGCCCGGGCAGCCTGACACAGCGCGAACGCGACATACTGGCGTCACCGTCCCCCCTCTCACGCGCCTGGGCCGGCACGGTCAAGCCTGTATACCTGTTCGTGACGCGCCGCATTCTCGGCTGGGCCGATCGCGAGGGTGCTACAGACCGGGGTGCGCGCCGCTAAGGCACGCTTCGGCAATTCCGGTATACTCGCGCTGCGTATTTTCCAGGGAACAAAGGGACTCCAACGTGGACTTCTGCCATCAACACAACCTCGTCGACCCGAAATCTGCCGGTCGTGAGCGAAAGTTCGGGATTCGGGTCACGCTGCCCGCGAGCGACACGTTGCGCAAGGTTCTCGGCGACCAGTGGGAGCGCCTGCACTGGTATGCAAGCGAAGCCGAACGCGATGCCGCATTCGACGACATGGCGACGCGGCATGGGTTTTATCGCAAGACCGACACCCCGACCCAGGTTCTCGAAAAAATTTCCCGCTAGGCCGGTCGATGGCCGGTCAGCGCGGAGGTGCGCCGATAAACAGGTAGAAGTTTGTCTGCCCGTGCTCGGCAAAGCCGGCGGCGATGTAGACGGGCCCGATGAACGTGTCAAAGCCCGCGAACAGGCTGCCATTCAAGATCAGCGAATCGAAACTCATCTCGGAACGCGTGCGCCACACGTTGCCGGCCTCGGCGGACACACCGAGGTAAACAGGCGTATCCATGATTCCCGTGGTATCCCCGACGCGCCGGTAGTACACGAGCTTCGCAAGCCCGGCGTGAGGCCCGGCGATCTCACCGCGTTCGAGCCCCGACAAGCGCAGGAAGCCGCCCAACGGGAAGAAATCCTGCACGCCGCTCTCTGATTCCAGCGTCGTCGCGTAGCTCAGGCCGAGTTGCAGGCTGTTCTTGCCACGGCTCCAGGTTTGCGAGGCCTCTCCCTCGATCGTGTCGAAGTGGAGGTCGGCGCCGAATCCGGGCCGGGACAGCGTCCACTTGATATCGCTGCGCAAACCGCTGCGCGGGAATCGTGTGTTGTCCAGGGTATCAAAGCGAAGTCGGGCGTAAGCGCCGCCCGTATCGAAGTCGACATTGGGCAACGCCGGATCGCCGACCCTTACCCTGGCCTCACCGAGCCCGCGGAACACGCCGATCCTGAACTCACCTATGCGTCCCAACTCCCGCCCGAGATCGATGCCGGCTTCCGCCTCCGTCAATCGCAGGCGTGCGATCGTTGCGTCATTGGCGAACGTATTGAGATTGCTTTGTTCAATGTTGACATGTGGGGCGACGAAGAGCCGCGAGTCGAAACTCAGGGGCTGGTAGAACTCCGAGAACAACTTCGGGTCGGTTCCGAGGCGCAAATCGGTACGCCACTCGGCACCCAGACGGTTGATCCCGGCGCGCGTCATGCGTGCCCCGAGGTTAAAGGCTGTGGAACCCTCGAAGTCGTCCTCCAGCGATACACCGAACTGCAGGAAATTTGGCCCCCAGCTCTTGCTGCGCGCGCGATACACGACACCAACTCCCCCGCCTTCTTCGACGAGTTCATAGCTGACCTTTTCGTAAAGGCCCAGGCCGTAAAGGCGATCCGCGTTTTGCGCGAGGACGGCATGATCGACAGGGTCGCCCGCCTCGACCGTGAGCCTTGACATGAGCACTTCGGACAAAAGCCGGTCGTCGTGGACGACGCGCACGAACGCCAGCGTCGCTGCCGGCGCGACCGGCCGCGACCGCTGTGCGAGGTAGGCGCGCCATGCATCGTCATCTACCGCAAGCGCCCTGAGCTTGTCTTCCTGGTTGCGCGCCGCGACGACACCGGGCTCGATCGCCTCGACGATGCCGTCAAAATTGGTGGACGCGAATGTCCCGAGTTCAGGCCGGATCAGGATATCCTCGTCGCCGAGGCGCTCGATCTGGCGCAGCGTTTCCTTGCGAATCAGGATCGTCAGCATTTGCTCGGAGATAGTCAGCACCGAATCCAGCTCATCGATCAGGTACAGGGGGAACTCGACGTCGACCGCGATGATGATGTCGACGCCCATCTCCTGCATCACGTGCACGGCCAGGTTGCCCACGAGCCCGCCGTCGACGAGCAGCCGATCGTCGATGCGCACTGGTGAGAACACGCCAGGTACGGACATGCTCGCGCGAATCGACTGCGCGAGGTCGCCTTTGTCCATGACCCAGATCTCGCCACGCTCGATATCCGAAGCGACTGCGCGGAATGGAATAGGCAGGTCGTCGAAACTCTCGATGTGCGTTACGCCCAGCGTGAGTTCGCGTAGCAGCATGTCGAGCTTCTGTCCCTGGATAGCACCTCGCGGCAGCACGAGTTCCGTGCCGCGCAACCCGAGCTCGAAATCGATCGGGACTTCGCTGTCGTCCTGCTTGCGGCGGAAATCGAGATACTCCCTGTTCGGCCTGTCCGACAGTGCAACTGCCCAGTCCAGTGAACCAACCAGCTCCTCGAGTTCATCGGCGCTCATACCGATCGAATAAAGCCCGCCGACGATGGCGCCCATGCTGGTTCCGGCAATCGCATCAACGGGAATTTGCAGACGCTCCAGTTCCTTCAGCACGCCGATATGAGCTGCGCCACGTGCGCCGCCGCCGCCCAGAACCAGGCCAACGCGCGGACGCGCCGCCGATTCTCTGCGATCCGTTGCGGCCGCCTCCTGGGCGACAGCGGCCTCCGCGACGAGCGATAACAGGACTACAACTGCCGGGACGAGCCGGCGCCACACGATATTCATTGGTCTACCCTACCCGCAACGACTCGGCGTACGCCGTGAGCGCCTCGATCTGTTGCGTTTCTCGTTCTGGGCTCCAGCCTGCTTCGGTCGCTGCAATTGCCGCGATCCGGGGATACAGGGGCCGGCCCTGGTCGGCGTCGAAGCCTACCATCATCCGACGAAAGACGATGTCTTCGAGCGTTAACGCGAACTCTTCACGCAACGCAAAAACAACCTCGGCTGCCAGCACGCGCTTGTGCGCATCCAGCGTCACCGCCAACTCGCTGTTGGTTTTGGCAAGATCTGCGATCGCCGCTGCGCGACCGCCGTAGATGTGCAACATGCGCTCTACGCCGGCATCCGCGAGCACGGCAAGCTCAAGAAGTCGTTCGCGTGCGCGATCAATGCCCCACGCGCCGGGCAGGCCCGTGTCGCGCGTGCGACATTTCGGCAACTTCAGGTGCTTCAGCTTCGCGATTTTGTCGACGGTCTGTTCGGCGAGGTTTCGATAGGTCGTCAATTTTCCACCGACGATCGACACCATACCGTTGGCAATCTCCTTGTTGACCTTGATGATGTGGCGTCGCGTTATTGCGGATTCGGGACCCGCTTCCTTGTAAGGCAGGGGCCGGACGCCCGCGTAGGCATAGTGGATATCTTCGCGCGACAACGACGCCTGCGGAAATACGCGATTGGTCTCGGCAAGCAGATAGTCCACTTCAGCATCGCTGGCTCGAATGCGGTCGAGGTCTTCGTCGTAACGAATATCGGTCGTGCCGATCAGGTACTGGTCGTTCCAGGGAATAATGAAGAAGGGCCGGCCATCGGCTGCGGCCTCAACGTAAAACGCATCCCGGGGCGCACCAGCAAAGTTGCCCACGATGATGTGGCTGCCCTTGGTACCGCCGATCAGTCGCCGGGTTGGCACCGGCGCAACGCCGAGCACGCGATCGACCCAGGGTCCCGCTGCATTGACGACGGTATTGACATCGACACTTTGCTCTTTGCCGTTCTCGTCCCTGTAGGTCACCGCACGAATGGCACCGGCCTCCGCGGCAATGCGCGTGACCTCGCAGTGCGTGCGAATCTCGGCGCCCGCGGACCGGGCGGCGAGCAGGTTCTCGAGTACCAGCCGTTCCGCGAACGTTACCTGCGCGTCGTAGTAGCGGGCTGCGGCCCGCAAGCCGTCGGCCTGCAAGCCCGGTTCCTCGGCCTGGATCTCGGCGCTGTTCAGCATCTCGTGATTCGGCACGGTCTTCTGCAGCGACAACAGGTCGTAGGCGAGCATGCCGATACGAATCAACAATGGGCCGCGGCGCGCACCCGCATAGACAGGAATACAGATGCGCAGGGGCTCGACGAGATGCGGTGCCGTGAGTCGCAGGTAGCGTCGTTCGTGCAGCGACTCGTACACAAGCGGAATCTCGCCATACTCCAGGTAGCGCAGCCCACCATGGATCAGCCGGCTGGAGATGCCCGAGCAACCGCTGCACATGTCGTTCTTGTCGAAGACAATGACCTTCAGGCCGCGAAGTGCCGCATCGCGGGCGATACCCGCCCCGTTGATGCCGGCACCGATGACTGCAAGGTCGTATGGCGGAGCCGCGTTCATCAGGCGGGCCTAACCTGCCCGTTGCCGCGCACAACGTACTTGTAGCTCGTCAGTTGATCTGCGCCGACCGGACCCCGCGCATGAATGCGCCCGGTTGCGATGCCGATTTCCGCACCCATACCGAATTCGCCGCCATCGGCAAACTGGGTCGACGCATTCTGCAGCACGATCGCGCTATCGACTTCCCGAAAGAACTGTTCCGCGGCGTGCGCATCGTTGGCGATAATGCTCTCGGTGTGCCCGGACCCGTAGCGCCGGATGTGCGCAATGGCGGCGTCGATATCGTCGACCACGCGCATGGACACGATGGCGTCGAGGTATTCCGTCGACCAGTCTTCCTCGGTCGCATCCACGGCCGCATCGAGCACCGCGCAGACCGCATCATCGCCCCGGATCTCGCAGCCCGATGCCAGCAACGCACTGCCGACCAGTGGCAGCAATGTATCTGCAACTGCCCGGTCGACGAGGACGGTTTCGGCCGCACCGCAAATTCCCGTACGACGCATCTTGGCATTCACTACGACGTCGCGCGCCATGCCGGCATCGGCCGAGCTGTGCAGGTACACGTGGCAGATGCCCTCGAGGTGACCGATAACCGGCACACGCGCCTCTTCCTGCACGCGCTTGATCAGGTTCTTGCCACCGCGAGGTACGACCACGTCCACCCACGCGGCCATCGATGACAACAGGAAACCCACGGCGGCCCGGTCGGTCGTCGGGACCATCTGGACCGCCTCGCCCGGGAGACCCGCGGACTCGAGCCCTGCGCGCAGGCACTCGTAGATCGCCGAACTCGAATGAAAACTCTCGGACCCGCCGCGCAGGATGACGGCATTGCCGGACTTGATACAAAGAGCGGCGGCATCGGCCGTCACGTTCGGTCGACTCTCGTAAATAATACCGATGACGCCAAGCGGCACCGCGACGCGCTGGATCCGCAGGCCATTGGGCCGCTCCCATTCCTCGAGTACACGTCCGACGGGATCTCGCAAGCCGATGATCGTCTCGATACCGGTCGCCATCGCCTCGACGCGGCCCTCGTCCAGCAGCAAACGGTCGAGCAACGCACTACCGAGACCACGCTCCGTCGCCGCCGTCATGTCTTTCCTGTTTGCTGCGATAATCGTTGCCGATCCACGGCGCAATGCCACAGCGGCGGCCGCCAGCGCCGCATTACGCTGCTCCGTGCGCGTCGTCGCCAGCGTCGTCGCGGCCGCCCTGGCGGCCCGACCCAGCGATGTCATGGTTTCAGCGATCATTGTCGAATAACACCAGCTCATCCCGGTGCACCATGACCGAGCGGCCACGATACCCGAGTTTGTCCTCAATCTGCTCCGAACGGCAGCCGCATATCTGGCCGGCCTCGGATGCCGAATACTCCGCTAGCCCTCGCCCCAGCTCAATCCCGTCCGGACCCGCAATTGCCACTACATCACCCCGGTTGAAGGCGCCGGCGACCCGGACGACACCGACGGGTAGCAGGCTGTTGCCGCCCCGCAATGCGCGCATGGCACCGTCGTCCACGACCATGGTACCGCGCACCTCAAGTACCCCGGCCAGCCACTGCTTGCGAGCGGCGGCGGGCGTACCCTCCGCGGCAAAGACGGTGCAGCGAGCCCCGGCCTGCAGGGCACTCAGCGGGTGTTCGATGGTGCCACTCGCGATGATCGTCGAACAACCGGCATGCGTGGCAATTCGAGCGGCCTGTACCTTGGTCGCCATGCCGCCGCTGCCGATGTCCGAGCGCGTCTCCCCGGCCATCGACTCCATCTCCGCGGTGATGCGGGCAACGACGGGAATATGCTGCGCAGCCGGATCCTTGCCGGGGTCGGCCGTGTAGAAACCGTCCACGTCGGATAACAGGACCAGCGCGTCGGCCATTACCAGCTGCGCCACGCGCGCGGCCAGGCGGTCGTTATCGCCGTAGCGAATTTCCTCGGTGGCAACGGTGTCGTTCTCGTTAATGATCGGAATCACGGCCCGTTCCATCAGGCGTGCCAGTGTACCCCTCGCATTCAGGAAACGGCGCCTGTTCTCGGTGTCCTCGGGCGTCAACAGGATCTGTGCCGCCGCGATACCGTGTTGCCCCAGCACCTCCTGGTAGGCGTGGACGAGTTGCACCTGTCCCGCTGCTGCCGCCGCCTGCAGGTCCGGCAACCGGGCACGTGCCTTGCTGATGCCGAGCACTGCGCTGCCGATCGCGATGGCACCCGAAGACACGATGAGGACTTCATGGCCCTCTTGCTGCAAGGCACTGACGTCTTGCGCGAGCGATGCGAGCCACTCGCGATTGAGTCGCCCTGCCGCGTCCACCAGCAGCGACGACCCAACCTTTACGACCAGTCGCTGATAGTCGCTGAGCGCCAGGATGGCCACGTTCAGCCGACGAGCAGGTGCTGCCGATCGAAGGAGGTGAGCGTCACCTCGCCTTTCGAAACAGCGACCGTCCCGCTGCGGGCGACGGCCGAGATCTCCCCGAATTCCGCGGTTTCCCTGACAAATTCGTCAACTTCGGCGACTCTGCCGGTCAGTTGCATCGTGCAGCTGTTGGCGTCCTCATCGAGCATCTCGGCACCGAAGCGCTTCGCGACCGACAGGGCCTTGGCCAGGCCGCCTGTGCCCAGTTTTACCTTGACGATGGCCAGCTCACGCTCGAAGTGCTCACCGAGCGTCATGTCATGGATACTCACGACGTCGACGAGCTTGGCGAGTTGCGCGTTGAGCTGCGCGATCGCGGCATCGGAGCCCGTTACCACCAGGGTGACGCGCGAAACGCGCGGGTCGTAGGTCGGCGCAACATTGAGCGTTTCGATATTGTAGCCACGAGAAGAGAACATACCGGTCATGCGCGTCAGGGCGCCAACCTCGTTCTGCAGGAGGACTGAAATTGCGTGTCGCATGATGAATTACAAATGTAACCGGTTTTACCGCGGAATTAGCCGGATGTTCGCCCAGTTTCTGCAGTATTGCAATGCATCGGAAATTAGTAAACACTCGCCAAAAATCCGTAACTTATCGTGAAATCGCAGACCCATGACTGAGAAGGCCAATACCGCGCAGGTAGCCCGTCACCCACTCGCCGGAAAATCGCTCTCAGGCGCCGATACCGTAGTGCAGGTTTTGGCCGACGAAGGTGTCGACACGATCTTCGGATACAGTGGCGGCGCCATCCTTCCGATCTTCGATGCGGTGTTCCGCTACAACGACACGCATCCCGTTGCCGGCAAGGATGCCGCCATGCAACTGGTCGTGCCGGCGAACGAACAGGGTGCCGGTTTCATGGCAGCGGGCTACGCCAGGGCCAGCGGCAAAGTCGGCGTTGTCATGGTGACATCCGGGCCTGGCGCCACGAATACGGTAACGCCGGTCCGCGACAGCATGGCCGACTCGGTACCGCTGGTCGTAATATGCGGCCAGGTCCCGACCGCTGCGATCGGCACCGACGCCTTCCAGGAAGCGCCGGTAGCGGCCATCATGGGAGCCGTTGCCAAGCACGTTTTCCTGGTCACCGACGCTGAAACGCTCGAAGAGACCATGCGCAGCGCCTTCGAGCTCGCGCGTACCGGGCGCCCCGGGCCGGTTGTCGTCGATGTCCCCAAGGACATACAGAACTGGGAAGGCAAGTTCCGCGGACAGGGCACCCTGCCCCTGCACGGTTATCGCCGGCGATTGGCCAAGGTCGAGGAGAATCATCTCAGCGACGAGGCGTGTGAGCGCTTCTACACGCTGCTCTCGGAATCCGAACGGCCACTGATCTATGCGGGTGGCGGCGTCATCAACGCCAATGCGACGAAAGCCATGCGCCGCCTTGCCAATGAATACGGTATTCCCGTCACGACGACGCTCATGGCACTGGGCGCCAGCGACACGACCCACCCGCTGGCCCTGCACATGCTGGGCATGCACGGCGTCGCGTCGGCCAACTATGCTGTCGAGGATTGCGACTTCCTGATTGCGGTCGGCGCTCGTTTCGACGACCGCGTCGCGGGCAACCCCGGCCAGTTTGCGCCGCGCGCAAAGAACGTTGCACATTTCGACGTGGATTTCGCCGAAATCGGCAAGGTCAAGCGCGCCAACTGGCACCACGTCGGCATGCTCGAACGCGATCTGACGGACATGCTGGCCTATGGAAAGCGCATCAGTTTCAGCAAGGACTTCAGCGCCTGGCACCAGGAGATCGCACAGCTGAAAGAGGAGTTCGCGCTCAATTATGACCGCAACTCCGAGTTCATACAGCCCTACGCGGTCATCGAAGAGATCAACAAGCACTCGAAGGGCGAAGCCGTAATTTCGACGGGCGTGGGCCAGCACCAGATGTGGGCGGCACAGTATTTCGACTTTCGTGAGCCGCGTCTCTGGCTGACGTCGGGCAGCATGGGCACGATGGGCTTTGGTCTGCCGGCGGCAATCGGTGCGCAGTTCGCGCGACCCGATCGCACCGTCATCGATATCGATGGCGACGGCAGCATTCGCATGAACATTGGCGAACTCGAAACCGCCACGACGTACAACACACCGATCAAGGTCATCGTGCTGAACAACTACGGGGACGGTATGGTGCGGCAATGGCAGAAGCTGTATTTCGGCGGCCGCATGTCGGGCAGCGACAAGTTGTTGCACAGCAAGGACTTTGTCATGGCAGCCAGGGCCGACGGCTTCAAGTTCGCGAAACGCCTCGACAAGCAGGAAGACCTGCCAACGATCATTCGGGAATTCATGGACTTCGAAGGGCCCGCGTTTCTCGAAGTCATTATCGACCGCGATGCCGGTGTGTACCCCATGGTCGGGCCCGGACTCGGTTACGACAACATGATCACGGGCGATTGGATCAAGAGCCGCGAGAAGCCGGCACACGACACGCTCGACCCAAGCGAAATGTTCTGACAAAAAATATACCCGGGACGGCTCGCCGTCCCGGGTATCCATTTCTGCTTGCCTGAAGCCCTACAGTCCGCCCGGACCGCAGTCGTTCTTCAGGAAGTCGATCATCGACTCGTAGAGCTCGATCTGGTG
>CBDUMZ010000035.1:0-26931 GCA_965368465.1 uncultured Chromatiales bacterium
GTCCTATTTCGCCGATCTTCACGCGGCGATGTGATCGCCTGACCTCACCGTTTCCGCCACCAACTCGGCCAACTGGCCATCGGCGGGCTTGAGGCTGTAGCCAATACGCATGTAAGGCTTTTCGATCTCGATGAGCCGGGTGAGATCGATCGGGGTCGCGACCAGCACGAGATCGCAGTCGACGGCATTGACGGTTTCTTCGAGGTCGCGGATCTGCTTGTCGCCATAGCCCATGGCCGGTAACAGGTCGCCGATATCCGGGTATTTCTCGAACGTTTCGGCAATTTCACCGACCGCGAACGGCCGCGGGTCCACGAGTTCACCAACGCCGCAAAGCGTGGCGGCCATGATGCCGGCGCCGTAGGGCATGCCGCCGTGTGTCGTGGTGGGCCCATCCTCGATGACGAGTACGCGCTTGTCGGCAATTGCGTCGGGATCCGGTATGTCGAGCGGCGATTCGCGTAACAACACGGTGGCTGAAGGGTTGATACGGCGCGCGTTCCCGCGCACGAGCTCGACCGCGGCCGGATCCGCATGACCCACCTTGCCGATCAGGATGACATCGGCGTGCCTGAAATTAGCCGTGCCCGGAAAATACGTCAGCTCGTCCCCCGGACGGTGCGGATCGGCCACGCAAATCCACAGGTCGGGTTTGAGGAACGGCGTATCGTTGTTGCCGCCGTCCCAGACGATGACGTCGGCCTCGTTCTCGGCCTCTGCGAGGATCGCACCGTAGTCGACACCGGCATACACGACGACGCCGTTCGCGATATGCGGTTCGTATTCCTCACGCTCCTCGATGGTGCATTCCTGCGCCTTGAGGTCCTTGTAACTTGCGAAGCGCTGCACCGATTGCGCAACGAGGTCGCCGTAGGGCATCGGGTGGCGTATGGCGACGGTCTTTAGCCCAAGATCGCGCAGGATATCGGTGACACGCCGTGACACCTGGCTCTTGCCGCAGCCCGTGCGGACAGCCGTGATCGCAATCACCGGCTTGCTCGAGGCGAGCATGGACGCCTCGATATCGAAGGTCGAGAATGCAACGCCCCTGGCCTCGACCCGGGCCCTCATCGCGTCGATGTAGGCGTTACTGACATCGGAATAGGCAAAAATAACTTCGTCGACATCCCCGCTGTCGACGAGCGCGTCGAGTTTTTCTTCAGGAACGATCGGGATGCCGTCAGGGTAGAGCGACCCCGCGAGTTCGGCGGGATAGCGGCGATCCTCGATGTGCGGGATCTGGGTAGCGGTAAACGCGACAACGTTGAAATCCTCGTTGTCACGGTACATACAGTTGAACACATGGAAGTCGCGCCCCGCGGCGCCCATGATCACAATATTTCTGCTCACGGCAGGTCTCCCTAACAGCAATGGGTCGATGCTACCCAGAGCGCCGGGAGGCGCGCGATACGAGCTTCTACCTAACGCAGTTTCCTGCGAGAAACCCGTATATAAAACCGCCCAGAAAAGCGTAATTTCTGCTCTGAAAATGCCTGTCGGAGGCCATCATGTCTGTTGCCAAACTCCCTGAAAAAGACCTTCCCGATCAAGAACCTGCCGCACTGCACCGCGGCGTGAAGATTCTTCATGACCCGGTACGCAACAAAGGTACGGCTTTTACAGATGCCGAACGCGAAGAGCTGAAACTCAGGGGCCTGTTGCCACCACGCGTACACACCATGGCGGAACAGGAGCTGCGCGTGCTCGGCAATATTCGCGCAAAACCGACGGACCTCGAGCGTTACCTGTACCTGATCGCCCTCCAGGACCGCAACGAGAACCTGTTCTACCGCGTGGTGATGAACAACCTCGAAGAGATGATGCCGATCATCTACACGCCGACCGTCGGCAAGGCCTGCCAGGAATTCCAGCACATCTACAGGAAGCCCCGGGGCTTCTACGTCTCCCTGAAGGACAAGGGCAGCGTCAAGGAGATCCTGCACAACTGGCCACACAAGAACGCCCGCATCATCGTCGTGACGGACGGCGAGCGCATCCTGGGTCTCGGCGACCAGGGCGCACAGGGCATGGGTATCCCGATCGGCAAGCTGTCGCTCTATACGGCCTGCGCGGGTATACCGCCGACCGAGTGCATGCCTGTCATGCTCGACGTGGGCACCAATAACGAACAACTGCTGAACGATCCTCTGTACAACGGTATCGAGCGGCGGCGCGCTCGCGGCAAGGAGTTCGACGAGCTGTTCGATGAATTCGTGCAGGCCGCAAAAGAGGTCTTCCCGGGCATCCTCATCCAGATCGAGGATTTCGGCAACACGAACGCATTCCGCCTGTTAAGAGACTATCGCGAAAACACCTGCCTCTTCGACGACGACATCCAGGGCACGGGGGCCGTTGCCGTCGCCGGCATCATCGCGTCCATGCGGATCACGGGCCAGCAGCTCTCCGACCAGAAACTCCTGTTCCTTGGCGCGGGTGAGGCGGGTATCGGTATCGCCGACGTGTTCATTGCGGCGCTCAAGGAAGAAGGCATGTCCGAAGCAGATGCCCGCCGGCATTGCTGGTTCGTCGACAGCCGCGGCCTGGTCTGCAACGAACGCGAAAACCTCGCGGAACACAAGCTGGCCTATGCCCACGAGCACGAATACATCGACAACCTGCTCGAAGCCGTCAACGAATTGAAGCCGACGGCGCTGCTGGGCCTGTCAGGACAGCCGCAGACGTTTACGAAGGAGATCGTCGAGGCGATGTCCGCAATCAACGAACGGCCGATCATCTTCGCCCTCTCCAACCCGACGTCGATGGCCGAATGCACGGCGGAGCAGGCGTACACGTGGTCGGAAGGCCGCGCGGTATTTGCGAGCGGCAGCCCGTTCGATCCAGTGACGTACGGCAACCAGACGTTCGTACCCGGACAAGGCAACAATGCCTACATCTTCCCGGGCGTTGGTCTCGGGGTCATCGTCAGCCGGTCACGGATCGTCACCGACGAGATGTTCCTGGCGGCAGCGCATTCGCTCGCCAACCAGGTCAAGGACTCCGATATCGAGCGCGGCCGTGTGTATCCACCGTTGTCAGCCATTCGCCATGTCTCGGCGCACATCGCTGCGGAGGTCTGCAAGATGGCCTACGACAACGGTTTCACCGACAGGGAAAGACCGGACGATATCCTCGCCGACGTTCACGCGTACATGTACAAGCCGGTGTATCCGCATTATGTGTAAGATCGCCGGGTGACCGGCGAGACACTTGCAGAATCCCTGAATAGAAGCTGCCACTGCATCAGCGTGGATCAGGACGCGTTGCGGCAATCGCTCGAGCCCCGTATTGGCGGGCCGGGCGCCTACTCTCGCCTGCGGGAAACCCGCCCCCACCTGCTTGCCGATTCGCCGGTTTTCATCTCGCACGATCATATCGGGCAGATGGCGACTGTGATCACCGCGATCGAGCGGGTCGCGAATCTCGACAGCTACCAGGACTACGTCCTCCCCTGGGCCCCTGGCATCGCTCAAAAAAACCACGGCCCGCACGGCGTCTTCTTTGGCTACGACTTTCACCTGACCGTCGACGGGCCGAAGCTGATCGAAGTCAATACCAATGCCGGTGGCGCCCTGCTCCTGCTCCACGTTGCCGCCGCACAGCAGGCCTGCTGCCAGGAAGTGGAGAACCTGGTTGTCGGTCGATTCGAAATCCCCGACCTCGAACGAGAGTTCGTGGCGATGTTCCGCAAGGAATACGCAGCACAGTTTCCTGGCAAGACTCTGCGCCGCGTCGCTATTGTCGACGAAAACCCCGCGGAACAGTATCTCAGCCCCGAGTTCGAGTTGTTCAGGCAGATATTCGAGCAGCATGGCATCGCAGCGATCATTGCCGGGCCGGACGAATTTGTCCTGCGCAACGAGCAGCTCGTGGCCGGCGAGAATGTCGTTGATCTCGTCTACAACAGGCTGACGGATTTCTACTTGCAGGCACCCGTCTGCAAGACGCTAAATACCGCCTGTGCAGACGGTGCCGCCGTGTTCACTCCCGGTCCGCGAACGCATGCCCTGTACGCAAACAAGCGCAACCTGTCGGTTCTCGGCGATGAGCAGTTGCTGGTTGAACTGGGTGTGGATGAAGACACCGCGTCGACACTCGCACGCAGCGTGCCGACCACCGAACAGGTGACGGAGGACAATGCCGACAACCTCTGGGAGAGGCGGCGCCGGTTGTTTTTCAAGCCCAACCGGGGGTTCGGCAGCCGGGGCACCTACGACGGCGCGAAACTTACGAAGAAGACCTGGGCATCGATCCTTAGAGCCGACTACGTAGCGCAGGAACGCGTCCCGCCAAGCCAGCGACTGCTGGTCGTCGATGGCGACCACGAATCGATGAAACTCGATGTTCGCTGCTACGTCTATGACGGCGAAATCCAGTTACTGGGTGCTCGCCTCTATCGTGGGCAGACAACGAATTTTCGCACTCACGGCGGCGGGCTCGCGGCCGTGTTCACGACGCCAGACATCTAGGCGACTCAGGTCAGTCGATGTACGCCCCCGCCGAGGGCGCGTTCGACGCCCGCCATGACCTCCGGCGTGAACTTGTCGACGAATTCGAGCGCCTTCATGTTCTCGTGAACCTGGCTCACGCGGCTGGCGCCCGTGATCACCGAACTCACGTGCTCGTTTTGCAGGCACCAGGCCAGTGAAAACTGGGCAAGCGTTGCGCCCATGTCTGCAGCAATCGGCTCCAGGGCCGCAACCACATCGAGGCGCTGCTTGCTGGTCAGGCCCTCTTTGAGGAATCCGTAGCCCTTGAGTGCGCCGCGGCTGTCCTTGGGAATACCGGCCTTGTACTTGCCGGTCAGCATGCCCGAGGCAAGGGGGCTCCAGGTGGTCGAGCCGTAGCCGTGGTCCTTGTAGACAGCATCGTATTCGGGCCCGAATCGATGCTGCTCGAAGAGGTTGTAGACGGGTTGCTCGACGATGGGCTTGTGCAGGTGGTGCCGCTCGGCAATATCGATCGCCTCGAGAATCTGCGCGGCCTCCCACTCCGACGTACCCCAGTACAGCGCTTTGCCGGCCTGGATGATGTCGTGCATGGCCCGCACCGTCTCCTCGATGGGCGTGGTCGTATCAGGCCGATGGCAATACAGCAGGTCGACATAATCCATGTCGAGGCGCCCGAGCGACCCGTCGATGGCCTCGATGAGGTACTTGCGATTCAGTGTATTCGTCTCGTTCGGACCGTCGTGCAGGCCCCAGTACAGCTTGGTGGACACGAGGTAACTGCCGCGGCGCCAGCCGAGCTTCCTGAGCGCCTTGCCCATGACCTCTTCCGATTTGCCGCCCGCGTAGACCTCGGCGTTATCGAAGAAGTTGACGCCCGCATCGTACGCAGCGCCCATCATCTCGGTGGCGTCCTTGACGCCGGATTGGATATGAAACGTGACCCAGGAACCGAGCGACAAAGCGCTCACCTGCAAGCCGGACTTGCCCAAATGGCGATAGATCATTGTTATGCCCCCCAGGGCATTGAGTTCGAGAGCGAATCCGATGCAGCTTGCCGCATGTGCTAGCGGAGTTCCAGCCTGTCCCTGGCGATATCGCCATTCGGCGACAGCACATAGTGCTCGAGGTCGAAGCCAATGTAGAAGCTGCCCGTCTCGTCGGGGTTCTCAGAGACCTTGATCTCCTCGGGCAGGATACGCCGTTTTACATACTGGCTGAGCAGCGTGGCGATACTGGGTTTCTCGGCGGCAATGATGATGTCCATGACGAACTCCTCTCAGGCATTCCTTTGCAGTTCAGGTACAGAGTAGGCGCACCTCCCTTAATGGGTCGTGAAAAATCCATGAATCACGCCTGAACGCGCGCCGCTGCCGGGATCTGCGCTCAATACCGGATATTACCTACGCCCGGAGCCCCTCGATCGGTTGAGGTCCGCGCCCGATCAGGTAGTATGGAATGGCAGATGAGAGGAGAATGCCAATGCAACAACAACTCATAGAAGCGCTTCTGTATCCCCGCAAAATGGTCGAGGACCTGGTTCAGACCGGGAACTACGCTCACAAGAACATGTTCGAGGCCACTGGCGAACGCTGTAATCATTGCGAGGGTACGGGCAACTGCGGTTGGGAACACTGCGTGGAAGATTTCCAGCAGCTTGGCCAGAAAACCGAAGAAGCCCTTAGCGTTTCATTGCGTGAAGGAATCCGCTTCATTGAATCGCTGCACAGCCATTTGCGGCACGACGAAACCACCTGTACCTGCGAGACCTGCAACTGGATCAGGAACGCAGAACACCTGCTGGAAGAATGCGAGCATCATCTCCCGCACGTCGACCCACAGGGCGTCGTGCATCCTGAATAGGAACCCGTAACAGTAATCGAGAAGCGCCGGACTGCACACATCCCTTATTGCCACCGCTTTCTGTAAGCAGTACTTTTTCCCTGGAGGGAGGAAGGAGTGAGCCATGAAAGCGGTCGGAAATGCCCTCTTTGTGGCATATACCGCTGCCCTGCTGTGCGTGGGTTGCGCAGTTTCCCCCGAAGCTGAGAACCGGCGTGCGGCGGTTGAAGCGGACATCGCCGACATCCTGAGTATGCAGCTCGATCCCGCCGAACTCGGCGAGCCCAGGCGCTGCCTGTCCGATTCGGACTATCGACATTTTCGTGCATTGGACGACCGGCGCATCCTGTTCGAGGGCCGGCGAGGCAAGCTGTGGATCAATACGCTGCGCACGCGCTGCCCGGACCTTCGGTACGGGGATATCCTCGTCGTTCGAACGTTCAGCGGCAGGCGGCTGTGCGATGCGGATTCGTTTGAGGTAGCTGACTGGTTCGACTGGCCCTGGTACCGGCGTTGGCCGTGGCGCTGGGGCGGATCCTGGGGTGTTGGCATGCAATGCACCCTTGGACAGTTCCAACCGGTGACCGAGGCCCAGGTCCAGGCCATCGAAGAAATCCTGGAGTCTCGTTAACAGGCCGATAAGGAGGCATGTCATGAATAGACGATTCATACTGACACTGTTGTTGGGATGCGCCTTCGCTCTCGGCGGCTGCGACCCGGATGCACGTATGTCGGAACAGGGCTTCAGGCTGCCGGACGGTGATGCCAAAGCCGGGCGCGAGACCTTCATCTACATGCAGTGCACCCAGTGCCACACGATCGAGGGCGAGGAGTTCGAGGAGATCCCGGGCGCGGATCCGCCTTTCGTTGAACTGGGCGGCACCGTGACGCATGTCAAAACCTACGGTCAGCTGGTCACGGCGATCATCAATCCGTCACACCAGCTGGCGCGTCGCTATGCCAAGGAAGTTGTCGCCGAGGACGGCGAGTCCAAGATGTACAACTACAACCGGCATATGACGGTCCAGGAACTGATTGACCTCGTCATGTACCTGCAGCCGACCTACGACGTGGTCGTGCCGAAGTATCGTTACAGGATCTACCCGACGACGTAGCGCTACTCGGTGAGCTTCAAGCGTTGCTCATAGGCATCGCTATAGCGCCGTATGTTCCAGGTGCCGAGCTTGTCGCCATTTTCGAACTCGGCACCGCGCGCGGTGACCTCGATCATTGCCTGCCCGATTTGCGTCGCCTTGACCGCCGCCCCTAGCGGCGCAAAGAACCCATAGAGCATTCGCTGGCCAAGGTGTGCTTCTTCCTCGGTCGGCCCGATGTAGTCCGGACGATACGCAATCACGCGCAGACCGGTACCCTCGGCAAACCCGAACAGGGTCTTTTCCGCCCGGATCTTTTCCCGCACCCACATCATGCCCGAGTCTTCGGAGATATCGCTGGAACTGATGAAGTGAAACGAGATGCCTGGCCTGGTGCTCACGCTGGTCCATTCCTCGACGAACCGCCGCGGGAAATCCGTATGGATCCTGCGATAGGTCGCTTCATCGGTGCCACGGGCTGTAATGCCGATTGCCCAGTACACGACTTCGACATCGGTCAATTGCTCGTGAATCGGTGCATAGTCGAGATAGTCCCTATGCAGCGTCACCTGCACCTTGCCCGCTGCTACGCCCTCTTCCATGCGCGGCGTAACACGCCGCGTGAATACACGGATCGTCTCGATTTCGGGCGCGGCGAGCGCGGCCTTGAGGATACCGTCACCCGTGGTGCCACTCGCACCGAAGATAGCAACGGTTTCGAAGGTGGCGGGCACGCCCGTGAAAGTCTCGATCGAATCGTCGCGCATCGCAAGGCTAAGCGCGCCAAAAGCATAGAATGCAACCAGCAGTCCGAGCAGGCCCAGGAAGACGGTGCGAATACGTGGACGTTTCATCCTGCCTACGGTACCTGTTCCGCAGCGCAATTGTTAACTACACTGGCGCGGTGATGAAGATATGGGTCGATGCAGACGCGTGCCCCGGCGTGGTGAAGGAGATCCTGTTCCGTGCCGCCGCTCGCACCGGCGTGCCGCTGACGCTGGTCGCCAACCAGCCTCTCTCCACGCCCTCCCCCGAGAACATCACCGCCATACAGGTGCCGCGGGGATTTGACGTCGCCGACGATGAGATCGTCCGGCGCGTAACCGCCGGCGACCTCGTCATTACCGGCGATATCCCGCTCGCGGCCGAGGTCATCGAGAAAGGTGGTCATGCGCTGAGTCCGCGCGGCGAGATGCACACCACCGAGAACATTCGTGCCCGGCTCAACATGCGTGACTTCCTCGACACGATGCGCTCCAGCGGTGTCGAGATGGGCGGCGGACCCGCCGCTTTCAGCCAGAGGGACAAGCAGAACTTCGCTAATGAGCTGGACCGGTTCCTGACGAAACATGGCTGACGAACAAGCAGCCACGGCCAGTTTCTTCACGCGGTTCCTGGGCGTGTTTGTCTATAGCCGCCGGGCACTCGAGCTCGTCTGGACGACAAGTCGTGGCCTGACGATCGCACTCGCGGCACTCACGCTTGTCGCCGGTGTACTGCCGGCGGTGATCGCCTATATCGGGCAACTGATCGTCGACGGCGTAGTTGCGGCAATGTCGGCTGCCAACCCGGATACCTCGCACGTACTCTGGCTGATCTTCCTCGAGGCACTCGTCGTGATCGCCGTCGCCGCCAGCCAGCGCGGCATATCCGTGAGCCAGTCGCTGCTGCGCGCCCTGCTCGGCCAGCGGGTCAATGTCATGATCCTGGAGAAGGCGCTGACGCTGCAGCTTGCCAATTTCGAGGACTCGGAATTCTATGACAAGTTGACACAGGCGCGCCGCGAAGCCTCGAGCCGCCCGCTCAGCCTTGTGACCCGGACCTTCGGCCTTGTGCAGAACGCGATCTCTCTCACGAGTTATGCCGTCCTGCTGTACGCATTCTCTCCCTGGGCGGTTGCCATCCTGATCGGTGCGGGCCTGCCGTCGTTCTTCGCCGAAGCGAAATTCTCAGGCGATGCGTTTCGTTTATTCCGCTGGCGCTCTCCGGAAACGCGGATGCAGATGTACCTCGAGACCGTCATCGCTCGCGAGGATGGCGTTAAGGAGGTCAAGTTGTTCGGGCTTGGTCCGCGACTCCTGCAACGCTATCGCGATATCTTCAAGAAGCTGTTCGTCGAAGACCGGGCGCTCACGTTGCGCCGTGACGGCTGGGGTTTCGTGCTTGGCCTCCTGTCCACGAGTGCGTTCTACGGCGCATACGCGTGGATCGTCATCACAACGATCAACGGTGGCATAACGCTCGGCGCCATGACGATGTACCTCGTATTGTTTCGCCAGGGTCAGACTGCCGTCAGTGCCAGTTTGTCGGCCATTAGCGGCATGTACGAGGACAACCTCTACCTGTCCAACCTGTACGACTATCTCGGACAGCCGGTTCCCGTGTACCAGGGCGCAGCCGTGCACGGACCCGAGCCGAGTCGCGGCCTGGAGTTCCAGGGCGTTTCGTTCAGCTATCCGGGCGCGAAGAACAAGGCACTCGACAATGTCAGTTTCCAGATCGCCCCGGGCGAAAGCCTCGCGCTGGTCGGCGAGAACGGTTCCGGCAAGACAACCCTGATCAAGCTGCTCACGCGACTGTACACACCAACCGAAGGCAAGATATTGCTTGACGGACTGGATCTGCAGGACTGGGATGTCGACACCTTGCGCCAGCGCATCGGCGTCATCTTCCAGGACTTCGGTCGCTACCAGTTTTCCGTGGGCGAAAATATCGGCGCCGGGGATGTGCGCCATATCGAGGACGCCGATCGCTGGGCCGCCGCTGCCGAAACCGGCATGGCCGCCCCGTTCATTGAAGAAATGCCCGACGGCTACGACACGCAACTGGGCCGCTGGTTCAAGGGCGGGCGCGAACTGTCGGGAGGGCAATGGCAGAAAATCGCGCTGTCGCGTGCCTTCATGCGCAGCGAGGCCGATATCCTCGTACTCGATGAGCCGACTGCAGCGATGGACGCCGCCTCGGAGGCCGCGATCTTCGATCATTTCCAATCGCAGAGCGATACGAAGATGACGATTCTCATTTCGCATCGATTCTCAACGGTCCGCGCGGCCGACCGCATCATCGTGATCCACGACGGCAAGGTGCTGGAACAGGGTAATCACGAGAGCCTGCTTGCCGAGAACGGGCAGTATGCGAGCCTGTTCAGATTGCAGGCGAAGGGATACCAGTAGCCCACGCGGACGCAGCTCGCTAAGATACCGGCTGCTCTGGGTCGCAACGCATGCCAGGAGGCAAGCAATGAATATCACAGTACTGGGCGCCGGCGCCGGCGGCACCGCGGTCGCGTTTGATTGCGCATCGCACGGACATGAAGTTCGCCTGTTCGACTTCCCGCAATTCCCTGACAACATCGCTATGGTTGCCCGGCAGGGCGGTATCAAAGCCGAGGGCGATATCGAGGGTTTCGGCAGCATCGCGTACTCGGGGCATGACATCGACGACGCACTTCAGGACGCCGAATTGATCTACGTCGTGGGGCCGGCGTACAGCACCGAGCCTTTCGGGGCGGCTGTCGCGGGCAAGTTGCAGGAAGGACAGACCGTCATTGTTACGCCGAGCTCCTGTGGCGGCGCGCTGGCGTTCAAGCAAGCCGCCGGCCTCGATGTCAGTGACGATTCCATCCGCGTCGCCGAGACGTCGACGTTGCACTACGCGGTGCGGCTGACCGAGCCGGGGAAGATCCGTGTCTTCCTCAAGCTCAAGGCCGGCAACCTGTTGGCCGCCCTGCCCGGCAAACACACGCCGGAAATCCTGCAACTGGTTGCTGACGTGTATCCGAGCATGGAGCCCGCGGACAGTGTGTTGCAGACCAGCCTGCAAAACGCCAACCCGATCATCCACCCCGCCGTGACACTCAGCAACGCGGCTCGTATCGAGATGACAGGTGGCGACTTCCTGTTCTACGAAGAAGGCGTCAGCGATTCAGTTGGGCGCCTGATCGAGGCGCTGGACAAGGAACGAATCGCAATCGGCAACAAGCTCGGCATTACGATCCTGCCGGACCCCGAGATGGGTATGCGACAGGGATACATGCTCGAAAACAATTACGGGTCCGGCTACCGTAAAGCGCCCGGGTTCCTGGGAATAGGCGCACAACCTCAGCTCGATCATCGCTACCTGCACGAGGACGTCGGCTACGGCCTCGTTTTCATGTCCGCACTCGGCCGCCAGGTGGGTGTTGAGACCCCGGGCATGGACGCGGTCATCAAGCTCGCTTCGATCGTGATGGCGCGCGGTTACCGGGATGAGGCATTGCGCACGCCGGCTACGCTTGGCATCGCGGATTACCCGGTCGAGGCCCTGCGCACTCTGTAAATACACATCAATGGTGTAGAGTTGCGTCTCATGAAACGCTCAGTCACGCTTTCGGCCCTGGCGGCCGTCGTCGTCGCAGTTGTCGTTGTCGGCATCTACCAGGTCCGGCTTTCAATGAAAGACGCCGATCGCGCGGAAGCTTGCTATGCGCAACTTGGCAAAGTGCTCCAGAGCGGCGTCGACCCCACTATCGTTTACCAGCAAAAGCTCGGCGAACTGCAGAC
The DNA here is from genome assembly GCA_965368465.1 of uncultured Chromatiales bacterium. GTDB lineage: Bacteria > Pseudomonadota > Gammaproteobacteria > Steroidobacterales > Woeseiaceae > UBA1847. Next base: position 11,923 of record CBDUMZ010000035.1, read on the forward strand.
GCTCGTCGAACAAAGCCTTGTTGCCCGCTCGGAGATGCTGGTGGTCGCCAATCGCCTGCGCGTCGACAAGGATGCGCCGCTCTCGAGCCGGGATCTCGTGACGCTGAAAAGCGGCACGGAAGCCTATCTCAACATGCGCGAACGCCTGTACGACATAGCGAACGCCTACGAGTGTGCGATCGATGCGGACGAGACCTTGCTGCAGGCGTTCGATATTACTCCCGAGCTGCGCCTGCGCGCGCTGATGCTCTCGCTGGGCGCCGCATTGACCCTGTACGACAACTACCTGCTCGGCGTTGTGCATTTCGAACAGGATGATCGGCTGCGCCGCGTGCTCAACGACCCGGACATGGGCTTCGGTCTCGTCGCCAACAAGCTGGCCGAAGCGACGCTTGCCGCGAACTCGGTCGAGGTTCGACATCGCGCGAGACGTGCCATTGAATTCTACGAGCAGGAAAAGTCGTTGTTTGCCGGCGCAGACGAGGACTCGGACGAGGCCTACCTCATGCAGCTCATAGAGAGCAGCCCATCGTACAACTACGTCAGGAAGGTCCGGGTCGGCGAGATTGCGAGCAACAAGTTCGAGGTGTTCGGGCGCCTTGCGATCGACAACACGGCGGAAGGCGCCGCCACCGGCATGGACCTGCTCAGCGGCTTGTTCGGCAACACCGTCGGTCTGTACGAGTCACGCAAGGGCAAGCTCTACGGCGACGAGGAGGTGCGGCGCAGGGTCCTGGAACAACTTCAGCCCCTCGACATCCTGCTCGAGAAAACCCCGTTCCGGCTGACCGACAAACTCATCCCCGGCCACTTCGGACACGTCGCGATCTGGACCGGCTCACAAGCCGAGCTCATCGACGCCGGTGTCTGGGAAGAACTGCTCGTCCAGCAATATGCCGATGACATCAACGGCGAACGCCGCATTGTCGAAGCCTTGCGCAGTGGTGTGCAGCTGAGCCGCCTGGAGGAGTTTCTAAACGTGGACGATCTCGTCGTTCTGCGCCCCGTGTTCGATGAGGACACCCGGGACGAAAATACCCGGGAAGCGCTGCTCATGGCGTTCCGCCAGGTCGGCAAGAAGTACGACTTCAACTTCGATGTCAATACGACGGACAAGATCGTCTGCTCGGAACTCGCCTACATTTCCTTCCCGGCCTTCGACTGGCCGACCGATGAAGTCCTGGGGCGCCATAGCATCAGTCCGGATAATGTTGCGCAGATGGCATGGAACAATGTGCCGCTGCGACTCGTGATGTTCTATCACGACGGCGAGCTCGTTCCGGAAGAGGAGCACGTCGAGAAAATGCGGGAGCTGATGTCGGACTAGTCAGGTCGCCTGCTCCAGCTCCTCGCTGGCTTCGAGCCACTCCCATTCCAGGGCCTCGACCGCGGTCTTTGCCGCCGCCTGTTCCTGCACGAGCTGCGTCATCTCCTCCTGGCGTCCCGGGTCCGTGTAGATGGACTCATCCGCAAGACGCTCCTCCAGCTCTGCAAGCCTGGACCTGCTCGAGGCGAGCGCTTTTTCCACTTTCCGCACCTTGTCGTGCAGCGGTTTCAGGAGTTTCCGCCGCTGCGCCTGTTCCTGTCGCAGCTGCTTCCTGTTGACACTCTTGGCCGGCGCATCCTGCCATTTCGCTTCGGCCTGCCCTGCCTTTTCCTCCTGTTCCCTGAGCCAGGCCGGGTAGTCGTCGAGGCTGAGGTTGAAGCGATCGACGATCCCGTCATGGACGATCAGCAGTTCGTCGCAAACGCTTCGCAACAGGTGGCGATCATGTGAAATTACGACCAGCGCGCCGGTGTACTCGATCAGCGCGACGCTTAGTGCCTGGCGCATCTCGAGGTCCAGGTGGTTGGTCGGTTCATCGAGCAGCAGGAGATTCGGACCCTGCCGGATCATCAGCGCCAGGACCAGCCGGGCCTTCTCGCCACCCGAGAACGGCGCGACCGGTTCGAAGATACGCTCACCGCTGAAGCCGAAGCGCCCCAGGTAGTTGCGGTGGTCCTGTTCGCGATCGCCCGGGGCAAATTCCCGCAAGTGGTCGATGGGACTGTTCTCGGGCTGCAACAGCTCGAGCTGGTGCTGGGCAAAGTAGCCGATCTTCGTGTCCTTGCTCAGCAGGCGCTCGCCCGCAAGGAGCGTGCTGCCCGTGGACAGGGCCTTGACGAGCGTCGACTTGCCGGCGCCGTTCACGCCCAGCAAACCGATGCGGTCACCCGCCGACAAATGCAGGTTGATGTTGTCGAGCACGACGACTTCACCGTAGCCTACCTTCGCATCGGTGAGGCCGAGCAGATGCTGCGGCTGCTTTTTCGGCTCCATGAAATGAAAGCGAAACGGGGAGTCAACGTGCGCCGGCGCGATTTGCTCCATGCGTTCGAGCATCTTGATGCGACTCTGCGCCTGGCGCGCTTTCGACGCCTTGTAGCGGAACCGGTCGACATAGCTTTGCATGTGCCTGATTTCTTTTTGTTGTCGAACGTACATCGCCTGTTGCTGTGCAAGCTGCTCGGCGCGCAGGGTCTCGAACTGGCTGTAGTTGCCGGTGAACAGGTTGATCGACTCATTCTCTATATGTGCGATCCGCGTGCAGACCTGGTCGAGAAAGTCCCTGTCGTGCGACACGACCAGAAGGATACCCTCGTAGCGCGTCAACCAGCGCTCGAGCCAGAGGATAGCGGGGAGGTCGAGATGATTGGTCGGCTCGTCGAGTAAGAGAATGTCCGAACGGCACATGAGGGCCCGCGCAAGATTGAGGCGCATGCGCCAGCCGCCGGAGAATTCCCTGACGGGCTTGCGGTAGTCATCCGCCGCAAAGCCGAGGCCGTGCAGTAATCGTGACGCACGCGACTCGGCCGTGAAACCATCGATCGCCTCCATGCGCTCGTAGAGGAGATGCAGGTCGGGCTTGTTCGCATCGGCCTCGCCCGCGGCAATTGCGCCCTGCACCTCGCGCAGTTCCCGGTCGCCATCCATCACGTAGTCGACGGCCGCGCCACGGCCATGCGGGCTCTCCTGCGCGACATGGGCGATGACGTCTTTCGGGTCCAGCGCGAGCTCGCCGTCGTCCGGTTCCAGTTCGCCGAGGAGCATCGCGAACATCGACGACTTGCCGCAGCCGTTGGCGCCGATGACGCCCATGCGCTGCCCGGCATGAATCTGGAAGCTGGCGTTTTCGATCAGGACTTTGCGGCCGCGACGCAGCGAGATGTTGGTAAGGGCGAGCATGACCCGCGCGATTATAGGCGTATACTCGCGCGTTTGGCGCCGCAAATGACCGGGGTGAACCATTGAAGCAGGATTATTTACAGATGAAGGTGCTCGAGCTGGCACCGCAGGTCTACGTCTCCGGGCAGGTGTTCGAGGAAGACCTCAAGCTCGCAGCAAAGCAAAATGTTCGCAGCATCGTGAACAACCGCCCGGACAACGAAACCGTGGGACAGCCCCGGTCGGCCGACCTCGCGAAGGTTGCCGAGGAACTCGGCATGACGTTCGTGCATTTCCCGCTCGAGTCCCGGCGCATCAGCCCGGAAACCGCTACCGCGTTCGCAGAGCTCTGTGCAGGGCTGGAGAGACCGCTCCTGATATTCTCCGCCTCCGGCGTGCGCTCGACGAAAATATGGGAAATGTCGGAGTAAGTGGTACAGTTCGCGCCCCGTCGCCCCGCTGGCCCTTCCCATGAGCAACCCCCCGTCCGAAACACCCTCGTTTCGTGAGTTGAACCTTGCCGCCCCCCTGATCGAGGCCCTCGACCAGATCGGCTACGAAACGCCCTCGCCCATCCAGGCGCAGGCGGTACCGCACCTCCTGGCCGGTCACGACCTCCTCGGCCACGCGCCGACCGGTACGGGCAAGACCGCGGCCTTCGCACTCCCGTTGCTTTCGCGGCTCGATATGCAAAGCAAGCACGTGCAGATCATGACCCTGACGCCCACGCGCGAACTCGCGATCCAGGTCGCCGAGGCGTTCCAGCGCTACGCGTCGCGCATCAAGGGCTTTCACGTTCTGCCCATTTACGGCGGGCAGGAATACGGCGGGCAGATCCGCCAGCTACGCCGCGGCGTGCAGGTCGTCGTGGGTACGCCCGGACGCGTCATGGATCACATGCGCAAGGGCACACTGAAACTCGACAAGCTCCAGGCGCTCGTCCTGGACGAAGCCGATGAGATGCTGCGCATGGGCTTCGTCGACGAGGTCACATGGATCCTCGAGCAGACGCCGAAAGACCGGCAGATGGCGCTGTTCTCCGCGACCATGCCCAAAGAGGTCGAGCGCATTGCGCGTCGTCACCTCAACAACCCGCGCGAGATATCGATCAAGGCGAAGACGGCGACAGCGGAGACCATTCGGCAGCGCTACTGGCAGGTCAGCGGCTTTCACAAGCTGGATGCGCTAACGCGCATTCTCGAGGTTGAACCCTTTGATGCGATCCTGATGTTCGTGCGGACCAAGACCGCAACCACTGAGCTCGCGGAGAAACTGGAAGCCCGTGGCTACCGGGCCGCGGCGATGAACGGCGACATGGCGCAGGCACACCGTGAGCAAACGGTTGAGCGGCTCAAGCGGGGTTCGCTGGATATCCTGGTGGCAACCGATGTGGCCGCACGCGGTCTCGACGTCGATCGCATCAGCCATGTCATCAACTACGACATTCCCTACGACGCCGAGGCCTATATTCACCGCATCGGGAGAACGGGTCGTGCCGGACGCACCGGTGAGGCGATCCTGTTCGTGGCGCCACGCGAGCGACGCATGCTGAGCACCATCGAACGCGCCACGCGCCAGAAAATCGAGCAGCTCGCGCTACCGACGACCGAGACGGTGAACAACAAGCGGATCGCCGATTTCAAGCAGAAGATCACGGATACGCTGGCACTCGACGAGCTGGCCTTCATGCAAAACCTCGTCGAGCAGTACCGCAACGAGCACGATGTTCCGGCGGTCGATATCGCTGCGGCGCTCGCGCAACTGCTCATCGGCGACAAGCCGCTGCTCTTGAAGCCGGACCAGACGCGCAAGGAACGGCGCTTCGAGGAGAAGTCAGCCGGCGGCAAGCGCGACAAGCCACGCGGCAAGAGGCCGCGTGACAAGGCGCTGCCGGAGCCGGACTCCGACAAGGAACGTTTCCGGATCGAAGTCGGCCACGAGCACGGCGTGAAACCCGGCAATATTGTCGGCGCCATCGCCAATGAAGCCGGCCTCGATGGCGATCACATCGGGCATATCGAGATCGACCAGACTTTCAGCCTCGTCGACCTGCCGGTCGGCATGCCCCGCGATATCTTCATGGACCTGAAGAAAGTCCGGGTCTGCGGCCGGCCGATGAAGATTACGAAGGCAGGCGGGCCGGACAAGCCGGCACGCAAGAGCAAGCCGAAATCCAGGGCCCGGCCGCAAGCCAAAGCCAAGCCCGGCAAGGCCCGGAAGGCCAGACGCTAGGCAGGCCCGGCCCCGGTGCCACCGCAAACGCCCGTCACTGGTGCTATGCTTGGAAAAAGCGCGTCGAAGGGGGGGCATGCCAAATTCAAACCTCTTGCACGGCTTCTACCTTGGGGATCGTTTCGTAGAACCCCTCAAAGGCCAGGTCCTGGGCCAAGCCGAATCCAGACACCTGCCGCCAAAGGCGGTGGCGGTGCTGTTATGCCTGGCCAGGGAGCCAGGTGTGCTGGTCCCTCGAGACAGGCTCATCGAACAGGTCTGGGGCCCCGGCCAGGGCAGTAGCGAAGCACTCAGCCACGCTGTCAGCGAAATACGCCACGCGCTCGACGACCACGTCGACAATCCTGCTTTTATCCAGACAGTGCCCAAGCGCGGTTATCGGCTTATCGTCGAGCCCAGAATCGAGGACATCGACACATCGACCATCGTCATCGGGGCGGGAGAAAACGCTAAGCTCGACGACATCGGGCTCTTCGAAAACCTCAAGCAGCGCGGTGTTATCGAAACCGCGCTCGCATACCTGATCGTGGGCTGGTTGCTCATCCAGGTCGCGGACATCGTCTTCGATCAACTGCACTTCCCCGAATGGGCAGCGACTTTCGTTACCGCCCTCGTTATTGCAGGATTTCCGATCGCGATTGTTCTCTCCTGGTTCCTTGAGTTTCGTGACGGGCGTGCGATCCTGGACCCGCTCTCCGTAGCCGCCTCACGCAAGCGCCGTTTCAGTCGCACCTACCTTTCGGTCATCGGCGCGCTGGCCGTGGCCGCGATCGGCGTCTATCTCTACGACCAGAGGTTCGGCCTGCCCGAGGCACACGTTGCCGACACGCCTGCGACACCCCCCGAGGTTCGCATGCCGCCCGTCGTCGAGAACTCGTTCGCCGTACTGCCCTTCGTCAACCTGGATGGCAGCAGCGAGACCCAGGTTTTTGCCGACGGCCTCGTTGACGACGTCATTACACAGTTGTCCCGGGTTCCCGGGCTGCGCATCGCCGCCCGCGGCGATTCGTTTTCGCTGGCGCCCAACAGTGCGTCGAGTACCGTTCGCAACCGGCTGCGCGTTGAAATGTATATCGAAGGCAGCGTCGAGATGGCGGAAGACAAGATGCGGGTCACCGTGCAGCTCATCGACTCGGAAAGCGGTTTTCATGTCCTCTCCCGGAGCTTCGATCGGCCGCGCGATGACTTCTTCGACATCCGTGACGAGATCACGAGCCTCACCGTCGCGAACGTTCGCGTGGCGCTGCCACCCAGGATGCGTGACAGCGCGTCGCAAGGCGTCGAAGACCCTTCACTGGATGCCTACGTGCTCTATCGCCATGGCATCGAGGACTCGAGAAAGCCGATTTCGACCAGCACCATCGCCTCTGCGCTCGGCTGGTTCGATGCAGCATTGTCGGTCGATCCGGAATACGCAGCTGCCTATGCGGGGAAATGCGATGTCTACGTGAGAGGGTACGCCGAAGTGGACGATGCGGCGTTCATCGACGACGCCGAATCGACCTGCCGCACCGCCCTCTCGCTGAACCCCAATCTTGACGTTGTCCATATCGCTCTCGGCCACCTGTACCAGGCCACCGGCCGACACGATGAAGCCGTACTGGCCTATCAACAGGCGCTCCAGCACGACCCGCCAAACGTCGATGCGTTAACCGGTATCGGCCGAACCTTCCTGCGAATGAACCGGACGGATGAGGCCGAAGAGAGTTTGCGCAGCGCCACCGATATTCATCCCGGTAACGCGAGTGCCTACAACACGCTGGGCATGTTCCTCTACCAGACCGGTCGATTCGCAGAGGCGGTTGAGCAGTATCAGTATGTCGTGTCGCTGGACCCGGAAAACGCGCGGGGTTTCGGCAATCTCGGCACAGCTCACATGATGATGAACAATTTCGCCGCCGCTGCGCCCGCGTTTCAAAAGGCAATCGACCTCCAGCCAACCAAGCCGGCCTACAGCAACCTCGGACTCATGCACTACTACCTGGGCAATTTCGACGCCGCGATCGAGAACCATCGGCACGCCGTGGAGCTGCAGCCCGGCGATCACCTTGCCAGGTCAAACCTCGGCGACGCGTTGTGGGTGGCTGGCCGGAAGGATGAGGCGCTACACCAGTTCGGCGAAGCAGAGAAACTGGCCAGGCGGGCATTGGAGGTCAATCCGAAGGACCCGTTTACGCTGATGGATCTCTCCTGGATCAGCGCGATGCTCGACCATCGTGAGGAAGCACGCTCATTGATTGACCAGGCACGCGCTTTGGCGCCGGACGACCCGTATTCGCACTACTACGACGCGTTGGTTTCCCTGCGGGCGGGGCAGCGAGACGCTGCACTGGCAGCACTCACGGCGGCGGTGAACAAAGGGTACTCCCGGCAGCTACTATCTGTTGAGCCACACCTCGCGCCACTAAAAAACGACCCGCGCTTCATGGCAATTGTGAACGCCGGATGATGCCGCAGGATTTAAAAAAAGACATAGCAAGACAAGGGGACTGGTCATGAAGAAGATTTTTCTTTTGCTCGTGGTTGCCATCGCGCTCGGCGCCTGCAGCTACAACGGCAAACCTCGCAAGAACGAATTCAACAGCCCGCTCTGTGGTCCGGTAAAGGGCTTCACGGTGGGCTACGTCATCTACGGTGATTCGAAGCTCGTCATGATTCCCATCTCGAAAGTGCGTTCCAACACGGCATTCGTTGTCGGCCTCAAACCGCTGGATGGATTTGAAGCCGCCAACGTCATCGTCAAGGGCACGGGCGCGGCGGCATGGATAGACGCGCAAGGCAAATATCACGACCCGAGAGTAATGCCCTATCCGAAACATGCGTTCGAGGTCGGGTGCGTACCCGAGGCGGCCGCCGGCACGACCTTCAAGTTCGAAGTAAAGGTCGAGATGGGCGACGTCACGAATAGCCTCGACCCACGCGCCGAGGTGGTCCTGTGGTAGTGCTACGGCCTAATTGATGTCGGTCACCGGCACGGCGGCAGCCGCATGCTCCGCAAAGAACCGCAACGTCTTCTCGAGGACGTAAGAAATATTGCTGTTGTTCTTGAAGGAGTGGCCCTCGTTGTCGATGATCACGACTTCCGCATCGTTGCCGGACCGCTGCAGCGCCTCTTTGAATTCCACGGCCTGTTCTTCGGGAACGATGCTGTCTGACTCGCCGTGAAACGCAATCACCGGTACGACCAGCTTGTCGATGTTGTACATCGGTGAGAGGCGCTTGAGCGCTTCCTTCTCTCGCCGTGGGTCGCCGACAGCCGTCTTCCAGTACTCGTACGCGAAGTAGGCATCATCCTTCTTGTAGTGCTTGAGCTGCGCAAGAATGTCGACCGGCGCAGACCAGGACACGGCCGCCGAATAGAGACCCGGGTATTTCACGGTGCTCATCAGGGCTGCATAGCCACCGTAGCTGTGCCCGAAAATAAAGACGTTGCCGGGATCGGCAAAGTTGTTCTGTATCGCCCAATGCGCGCCGTCGGCGATATCGTCGATCATCAGCGTGTCGATATTGCGTATTCCCGCGAGCAGGTGCTCCCGACCATAGCCCGTGGAACCGCGGAAATTGACGCGCAGGACGTTGTAGCCGCGCGTGGCGAAGAACTGCACCCAGGCATCGAAATACCACTCGTCCCGAACAAACGGCCCGCCGTGCGGCAGCACCACGAGTTTCTTCTCGTCGGCGCCTTTGGTTGCCGGGTTGAGGTAACCGTGGATGGTATGCCCGTCGCGCGCCTCGTATTCCACGAACTCGGTCTTCGACAGGACGCTGCTGTCGAGCTCCTCATTAGCGATGGCGACGGTGAACAACACCTTGGTTTCAGGGTGGAAAATGGAATATCGTCCCGGGTCCACGTCACTGTAGGAATAAATCAGCAAGGTTTTGGCGTCATCACTCCAGTCGAAAATCCGGTTATCGTGATCGGGCCTGTGCTCGTCGATTAGGTCCTGGTATTTCTGGAAGCGCTCGTCAAACCAGATGGACCTCGCGCGCTCCTCTTCGACGCGCAAACCCACCACTTTCTCGCTCGCGTCATCGAACAGGACAAAAGTACTCTCTATGTGGCCGCCCCCGATATCGTACTTGTCGCTCGCATAGAGATCCTCGACCACCCGTTTTTCCCTGACGTTGTACTTGACGAGCTTGAACCGATCGCTGTCCCGATTGGTGGCCATGTAGATGTGATCATTGTCGTAATCGAAGGACTCGAGGCTGACCCGCTTGGTGAGGTACGTCTTTCCTGTATGGCCGAGCGTGTTGGCACCGTCCTGCGAGTAGTCATCGTAGACTTCCCATTCCTGCGTCTCTTCGTTCAAGGCCAGGAACTGCAGCTCGTCCTTCTTGTAACGCACGCCGAGGCGCACGTCCCCGTCACGATCGATCGTCCAGTAGTTGATATCCAGCTTCGGTTCGAAAACGAGCTCGCGCTCTTCGCCCGTATAGATATTGACCTTGACGATGGCGGGATCGCCGTCCACGTTCCAGGACTGTGCCAGGATGTGCTCGGGATCGTCACGCAGCAGGTGCTTGACGGTCCAGGCTCGCAGGTTCTTCCGGTAACTCTTGCCGCGATCTTCATCATAGGCGCTTAGCAACTTCAGGTGGTTGGTACCGTCGGTGTCAACGGCGAAGACCTCGCCGCCACGCGTATACACGATGCGGCGATTGGTCAGCCACCACCATGAGCGCGGCCGGGAGTTGCCAAACGGCAGGTCCTCGATCTGTTTCCCGGTCTCCGTGCTGTGCACGACCATGTAGTAACCGGTCGGCGACCACTGCATGTAGGCGACCTTCGAGCCATCCGGCGACATGCCAAAGAGCGTGTTTCTCGTTCGCTTGAGCAATACATGGATGGGCGGTGGTTCTGCCGGACTAGCGTCCACCGCGACTGCGGTCTCGGTGCTGGTTTCTTCTGCCTGAAGGGCACCTGCAATTGCGAACATCGTCACCGCGAAGAGCGCAGCATTTCTTATTCCTGACATTGGCCCGGCTCCCTACCAGTCCTTGAAGCGCGAATTACGTCGCGGCGCACAGTATAGCGATATTCGACCGCCACAGGTCTGCTACAGTTCTCAGATGCGCAGCCTTCTTGTTCTTGTATTCGGCGCTCAGCTGGCAGCCAGTATGCCGGATCCCGACTCAGCTACAATCGCCTGGACGGCCGCAGGAGAATTCTGCGAACCGGAGACGGTTCTGCCCCTTCCCGACGACACGTTGCTCATCTCGAATGTCTGCGACTTTCGCCAGACCGGTAACGGCTTCCTGACATTGCTCGACGGCGCTGGCGAGGTTATCGACTGGCGCGTCGTCGAAGGTCTCGATGCGCCGCTCGGCATGGCGCTGGTCGACGGTCTCCTCTATGTCGTGGACAACAACCAGGTACGAATCCTCGAGTGGCCCGGTTACAAGGCCAGTGAGATCGTTTCCCTCGAAACGCAGGTTGCGAACGATATTGCTGTGTCAGCCGATCACACGCTCTATGTCACGGATACGGCACGGGGCGAAGTCACTGTCATCACACCGGGTCGGGAGCAATCCCTCCTGGTCGGTGCGGCTGCGTTCAGTGGCGCCAATGGCATTCATATCGATGGCAAGGTCCTGTATGTCGGCGGTGAGCGCTTGTGGCGCGTCGACCTTGAGGACTCGACCGTGAGCCCGATCGGACCTGCATGGCTGGCCGACATCGACGGCATCGAAATGGAAGCAGACGGTACGCTGCAGATCACACCGGTCGGCGGCCCGCTGATCCGACTGGGCCCGGAGATACAGGTGCTTGGCGGCGACGGCGTCAGCAGTGCCAATCACGGTTACGCCGAGCGCCTCAAGCTCGCCTTGATCCCCACGGGCTTCGACAATACAGTCCTGGCGATACAGCTCGCCGACTGAGCTAGACTACGCGCATGCTCACCATTATCGGCGCCCTGCTCGGCGCACTCTTCGGCGGCTTTGGCGGCCTCCTGGTCGGCGGATTCATCGGCTACATGGCCGGTCTCGCGATCCGGCACTTTGTCGTTGGCAGCCTGCGGGTCACGCAGTCGACCCTGCTCGACACGACGTTTTCCATCATGGGAGCGCTGTGCAAGGCCGATAACGTCGTGACGCGTGCCGAGATCAACGCCGTCGAGCAGATCTTCACGATGTTCAGGCTGCAGGGCGAGAACCGCGAGCGGGCGAAAGCGGCTTTCAACCGTGGCAAGCAAGCGGATTTCGACCTCGACGCCGCCGTCGACCTGTTCGGGCAAATCAGCCGCGGCCGTGGGCCGCTCCTGCAGCTGTTCCTGCAGGTGCAGTGCATGGCAATAGCGGCCGATGGGCGCGTCGACCCGGCCGAACACGCGATGCTCGTGCGCATCGCCCTGCGGCTGGGCCTCTCGGAGGCGGACGTCTCACAGCTCGAGGCGCTGCTGCGCACCACCACGGGCGGGCCATCCGCACCAGGTGGGCGGCCGCAAACGGACCGACTTGCGGATGCGTATACCGCCCTCGGCGTCACGGCCGCCGCGACACCGGCCGAGATCAAGCGCGCCTATCGCAAGCTGATCAGCCAGAACCACCCCGACAAGCTGGCATCGCGCGGGTTACCTGAAAGCATGCGCCCGGTTGCCGAGGAACGTTCGCGAGAGCTCAACGCGGCCTACGACCTGATCAAGAGCGCCCGCCCTGACGTGCGGTAGCGTCCTGCTGGTCAGTCCGCGACGACGCGGTTGCGTCCCTCACGCTTGGCCCGGTACAGGCGGGTGTCGGCCTCGTTGAGCACGGTCCGCCGGCGCGAGTTGCTCTCGATGGCGGCAATACCAAAGCTGATGGTCACCTCGATATTCGGCGCAATGTCGGACCAGTCGGCGTTCTCGATCGAGCGCCGCAATTCCGTGCACACCTCGCCGGCATTACTGACATTGGTATCCGGAAAACACAGCAGGAATTCCTCGCCGCCGTAGCGCGCCACGAAATCGGTATTCCTGCATCCCTCGCCCAGGATACGTGCCACGCGCGCCAGCACCTGGTCGCCGACGGCATGCGAATGCTCGTCGTTCACGCGCTTGAAATGATCGATGTCCGCGAGCGCAAGAGCGCCCGGGCGCGCGGTGCGATGCGCGAGGTTCACCTGCTGCTGCAAATAGTCGTCCGCATGGCGCCGGTTGGGGAGCCTGGTCAGCTTGTCATGCGTGGCCTGGCGCTCAAACTCCTGGGCCTGCAGGCGCAGGTCCGCTGTCCGCGCTTCGACCAGTTTCTCCAGTTGGTAGCGCATGCGCGCGTATTGCATGATGACGAGCATGCCCGTCACGAGCACGAACAGCAGCAGTGCGAAATAGGCCGTCGAATGCTGTGTCATGGCGACCGCAAGCACGACGCCTGCCGCGCCCGACGTGAACTCGACCACGGCCGTAAAAAGGTTGAAGACGGTACCGGGGTCCCCGTTCCTCAGGGAGACCATGAGCATCATGCCGAGATCGTTGATGACCTGCATCGCGACAACCAGCAGGAACAGGAGCAGGATCGTCGAGAGGTCGAGGACTGCAAGCGGCAGCGGGCCGCCGAGGCGCTGGTACAACAGGCCGGACCCGAGGATGACGACAATCATCAGCCCGGCATTGTGAATGGCCGCGAGGGCGACAGATCGCAGGGGCACCCCCAGGCGCAAGCGGTGCCATGGGTACAGGAAAGACGCCAGCCCGTTGATCAACGCCGCGCCGACCGGCCCCAGCACCAGTATGCTGGCCACCTGCGCCACACGATCGAACGAGACGTGACCGAACACCGGGTGCGGGAAACCGGTTGAGATCGCGAACAAGCCGAAAATGAAGAAAAAGCCGACCGTGCCCGGATCCTGGGCCCGGACCGAAAATTCCGCGTCCCAGGCCGACATGGCCAGGGCGGCCGTCGCCAGGGCGAGGAGCAGGACGGAGTAGACACGATCCGGCCGCCACCCGCGTGTCACGGCCTGGCTCGACGCATTTGATGATTGCTCACTCACAGCAACGAATTATGCCCGATCCGGGCCCCGGGTAATGTGACGGGTATCCGCCCGGAGCATTTGGGCCGCCGGGCGCCTCGCTACCTGAGGCGCACGAAAACGGTGGCCCCGCCCGAACCGCCGCCGGTCTTCTCGTGGCGAACCTCGAGGTAGGACTGGGCCTTGACGAGGTCGACGAGCTTCCTGAAACCGTAGTTGCGGGAGTCGAACGAGGGGTCGTTCTTCAACAGCATCGTGCCAACCGTTCCCAGGTGCGCCCAGCCGTCGTCGAGGGCGGCCTTGTCCACGGCCTCGCGTAGCTTGGCCTTCGGCGACGGGACCTTCGACTTGCCCTTCCCGGCCGCGGCTTTGGGCGGGTTGAGGATATCCGTGTAGATGAACTTGTCACAGGCGGCGACAAAGGGCTGTGGCGTCTTGCGCTCGCCAAAGCCGTACACGACCAGCCCCGCCTCGCGGATTCGGGCCGCGAGCGGCGTGAAATCGCTGTCTGACGAGACGAGGCAGAAGCCGTTGAGACCGCCCGTGTGCAGGAGGTCCATCGCGTCGATGATGAGTGCCGAATCGGTGGAATTCTTGCCCTTGGTATAGGCAAATTGCTGCACGGGCTTGATCGCATGGGTGTGCAGCTCCTCTTTCCACTTTTTGAGCTGCGGCGTCGACCAGTCGCCGTAGGCGCGCTTGACGCTGGCCGTGCCGTACCTCGAGACCTCCTCGAGCAGTTCGTGAATGGGGGACGCCTGGGCGTTGTCCGCGTCGATCAGAACCGCGAGCTTGTCGTTGTTGGTTGAATTCATCGTAAAAAGCTTCTCTCCGGCTTGGATGCCCGCATGATACCTTGTTATCTGCGCATCGGGCGCCGTAAGTCCGGAACGGGCCACGGTATCACCGATGCCGACCCTCGGTTATTCCGAATTACCGGTATTTCCAATCTGTGGACAAATGTCACTTATCCGCAGGTTTATAAAAACATCCAAGTTCTGACCAGAGGATAATCCAACATGAACGGTCAACTGAGAAGCGCATCCATCGGACTGCTGCTGTCCACGCTTGCGCTCAGCTTTCCAGCAGCGGCTTACGAGTTTCAATGGGGAGATGTCGAGGGGAGCTTCAATTCGCAGATCTCACTGGGCGCCAGCTGGCGCATGTCCGACCAGGACGCACAACTGGTGACCTTCGGCAACGCGCCGACCTACGGCGTAGCGTCCACCGGTACCGGCGACGACGGCAACCTCAACTTCGACGACGGCGACGTCTACTCGATGATCCTGAAAGGTGTTCACGACCTCGAACTCCGCAAAGGCGACTTCGGGCTGTTGTTGCGCGCCAAGTACTGGTACGACGAAGAACTCGCCAACGGCAAGCGGCCACATGGCAGCTCAGCCAACCTGTACGCACCCAACGAGAAGCTCAATGACAGCGGTTTCGACGACTTTGCGCAGGCCTCCGGCATAGAACTGCTGGACGCCTTCGTCTATGGCACGTTCTACCTCGGTGAGAGCGGGATCCCGCTCGACCTGCGGCTGGGCCGCCAGGTGGCGAGCTGGGGCGAGAGCACCTTCATCCAGAACGGCATCAACTCGATCAACCCGATCGACGTCTC
>CBDUMZ010000036.1:0-26865 GCA_965368465.1 uncultured Chromatiales bacterium
TGGTCCCGATGGCGATCTCACTGGGCTTCGGCATACTGTTCGCAACCCTGATTACATTGCTTCTGGTGCCGGTCAACATCATGATCGGACGTGATATTCGGCGCTTCTTTTCCCCCGATTTGGGTGCGGCAACAACGCCGTAATTAACGCGGAACTTAGGACAAACAAATGGCAAGGCCAATTGCGCAAATAGATTCAAGGTGGGCCTGGCTTTGCGCCATTGCCAGCCTGGTACTCAGCGGCTGCAAACCTGCAGATCATGTGGTCTGGCGTTTCGACAATCTGGACAGGATAGGTGGCCACGAGTTAATCGTAGTCGGGGCGCCCCGGGTCATAGAGTCACCCGGAGGCAAAGCACTGGAGTTTAATGGCGTCGACGATGGAGTATTTCTTGACGTACACCCGTTGGCGGGAATGTCTGAATTTACTGTTGAAGTGGTATTCAAGCCGTACGCGAATGGAGCGCCGGAGCAGCGTTTCTTCCACATGCAGCAGGAGCTCTCGGAGGAGCGCGTGATGTTCGAAACGCGACTGGTTCAGGGTGATCGCTGGTTTCTCGACACGTTCATCTATTCCGGCGAGCAGAAGACCACACTGTATGCTGAGGGGAATCAGCATGGCATCGGGCCCTGGTATCACGCCGCAATTGTTGTTGACGGCGAGTCGTTCAGTCATTTTGTCGACGGGCGCCTTGAACTCAGCGAGCCGATTCGATTTCAGCCGCCGTATTCGGGCCGCACATCGCTCGGCGTCCGAATCAACAAGATTCACTGGTTCAAAGGCGCTATCAGGACAGTGAGGATTACGCCAAGGGCGCTGGCACCGGATGAGTTTCTCACCGCCAACGACTAAGCGTGTTTCTCACGCTAGCGACGGCAAATTCTCTCCAGTACCCGGTTCGTGCGCGCTCCGCTGACGCCAGTAGATGGACATTCACCGCGGCCAAGCAATTCATCGACGACTGTTTGTATCAGCCCTTGCTGGATGTGCCTGGGCATGTTGTAGTCAAATGTAGCTAATCCATCTGCATCAGTCTCGAGTTCGACCGTCGTGGTATCACCAGCAAAGGTCGCATAGCGAATTTCTCCCCGGCTACCGACAATTGTCGTTTTGTCCCGCTCCGAAGATGCGCTACTTGTAAAGCACCAGACGCCTGAGCCCATTACGCCAGATGCAAACTGAAACGTGCCGCTTACTATGTCTTCAGCGGTATACAGGCCGGCCTGATTTGACGCGCGTCCACTGGCCGACACGATCGGGCCAAGCGCAAAATCCAGGAAGTCGAGCTGGTGCGAGGCCAGGTCGTAGAGGTAACCACCACCGGACACCTCGGGGACGACACGCCAATCAGGATCACCGGCGCGATCGAGCAGTGGTGATGGTCGTTGGTTAAGTTCGATGCGCACGTAACGGACATCACCGATCTTGCCAGCCTTGAGTAGCTCCCTGATCTTCAGGAAATTGGGCAGTGCTCGGCGGTAGTAGGCGACGTACAGCGGGACTCCGGCCGCCTCACAAGCTTCTATCATCGCGTCACACTCGGCGGACGTGCGCGCCATGGGTTTCTCGACGTATACCGCTTTGCCGGCGGACGCCGCTTTGATCGTCATCTCGCAATGCGTGCCCGGCGGCGTGGCGACGTAGATCGCGTTGACGCCAGCGTCGTTGATCAGTTCGTCTGCGTCGCCGTACCACCTGGGTACGTTGTGCCGCCTGGCGAAGTCCTTGGCCAGTTCGGCGTTGCGGCGCATTACCGCGACTAGTTCGCTGTCGTTCGCCAGCTGCAGGGCGGGACCGCTTTTTACTTCGCATACGCCGCCGGCGCCAATAATTCCCCAACGAATGGTCTTGTCGCGAATCTGCCGACTCATAGTGACATCAATTGTCAGTCAGCGTCGGCAGCTAGCATCAATGCACTCATGTTCTTTATGTAGCTGCCAAGTGAGATACCAAGCACCGGTTTATCGGCGATGTAGGGGGAGGTGTCGCTTGCGTCGCCGACTCGCGTCTGGGAAAAGTCGCCTGCGGCTGGAGCGGCGTCGCCATCGCCGCTGTATGGATTCGAAACGGCGCGGAGCGGCGTCGGCCAGTATCCTTCGTCATTCAGGCTGCCCACAAGTTCCGCTACCCGGTCTGCCGTCGGTACCTCTACAGTGGCTGAGCCGGAATTCGAATTAAGATCCGAGACCTCAATCGTCCTGGTTGTGAAAAATCGCGGCAGCTTGAAGCCTGACTGTCTGTTGTACGGTGATCGTGCTACCAGGTCTGCAGCATCCGCGCCACGGAGTTGTGTGTAACGCTCACGCAATCCGTCGAGGTCGATGGCGCGCCATTGCGAGTAGTGAATGATCGGCTTCTCCGGATTGTAATCCTGGTAGTACTCGCCGTTGACAACATTCGATCCGCGGCGGTGATTGATCAGGGCGCGATTAGTGCCGATCTCGATAAAGGTTGGAAACGCCCGTCCTGGCATGCGAATTTCTTCTTCGCCCAGGCGAACCGACTCCAACCAGTCGAACGCTTCGGGAATTCGGGCAAGGAATTTCTCATCGCCGGTCCATTCGTAGAAGCTGAGCATCAGAGCGATATTGCCGGCTGTCGTATGTGTGACGAGTGCATCCGGCTCATAAGAACGAGCTCCAATCGGTACAAGGCCGTCCAGCGTATGCTGAAGGCCCCAACCTGCCTGCGGCGCGGGCTGCTGTGTCGCGATAAAGATGCCCATCGCCCTATTGATAGCGTCCATCGCACGCTGGTCGCCCATACTTTGCCAGACCATGAGAAGGAACTTGATATTCTCACCGGCGACGTCGTCATTGAAGGTGATGTAGCGAGTGTAGTCTGGCCGGCCATGCAGGTCGGGTGCATCGTCGACAAATGGATAGCGTTGTGGCCAGCCGCCGTTTGCGTACTGGCTGTCGAGAATAAATCGGATCGCTCTTTCCAAAGCTGCGGCGAACCGTTCGTCGTTTTTCTCAAGGTACATTCGCAGGAGGAATTGCGCTGCTTCTGATGTGCCGGCGTCGTCGAATGTGGCGTTGCCGTAATAGTGATGAAACTCCTCCAGTCGCCAGCCGTTCTTTCCAATCGTGTCGTACCAGCGTTGAATTGACGCTTCACCTGCAAAGTCGTGCAGATAGTTCCAGCCGCCAGCCGGGTGCTGCGCTGCCATTAGTGACGCAGCGACTTCAGCCGCAGCTTCGTAGAAATACTCATCTCCGGTTGCGTGATAGCAATCGAGGTATAGGTGTCCGACGGTTGCCGTACCCGGCGGTTGTATCCAGATCATGCTCGGATAAGCCTCCATTTCTCCCCAACGCCTCGAAAAATCCGCCGCATAAGCCCAGACATAACCACCGTTGACGGCGCAGCGCTGGCGCATAAAGGTAGTTGCGCGCTTCATGGCCGCAAGAACCTCTTTTCCGGAGTTTGCGGCGATGCTCGTTCGGGACGAAGTTGATGGCAGCTTCGAGCAGGCTGCGACCAGCACTGAGCTGGCGGCACCCAGCAGGACGTCGCGGCGTGTGGTGAGCATATTTCGGATGTTCTTCATTATCTGATTTCCTTAACTCAGCGGTTACAGGTGAATAGCCTTACCGCTGTTTTGACTTTGGAACGCCGCATCGATGATTTGCATGACATGCACACCATCTGTTGCCGTGACTGGTTCATCCTGATCCTTTCTAATAGCGCTGTACAGCTCGTCGTAAAATGCGAGATACGAGCCACGGGGCGACAGGATTCTTTCTACTGTAGTGTGCGCGGCGTCGCCTGTGAATAATTGGCCTGCCCGCGTTTCGGGCTCCATACCGTAGCGGCTGTCGGCAGGCGTCATTCCCCGGTCCAGCTGTGTCTCCTGTACATCGGCTCGTGCCTTGAGGAAGCATCCGTTTTCGCCGAACAGGCTGTACTCGGGTAACGCCTGCTTGTAAAAGTAGCCGCCTTTCACGTGTACGCGCGTGTCCGCATACATCATCAGGATGTCAAAGTAGTCGTCAACCCGGGAGTGACTGCGAGTGATGCCGATATCGGCAAACACAGCGTCGGGCATACCGAACAACATAAGCGCCTGGTCAATGACGTGCGGACCGAGGTCTTTGACGATGCCCGATCCCGAACTCGGCTCTTCTTTGTGCTTCTTGGGGCTCAGGTTGGGGTCGTACCGCAAGTAGCCGAGATTAGCCTCAACGATTCGGCCCAATACTCCCTTCTGAACTATCTTGCGGACCGCCAGGAAATCACTATCCCAGCGTCGATTTTGAAAAACCGCGAGTTTCCGCTCGTGTTGCAGCGCCAGGTCACGTAATTCCACCGCCTCGGCTGCATTGCCCGCAAACGCCTTCTCAACAAGCACATGTTTCCCGTGCTGCAATGCCTTCTTTGTGAACTCGTAATGGGTCAATGTCGGAGTATTGACGACGACTAGTTCGACGGTCGGATCGGCCAACAGCGCGTCAAGCGTGTCATAGCTCTTTGTGCCGTCATAATATTGCTCGATGATCTTTTCAGAGCGCTCCCAGCATGCAGCTAACCGAAACCCCGGATGGTGCTCAATGAAGGGTGCATGAAACACTCGACCCGACATGCCGAACGACAATAGCGCTGTATTGAGAACGGTCATTGAGACTTTCTTTCCTGGATCTTCGTGCCGAGCAATTCAATCGGCCAGTTGAACTCCTCGGCTTTTCTCAGGACGTAGACCCGGAACTCATCCGCAGTAGTGTTCACGCTACCTTCACTCCAGCCGGCGGCAACAAGGTATTCGAACGACCGTTCGGTGTTCGCCGCGAGACGAAACGCATGGTTCCCGCTATACTCGGGTATGAACACGTAATCTGGTGAGAACCTCTCAGGTACCACCAGCGCGGTCCCAACAAAGTCGACTATAAGGCTATTCTCACGCAGGCCCTCGTCATCCATGTTGCGAATAGCTTCCGGTGCGCCGCTGATGACTACTCCGCCTCGCTGATAGAAGCTGTCTTCGCCGACATGCTTGCGTATACCAACCGCAAAGGCTGTGTTCGGGTTGTCTGGCTGAAATTTTGTAAACGTCACGCGAGACGTCGCGAAACTCTGTCCTGCGTAGGCACTGTAGACTTGCTCAAACTCGTATTGCCCCCTGCCGGAGTCCCAGTTGAATGTCCGTGCCCGAATAACAGAGCGCACGGGACCATTGGCGAGGACCGTGAAGGCGTATCGCGAATCGCCCAACGGCCCTGAGTTGAAATTCGTTCCTCTATAATTCGGGGTAAATCGCGAGCGCGAAACGGTGTCTGGATTTTCGCTATCGTCAAACACGCCAACGCCGCCGCCGCCGAACGAATTGCCGACCTGCATGATGTCAGAGCCGAAGGCGGGATCGACTGTTGATACTCCATAGCCGTCGAGGTTGTCCATGTAAAGTCGATGCGACATGAGCACAGGCTCACGCTTGCCGAAAACATCGATGTCTGTGTGGAACCAGAGTTTCCAGCCGATATCTTCGGCTTCCCAGAAGGGTACGGTGTGGCGCACGTAGGAGCCGATACCAGCATGCGTGCGATGTGCTTCCCAACCCTGATTTTGAAAACCCAGGTACAAGTACAAGACCTTGCGCTCGTTAGCCGCGAAATCGGCGATGAATACGAGTTCATCCCAGAGGCCGTCCTGGTCCAGGTCGTCGAGCTGGTAGGGAATCCAGGCACCGTTGCTTTCCTTGCGCGTCTCGTGGCCTCCCTGGCGTCTAAACAGATCGTTTGAGGGCTGGGGACGCCCTGGTTTCGACGGATCAACCAAGGTTATTTCGAGTTCGTGAACGTCCGGCAACCCCGACAACTGGTCCCTGCGAAGCACGACGTGGCTGCCACGTCGTTCGCGACTGAGCGGGTTAAGCAGGATGAGTTTCACCCGTTGCGTAGGCCTGAACTCACCTTGGGTGTACCACTCGTCTGTCCCTGGTATGACGTCCGGTCGCTGCTCTGCCAGCGCGGGCAGGGCCCATGCCGCAATCACGAGCAGCGCTGCAGGGACCCAAAACGGGCGGATTCGAGCTGGTCGGGTGTACAACGCGGATTACCCCCCGGATTCTTGCAGTATTAGCCCGGAATTGTAGCGGCCTGTTGTACAACATGCTACCGGTGTCATTACTAGACCGATCCCGGAATGCCCAGTTCACGCGGCAAAAACGCAAATTTCGCAGGGAGCGAGTATCCGTCAATAACGGCGCAACCCACGATGGGAACATTAACTGTATGATATATATATTAAAAATAGGTCATAACCTGACCTTTATTGGTATGACACCGATCTTGACACCGGTGTCATTTATAGTAGTATCCATAGAGCGAATGATCGTCCCGCTGACGATCCCTGCACACAGGCAGCCGTGGGGCTGCAAAGCCTATATTAATAGGGGGAATCCCAAAATGACCGTTGAAGTGTTTAGCAAAGCGCGCAAAATGCGTCCTGGCCGCTTGGCGATATTGAGCCTGGCTGCCGTTGTCTGCGGCCTGGCCATGCCGGCACAGGCACAGGATGAAGAGGCCCTTGAGGAAATCGTAGTCAAGGGATTCCGCGGCAGCTTGATGCAGTCGCTGCAGACCAAGCGAAATGAGACGGGTGTTGTCGATGCCATTGTTGCTGAGGACATCGCAGATTTTCCGGACCTGAACCTCGCCGAGTCAATTCAGAGAATTCCGGGCGTATCGATTAATCGCGTCAACGGTGAGGGTCGCCAGATTACAGTTCGTGGTCTCGGTGGCAATTTCAACCGTATCCGCATCAATGGTATGGAAGCGATGAACACATCCGGCGGGTCGGACGCCTCGGGTGGTTCGACGCGCACTCGCTCTTTCGACTTCAATACGTTTGCCTCTGAATTGTTCAACAACATCACGATTCGCAAGACCATGTCTGCTGAAGTCGAAGAAGGCTCTATCGGTGCAACCGTAGATCTGCGGACAGCGAGACCTTTCGATTACGACGAAGGCACAACGGTCGCACTGTCGGCACAGACTGGTTACAACGATCTCTCTGAGGAGTTCAATCCAAGGCTGGTTGGTTTGCTCTCGCATACGAATGACGCCGGGACATTTGGCGGTTTGTTTTCACTTGCATACTCGGATCGATCAATACTCGAAGAAGGCTTCTCGACGGTTCGGTGGCAAGACGGCACGTTCCGGTCTGTCGGTGGCGTGAATTGTAGTGCAGTTCCGACTGATCCTGGTTGCGTGGCGACAGATACGAGTTCATTGAACTATCACCCCAGGATTCCACGCTACGGTCGCCTCACCCATGAACAGCAGCGCATTGGCGTGACCGGCTCCCTGCAGTTCCGTCCTTCCGACAAAACAGAGATCGTGCTTGATGTCCTTTACTCGAACTACGACGCAGAGCGTGACGAAGAATTCCTCGAAGTATTCTTCCGCAGCCAGGAAGGCATCATCGATGTAGTCGACTACACGCTCGACTCCTCGCGGAACATCGTTGACTCCGGAACCTTCAATATCGATCCGGTGGGCAATGGTACACACCCGGTGCGCAGCGAACATCGTTTCGACAAGCTTGAAACGGACTTTACGCAGGTCACCCTGGGTCTGACGCACGACTTCTCCGATCGCCTTCGCTTGAACGGCAAGTTCGGTACATCGCAATCCGAACAGAACGTTCCCGTGCAAACCACGATTCTTTTCGACGCTATCGACCCGGTCATCGGCTATACCTATGACTTCCGCGGCAGCGCAACTGAGCCAGCAATTGGCTATGGCTCACTCGATGTCACGGACCCGACGCAGTTTGCTTTCACAGAGTTCCGTGATCGCCCGCAGACCGTCGACAATAATTTCGATACCTTGACGGCGGATCTCGAGTTCGACCTGAACGACTCGGTGACCCTGAAGGGCGGCGTCAGCTGGAAAGAGTTCGAGTTCGATACGACAGAGTTCCGTCGCGAAAGCACCAACGGATCGCGTCTCTGTGATGCCGGCTACTATGACTGTGACCTCGACAATGACGGCACCGATGATATTCCGGGCGCGCCCCTGACGGGCGATCTCGTCGGCATGGTCACCGGTTTCGGCGAAGGCAGCACAAGTAGCTGGGTCTCCGCAAACGTTGCCGCCGCATCAGACTTGATCGGCATCAGCAATATTCCGGGCGCACCTCGAAGTGGCAATATCCGGAACGTTTCCGAGGAAGACGTCGGACTTTGGGCGCAACTCGACTTCGTTGCCGACCTCGGCGCGATCCCTGTTCGCGGTAATTTCGGCGTGCGCTATGTCGAGACAACCACGACATCAACTGGACTGGTCGACGGTCAATCGGTCACAGTTGAACGCGACTACACCGATACACTGCCGTCCCTCAATCTGGCGTTTGATATGACGGAAGATGTTGTCGTGCGCCTTGGTATCGCTGAAGTGATGGCGCGGCCGCCGCTCGGCAACCTGACGCCTGGCGGTTCCCTCGACAGCTTTAACGGCCCTCCGTACGCCTACAATGCGGGCAACCCGGGTCTGGATCCGTACCGTGCGACTGCTTTTGACCTGTCGCTCGAGTGGTACTTCGCTGAAGAAGCGCTCCTGTCGCTTGCCTATTTCAACAAAGATGTTGACTCGTTCTTCCTGACAGGCGACTCGGTGATCCTGCCTTACAGCCAGTCAGGTCTGCCGACATCGTTGCCGCCAGCATCGAGCCCGCTCGCTACTGCACTTGCCGGAGGTGCCGATCCTGACGTCGAGGTTTCGCAAGTCGTCAACGGCGGCAATGCCAAGGTCGATGGTTGGGAGCTTGTTTACCAGCAACCGTTCGGTTCGTTTGCGAGTGCGCTTGAGGGATTCGGGTTTACGGGCAACTACACGCACGTGAATTCGGATGAAATAATCGGCTTCTCCGAAGATGCATACAATGCAACGCTTTGGTACGAGAACGAGCGCCTCAGCGCCCGTGTCTCGATGGCATATCGTGACGCATACCAGACGCGCCGTGAAAATTCGGCAGGCCGTGACGAGCGTGGCTATGACGCGACGACAAATGTCGACGTCGCTGTATCATACATCCTTAATGACAACTTCGAGCTGACGTTCGAAGCGATCAACCTGACGGATGAGTACGAGTTCCAGATCTTTGATGCGGCAGACCTTGTGAATGTCCATCATCACTTTGGCACAGAGTACATCGTCGGCGTACGGTGGACCCCGGAAGGGTAGGAGTCCCCCCCCTCGATCCGTACCTCGATAGAAGGCTCGGGACCGATTCGCGGTCCCGAGCCTTTTCTTTATATGCGAGACTCGATCCATGATTAATCCGAGCGATACACCACGAATGAATCGTCGCGACGTCTTACGGGCCGCCGCGGGCGCTTTTGGCGCCATTTGTGTCCCGCGACTTGTCGGGGCGGATGCGGGAGCCAACGTGTCGCCAGTTGCGGTCACCGCGCTTGGCAAGGTGCGAGGTTTCAATGACGACGCGGTGCAGGTATTCAAGGGCATACGTTACGGCGCCGACACGTCGCGCCGCAGGTTCATGCCGCCCATGCCGCCTTTACCTTGGGACAATATCAGGGAAGCCTTCGAATACGGTGCCGCGGCGCCGCAGTCCCATACGCAGGAGGCGATTAGCGAGGACTGCCTGTTCCTGAACATCTGGACACCGTCGATCAACGACGGCCACAAACGACCCGTAATGTTCTATATCCATGGCGGTGCCTATTCGCATGGGTCTGGATCCAGTCCTCTCTATGACGGTAAGACATTGGCGCAGCGCGGCGATGTGGTCGTGGTCACTGTTAATCATCGATTAAATGCATTCGGCTACCTGTATACGCAACGACTGGATGGTGCCCTATTTGCGGACTCAGGCAACTGCGGACAGCTCGACCTTGTTCTCGCGCTGCAGTGGGTCCGTGACAACATCGCAGCATTTGGCGGCGATCCGGACTGCATACTGGCATTTGGCCAATCGGGCGGTGGCGCCAAGATTGCGACAATGATGGCAATGCCCGCGGCCGCAGGCCTGTTTCACCGCGCGGCGTCGATGAGTGGCCAGCAGGTGACAGCCTCGGGACCGGCGAATGCGACGCTCAGGACGCAGGCGTTCCTGGATGCTGCTGGGATCGGGCCCGACGAGTTGGCAAAGCTGCCGACGCTGCCGGTCGAGCGACTGCTGCGTGGACTGGAAGCGCGCGACCCGGTGCTCGATGGCAAATCCGTGTATTTCGGCCCGGTGCTGGACATGCGTTCATTGCGGCGCCACCCGTTTTACCCCGATGCCTCGCCACAGTCAGCCCATATCCCAATGATCATCGGCAATACGCACGACGAGACCCGGGCCTTTCTGCGCGATCCGTCGTTTTACGATCTGGAGTGGGAGGACCTTCCGGATTTGCTGATACCGAACCTGGTGGTCGATATCCAGCCGGAATTCGTTGTCTCCGAATACCGTCGACTGTACCCGGACTATTCACCTTCGCAGGTGTTCTTCGCGGCAACGACCGCGGGGCGCTCCTGGCGTGGCGCGATTATCGAGCTCGAAAAGCGCGCCGAACAGGAAGGTGCAGATACGTTCGCATACCACCTGGATTTTCCGAGTCCTCTAAAGCCCCAACTGGGTGCCCCACACACGTTCGATATCCCGCTGGTCTTCGGCAACCTGGATGCGCCGGGCTCCATTGCCGGCACGGGCGAAGATGCACATGCGGTGTCGGCGATGATGAGCGACGCATTCATTGCATTTGCGCGCACGGGTGTGCCGACAAGCCGCCTGCTGCCTGAGTGGCGGCCATTTACGTTGGAGGACCGAGAGACTATGGTCTTCGACGTGCCGCCGCGCCTCGCGAATGACCCGCGTGGGGAAGAAAGAAAGATATTCGAGCGTGTGCCCTATATGCAGCCAGGAACGTAGTTACTCTTCGTTTGTCGCCGCAACCAGGCTGACAGATAGCATGCCGTCATCACCGAAATCGGTCGTGCCGGTCTCGCCGACTTTTACGTCATGGATACCAGTTGTCTGACCCGTGGCGATCATGTCTCCGGCACGCAATGGTCGGCCGCGACGTGCTGCCAGCTCAAGCAGGAACTGCACCGAGCGGACGAAGCCACCGGTCAACGTAAATGCACCACCGGTGCCGACTTCGAGGTCATTAATGCATGTTCGGCAACGCATCGTGTCGAGGGAACGCGTACGCCAGTTCTTGATTGAGGGTCCAACAACCAAACCGAAATTATTGCCGTGATCGGCAACAACCACCGGGGGGCCCATGTCGTTGATAGTCGCCAGCGGACTGCTTGCGATCTCAAGGCCAATCCTGAGGTCAGCGACCATGTCGAGCGACTCCTCGGGC
This sequence comes from uncultured Chromatiales bacterium, assembly GCA_965368465.1. GTDB lineage: Bacteria > Pseudomonadota > Gammaproteobacteria > Steroidobacterales > Woeseiaceae > UBA1847. The sequence continues at coordinate 11,318 of CBDUMZ010000036.1, forward strand.
GACCAGACCAGCTTGTCAGCCGGGGCGTCCCGATCGACAACGGCGACAAATTCCGCCTCAATAGCTGCGAAACCGCCTTCGAAGATAGGCATGTCGAGAACCGCACCGGAATCCGCATGCACAATCGTGTCCGCGAAAATCGGTCCGGCCAGACGATCAATGCCGAATGTGTCTTCGATTGCCGGCGGAATTCGGCCGACTTTCCAGCCACCCAGGGCGCGCTGCGCGCACAAATCAATGGCCGCATTCTGTATTTCGTAAGCGGTGTCGAGGTCAACCGGGATTACGCCGGGAAAGTCGCTGAGCGGGCAAGCCCGTTGGCGCGCCTTCACGAACTGAGACGCAATGTGCTTGGCTTCGGCGCCTGTCGTGCTTTGATGCGACGAGTCGTTAGGTAGGGTCATGCGGCTTCAGGCCTTGTCTTGTCATTTGTGACCCGCTGATTGTAGCGAATTTCGCATAAAAGGGAAACCGGTGTCATTATTTCTACTAAATTAGGTATGTTTCGCGTTTTACTTTACTAATTTCATTTAAAACAATCAGTTATCACTATACTCGGGCGCGCTTGTGGATAGATACTGCGTGGGCCTGTCCCGCAGTAGTGTTGCCGGGTTAGTATGTCTGCACAAGCCCGCTCCGCAAAATGTCCCTCCGGACCGACAGGCAGCCCCGCATGACCGACAAAGACTTGAACAAGATCACGGCTGACAGCAGCGGTGTGCCCGCTCGCAGTAGCGGCAAGAAACTGACCATTACTGATATTGCCCGGCTGGCGGGTGTTTCCAAGAAGACCGTGTCCCGGGTCATCAACCGATCCGGCCTGGTCAGGGAGGAGACTCGGGATCGGATCATGAAAGTCGTGGAAGAGCACGGCTATACGCCGGATCCGCAGGCCCGCGCGCTGGCATTGCGCCGCTCCCAACTCGTGGCGCTGATTTCCGACCAGCCGAATCCGCAGTACGTGGTGGATATCCAGTCAGGAATCCTCGAAGGGCTGGCGCCGACGCAATACCAGTTGGTTATTCGTCCCTGCGACAGGAGCTCGCCCACACTCTACGACGATATCTGCGAAATAATCCGGCATCAGAAGTTCTTTGGCGTCATTTTGACGCCATCGATTTCCGAGGACGATGAGCTCATTGGGCGGCTCCGACAGATCGAGTGCCCATACGTCCGTATCGCGGCTGTATCGCTGGATGTGCCCGAGAATATGGTCGAAACGCACGACTACGTGGGGGCCGCCGAGGCGGCACGCCATATTGCGGCCCTTGGACACAGAAGGATCGCGCATATCCGCGGGCCGGACACCTTTCTCTCCGCCAAAGAGCGGTTTCGCGGATTCAAGGTGGGGCTCGCAGAGCACAGTCTCGCCGTGGCTGACCAGTACCTGCTCCGCGGTGGCTACACGTTCGAATCCGGTATGCGTTGCGGTGAGCAACTGCTTGCATTGCCGGAACCGCCCACTGCCGTTTTTGCGGGCAATGACGAGATGGCGGTAGGCGTTTACCAGGCTGTCCGGCAGGCCGGGCTCCGCGTGCCGGACGACTTGTCGATTGTTGGCTTCGACGACGCGCCCATTGCGACTCGCATCTGGCCTACATTGACGACCGTCAGGTTGCCGATACGCTATATGGGGCGCACTGCGGTCCAATTGCTCGTCTCGAACCACGATCCGGCTGCTATGGAGCCGCCAGCGGTGACCTCCGTCATGCCAAGCCTGATCGTTCGTGGCTCGACGACCGCGCCCGGCTAGACTGTGTGGCCAACCGATTACGAAATGGCTTTAAATCAACGATGACACCGGTTACCATAGGCAGCTGACCCGTTCACACCAGGAATACGGAATTATGTTCAAGAAGACCTTCCAGGCGACGCATCCGTCGATGATCGCCGGCGTAAGCAACGAGAAGCTCTGCGATCTCTACCAGGTCACCGATCTGTTCATCGCCGATGAAATCAGCCTTAACTACACCCACAACGAACGCATGGTGATCGGTGGCGCGGCGCCGGTCAAAGCCGAGGTACGGCTGCCCGACCAGGTGGCACCCGTCGAGGGCGCACCCTTTCTCGAGCGCCGCGAACTCGGCGTGATCAACGTCGGATCCGGCAGCGGCAAAGTGGCCGTTGACGGCGAGACCTACGACCTTGAACCGCGCGATGGGCTGTATATCCCGATGGGTAGCAAGAACGTCGTCTTCTCCAGCGACGATTCCGCCAGTCCCGCCAAGTACTATCTTGCGTCGACCCCGGCACATGCACGTTTCGACATCGTCAAGATTTCCATCAAGGATGCCGTGCCGGTCAAACTCGGCTCGCTGGAGGAGTCGAACGACCGCACGATATACAAGTACGTGGTGCCCGAGACATGCAAGTCTGCGCAGCTCCTGCTAGGGCTGACGATTCTCAATCCCGGCAGCGTCTGGAACACGATGCCACCGCATCTGCATGACAGGCGTTCCGAAGTGTACTTCTACTTCGAGCTCGGCGAGAACGACCGTGTATTCCACTTCATGGGCGAGCCCGATGCGATGCGCCACATCGTAATGCACAACGACGAAGCGGTCATCTCGCCGCCGTGGTCGATTCACATGGGCGCCGGGAACAGCAACTACTCGTTCATCTGGGCAATGGGCGGCGAAAACCTCGACTACACTGACATGAATGTCCTCGACATTTGTCAGCTGAAGTGATGACGATGCACTCGACGCCTTTTACCCTCGAGAACAAAGTTGCCGTTGTTACCGGCGCGAACACCGGTCTCGGCCAGGCAGTTGCCGTTGCGCTCGCTGCCGCGGGAGCCAGTATTGCCCTGGTCGGACGTTCGGCCCCGGATGAAACCGAGGAGGCGATAAAGGCGCTCGGCCGCAAGACGGCCATCATCATGGCCGACCTTTCGACAACGGATTCGGTACCGGCCGTGATCGAGCAAGCAGAGGCCTCGCTAGGCCCTATCGACATACTTGTGAACAACGCCGGGATCATTCGTCGAGAGGATGCGCTCGACTTCGGTGAGGCCGATTGGGACGACGTGTTGGCAACCAACCTCAAAGTGCCGTTCTTCCTGTCGCAGGCCGCTGCCAGGTCGATGGTCGATGGAGGGCGCGGCGGCAAGATCATCAATATCGCGTCTTTACTGTCGTTCCAGGGTGGAATTCGCGTTGCATCCTATACGGCGAGCAAGAGCGGGCTTGCAGGCCTGACGCGCTTGCTGGCCAACGAGTGGGCCGGCAAGGGCATCGCGGTCAACGCGATCGTTCCTGGTTATTTCGCGACGAACAACACCGAAGCGCTGCGTAACGATCCCGAACGGAACCGTGATATTCTCGCGCGGATTCCCGCAGGCCGTTGGGGCGAGCCGTCTGATCTTGGCGGCGCGGCCGTATTTCTTGCATCGTCCGCTGCAGACTATGTGCACGGTGCATTGATTCCTGTTGACGGCGGCTGGCTGGCTCGCTAGCCGCCATAGGAACCGTGACTCCAGCTCTGCATCCGGATCGACTGTTTCCTGCGTCAGCTGACGTTCGAGCAATCGCGCGGCGCTTGTATGAATCGGTGGCTGAGCTGCCAATAGTCAGTCCCCATGGGCATACCGATCCTCGGTGGTTCGCTGAGAACAAGCCGTTCGGAAATGCCACGGAGCTATTGCTGACGCCGGACCACTACCTGTTCCGCATGCTTTGCAGCCAGGGCGTGGAACTCGATCGTCTCGGTGTGCCACGTGCCGACGGCAGCGCAGCAATGAACGACCCCAGAGGGGCCTGGCGGCTGTTTGCGGCAAACTGGTACCTGTTTGCGGGCACGCCGTCTCGCATGTGGCTCGATTGGGTCCTGCAGAACGTCTTTGAATTGATGGAGCCGCTGTCGGTTGAAACCGCCGATGACACTTACGATGCCATCAACAATAAGCTCGGCGACGACGATTTCCTGCCACGTGCGCTGTTCGATCAGTTCAATATTGAAGTGCTGACGACGACCGAGTCGCCACTGGATTCGTTAGCCCATCACCAGTCGATTCGGGACAGTGAATGGCGTGGCCGGGTATTAACGGCCTATCGGCCGGACCCGGTCGTCGACCCGGCGTTCGAAGGCTTTCGCGAAAACGTGAGGCAGCTCGGCGAATTGACCGGGGAGGATACCGGGACCTGGCAGGGCTATCTGCGAGCACACCGAACGCGCCGTGAGTTTTTCGCGTCGATGGGCGCAACATCGACGGATCACGGGCATCCGAGTTGTCGCACGGCTGATCTTGGCCGCGTTGCAGCCGAATCGCTGTTTGCGCGTGTCCTGAACGATACTGCCAATGCCGATGATGCAGAACTTTTTCGCGCCCAGATGTTGACCGAGATGGCGGCTATGAGTATTGACGATGGCCTGGTAATGCAGATTCACCCGGGGTCCTTCCGCAATCACAGCGCCGGCATGTTGCGGACGTTCGGCCGGGACAAGGGTTTCGATATTCCCAGCCGTACCGACTATGTGCACGACCTGAAGCCGCTGCTCGATCGATTCGGTATGGATAGGCGCCTGTCGATAATCCTCTTCACCCTGGACGAGAGCAGTTACAGCCGGGAACTCGCGCCGCTTGCCGGGGTCTATCCGACACTCAAGCTTGGCCCGTCTTGGTGGTTTCATGATTCGCCCGAGGGCATGCTTCGCTTTCGCAAGATGACAACCGAAACGGCGGGTTTCTACAACACGGTCGGTTTTAATGATGATACACGGGCGTTTCTTTCGATCCCGGCGCGGCATGATGTCGCCAGGCGCGTTGATTGTGCGTACCTTGCCGAACTGGTCGCAGATCATCGGCTCAACGAAGACGAAGCTGCGGACATCGCTGTCCAACTCGCCTACGAATTACCGAAGGAAGCCTACAAGCTGGGAGCTGTTTGATGCTTACGCGACGCCAATTCGTGCTCGCCCCGTTACTGCTAAGCGCTTGCGGGGGGCGCGGTGATCCAAAGACCAGACCGCTGTTTGCTGCCGATACCCATCCCGACGAGTACCCGACCGTGCAGGCATTGCATGCGATCGATCGGTTGCTCGATGAGCGTACCAATGGGGAAATGCGCGTTCGAATTTACGCCGGTGGCCAGATGGGCGCCGAAAAAGACACGCTCGAGATTACCGTTTTCGGTGGACTCGATCTCAACAGGGTAAATCTTGCGCCGCTCAACTCCATCGTACCCGAGACGATCGTTCTTGCGCTGCCGTTCCTGTTTCGTTCAATCCCTCATGCTAGGGCAGCATTTGACGGCGCGCCTGGCCGGAAGATCCTCGATGCGATGTCGGTCCAGGGTCTGCACGGCTTGTGCTACTACGATTCGGGTGCGCGGTCTTTCTACAACACCAAGCGCCCGATCCGCACGCCTGACGATATGCGGGGCCTGAAACTGCGCGTACAAAACTCCGACATCTATGTCGCGATGGTGTCGGCACTCGGGGCGAATCCGACACCAATTCCCTATGGCGAGGTCTACCAGGCGCTGGTTCAGGGCGTTGTCGATGGTGCGGAAAATAACTGGCCGTCGTACGAGAGTGCGCGGCACTTCGAGGCGGCAAGGCACTACAGCCTTACCCGACATGTCATGGCGCCCGAAGTACTGGTTGCGTCGGAACGCCGCTGGGAGCGAATGACGACCGAAGAACAGGACTACCTGCAGGCAGCCGCTTACGACTCTGTCCCGATTATGCGTGAGATTTGGGATGCGCGCGTGAATGCCGCACGCTCACGCCTCATCGCAAGTGGCGTGGATGTGGTCGAAGATGTTGATGGCGCTGCGTTTTCCGCGTTGATGCTGCCGGTATGGGACCAGTTCCTGACAACCCCGGCCTTGCGTGCGCTGGCCGATGAGATTGTTTCACTGGAGGTAGCGAATGACTGATCTGCTTACATGGCTGAGTCACAAGGCGAGCGTCATGGTGCGGTGGTTTGCCGGCGCCGGGCTGATGCTGATGACCGCGATCATCGCGTGGCAGGTCTTCGCACGCTATGTGCTGAACGACAGCCCGACCTGGGGCGAACAGGCTGCGTTGCTGCTCATGATCTGGTTCGTGATGTTCGCGGCCGCAGCCGGCGTACGCGAAGGATTTCATATTCGCATCACTGTCTTCGCCGACAAACTGAAGCCTAAGCCACGACGCGTCGTTCACTTGTTTGCTCATGCGCTCGTCGGGTTGTTCGGCCTCGCAATGGTCTGGTGGGGTGTCGAGCTCGTGCGTGAGGTCTGGCAACACGTGATACCCACGCTGGGACTTTCGCGAGGTTATGCCTATGTGCCGATCCCCATTGCGGGATTCCTGATCTTCGGCTTCGCGCTTGAACACGTCATCGCGGACATTCGCGGCCGCGAGGTGGAACAGCTATGGAACTAGGCATCCTCGTCGGTCTGCTGGTCATACTGCTGATCGCAGGCGTGCCGGTCGCGTTCGCGCTCGGTATCGCCTCGCTCGCAACGTTTTACGTGCTGGACATTCCGCTGGTTGTCGCGTTTCAGCGTATGGCCGCGGGTATGAACGTCTTCTCGCTGATGGCCATTCCGTTCTTTGTCTTCGCGGGAGACCTGATGCACCGTGCGGGAATTGCGGAGCGGCTAATCCGGGTCGCCGATGCCGCGCTGGGCCGTACGCGTGGTGGGCTTGGGCAGGTCGATGTAGCTGCCTCTATGCTGTTCGGGGCAGTGTCCGGCTCGGCCATTGCCAGCGTATCGGCTATCGGATCGACGCTCGGGCCGATGATGCGAGAGAAAGGCTACGATGCCGATTATGCCGTCAACGTATCGGCCACGGCTGCGATTACCGGTCTGCTGATTCCTCCTTCGCACAACATGATCATTTACGCGGCGGCCGCGGGTGTCAGCATATCGCTTGCGGACCTCTTCCTCGCCGGCGTTATCCCCGGAATCATGACGGGTCTGCTCCTCATGGTCGCGGCCTGGGTCGTTGCCGTGAAGCGCAATTATCCGCGCGGCTCGTTCCCGGGGTGGCGCGCCTTCCTGGTTGCCACGGCGGGCGCTATTCCGGGCCTGGTGGCCGCGGCGATCATTGTCGTCGGCGTGCTGTCGGGAATGTTCACACCGACAGAGTCGTCAGGTATTGCCGTCGTGTACACGATTCTCGTCGCACTCACGGTGTATCGCTCGCTCTCATGGGAAGGCTTCAAGGCAGCGACGACGGCGGCCGTTCGCACGACCGCGATGGTCATGATGGTCATCGGTGCAGCGGCAGCCTTCGGCTGGTTGCTCGCGTTACTCGAGGCGCCGTCCCAGCTTGCGGACCTGCTGCGTGGCATCACCGAGAACCCGCTGTTGCTGTTGTTGCTGATCAATATAGTGCTGTTGCTGCTGGGCACGTTCATGGACATGGCGCCGTTGATCATCATCACCACACCCATCTTCCTGCCCATGGCCAACGATCTCGGCATGGATCCCGTGCACTTCGGCATCATGCTGATCCTGAATCTCGGGATCGGCCTGGTCACGCCGCCCGTCGGCTCCGTCTTGTTCGTCGGCTGCGCTGTCGGCAAGATTCCCATTGAACAGACAGTGCGGAGCATCTGGCCGTTCTACATGGCCCTGATCGTCGCGCTGGCGGCCGTCATCTACATTCCGTCGCTTTCACTGTGGTTACCGCAGTTACTCAACTAGGTATGTCGGAGCGGCCGCGACTATCACTACGGACGCTGGATGGCCTGCGCCCGATCGTCATGCGGCCGGCATACGACCATGCGCATGTGCGCATCGGACAAGTGCACCTGGGCGTTGGCGCATTCATGCGGGCATTTATTGCGCCCTGCAACGACGCGGCCATGGCGACAAAAGGCGGAGGCTGGGGCATCGCGGGCGTCAGCTTGCGGCGAGCAAAGGTGCGGGACCAGTTGCGTCCTCAGGACTGCCTGTACACGTTGAGCGTGCGCGATAACGAGGCAGCGGCGAATCAACTAGTCGGCGCTATTCGATCGATAGTCGTGGCGCCCGAGAATCCGCAGCGGGTTGTCAGCCTGCTCGCCGACGCATCGGTGAGCGTGGCCACGCTTACGGTGACGGAGAAGGGTTATTGCATCGCGCCTGATTCCGGCGACCTCGACCGGTCAAATCCGGATCTTGCGCACGATCTTGCGGGCACGCGGGATCCACGTTCCACGATCGGCTTCCTTGTTGCTGGACTTCGACAGCGCAGGGCAAGCAACGGTGCGCCGCTGACGATCGTCTCCTGTGACAACTTGCCGGGCAACGGCAAGCGCCTTAGAAACGCAGTGCTTACCTTTGTCGACGAAGTCGATCCTTCACTGTGTGCATGGATAGAGTCGAACGTGCGTTTTCCTGCAACGATGGTGGATCGAATTGTTCCCGCGACGACGCCGGAAGACATTGCGGCAAGCGCCCGGACAATTGGCGTACGTGACGAGGCGATGGTCAAGACTGAGCCGTTCCTGCAATGGGTCATCGAGGATGATTTCTGTACCGAACGCCCGAATTGGGAGGCTGGCGGGGCGTTGTTCGTAGACGACGTGCGGCCTTACGAAGCAGCGAAACTGCAATTGCTGAATGGGCCGCATTCTGCCCTGGCTTACCTCGGATACCTCGCGGGACATGAGCTTATCAGCGACGCAATGGGAGATCGCGATATTGCCAGGTTTGTGCGGCGTCTTATGACGCATGAAATATCGCCAGTAACCGCGGAACCACCAGGCATGGGGCATGCCGAATACATCGAAGCGTTGCTGCAACGATTCGAGAATGCGTCGCTGGGTCACCGGACCTGGCAGATAGCCATGGATGGCTCACAGAAATTGCCGCAACGACTGTTGCAGACTATTCGCTCGCAGCTACAGCGTGGCGGTCCGGTTGCAGGACTGTCTCTCGCTGTTGCTGCGTGGATGCGTTATGTCCTTGGGCACGATGACGCCGGAAACATGATCGATGTGCGGGACCCGATGGCGGACATGTTCAGCCAAATATCGCGGGAAGAGCAAGCCGAACCCGAAGACCTGGTCGCGAGGTTTGTTGGTCTGCGGCCGATCTTCGGTACAGATCTGGGTGCCAACCGGCGATTCACCTCGACACTGGCGGGCCAATACCGGCAACTCGTTGACAAAGGTGCCGCCGGCGCCGTCAAGGATTACGTTGCGAGCAGCGCAAGCCTATGAGTATCGACCACCGAGTTCTGCGTCTGCATCCGGATGACAATGTCGTCATTGCGCTGGAGGAAGGCCTGGGTGACGGTGTGGGCGTCGGTCACAAGCTCGCAACGAGGTCGATCGCGGCCGGGGGGGTGGTGATCAAGTATGGTCAACCGATTGGTACGGCAACGGCAACAATCAAGGGCGGCGCACATGTTCATACGCACAATATCTCCGCGGACATCAGTGGCCCCAGGCCAGTTTCGACGACCTCGTCGAGCGAGGCACCGATAGCTGTCCTCGACAGAACATTCAGCGGATTTCGTCGTGCCGGCTCTGCGGTTGGCACACGTAATTATGTCGGCATCATCTCGACTGTGAATTGCTCTGCCACAGTTGTCCGACATATTGTTTCCGGGATATCGTCGGAGTATCTCGCTCGCTTCCCGAATGTCGATGGCTTGTGCCCGATTACGCACGCAACAGGCTGCGGCATGTCTGCAACCGGTGTAGGAGCGGATGTCTTGCGACGGACACTGGGCGGTTACATCACACACCCGAATATGGGTGCTGTGCTGGTGGTTGGCCTCGGTTGCGAGACGAATGACATTCAAAGCCTGTTCAGTGCATTAGGCATTGAAGGTTCCGAAACGCTCCGAACCTTGTCGATTCAGGAGGCCGGCGGCACACGCGCCGCGATCGATACGGCGAAAGCCATCGTCGAGGAGCTGCTGATTGCTGCCAACCGTGCAAAACGTGAGCAGGTCTCGACGTCGCATCTGACTCTCGGCCTGCAATGCGGGGGCTCCGACAGCTTTTCGGGTGTAACGGCAAACCCGGCACTGGGCTATGCCGCAGACTTGCTGGTCGCTGCCGGAGGCACGGTGGTCCTGGGAGAGACGCCGGAAATTTTCGGCGCGGAGCACTTGCTGCTGAATCGCGCGGCGTCTCCGGCGGTCGCGAACGCGCTGCAGGAACGCCTGGACTGGTGGCAGCGCTATGTGGAAGCAAATGATGCTTCTTTAGACAATAATCCGTCACCAGGAAACATTGCCGGCGGCATCTCGACGATCTTCGAAAAGTCGCTTGGCGCCGTCATGAAGTCGGGCACTACCCCGTTGCGTGCTGTCTACAATTATGCCGAAGCGATCGACGAACACGGCTTCGTGTTCATGGACAGCCCAGGGTTCGATCCGTGCTCAATTACCGGTGAAATCGCCGCCGGGGCGAATATCGTTTGCTTTACTACGGGGCGTGGCTCGGTGTTCGGCGCCAAGCCGGTTCCATCCCTGAAGTTGGCCACAAATTCTGCGATGGCCGCGCATATGGCTGATGATATGGATTACGACTGCGGCCGTATTCTGAGTGGCGACCAACTACTCGAGGAAACAGGTGCCGAGATTTTCGACCTGATCCTGGCTACGGCGAGTGGCCGCAAGAGCGCCAGTGAACTCAACGGACTTGGCGATTTCGAGTTTGTTCCGTGGCAGCTCGGTGCCGTGCTGTGACGATCGATCGCAGGTCGACACTAAAGCTGATCGCGGGTGCCGGGTCGGCGGTGCTCGCCGGTCCCATGTACACGGCCACCGCGATTGCACAGGGTTCGCGATCAAGCTCGTCACTCGACCCGTATCGGGATATGAAGTGGGGCACGGGACTTGAGGGTCAGCGATGTGCCGACCTAGGCAACGGCACGTTTCTGAATCCGGTCTTTTCCGGCGATCATCCGGACCCGACGATCCTCGTTGACGGCGAGAATTACTACCTGACGTTTTCCAGCTTCGATGCGTATCCCGGTATCGTCATCTGGCACAGCCTCGATCTCGTCAACTGGGTTCCCGTGACGGCGGCGCTGCGAACTCCGATCGGCTCTGTATGGGCGCCCGAACTCGTCAAACACGATGGGAGATACTTCTGCTACATCCCGGCGCGCTCTGAAGGCTATCGGTCCATCTACGTTATTCATGCAGACAGGATCGACGGACCATGGTCCGAGCCTGTCGACCTGAAGTTGCCTCGTCATATAGATCCGGGGCATGCGGTCGGCGAAGACGGCAGGCGCTGGTTGTTTCTCTCCGGTGGCGATCGAGTGGCACTGGCGCCGGACGGATTGTCAGTGGTTGGCGAGGTCGTGCATGTCTACGACCCATGGCGGTACCCGGAGGAATGGGTCGTCGAAACATTTGCGCCCGAGGGGCCGAAGATCGTACGGCGTGGTGACTACTTCTATATGGTTACGGCGGTCGGTGGTACGGCGGGACCACCTACAGGGCACATGGTCATCATGGCACGGTCGAAGTCCATCGAAGGTCCGTGGGAGGATGACCCGAACAACCCGGTCATCAAGACCTGGTCGGCGGAGGAAAAATGGTGGTCACGCGGTCATGCCACCTTGTTCGAGGGGCCAGATCAGCAATGGTGGGTAATCTATCACGGTTACGAAAACGGCTACTGGACGCTCGGCCGGCAGACACTGCTGGAGCCGGTCGCCTGGACTGACGACGGCTGGATCAAGCCGCTCGGTGGTGATTTGTCAGCGCCACTGAAGAAGCCCGCGGACCGTGGTCGGCAGCCACACGGCCAGCCACTGAGCGACGATTTTTCGAAAGACAGGCTAGGAACGCACTGGGTGTTCTATAACCCTGCACCGAATGAGGCAAACCGGTTGCGCCGAGCCGACGGTCAGTTGCAGCTGGCGGGCAAGGGCAGGACGCCGGGTGACAGCTCACCACTTTGCTGCATTGTGGGCGACCAGGCTTACGAAGTGGAAGTCGATGTGAACATCGATGCCCAGGCCGAGGCCGGCCTGATACTTTTTTATAACCGACGTCTGTACGCAGGACTCGGCATTTCCGGAATGGGGCTGGTGATGCATCGCTACGGATTGCAGCGGCCGCTTGGCAAGACCCCGAGGCACCGAAGCCTGCGTATTCGTCTGCGCAATGACCGGAATATCCTGACGATCCACTCGAGCGCCGATAGGGGCCAAAGCTGGCAAAAGTTCGGCGTGCAGATGGAGGTGTCCGGCTACCATCACAATGTCGCTTATGACTTTCTTAGTCTGCGACCGGCGTTGTACGTCGCAGGACCCGGTACTGCACGATTCGGCAATTTTGTTTACAGGGGTCTGCAATGAAAATTCGGCGACGGGAAGTACTACTGAGTGCCTTGGCTGCGAGTGTTGGTGTAGCCGCCAGGGCGCAGACGGCACCACCGAAAACTGACGGATCGTTACCGCCGGGGCTCCCGCAGCCGACCGAGACTATTGAACTGTGGTCTGGTGGGGCACCCGGTATGCTGAACGCGCAACTGATGGAAACGGTAACGGAGCGAAGCACCGATGCCCATTTGACCGACCGGGCCGTTGTCGGCATTAGCCGGCCGCGACTCGTGGTCTTCAGGCCGCGTCTTGCCAATGGTGCTGCAGTGCTAATTTCGCCCGGTGGTGGCTACAAGCGAGTCGTCATTGACAAGGAAGGTTACGAAATGGGTCGCTGGCTCGCGGCGCGCGGATTCACGGTCTTCGTGTTGTTCTATCGCCTGCCGGCTGAAGGCTGGTTGGCTGGGCCGGATGTCGCACTGTCTGACGCGCAACGAGCCATGCGCATGATTCGCAGCCGCGGTCGCGACTACGGTATCGATCCAGAACGCGTCGCGGCGATGGGTTTCTCGGCGGGCGGTCATCTATGTGCGGATCTGGCCACGCGGTTCGCGACCAGGACTTACGAAGCGGTCGACGAAGCCGATACATTTTCAGCCCGGCCGTACGTTGCTGCAACCGTTTACCCGGTTATCTCGATGACGGCACCGGTCGCGCACGCGGGATCGCGCGCTTACCTTGTTGGTGAGGACGCGAGTTCTGAACTAGAGCGTGCGCATTCGCCGGCACACAATGTGCCGTCCGATGCACCGCCGTGTTTCATTGTGCATGCCGAAGATGATGCGAGCGTCGTTGTCGAGAATTCGCTCGAATTTTCTGCAGCGTTACGGGCGCAAGACATTCCGGTAGAAACACACCTGTTCTCGCATGGCGGGCATGGGTTCGGTCTGCGCAAGACGATCGGCAAGCCGGTTGCGATCTGGCCCAAATTATTCGTCAACTGGTCACAGACCATGGGATTAATCTAGGAGTTCAAAGATGAAAAGCTTAAGAGCCACCGTAATATTTTCGCTCCTTTGTGTTTTCGGGCTTGTGGCTTGCGGCGAGCCCGACATGGATGAGGGCCGCAAAGTCGATGCATCCGGTAAGGAAGCAACCGAGCTTGATGCCGTGCCGGCCGAAGTCATGGCCGTCGCGAAGGCAGCTCAGCCCGATCTGTCGATCAGCGAAGCCGAATACGAAACACGCGACGGCAACGAATACTATGACGTTGGCGGGACATTGCCCGACGGTAGCGAACTGGAACTCGACATGACTAAAGTAGATGGAGTCTGGACAGTCGTTGAAACGCAGCGCGATATCGGTATCGAAAAGCTGCCCGGGGGCGTTGACGATCTTCTCAGTGGCAAATTCCCGCAATGGCAGCCGGAACGAATCATCGAGAGTGACCAGGGGGATGGCGTCATCATCTATGAATTCTTCGGCAAAAGTGACGCGGGTGAGGACACCAAGATTGAGATCAAATGGGCCCAGGAACAGGCTGAGCTACTTATAGACGAGTGGGTTCATTAACACGCCGCATGTCAGTCGCTATGGGAGCCCTGCATGCGGTTTGCCAGCTGATAGTCGTACAGCGACGGAATGCCGGCAATTCGTGAATTGAGGCTTTCCACGTAGGGCTCCGGACGATAGTCGAGTTGCAGCGTACGATTGCCGTGCAGACCGACAATTCTTGCCGCGGGTCCTTCATCGAGCCCTTCGACCAGCACCGTCTCATCGCTGCGTGCGCCGCTGGTGATCAGAACATTGAGATTCCAGGCCGTGTTGAACGCTCCGTGTCCCGGCTGCCAGTATCCTGCACCACTGCCATCAAAAACGGTGACCTTCACCTGGTCATCGACACGTCTGGCCTCGACGTAGAGTGTCACGTTGTCGAAGAGATTCTGGTGGTTCGAACCCGCATGCTGATCGAGTACGGCCGAATTCCAGACGGTTGCATCCTTGTAAACACACTTGGTCGATTGCGTGTTGAAGGTGAGTGAATGCAGAACCGGGTTAAAGACGACAACGCGTTCGGCGAGTACATTGTGAACGTTACCCATGTGAACGCCGTAGTGCGCGGGTCGGCTCCCGTCGGTCACGATGTCCTGCAGCGTAAGGTTGGCGCTGTTGTATGTCAGGATGCCGCTGTCCGCATTCGTGATCCGCACGTTGCGTACCCAGGAATCAAAAGCGCTCGTCAGGTAAATGCCGTTATAGCCGCGTTCCATGTGATGCCCGAACCAGGGTGCAACCGGGAATTCCAGGTGCAGGTCCTCGATGCCAACGTTGGTCAGGTGGGACCAGCCGGCGAAGGAGGCGGGCAGCTCTTCGCGAACGTCGTGAAGCAGCGGATCTGACAAGGTGACCGTGTTGCCGTCGATGTGTTCAATGCGCGCTGTCTGCCGGACCAATGGGCGCTCCGGGAAACTCCAGTGATGCGATCCGACCTCGACGTCCTCGCCGTAGATCGAGTCAATGATGGCCGCGTCCGGGCCCACGGTATTGGTCCAGTGAATTTGCAGTACATCGCCAGCGGAAAGTGACGCGGCTGTCGTAACCTGCACCGTGTTTTCGCCGCGCTTGCCCGCAGAAATGTCGGCCAGCGTCTCGATCGGTGGATCGAACTCGGTCAAATAGGGTGCGGGACGCGTGCCTGGCTTTTGTACCCAGATAAACCCGGCACTCCATGAGTACTCGGAGAAGTATGAATCGATGTTCGCATCGGGTTCGACCTGGCGCTTGTCGTGCTTGCGCAGGTATTGCCTGAGCTCGTCGAGGGACTTGCCCGTCTCGACCTGGGCCAGCGGCAGCGGGAAGGCGATGGTCGTGCCTCCGGGGCCGGACCCTGCTCCCTGGATCACGATATCGCTGCGCTCGATGCGCAAGACTTCGGAAATACGATAGCGCCCGGCTTCAAAACGAATCCGTACCGGACCCCGGATGCCGTTCGCGGCCGCGATCGCGGCGAGGACAGCGTCGCTGTCGTCAATACCGTCATCGGGCTTCGCACCGAACTCCGCGACACTAACAATCCTGCCCGTCGCCGCCGGTACCGCCCTGGCGCCGTTCTCGAAACCGGCGTAGGAGAAATCCGGCAGGTAGTGGGTAGCGGATTCGTTACCAGCACTCAGAATTGCCGGCGTGTCGCTGGCAAGCCCGCGGGCGGCGATCATAAGCAACAGGACCCCGGTCAGATAGCTGAAATTCAGGCGCATGATCTGCAAATCCTCAGTGGCGGGCTGTGGACACATGAAACGGTGTCGAAGACAGTATGATACCGGTGTCATT
>CBDUMZ010000037.1:0-25572 GCA_965368465.1 uncultured Chromatiales bacterium
ACCGTGTTCCCGCAGGCCTATGAGCCCGATCTGCTCAAGAACTTCGAGATTGGCGCCAAGACGCGCTGGCTCGACGGCCGCCTGCAGATCAACGCAACGGCATACATCGGTCGGTGGGAGAACTACCAGATCGAAGCCGTCGACCCGAGTTTCAGGGTCTGCCAGCCGGGCGAGATAGCGGATGTCGATCTTTGCAACCAGCCCTTCCAGGTCATGGTCGCGAACGTCGGCGATGCCCGGCAAACCGGCCTTGAGCTCGATGTCCGTGCGGCGCCGAACGACATCGTCGATCTTGGCCTGAACGTCGGTTTCGTCGATGCGGAGACGACCGAGGCGTTCGAAGTCACGACGCTCGTGCCGAAAGGCTCGAAACTGCCGAACGTGCCGGAACTCAAGATCAGCACCTACGCACAGTTCACCTGGCCGGTGCTGACGAGCGAAAGCTTTTATCTGCGCGGCCAGTTCACCTGGCAGGACGAGTCGCTCAACCAGCTCGAGGCCATTGCCCCGGGAGCGCCGCTCGAAGCGACGGGCGCGCCGCAATACAAGCAGTCTTCGTATGGCATCCTCGATTTCAGGACTGGCCTGCGCTCGGACACCTGGGTACTCGAGGGCTTCATCAGTAACGTGTTCGACGAACGCGCCACGCTGTTCAACAACTCGTTGTTTATGGACTACTTCTGGGGCCGGCAGCGCGTAGTGACGAATCGTCCGCGGGAATTTGGCCTGCGCTTCTCGTACAGCTGGCAATAGCCGCCGGCGACAGGCAGGACACGAAGAGGGCAGCTCCGGCTGCCCTTTTTTATGCGAGGTCGAGAGGCCTCAGGAAGCCGCGACTGACGAACACGCGGACGATCGACACCAGGTCCGCGGTGAGCTGGTCGACATCGGCATCCGCCACTTTTGCAAACTCGGCGACGCAGTCGCCGACAGTTCGCTCGCCGTCGAACAGGTTCAAGAACGCGGCGACGGCACCATCGATGTCCGCCTCGGTCGACAGACCATTGTTCAGGAGCAGGCGCACACCCACGGTATCTTCGCCGGACCGAACCTGTTCCGCGACGAGGTTGTCGGCCAGCCCGAGCGTCGCGGCAAGCAGGGCCTCGTCGTCGCAGGCCTCCAGGAAGTCGACAGCCGCAATACCGTCGGCAACAGCGGTACCGGCTGCCCGGGTCACGTCCGCGGGCAGGTTATGGACATGCAGCCAGTTGACGCCGGCGCGGCGCCGGAGGGCCAGCATCCCGGGATGAATGGCACGAACCCTGTGCCGTTCGAAGTAGGCGACCCAATCGTCCGCCTGCCCGGCATTGACCGATTCCCCCGACAGGTCCGCGGTCCGTTGCTCTGCGTACGACGCAGGCGACAACGGCGTCGCATGCAGTATCCAGGCGTCGCAGCCACGCACCCAGCCCGTGACGCGCTCCTTCCAGGTCTCTCCCTCGACCTCCACCCATTCGCAGAGCATCTGCAGGTGTGCACCTTCCCGCAAGTAGTGAGGCGCCTCGGCGACCAGCGTCTTGCAGAATTCGTCCAGCGCCAGCGGATTGTCCCGATACACGAACGACTCGGACGGGCCGATGACAAAAGGCGGGTTGCTGACGATGAGGTCGAACTGTTTCCCGGCGACCGGCTCGAACAGGTCTCCCTCGAGACACTCGACGTTGCCGAAGTCATTGAGCATTGCATTGAACCGGGTATAGGCAATCGCCTGCGGGCTGATATCGGTGGCGATGACGCGAGTGCTGTGGCGGGCGGCAAACAACGCGTGCAGGCCACACCCACAACCCAGGTCGAGCGTGTCCCCGACGGTGTCGCGCAGGGTAAGCAAGCGCAGGAAGTTGGCGGAATGCGTACTCGCGGGCAGCACGAAGTCCCGGGCTGCGTCGGTGCCGAGCATGCGGAACGCATCGGACACGAACAACAGGTCTTCGATGGGAATGATAACCACCTGGCTCTCGACCATGCCGTCACGGGTCTGGAGCAGTCCCGCATCGTCACAGAACCGTACGACCGAGTCCGGCAGAAATGCGTCAACGCTCGCCTTGTCGACGGGCGCACCGAGCAGAAACAGGCGAACGAGCACGTTGAGTACCGTGATCTCGCGCGAGTCGTCGAACATCTGCCGGGCTTCCTCCGCCGTGGGAGGTCGGGCGCGGCCGAGGCACTGCGTCAGCCGCTCGGTGCCATAGCCACAGGCGTCGAGGAATACGCGGAATTCGCGAACCCTCGAGTAATCGGGGAGTTGCAACATGATCGCGGTAGTCTAAAGAAGTTCAGGGCTCACTGGTATCATGGCGTTTGGCAACAGGGAATGAACTTGTCTTGAAAACGCTTCGCGATGCCATTCGGCAAAAGGACTTCGTCGTTACGGCCGATCTGCCGCTCGAGACGACGTCGACGGCAGCAGGCATCGAGCAGGCGGCCGCCGTGCTCGGTCCTGTCGTCGATGCCGTGCAGGTGGTGGACGATCGCGAGGCAGTCGGCCTGATGTCGCCGCTCGCCGCAGCCGCCATTACGATCAGGGCGGGCGTGGATGCCGTCGTTCACCTGACGGGCCGGGACCGAAACAGGGTCGCGTTGCAGGCCGAACTCCTGGGCGCGGCGGCGCTCGGCGTCACCTCGCTGGTCATCGCACGCGGCGAAAAATTATCGAGGAACGAATTCCTGCGTGGCAAGGGTGTATTCGACACGAGCGAGGCCCGATTCGTCGGCATGGCGAAGCGCATTGGCGATGATACCGAACTCATGTCGCCCCCTGGGTTCCTGCTCGGGACTGTCGTGACGGTATTCGACCCCGCGGAGGAGTGGGAGGCGACACGTATCGGCGAATCGCTCGATACCGGCGTGAGCGTCCTCTACACGCAACCCTGCCTCAACACACACCTGCTGGGGCGCTATATGCAAAAGCTCATCGAGAAGAAAGTGTTGCACCGGGCATCCGTCATCGTCGACGTGCCGCTTCTCGAGTCTCGCGAGAGCGCACGCGATTACAAGAAAGACAACCCGATCGCGCTGCTACCGGATGCGACGGTAAAGCGTATCGTCGATGCCGCCGACCCGGCAGCGGAGGGGGTTGCGGCCTGCGCGGAGATGCTCAGGGAGGTGAGGGAGATTCCCGGTATCGCGGGCGCCAATATCCGGGGCGCGGCGGCTGCCGCGAATGCCGTCGCCGCGATAAAACTCGCGGGCCTGTCTGCCTAGGAAACGTCCGGTATCGGGTAGGGCCAGACTTCCAGCCCGTGGATCGCATTGCGGATGTCCATCGAGAAGTTCACGGACATGACGACCTGCCCGCCGGCAAGGTCGAATACCGTGACCGTCGATGGCGATGACCCGGCCGCCACGAGGGAATCGTCGATAAGGCACAAGCCGCGCCCGAACCCCTGCCTTGCGATCTTCGAGTCGTCCACCCCGGCGAACTCGAGCTCGTTCTCGTCGTAGACCGGGTACGCGAAGTGTTTTTCCTCGCCGTCTCTCCTGACGTAGCGCAGGAAGTTGGCGGCGGTGTCATTGAAAATAACGCCATCGCTCGTGAGGCAGGCATTGTGGACGCCTTCCGGTAGTTCGACCTGCGCCTTGAGGCGGGAGCCCGGAGCGAGGCTGATGATGCCGCGTGTCCGCAATCCCGCAAACGACAGTCCCGCGGCGCTGCAGTCCACGTAGTTGATGTGCAGCTGGTTTCTCGCAGGCGGACCGATGTCGGTCTTCGGATCGAATCGGTGGGCCTGCCAGTCGCCATCGATCTTCGCCGCGTGCAGGCCCCAGGTAAATTCCTGTGCAGCAAGGTCGAAGGCCAGGATGCTGTCGAAGCCGGTGCTCGCCAGGTACAGCCTGCCGTCGTACACGCAGATCTCATGGCAGTGTTTCAGGTACGGGTTGCGGAACGAGCGCAACTTCCGGAACTGCTGGTCGTAGACAAACAGCTCATCGCTCGCGGCGATGTAAACCTCGCCGTCGTGAAACGCGATGCCGCGTAAGCCGCGATCCCAGCCCCGGCCCGACCAGTCAATGTCGGTGTCATTCCAGTCGAGCGTCTGCATCACCGATTGCGATGCCGGATCGACAATAAACACGCCGCCGTGACTTTGTCCCTGTTCGCTGCCACGCACGACGGAGGTCGCGATTAGCGGCGGGATATCGGATACTGAGCGGATTGATTTTGACATTGGGTCGGACGGTACATGACACAGGCAGATTCGACAAACGTTGCCTCGACGTGGACGCAGCCGCTGGTTGCGCCGGCAGCCATTCCGGAGACAGCCGACGTGGTCATCATCGGTGGCGGCATCGTCGGTGTGTCGACGGCCTGGTTTCTCGCAAAGCAGGGCGTTGACGTCGTGCTCTGCGAAAAGGGGCACATCGCCGGCGAGCAATCGGGTCGCAACTGGGGCTGGGTACGCGTCCAGGGCCGCGATACGCGCGAAATCCCCATGATGCTCGAGTCGCAGCGAATCTGGGACAGCCTGCAGCAGGAAACCGGCGAAGACGTCGGCTTCGTTCGTCGCGGTTGCTTCTTCACGGCACGCAGCGAGAAGGACATGCGCTCAATCGATGACTGGATCGGCATCGCCGATGAATACGGCATCGAGTCGCGCGTTCTCTCCGCCGCCGAACTCAAAGAGCACCTGCGCGGTTCGCCGGTCGACTGGCATGGCGCCATCTACACCGCGGCAGACGGCCGCGCCGAGCCTCACAAGGCCGTGCCGGCCATCGCCCGTGCGGCCGAACGCAGCGGGGCCACCCTGCTGAAATCCTGCGCGGTCCGCGGTCTCGAAACCAGCGGCGGCAGCGTATCCGCAGTCGTTACAGAGCATGGCAGCATTCGAACATCGACTGTACTGTGTGCGGCCGGTGCCTGGTCGGCATTGTTCTGCCGCTCGCTTGGTGTGGCGTTGCCGCAGCTCAAGGTGCGCGGCACGGTCGCGCGAACGGCTGCGTGTGAGAACGTACTGGACGGTAATGTCTACGACGAGCTGCTGGGTATCCGCCGGCGCCAGGACGGCGGCTACACGATTGCGCACGGCACCATCATCCAGCACCCGATCACGCCATCGACCCTGCGCTGGAGCTTCAAGTTCATTCCCGCGCTCCTGCAGGAGCTCAAGGTCTTGCGCCTGTCCATTGGCAAGGAGTTCCTGGACGAGTGGCGTTTGCCAAAGACCTGGGCGCTGGACGCAGTGACACCGTTTGAGCAAACGCGCGTCCTCGATCCGGCGCCGGACCCGGGCGTGCTTAAAGGGATCCGCAAAAACCTCAACCGCAT
Organism: uncultured Chromatiales bacterium; assembly: GCA_965368465.1. GTDB lineage: Bacteria > Pseudomonadota > Gammaproteobacteria > Steroidobacterales > Woeseiaceae > UBA1847. The sequence goes on from CBDUMZ010000037.1 coordinate 5,264, forward strand.
GTTTCCGCAACTCGCCGACACGCCGATCGTCGAGAGCTGGGCCGGTATGATCGAGATGACGCCCGATGTCGTGCCGGTCATCAGCGCTGTCGAAAAAATCCCGGGCTTTCACCTGGCGACAGGCTTCAGCGGCCACGGCTTCGGCCTGGGACCGGGCGCCGGCAAGGCTATCGCGGGAATGCTGACGGGCACGGATACAGGCATCGATATTTCAGCACTGCGCTACGGGCGTTTCTTCGACGGGACCCCGATTCGGCCGCAGTCGAGCATCTAGGGACAGGACGCACGTACATGGCACACGCTAACGACCCGGGTTACCCGGACAGCTACTATCTCGCCACGGCGATCGGCATCGAAGACCGGCCGAGTCTCGAAGAAGAACTCACGGCCGATGTCTGCGTCATCGGCGGCGGATTCACGGGCCTGTCGGCGGCGCTGAATCTCGCCGAAATGGGCATGAGCGTTGTCGTGCTGGAGGCCGAGCGCATCGGCTACGGTGCATCGGGCCGCTGCGGCGGCCTGGTCGGCAGCGGTCAGCGCCAGGATGTGCTCGAGGCCGAAGAGCAGTTCGACGTGGCTCGCTCACGGCAACTCTGGAACTTCGCCGAACTGGCCAAGGATGAAATCCGCAGCCGTATCGAGAAGCACGACATCCAGTGCGACCTGCAGAAGGGCCAGCTCGTCGGCGTTCACAAGAAGAGCTATCTCGGCTGGGCCGAGGAGATGTCCAACGCACTGACCGAGCGCTATGAATACCCGTTCTGCCGTGCCCTGGATGCGGAAGAGGTTCGGGAATACGTTGCGACCGACGATTTTCTCGAGGGTCTTTACGACACCGAGGCCATGAACCTGCACCCGCTGAACTACACCCTGGGGCTGGCGCGCGCCGCGAGCGAAGCGGGCGTGCGCATATTCGAGAACTCGCGCGTGCAGTCCTACACGTCGACCGACCCCGCCGTCGTCAAGACCGCGACGGGCAGTGTGAAGGCGTCGTTTGTCGTGCTCGGGTGCAACGGCTACCTCGGTAAGCTCGAGCCGCGCTCGGCCGGCAAGATCATGCCGATCAACAACTTCATGCTCGCCACGGAACCGCTGGGCGAAGAGCGTGCCCTGGAGCTGATCAACGGGCGCTTCGGCATTCACGACACGCGCTTCGTCGTGAACTACTTCAGGTTGTCCGACGACTACAGGCTGCTGTTCGGCGGCGGCGAAAACTATCGCCCCGACTTCCCGCCAGATATCGCGAAGTTCGTACGCCGGCCCATGCTGAAGCTGTTCCCGCAGCTCAGGGATGTGAAGATCGACTACGCCTGGGGCGGCACGTTGTCGGTGACCGTCAACCGCCTGCCGCACCTCGGTCGTCTCGAGCCCAACGTGTTCTTCGGGCAGGGCTATTCGGGCCACGGGATCATTACGGCGAACTTTGCCGGGAAGGTCATCGCGGAGGCCATCGCAGGGGTTGCCGGCCGCTTCGATGTCTTCGCCAACCTGCCGATTCATACGTTCCCGGGCGGGACGCACCTCCGCTACCCGGGAATGGTGCTCGGCATGTTGTACTACACGCTCCGCGACCGGCTCTAGGAGGACAGGCATGCATTCCCGATTCGTACTCGTCCTGATCCTGTTGTCCGCCCTCGCGCACGCCGCCAGTGCCGAGGACAGCGATGGCGGCCCGCGGACGGGTTACTTCGAAACCGAGACGACGGTTGTCGAGTTGCTCGGACCCGAGCGGGCCGCGGCCATGTCCGACCTGTTCGCCGCGGACGAGAAGCTGCAATGGAAGATCTACGTGCCGAAGAACTACACACCGGCAAAGCCGGCCGGTGTCCTCGTGTACATCACCCACAGCAATAGCTGGGGTGGCAGCACCCGGTCCTACAACGACGTGCTGGACGAAAAGAACCTCATCTGGGCGGGCGTGATCGGGGCCGGCGACAAGAAGCCCATGGACACGCGCATGATGAGGGCGCTGCTGACGCCGACGTTCCTTGCGCAGAGCTACACGCTCGACCCGGGGCGCCTGTATGTTGGCGGTACCTCGGGTGGCGCGCATGTCGCCGCCATTCTTGCCACGAGCAAGCCGCAGCTTTTCAAAGGTGGCTTGTTCGTCGGTGGCGCCCTGTCCTGGAAAGACAAAGCGCCTGCGGGCATCGATTACGTCCGGCAAAACCGCTACGTGTTCCTTGCAGGGTCGAACCACCCCGCACTGAAGCAGGTGCAGAGCACCGCACTGGCCTACCGTGAGGCCGGCGTCGAGCATGCGAAGTTCATTGCGATGCCCAACGTAGGACGCAAAGCACCCACCGCGACATATATTCGTGCAGCCATTGAACACCTGGACGGCAGCGACGGCGCAGAAGCGGATGAGTAATAACTTCCGCACGGCGGTTGTGACGGGCGGCGGCCACGGCATCGGGCGGGCCATCTGCAGGCGCCTGCATCGCGACGGTGTGTCGGTTGTCGTTGCCGATCTCGACGGAGCGGCCGCCCGGGCCGTCGCCGCGGAAATCGGTGGTGCTGCCCGCGAAGTCGATGTCGCGGACGAAGCGGCAATGCGGGCCCTCGTCGATGACGTGGAGCAGAACATCGGCCCCATCGATCTCTTTGTATCCAACGCCGGCGTTGCCTTCGGCGATGGCGCAAGCGGTGCCGTCTCGCCCGAGGGCGGACTCAATCCCGTGGACGATCGCTGGGATGCGTGTTGGCGCATCAACGTCATGGCGCATGTTTACGCGGCGCGCGCGTTGGTGCCTCGCATGCTCGAGCGCGGTGGCGGGCACCTGGTCAATATCGCATCGGCAGCCGGACTGCTCAGCCAGATCGGCGACGCCGCTTACTCGACCACCAAGCACGCGGCCGTCGGCTTCGCTGAATCCCTCGCTATCGACTATGGCGATCGCGGCATCAAGGTGTCGGTAGTCTGCCCGCAAGCCGTCGCGACGCGCATGATCGGTATCGAGGACGACGCCGACTCGATGGACGGCGGCTTCGGCGGCAACGATGTCGACGGCATCATGAGTGCCGACGAGGTGGCGGACATCATCGTCGACGCGGCCCGGTCCGGGCGTTTCCTGGTTCTCACCCACCCCGAGGTCGCCACGTACGTCCGGCGCAAGGCCGGCGACCACGACCGCTGGATCGGCGGCATGCAGAGGTTCCGGGAAAAGCTGAAAGGCTAGGGCGAGCCGCTCGCCTGCCAGATGACCGAGGAGCGCTGGCCGGACCGGCAATAGGCCAGGACAGGCCCGGCGCTGGCCGCGACGGCATCGCGAAAGCGCTCCACCCTGTCCATCGTCAGGCCGCTCCGGTCGATGGGGATGTTGTGAAACGCCACGCCGTGCGCCTCGCATTCGGCGGCAACCGCAGCGGCTGTGGGCTGGCCGAAATCCTCGCCGTCCGGCCGGTTGCAGATTATCGTCGTAAAGCCCTCGGCGGCCAGTGCGGCCACATCGCCTGGCTGGATTTGCGAAGCAACGGCACAGGTCTCGCTAAGGCGGTAGATCGTCATAATGTCATTCCCAATGCTGCTGGCGCCGACCGGATGAGGATATAGAGTCCCATCGCGATCAGGAAGTAGCCGAACCAGCGTTTCAGTTTTTCCTGGGGTAAGCGTCGTGCCAGCCGGCTTCCTGCAATGCTGCCCAGGATGCCGAGCGCCGTGACGACGAGCAAGGTTGTCCAGTCGAGGTGCAACGACTGCTGTTCGAGTACGTCGAGGTACTTGTAGAAACCGCTGAACGACTTCAACGCAATAATGATCAGGCTGGTTGCGACGGCGCGGTGCATGCTGAGTCCGCCCAGCAACACGAGCGCCGGCACGATGAGGAAGCCGCCGCCGACGCCGACGAGTCCCGTAACGATGCCGACGACGAGGCCGTCCGCCGCGATCTTCCACGCCGCGCGCTCATGGCCGGCGCCATGCGCGAGGTCCACGGGACGCAGCATGAACCAGGACGCGGTCAGCATGACGAGTGCAAACAGTGCGAGTTGCATCGCACCCGACACGTAGGCGGCGAGGATCGCACCGAGAAAGGTGCCGAGCATGCCCGGCAGGCCGAAGACCAGGACGCTGCGCCAGTGGATGAAACCGGCGCGCAGGAACTGCAGTCCGCCGGCCAGCGCGATGCTGCCGACGATGAACAGCGAACCGGCGATTGCGACCTTCTCGTCCTGGCCGAGCAGGTAAACGAGCACCGGTACGGTCAGAATGGAGCCGCCCGATCCCAGCAGTCCCAGGCTCAGGCCGATTGCGAGTGCGCCGGGCAACGCCAGCAGAGAATCCATGACGGCCGCTCCCGTGTCAGACTGCGTCGAGCGGTATCTTCAGGTACCGAATGTCGTTGTCTTCGGGCTCCGGGAGCCGTCCCGCACGCAGGTTGACCTGCAACGACGGCAGGATGAGCCTGGGCATGCCGAGTTGGCCGTCCCGGCCCTCGCGCATGGCGACGAATTCGTCCAGCGACACGCTGTCGTTGATATGGATGTTGTTCGCGCGCTGTTCCGCGACGCTGGTCTCCCAGGCGTAGACGTCCCGGCCCGGTGCTTTGTAGTCGTGGCACATGAACAGGCGAGTGGCGTCGGGGAGCGCGAGGATCTTGCGGATCGAGTTGTACAACGACGCTGCGCTGCCGCCCGGGAAGTCGGTACGGGCCGTGCCGAAGTCCGGCATGAACAGCGTGTCGCCGACAAATGCGGCATCGCCGATAACGTAGGTGACACAGGCCGGTGTATGTCCGGGCGTCGCAATGACCTTGCCGTCGATCGCGCCGACGGAAAAAGTCTCCGCATCCGCGAACAGGTGGTCGAACTGGCTGCCGTCGGTTGCGAGGTCCTTGAGATTGAACACGCCTTTGAAAGTCTCCTGCACCGCGGTGACGTTTCTGCCGATCGCCGTCTTACCGCCGAGATGCTCTCTTACATACGGTGCGCCGCTAAGGTGGTCGGCGTGGACGTGCGTTTCCAGGATCCAGTCGATGTTTAAGCCGTTGTCCTTGACGAAGCCGATAACCTCATCGGCGGACGTGGTCGACGTGCGGCCCGACGCCGCGTCGTAGTCGAGCACGGGATCGACGACAGCCGCGCGGCCGGTACTGGTGTCGGCGACGACATAGGTGACCGTGAAGGTCGCTTCGTCAAAGAATGCGGTGACTTGGGGCTTGGGCATGCGTCTCGACCAGGATGACAAACGTCTTTATATTATAAAAATCTAATATACTTTTGTCAATTTGCCCTGGCGGTCAGTCGGCGACGAGCGCCTCGCGAATCTCGTCGATCTGCGGCCGCAATTTCGGCGGCGCCTTGCCGAGGCAGTGCTTGTCGCGCGGACAGTTGGAGCTGCGCTGGCAGATGATCGTCGCGTCCTTGCTCGCCCCTTCACCGATCCAGCCGATGTTGAGGATCTTCGCGATGCTCTCGAGCTGCCTGCGCGCCTCGGTGGGGATCGGCGCCGTGCCACCGCCGCTGTTGCAGCTCGCCTCGATGATGTCGATCGTGTCCGCGGGGTCGATGTTCTGCGCTTTGAGTGCCGGCGCGAGGTCGACGCCGACGCACAGGACATGCGTGTTGCCGGCCGCATCCTTGCTGCGAATCGACTCGCAGCAGTAGAGACGCTTGTCGTCGCCGGAGCGCAGCACCGAGATCTGCGCCGACGGTCTCGTCGAGCGCGAGTTGAGCATCCGGAACACCGCCCAGTGCTGGCATGGATCCGACACCAGGCGCATGTTGCCCCAGGGCAGCGGTATGCCGTTGCCGCGGTAGACCGCACGCAGGTTGCCCGGCGGGTACGCGTCGAAGTAATGCCAGAACGGGTAGGGCGAGACGCTCGACATGCGCCGCATCACGAGCGTGTTGGTGAGTTCCGCCTTGTCCCCTGAGTTGATCGAGTAGGAATTGCGTGCAAGAAACTGCCGGAACGCCGTCTTGGGTGCCAGCAGGGCCGCCGCAAAGTAACTGCACTCGAAGTCGCGCCACGCGTACAGGATGTCCTTGGCGTCGACGTTGAGCGACTCGGAATCGTGGCGTCGTCCGGAGACCCTGCCGCCCGATACCTGCGGTGCGCGCGCGCCGTCACCGTCGTGCAGCACCTTGTGCGCAATCTGGTTGGCAAGATCGAACTTGAGCCGTGACGGATTGTTCTCGAGGATGCGATTCAGGTAGATCTTGTTCGGTGCGTCGTAGAACGACCGGACCAGGGTGTTGAGCGGCCGGTCACTGTCACCCTTGTCCTTGAAGACGGTGTTGTCGAACCACTTGATCTCTAGGCCGAGGTCTTTTGCGATCGCGAACACGTCGTCGACGCGCATCGGGAAATGTTTGCGGCCGACGCGTTCCGCGGCACGCTCGATGTCGGGGAAGCGGTTCTGGTTCTGTTCCTGGTGCGCGCGAATCAGGAGGTGGGCAAACTGCCGCCCCGTCGTTCCCGTCTGGGCGAGCAGCTCCGGAATGGCGAGCTGCAACAGCGATTCCGAAAACAGGAAGCCGGGCTCGAGCGGCATGCCGCTGACGGCCGCGGACGGGGCCGTATCGATGGCCTCCTCGTCCAGCGATTCGTCGAAAAACCAGTTCGTATCCTTCTGGAAGATCTCCGCGATAATCTCGAGCAGCCGCTCCGACGGCACGCGCTTGCCGTTCTCGATCATCGACAGGTAGGACACCGACGGGCCCGCCTCGGCGTCGATCTGCACGCAGCGAACCGAGAGGTCCTCGAGCGTCAGGCGATTGCGCTTGCGGAGGCTCTTTATCTTGGTGCCCAGGAAGTGGGCCTTGCGCCGGAGTCCCTGGTGAGCTGTCATGGTCCCGTCCCGTCTGTAAAATTAACTAGGTAAAATTTCATCTGTGAAATTTACTGATTTCTGTTGCTAGTATAGCCGGCTGGCCGGTGTAAACAACACGAGGAGTCCACGCATTTGACAGCGGCTCACGTTACAGGACGTAATGCAGCTGCGATCTGCCATGGTTGAAGAAATGAATACTGAAGAATCCAGAACTCCCTCCGCACTGACGGTTTCCCCGGTGTTTTCGCAGTTCATCGAGGGCGAGCTCCTGCCGGCGATCGGTGTCGATGCCGGCGCATTCTGGTCCGGTCTCGAGTCGATTATCAACGACCTGACGCCCCTCAATCGCGCGCTGCTCGACAAGCGTGCGGAGATTCAGCAGGCCCTGGATGACTGGCATATCGCGCGGCGCGGTGCGGCCTGGAAGCACGACGAATACGTCGCGTTTCTCGGGAAGATCGGCTACCTCGTGCCCGAGGGCGAGGCCTTTACGGTCGCAACCGAAAACGTCGATCGGGAAATCGCCGAGGTGGCCGGGCCGCAGCTTGTCGTTCCGGTCGCGAACGAGCGGTTTGCCATCAACGCGGCCAACGCGCGCTGGGGCAGCCTTTACGACGCGCTGTACGGCACCGATGCCATCAGCGAAGACGACGGCAAGGAGCGGGCCGGGCCCTACAATCCGGCGCGTGGTGCCGCGGTCATCTGTTACGCCACGGAGTTCCTCGACGCCACGCTGCCGCTGGCCGGTATCAGCCATGCGGATGTGAACAAGTACGGCATCAATCACACGGACGACGGCGACGTCTTCGTGGCATCGAACGGGAGTGGCGAGGCGGTCGGGCTCGACGATCCTTCCCGGTACGTGGGCCACAGGGCAGACGGCGGGCGCTGCACCTACCTGTTCCGGAACAACGGCCTGCACATCGAACTGGTTGTCGACCCGGCGCACCCGATCGGCAGGGACGCGACGGCTAATCTCGCCGACGTCGTTCTCGAATCCGCGATCACCACGATCCAGGATTGCGAGGACTCGGTGGCGGCGGTCGATGCCGAAGACAAGGTTGCCGTGTATCGCAACTGGTTGGGCCTGATGCAGGCAAACCTCGAGGCGACCTTCACGAAGGGCGGCAAGATGATGACACGCTCGCTCGAGCCGGACCGCGTCTACACGGATCCCCATGGAGAGACGTTTGCGCTGTCGGGTCGCAGCCTGATGCTCGTGCGCAACGTCGGGCACCTCATGACGACGGATGCGGTGCTCGATGCAGACGGCAACGAGGTTTTCGAAGGCATTCTCGATGCCGTCGTGACGACGGCCTGCGCGATGACGGACCGGCGCCGAGATGGCATGCTGCCGAACAGCCAGACGGGCAGCATCTACATCGTCAAACCGAAGATGCACGGGCCGCACGAGGTCGCATTCACCGATACCCTGTTCGGTCGCGTCGAAGCGCTGTTCAAGCTCGAACCGAATACGCTCAAGGTGGGTGTGATGGACGAGGAACGTCGCACGACGGTCAACCTCGCCGAATGTATCCGCGCGGTGCGCGACCGCATCGTGTTCATCAATACGGGTTTCCTGGATCGTACGGGCGACGAGATCCGCACGAGCATGCACGCCGGGACGGTATTGCGGAAAGAGGCCATCAAGAAGCAACCCTGGATTCTTGCCTACGAAGATCGCAACGTCGATGTGGGCATCGCCTGCGGCCTGCCCGGCAGGGCACAGATCGGCAAGGGCATGTGGGCCATGCCGGACGAGATGCGCAAGATGCTCGACACCAAGCAGGCGCATCCGGAGGCAGGCGCCAACTGCGCGTGGGTGCCGTCGCCGACGGCGGCAACGCTGCACGCCATGCACTATCACGCCGTCGACGTACGCGCCCGCCAGCAAGAACTCGCAACGCGAAAGATGGCCAGCCTCGACACGATCCTGACGCCGCCGCTTGCCGATCTCAGCGGCCTGTCGGCTACGGAGATACAGCAGGAACTCGACAACAATGCCCAGGGCATCCTCGGCTACGTCGTGCGCTGGATCGACCAGGGTGTCGGCTGTTCGAAAGTTCCGGACATCGATGACGTCGGCCTCATGGAAGACCGGGCAACGCTGCGCATCTCGAGTCAGCACATGGCCAACTGGCTGCTGCACGGTCTCGTGACGCGGGAACAGGTGCTCGAAACGTTTACGCGCATGGCGAAAATCGTCGACAGGCAGAATGAGGGTGATGCATCATACGAACGCATGAGTGACGACTACGCCTCAAGCATCGCTTTCCAGGCGGCATGTGCACTGGTGTTCGAAGGCTGCGACCAGCCGAGCGGCTACACGGAGCCGCTACTGCACCAGTACCGCCGACAGAAGAAAGCGGAGCTTGCCGGCTGATCGAGGCCGGCGGTGCGCGTTGGCGCCATACTGCTTGTTTTCCTGCTGGTTGTCCCGGCACGGGCCGCCGATGCCATCGTCGTTGCGGTGGCCAGCAACTTTTCCCGTGCCGCGGCAGAACTCGCCGAGCAATTCGAAGCCGAGACCGGTATCGCGGTGCGCCTGAGCATCGGTTCCACGGGCAAGCTCTATGCGCAGGTTCTCAACGGCGCACCGTTCGACGTCTTTCTCGCTGCCGATACGGAGCGCCCTGCACGGCTGGAGCAATCGGGACATGCCGTTGCCGGTGCGCGCTTTACGTATGCGACAGGGTCGCTCGTGCTGTGGTCACGCAGCGCACACGATTGCTTGGCGGCTTTGACTGACGACGGCGCCGGGCACGTTGCGCTGGCCAATCCCGAAACCGCGCCCTACGGCAAGGCGGCCGTCGAGTTCCTTACCGCGGCCGGCTACTGGGAGTCGGTGTCCGCGCGTGCGGTCTATGGCGAAAACATCAACCAGGCCTTGCAGTTCGCCGCGACCGGGAATGCCGCGATTGGCATCGTCGCGAAGTCACAACTGACGGCGCCGCAGCTACCAGCAGCAACCTGTACCTGGGCAGTGCCGGCCGCATCGTCCACGGGCCTCGAGCAACAGGCCGTCTTGCTGCAGCGCGCGGCCGATAACGCCGCCGCCCGCCGGTTCTTCGAATTTCTCGGTAGCGACCGCGCACACGCAACCATCCGGCGGCACGGCTACGAGTTGCCACGATGAGCATCTTCGGACCGCTCTGGCTATCCGTTCAGCTGGCCTTCGTCACCACCGTGATCCTGGTCCTCGTCGGCACGCCTGTCGCGTGGTGGTTGTCGCAAACCAGGACGCGCTGGAAACCCGTGGTCCAGGCGGTCGTTGCCATGCCGATCGTGTTGCCGCCGACCGTGCTGGGTTTCTACCTGCTGATCCTGCTCGGGCCGGATGGCGCGATCGGCAGCTGGTGGGTGCAACTGACGGGCAGTGCCCTGACGTTCTCATTCACGGGTCTCGTCGTTGCCTCCTGCATCTACAGCCTGCCGTTCGCCGTCCAGCCGATACAGAACGCGTTCGAGTCGCTTCCGAAGCGCTACCTCGAGCGGGCCTGGACGCTGGGTGCGTCGCGCCTCGACGCATTCTTCTCGGTTGCCGTGCCGCTGTCCGTGCGTGGCTTCGTCAGTGGCATCGTGTTGAGCTTCGCCCACACGTTGGGCGAGTTCGGCGTGGTCCTCATGGTCGGCGGCAATATACCGGGTGAGACGCGCGTCATCTCCATCGCGATCTACGATCACGTTGAATCGCTGAACTACACGGCGGCACACCAGATGTCGTTGTTGCTGATCGGGTTCGCGTTCGCGGTGCTGGCAACGATGTTCGTCATCAACCGGCGCTGGAGCGAGCGATGATTCGCCTCCGGCACAAGCTGACCAAGGGCGACTTCACGCTCGATGTCGACGTCGAGGTGCCGGACGTCGGCATCACCGGCGTCTTTGGCGAATCCGGGTCGGGCAAGACAAGCCTGCTCAGGTGCATTGCCGGACTGGAGCGGGAGCAGGGTCTCCCGGTTCACAAGCGCAATGTCGGCTACGTCTTCCAGGACCCCGGCCTGTTCCCGCACCTGAGCGTGCGCGGCAATATCGAATACGGCGAGCGGCGCGCCACGACCCACCGGGTCGACGGCAAGCTCGTTGTCGACATGCTCGGCATCGGCGGCATGCTCGATCGCAAGCCGGCATCGCTGTCCGGGGGCGAAGCTCAGCGCGTCGCCATTGCGGCGGCCCTGATGCGGTCGCCGGACCTCGTGCTCATGGACGAACCGCTCGCGTCCCTCGATCGCAAGCGCCGGGATGAGTTGTTGCCGTACTTCGATCGGCTGCACGAAGAACTGTCCGTGCCGGTCATCTACGTCAGTCACGACATCGAAGAGATCAGCCGGCTCTGCGATCACCTGGTCCTGCTCGACGCCGGCAAGGTGGCAGCCAGTGGCAAGCTGGTCGATGTGCTGTCCCGCGTCGACATGCCGGTTCTGTCCGGGCGCAACGCGGGCGTGGTCATCTGGGCGTCCCCGGTGGATCACGAAGACGGGCTGACGAAGTTCGATTTCGGGGACGGCGATATCTGGGCGCCCGGCAGTTTCCCGACGGGCGGCGCGCCGCTGCGCCTGCGGGTCGCGGCAAGCGACGTCAGTATCTCGCGCGAGCGGCCAAGCTCGACGACGATCCTCAACATCGTGCGCGCATGCATCGAAGAGGTGCATGCCGTGGACGCCGCCACCGCGCTGGTCCGCATGAGCGTCGGCAACCAGAGCCTGCTCGCCCGGGTGACCAACCGCTCGGTGCAACGGCTCGAGCTGAAGGCCGGCGACAATGTCTTCGCCCAGGTGAAATCGGTCACGGTTCGGCACTGAGCCACCCGCGGGTGTGAAGTTCACACTGTGAAATTTTTTTTGTGAAATTGCGCATATCAGCCGCGTACACTACGCGTAGCGGGCGTGACCTTGCCCGCGACACAGCTTTCCGACACGAGGACTTGTCATGTCAAAGTACGCAAACGATATCCAGGCCGCAGCAGGCCTGATTGCCAGCCAGGGAAGTGCCTGGGACGCCATTGACCCCGAAAGCGTCGCGCGCATGAAGGCGCAGAATCGCTTCCAGACGGGCCTCGACATTGCCAGATACACCGCCAGGATCATGCGCAAGGATATGGCCCGCTACGATGCCGATCCGACGCAGTACACGCAATCGCTGGGTTGCTGGCACGGCTTCATCGGCCAGCAGAAGATGATTTCGATCAAGAAGCACTTCGGCACGACCGACCGGCGTTACCTGTACCTGTCCGGCTGGATGGTCGCTGCCCTGCGCTCGAAGTTCGGGCCGTTGCCCGACCAGTCGATGCACGAGAAGACGACGGTGCCCGAGCTCATCGAGGAGCTCTATACGTTCCTGCGCCAGGCCGATGCGCGCGAACTCGGCGGCCTGTTCCGTGAGCTGGACCAGGCACGCGAGGACGGCAATGCCGTCAAGGAAAAGGACATCAAGAACAAGATCGACAATTTCCAGACGCATGTCGTGCCGATCATCGCCGACATCGACGCCGGCTTCGGCAACGCGGAGGCAACCTACCTGCTGGCCAAGAAGATGATCGAAGCCGGGGCCTGCGCCCTGCAGATCGAGAACCAGGTGTCCGACGAAAAGCAGTGCGGCCACCAGGACGGCAAGGTCACGGTGCCCCATGAGGACTTCATCGCGAAGATTCGCGCATTGCGTTACGCGTTCCTCGAGCTTGGTGTCGACGACGGTATCATCGTGGCGCGCACCGACTCGCTCGGCGCCGGCCTGACCAAGCAGATCGCCGTGACTCACGAGCCCGGCGATATTGGTGATCTTTACAATTCATTCCTCGATTGCGACGAGGTAACGCCCGAGGAACTGAGCAACGGCGACGTGCTGATCAAGCGCGATGGCAAGTTCATGCATCCGAAGCGCCTGCCGAGCAACCTGTTCCAGTTCCGCCCGGGTACGGGTGAGGATCGCTGCGTGCTCGACAGCATCACGTCGCTGCAAAATGGCGCCGACCTGCTCTGGATCGAAACCGAGAAGCCGCATATCGGCCAGATCGGCGGCATGGTGAATCGCATCCGCGAAGTCATCCCGAACGCCAAGCTCGTTTACAACAACAGCCCGTCGTTCAACTGGACGCTGAACTTCCGCCAGCAGGTATTCGATGCCTGGCAGGAAGAGGGTAAGGACGTATCGGCCTATGATCGCGACAAGCTGATGAGTGTCGATTACGACGAAACCGAGCTGGGTCATGAAGCCGACAGGCGGATTCGCACGTTCCAGGCCGATGCCGCTCGCGAAGCCGGCATCTTCCATCACCTGATCACGCTGCCGACCTATCACACGGCCGCGTTGTCGACCGACACGCTGTCGAAGGAATACTTCGGCGACCTCGGCATGCTGGGCTACGTCCTGCACGTGCAGCGCGAGGAAATTCGCCAGGGCATAGCGTGTGTCAAACACCAGAACATGTCCGGCTCCGACATCGGCGACGATCACAAGGAGTACTTCGCGGGCGAAGCTGCCCTCAAGGCGGCCGGCGAGGACAATACGATGAATCAATTCTCCTGATTCGAAACCGCTTAGAGGTACAATTAAGGGGCGCAACGAGGGTTGCGCCCTTTTTGTTTCATGCTATTTGGTCTCACTATGTCGGATCATCCAGAAACCTTCGATGGCGGGTGCGCCTGCGGTCACGTTCGTTACCGCGTGGCATCGCCGCCCATGATCGTGCATTGCTGTCATTGCCGCTGGTGCCAGCGCCAGAACGGCTCGGCGTTCGCCGTGAATGCCCTGCTCGAGGCGGACCGCGTAACGTTGTTGCAGGGCGACGTGGTGGAAATCACCGTGCCTTCCCCAAGCGGTAAGAACCAGAGAATTGCCCGGTGTTCGAAATGCCAGGTAGCCCTCTGGAGTCATTACCTCGCCATGTACGGTGGTATCGGCGAGCTGGTTCGTTTCGTGCGGGTTGGTACGCTCGACGATCCGGGCAGGATGCCACCCGATGTCCATATCCATACGTCGTCAAAGCAAGCCTGGGTCGTGCTGCCGCCCGACGCGCTCGTGTTCGAGGAGTACTACGGGGCGAAAGAAGTCTGGACCGACGAAAGTCTCGAACGTCGCGCCGAGCTGTCTTCTCTAGTCAGAAAGAAATGAGGTCTCGCTCACTCCGTCGGGCAGACGATCGCCGATGTGATCGTCGAGTTCGATGCGCCACGTATTGATCAGGCAGCACAGCGTCAGGTACATCCCGTGCAGGACGATGACGTCCATGATTTGCCGCTCTGTGAAATGAGGGGCGAGCCGGGCGCGGGTTTCCTCGCCGATGGCGTTATGCTTCGCGACCTCGTCAACGGCGGCCAGTAACGCGCCATCCGCCTCGCCCCAGGGACGTTCGTCGGACCGCAGGTTCTCGATCTCCGCCATACTCAGTCCGCTGTCGATGCCGCGCACGACGTGCGATCCCCACTCGTACCAGCTACGCAGGTGAACCGCGACGCGCAGGATCACGAGTTCGCAGTGGCGTTGTTCCAGGTCCCCGCCGTTCACGAGGTAGTTGCGCAGCGTCCACCATGCGTTCAGCAGTGCCGGGTGATTGGCCATCAGCGAGTGGACGTTGATGGGGCGCCCGTTCATGTCGTCGATGACGTGCTGCAGTGACGGATCCCAGTCGGGAAGGGGTAGAGGTTTCATACGAGACTCCGGTCGCAACGCTGGTTTTTCCAGCCCAAATACGGTCGTAATCGATTACAGGGTGTGTGATCTGTGCGCCACGTCAAGTCGATGACGGGGCGACAAGCGCAGAATACGGCATAAGAATACGAACAAGATATGCAGATGTAATGGGTTCAGAGTATTTCTACATGATTTTCTCGCTAGTGATCGTCAGCGCGGTGCTGTCGGTCACGTTTTTCATGGCGTGGAAAAACTTCGGGCGAGAACCGCACGCGCTGACCTGGTCGGTCGCGTTCCTTGCCGGCATGCTGCAGTGGCTCTGTGTTCTCAATGCGGGCAGGTTCCCGAGCATGGAGGCGTACCTGCTGACAGAGAGCGCCTTCTCGCTGTCGCTGGTGATCCTGGGTCTCCGCGGCCACTGCCAGAGAACCGACTGCACGTTCCTGCCCAAGAACCTGTGGCCTTACGTTTTGCCCGTCTACTCGGTTGTCGCCTGGTTTACCGTCGTCAATCCGCATATCGGAATTCGCATGGCGACGATCCCCGCGTTTGCCGCCGTGACGCTGTTGCTGTCGGCCTACATGATCCTGAAGCATCGCGAACACACGCGTCCCGCCGAGTGGGCTGTTGTGGCCGCACTGGTTGTATTTTCGATCATCGAGATCGGGGCAGCCTCGCTTGCCTTCATGCAGGGCGCGACCGGCGATGCCGCCATCGCTGCGTTGCACATGCACTTCAACTTCCTGACGCTTCCCGCGTGCTACGTCGCCATCTCGATGCTGATCATCCTGATGATGGCGTCGGACATTTCCGCGAAGCTTAAGAAGATGGCAGTCCAGGACCAGCTCACCGGGTTGTTGAATCGCCGCGGCTTCGAAGAGAACGGCAGTCGTGCCTTTGCCGCCGCGCGCCGTGCCGGAACGCCCATGTCGATCATCATGACCGACATCGATCGCTTCAAGTACATCAACGACAGGTACGGGCATGCCGCTGGCGACACCGCACTGATTCACTTTGCGCGACTGGTCTCCGAGTCGCGGCGGGCCGAAGATGTCGTGGCGCGAGTGGGCGGTGAAGAATTCGCGGTGCTCCTGCCCGGTACCGGGCTGCGCGATGCCATGGCGATCGCCGACCAGCTCTGCGCGAAGATCGGGTCGACGCCCCTGGAGATGACGTCCATTGGCCTGCCCATGACTTCGAGTTTCGGCGTTGCGGCCATCTCGGAAAACGACAGGACCCTCGACGATGTCGTGCTGCGCGCCGACCGGGCGATGTATCGTTCGAAGCGCGCCGGCCGTAACCAGGTGGACCTGGAGTCGTCCCAGTTGATGCGTCGCGAAGACGGCACGCTCGTGCCGGTTGTGTCAGGATAGCTGGTTAAACCACATGCCGAGCAAGAGGATCTGCGGCACCGTTACCACGGGTAGCCAGATCGCGGTCCGGCGCCCGATGTTCGTCCAGAGCAAGCCGATCTCCGTGTAATCGGTGGCGACACCGGCCATCAGGAATACAAACGGATTGCCGAGCACCGCCGTCTTGTTGAATATCTCGAATGCGAGCGGCGACGTTCCCTCGCTGCAGACTTCGAGAATCGTGGCGAACAGCAGCACGACCAGCATGCCCGTGAAGTCCGGCCCCATGTATTCCATGAACCAGTGTTCCGGGACGTAGGCGCCGATCAGCGCCGCCGCGAGAATGCCGATCAGTATCCACCAGAGCACCATGTTCGCGAGCGAGACAAAACCGATCGCGACGCCCTTTGCGGATTTTTGGAGGTCGAAATTGCGGACGCGGTCCCAGGAAACGTTCTCCTCCTCGACGTCCTTCGCCGGGCCTTCGATCAGCCCGTACTTGTCCAGCACCGTGAAGATCACACCGGTGACCAGCGCAATGGCCATGGCGCCGCCGACGAACAACACGGCACGCCAGCCGAAAAAGCCGAACAGCAGCACGGTCATCGGCAGGTTGGCCCAGGGCGAGGCCAGCAGGAAGGTAATCACCGCGGGGACGCTGGCGCCTTTCTTGTAAAGCTGGATGGCGATGGCCAGGATGCCGTGCGAGCAGGCCGACATCAAAAACCCCGCGAGCACGGCGTTGATCAGCGTCAGCCGGTTGCGCCCGCCGAGGATCTTGACAACGAATCCGTCGGGCACGAAGTAATCGATGATGCCGCCGAGCACGAGGCCCAGCAGGACGGCCCACCAGACGATTTTCACGTATTCGAGCAGGCTGTCGTTCAGCGCCGCAAATGCCGGCAGGAAGGACAGCAGCAAGACGCCCAGGAAGACGCTTCCCATGACCGCGAGGCGGCGGTTGATGGGAGGAATCACATCCTTGGGTTTCTGGCTGTGGCAGCAATGTCCGGCAGTACTCATGCGGCAAGAATACGAGAGCAATTTAGCGAAAGCTAATGTGTTTAGTACCTACCGGCTTGCGTTAGGATAGGCTATTGCCCGGCCCCGACAAGAAGGACAAGAACATGTTGCTGACTGGCTTCCCGCGCATACGACTGGCGCACCTTCCTACGCCCCTCGAGTTCCTGCCGCGCCTGACTGAAGCGCTCGGCGGACCGGAGATCTGGGTCAAGCGCGACGACTGCACGGGTCTCGCAACGGGTGGCAACAAGACCCGCAAGCTCGAATTCTCGATGGGCGAGGCGCTGGAGCGCGGAGCGGACACGATCATCACGGTCGGCGCCGTGCAGTCCAATCACGTCCGCCAGACGGCGGCTGCGGCGTGCAAGCTCGGCCTCAAATGCGAGGTGCTGCTCGAACACCGTGTCAGCGAACCGAGCGAGCTTTACCGGACGTCCGGCAACGTGCTCCTCGACCGTATCTTCGGCGCAAACCTGCGCGAGTATGCCGCGGGCACGGACTTCGACGTTGCGATGGACGAGGTTGCCCGCGAGGTGCGTGCCGCCGGCGGTGCGCCGTACATTGTGCCCGGTGGTGCGTCCAACGCCGTCGGGGCACTCGGCTACGTCGGCTGCGGCGAAGAGCTGCTGCAACAGTGCGACATGCAGGACGTTCGTTTCGATCACGTCGTTACCGCCACGGGCAGCGCCGGCACGCATGCGGGACTCGCGGTCGGACTGCGGGGCAGCGGCAGCGATCTGCCGATACTCGGCATCGGGGTGAACGCGCCGCGGGACGCCCAGGAAGAAAAAGTCTTCAAGCTCGCGGTGGAGACAGCCGCCTTCATCGACAGGCCGGGGTGCGTGACGCGCGCGGACATCGTCGCCGACTGCAACTACATCGGCGCGGGCTACGGGCAACCCACGGAGTCGATGAACGAAGCCGTCCTGATGCTGGCGAGAACCGAGGGCCTGCTGTTCGACCCGGTCTACAGCGGCAAGGCGCTTGCGGGCATGATCGACTACATCCGGCAAGGCCGGTTCGAGCAAGGCCAGAAGATCGTCTTCCTGCATACGGGCGGGGCGGCCGGCCTGTTCGCCTACGCGGACATTCTCGATCTCAGCTAAAAAAAAGGCCGCCCTGCGGCGGCCTTTCTGAGTCTGGCGGGAGACAGGGGGGACGTCCCCGCCATAATCCTCAATCGAAGTTAACGGTGAACGTGCCCGTCAGTGTGCGCGGCGGGCCGTAGAAACCGATGACCGAGTTGGCGACCGTCGGGAAGTCATACGCGGCCGCGATGTACTCTTCGTCGGTCATGTTGCGCCCGTACAGGCCAACCTGGTACTTGCCGGTTTCGGACGTCCAGACAGCGCTGACGTCGATCAGCGAAAACGCATCCTGGTTCGTCAGCGGGTTCGGAATCTCGAACTGCGTCGTTGCGCCGCGATAGGAGTACGCCCCGACAAACACGAGGTCGCCCGATGCGAGCGGTGCCACGTAACGCAGGTTCAGGGCCATCGTGCGGTCCGGCGTATTCTGGAATTCACGCTGGTCGGAGATGTCGACAAAGATCGGCGCGCCCGAGACCGGGTCCGTGGTGGCTTCGAGCCATTCCGTGTAGTCGGCATCGATGAGGCCCAGTGCCAGCGTTGCCGTCAGGTTGTCGGACAACATGGCAACGGCCTCGATCTCGAGTCCCGCCACTTCGGCGCCACCGGCGTTCGTCACCTTGCCGGCGAAACCGTCGACCGTGCCGTCATTGTCCGTGTCCAGCAATACGGACCCGGGAATCTGCACGTCGGTGTAGTCCATCGTGAAGGCCGCGATGTTGGTGGTCAGCTTGCCGTCGAACAGCGAAGACTTGATACCGAACTCGATGGACTCGACGGTTTCGGGGTCGAATCCCTGGCGGACCTCGGCGAGATTGTAGGCGCCGCGAGGATCGAAACCGCCGCCCTTGAAGCCTTCGCTGTAGGCGAGATACAGGTTGTGCTCGTCGGAGGGTTTGTAGCTCAGGCTGACCCGCGGTGTGAACTTGCTGTCGCTGCGCGAACCGTTGAACTCGGGAACGCCCGTTGTCGGTACCGTGATCGATACGCCGGCGCCGTCGAAGTAGGGCGAGCCGAGTCCCAGGAAGGTCTCACGGATGACGCGTGCATCGCGATTGTCCTCGGTGTAACGGCCGCCGACGGACAGGTTCCACTGGTCGTTAAGGTCGTAGCTCAGGTCGAAGAACGCTGCCGTTGCTTCGGTGTCGTAGTCGCCCAGCGTGAACGACGTGAGCGAGCTGAAGATGATGACATCGAATGCATCGAACGCGTTGGCATCGAGGTAGTAGAGCCCGAACACACCGGACAGGCGCTCACCGGTGTACGTGAACTGGAATTCCTGGCTGAGCTGTTCGTTCTCGTAAACAACCGGGGCGTCAAACGTATCCGCCGGCAGGTTGTCGAAATCGATCCAGCTTTCCGTGCGGTCCGAGCGGCTGGAGGTGATCGATTTGAACGTCAGGGTGTCGTTGATGTCCCACTCGACCTGCAGGCCGATACCGCCCTGGTCCGCCTCGGGACTCAGACCGCCCCTCGAGGCCGGGAACTGCGAAATACCGGCACGCGTGTTCCAGACGTCGCGGAGGACAGGTTCACCGGCCGGGCCAGGCAACAGGCGATGGCCCTGTCGCGAGGTCGAGTCGTCAATGCTGTAGTCGCCGAACAGGCGAATGAACAGGTCGTCGGTGGGTTCCCACTCCGCGCTGAGGCGATAGGCCTTGATGTCCTTGTCGGCGTTGTCTTCACCTGTTTCGAGGTACTCGCCCCAACCGTCGTGCGTGAACATCGCGACCGTGCCGCCGATGCGAAACGTGTCTGTCACCGGGATACTGCCCGACGCGAGAAGATCGAGCTGGCCGTAGGTGCCGATCGCGCCCTTGACCTTGAACTGCTGCTCCCTGGACAGGCGCTTGGTCACGTAGCGGACGGCGCCGCCGATCGTGTTGCGCCCGTAGAGTGTGCCCTGCGGTCCGCGCAGTACTTCGATGCGCTCGACATCGTAGACGTCGAACACCGTGGCCTGTGGACGTGCGAGGTAGACGTCATCGAGGTAGATGCCAACGCCGCCTTCCCAGCCGGCAACCGGGTCCTGCTGGCCGATGCCGCGAATATAGGCGGTCAGCGTCGTATTGGTGGCGCGCGACACTTCGAGATTCACGTTCGGCGACTGTGCGGACAGTGCCGTGATATCGACCGTGCCCATTTCCTCGAGTTGAGCACCCGAGAACGCCGAGACGGCGATCGGGACGTCCTGCAGGGACTCCTCGCGGCGCCGTGCGGTGACCGTGATTTCTTCGAGCGCGGTACTGGCGCCGCCTTCCTGCGCCACGGCGTCGGCCGGCATGGCAAACAGACCGGCAGCCGGGATAAGACCCAGCAGGACCTTAAAAATCAATGAGTTGTGTTGTTGTCGCATGATAACCCCCTGGTATTCGCCGGGCACAGGCCGGCGCATTTATTCAACGAACGTTGAAGGGATACTAGTTCAACGTTCGTTCAAGAGCAAG
>CBDUMZ010000038.1:0-24400 GCA_965368465.1 uncultured Chromatiales bacterium
CCTCGACGGCCTCCTCGACAGGCTCTTCGACGACTTCCTCAACAGCGTCGGCAACGACATCTTCGACCGCGGCTTCGACCGTCTCTGCGGCGACCTCCGCGGATACGGCGTCAACCCCATCCGCACCGACCTCTTCGACGTCCGCCTGGGGAGGATCCGGCTCGACGCGTGACCAGTCGGCACTAACGTAACCCGTCGCGTCGCCCTCGAGTTCGACCTCGTGCCAGCCGTCGATACTCCGCACGTGAGGCAATGAAGTCCCCTTGTGCAATTCACCGACAACATCGGAAGACGCATCGGGCTCGAGCCGGATATTGACGCTGTCCTCTACTTTGTCAGCAGGAACGACGACATCGGCAAGCGCGGCGAGCGGCAGCAACAGCAGTAGCGCGAACGACTTTCTCATGACCTGGCCCCAGGAGTAGTAACCAGGGTCGATACTACCACCCCCGCCGGCTAGTCCGCGGCGCGCCTGAGGCCGGCTTCGATCCAGCTGGCCGTAATGGGATGATAAGCACCGCGGGCCCGCTCGAACATCGTGAGAGCGAGTTCGCGGTCTTCGCCATTGGCCGCCAGTGCGCTGTAGACCGGTGCAATCAACCGGCCCCGGCCGAAGCGATTCAGGTGTGCCTCCAATTGTTCGTACGCGTCCGTAAAGCGCCGGTTGGCGACCTGGATAAACCAGGCGCGACCGATCTCGGCATTACGGGTGCTGCTGATCTCCCAGCCCTCATCCAGTTCCCGCAACTTGTCGTGCGCGAGGTCGGCCGGCAGGCTGTTGATGAAGTGGATCGTTGCGTGGGGGCTCCAGTCATCGACCGGAATGTCAGCCAGCGCAACCTCGCCGTCGGCCCACGCTGCTGCCAATGCAGCGGCTTTGTCCAGGTTGGCGGAGCTCGGGATCGGTGTACCGTCGGGAAGCCCGGGTTGATAGGTCCATTCCTCCGCTTGTTCCCGCGACACGGGCGCGCCTTCCTGGCTCAGGAGCCTG
Organism: uncultured Chromatiales bacterium; assembly: GCA_965368465.1. Taxonomy (GTDB): domain Bacteria; phylum Pseudomonadota; class Gammaproteobacteria; order Steroidobacterales; family Woeseiaceae; genus UBA1847. The sequence goes on from CBDUMZ010000038.1 coordinate 992, forward strand.
GCATCGAGGAAATCGAGAAACGCCTCGGTCGTGATCGTGCCGAACGCGAATTCCTGGAAGTAGGACGTAAGAAACTTATCGAACGCCTCCCGACCAAACGCGTGTTCCAGGTACTCGAGAAACAACTGCCCCTTGCTGTAGTGGATACCACCCTGGAAATCCTCCGACGAGGTGTCGTCGAGCCGCGGCGCGAGTGCCTGCATGTGCTCGGGAACGGTTTCGAGATCCTGCAACAATTCGCGATACATCAGCACGCGCTCTTCATCGACCCGGTCCACGCCGTAGATGACTTCCATCAGGCGCGATTCGAAGTAGCTCGTCATGCCCTCGTTGAGCCAGCCGTCGCGCCAGGTCGCGTTGGTCACCAGGTTGCCCGACCACGAGTGCGCGAGCTCGTGCGCGATGACAGACACGAGGCTGCGATCGCCTGCCAGCAGACTCGGCGTGATAAACGACAGGCGCGGGTTTTCCATGCCGCCGTACGGGAAGCTCGGCGGGAGTATGAGCAGATCGTAGCGCCCCCAGTCGTACGGACCGTACATGGCTTCGGCCTGCTCGAGCATTGCCTGTGTGTCCGCGAATTCGTAGACAGAGGCATCCAGCAACTCGGGCTCCGTGTAAACACCGGTGTCTTCGCCCAGTGGCGCGAAGTAGAGGTTGCCGACCGCAATGGCCAGCAGGTACGACGGGATTGGCTGCGGCATGTCGAAGTGGTATTCGCCCGTACGCGGCGCCAGTGGATCGTTATTCGCGCTCATGACGGCCAGGAGCGACTCCGGCGTCCGCACCGTCGCTGCGTACGTGATGCGGATCGCAGGCGTGTCCTGCAGAGGTACCCAGCTCCGCGCGTGCACAGCCTGGGACTGCGAGAACATCAACGGATGCCGGCCTCCCGCGGTCAGCTCGGGCGGCAACCACTGCAATGCCGTAGACGCGGGGCTCGTGTTGTACTCGATCATCAGGTCGAACGACTCACCGGTATCGGCCGGCAGTTCGACATGGAGTGGCGTGCCCAGCGTTTCGTGTCGTTCGCCCAGGCTGAATTGGGCCGTCGAGGAACTGCCGGACTGCAGAACCGTCACGCTGGCGATCGTGAGGTCCCGGGTGTCGAGCGTCACGCGCCGTGCCGTGGCATCGAGGCGTCGCAGGGTCAGCATTGCGAAACCGCGTAATTCCTGCGCGTCGAAATCGACATCGAGATCCAGCCCGAGGTGCTCCGTGACAAACTGGTCGGTATTCGCGAACGTGAAATAGTCGCGGGCCGGGTCATAAGTATCGACGACCGCCTCTTCCTCCCTCGAGCACGCGGTCAGGAGAAAAGCGGTCGCGATCAGGGCGAGAAGAGCGGGAGCTGGTTTACGGAACATGTTGGCCTCGGTGCTTGCTGAGCGCTGCGGAGCCGGGATTCTAATACAGGACACGCAGCGATGGGGCGCGCAATGTAGACTGTGCGCCTGCCTTGTCAGGAGACACTACGCATGCGTGCACTGGTCTGCAGGGAATACGGGACCCCTGAAACCATGAGAATCGAGGAATGGGATGACCCGGTCCCCGGCGACGACGAGATCGTGTTCGATGTCAGGGCCGCCGGACTGAACTTTGCCGACGTGCTGATGATCGCGGGGCAATACCAGGTCAGGACGCCGCCACCCTTCATTCCCGGCAACGAGGCCGCGGGAGTGGTGTCGGCCGTCGGCCGCAACGTCACGCGATTCCGCGTCGGCGACGCCATCGTCGGTGCACTCCGCGGTGGGGCGTTTGCCGAGAAATCCGTCGTGGCCGAAGCATCGGCAATCGCCTTGCCGGCGTCGTTGAGCTTCGAGCAGGGCGCGGCCTATTCCGTCGCCTACGGGACCAGTTACCACGCACTGAAACAGGGCGCCCGGCTCCAGCCGGGCGAGACCGTGCTCGTCCTCGGGGCGGCCGGCGGTGTCGGCTATGCGGCCGTCGAAATTGCCGGCGCAATGGGGGCACACGTCATCGCGGCAGCGAGTTCCGACGACAAGCTCGCGTTCGCCCGGGAAGCCGGCGCGGGTGAACTCATCAACTACAGCGCACAGCCACTCAAAATTACGGCGAAGACCCTGACTGACGGCAGAGGGGTGGATGTCGTGTACGATCCGGTTGGCGGCGAACTCGCCGAGCAGGCACTGCGTGCCTGTGCCTGGCATGCGCGTTTCCTCGTGGTGGGCTTTGCGAGCGGGGACATTCCCCGTTTGCCCGCCAACCTGGCCTTGCTCAAGGAAGCGAGCATCATCGGCGTCTGGTACGGAACCTGGGCCGAAAAGCACCCCGACGAATTTGCCGGCAACATCCGGGACCTCGAACGCATGGTCGATGCAGGGCAGTTGCAGCCACGTTGTTCGCAATGTTTTGCGCTGGAAGATTTTGCCGATGCCTTTCGCCTGATCACGGAACGCCGGGTACTTGGCAAGGTCGTGCTCACGCCTGCCACAAGTTCTGCATGAGACGGATAAGCGTACTCATCCTGCTGCTACTCGGCAGCAGCACCGCGCTGGGACACCCCGAGGACGAACTCTGCGTGCCCGGGCAGGATGGCATGGACCCGGCGCTGTGCGCAGCACTCGCCGAGATGAACAGTTCGGAAGGCGAACTCAGCCAGACCGACATGTTGCCGATACTCGACGAACAAGGAAACGAACGCGGTTTTCTCTCCACCGCGGGTCTCTATATCACGATCGGCATCGGTCACATCCTGCCCGACGGCGCCGACCACATTCTCTTCGTGCTCGCGATCTTCCTGGCATCGGTTCGCCTGAAGGCCCTTGTCTGGCAGATCTCGGCGTTCACCGTTGCGCATACCGCTACGCTCGGCCTCGCGGCGAGCGGAGTGATCACGCCGTCGTCCTCTGTTGTCGAGCCGCTCATCGCATTCACGATTGCATTCGTCGCGCTCGAAAACCTCGTGTTCAAGGACATGACCAAATGGCGGCCGCTGGTCGTCTTCGGTTTCGGCCTGATCCATGGCCTCGGATTTGCCGGCTTCTTCGGCGAGCTCGGTCTCCCGCCAGGGCAGTTCTGGAGCGCCCTGATCGGCTTTAACGTCGGCGTCGAAATCGGGCAATTGTCGGTCATCCTCGCCGCAGCCGTCCTGGGCTGGCTGGCCCGCAAGTGGCTACAGGACCCGCGAGGACAGCATCGCTATCGCAGGTTCATTGCGCAGCCCGGATCCTTACTGATCAGTCTCACGGGCCTGTGGTGGGGCGTCACCCGATTGCTCGGGTGACGCTCACCGCATACGGGTTGCTAGTTGCCGCCGGCTTCTTCGACGGCAAATCCACGACCTTCGAGCAACGGTTCGATGCTCGGATCGGAGCCGCGGAAATTGCGGTATAACTCATCCGCCGGACGCAGTCCGCCAGCCTCGTACACCCATTTCTTCAGGCGCCCCGCAACTTCCGGGTCGAAGATATTCTCGGCCTGCTTGAAGGCGTCGAAGCCGTCGGCATCGAGAATCTCGGACCAGAGGTACGCGTAGTAGCCTGACGAATAGCCCGTCGAACTCGAGAAAATGTGCGCGAAGTAATTCGTGCGGTAACGCGGCTCGATCTCCGGGATCAGTCCGTAGCCTTCGAGGATTTCCTTTTCAAACGCGCGTGCGTCCGTGATCCTGGCGGCCTCTTCCGAAGTCAGCATGTGCCAGCGCAGGTCGAGCAGCGACGCAGCGACATACTCTGTCGTCGCAAATCCCTGGTTATGGTTGCGGGCGGCCAGCATGCGTTCGACCAGGTCGGACGGAATGACCTCGCCTGTCTGGTAGTGCCGCGCATACAGCTCGAGCATTTCCGGCTGCGAGGTCCAGTGCTCCAGGATCTGCGCCGGGAACTCGGTGTAGTCTCGCGGTCCGTCGACGCCCGAGAACATCGGGTAGTCGATCTTCGTCATCAGGCCGTGGAGGCCGTGACCGAACTCGTGAAACAGGGTTTCGACATCCGAGAAACGCATGAGTGTAGGCTTGCCTTCCGGCGGCTTCGGCAGGTTCAGGTTGTTGGTGATCAGCGGACGAATCTTTTCGCCATTGATGTTCGACGTGCCGCGATAGGAACTCATCCATGCGCCGCCGCGCTTGGAATCGCGCGCGTACATGTCGGTCATGAACAGACCGAGGTGTTCGCCGTTCTCGTCCTTGACGTCGAACGACACGACCACCGGGTTCCAGGCCGGGACATCGACCGGCTCGAACGTAATATCGAACAGGCGATTCGCCATCTCGAATGCGCCGGCACGCACGTTCTCGAGGTCGAAGTACGGCTTGGTCTCGTTTTCATCGATATCGAAACGCGCCTTGCGTACCTTTTCGGAGTAGTGCCACCAGTCATGGGCGGCGAACGTGAACTCATCCCCGATCATGGCCTGCATGTCGGCCCGCTCTTCCTTGGCACGCTCGAGGCCCGGACGCCAGACGCGCAGCAGGAAGTCCTCAGCACCCTTCGGCGTTTTCGCCATGTTGTACTCGAGGATGTAGTCGGCGTGGGACTTGTACCCCATCAGCTCGGCACGCTTGGCCCGTAACTGGGCGATCTTGATCGCCAGTGGACCGTTATCGCGCTCGCCGGAGGTCGCGCGCAGGCGGTAGCCATTGAACAGCTTCTCGCGTAACTCGCGGTTTTCGGACTGCACCATGAAGGTCTCGTAGGACGAACGGTTCAGACCCACGACCCAGGCTTCCTTCTCCTCGTCCCAGATCGCCGCTTTGAAGTCGTCACTCAGGCCGGCCACTTCGTCGTCTTCCTTGAGCTCCAGCGTAAACGCCTTGGTTTCGAGCAACAGGTTCTGCGAAAAGGTCGTTGTAAGGCTCGACATTTCGGCGTTGATCGCGGCGATTTGCTCTTTGACCTCGGGAGTAAACGCCGCACCCGCGCGAACAAAGGCCCGATGGCGGAGCTCAAGCAAGCGAGCATCCTGTTCGTCCAGATCCAGGCTATCGCGCTGCTCGTAAACGGCCTGTACACGCGCCCAGAGATCGGGGTTCATGTTGATCGCATCGAATTCGCGCGTCAGCAGCGGATAAATCTCCGATTCGAGTGCGCGCAGCTCGTCGTCGGTATCGGTGCCCGTGATGTTGCCAAAGGTACTGGCGACGTCCCCGAGCAGTTCGCCGGCCAGTTCGAGCGCAACAATCGTGTTCTCAAAGGTCGGTGCGTCCGGGTTATTGACGATTGCGTCGATTTCGGCACGGAGTTCCAGAACGCCCTTCTTGATCGCGGGCAGGTAATGCCCGTTCTCGATCGCCGAGAACGGCGGCACGCCGTAGGGCGTGTCCCATTCTTCCATGAACGGATTGCCCGCAAGCTCCGCATCGCTAACGGAAATCTCATCCGCTGCCGCCGCCGGCGCCTCGTCCGCCACGTCACCCGTGTCCGCGCCTCCGCAGGCACCGAGCATCAATGCGAACAGGGCAAGGCCTATCAACCTGTTGAATTTCATAGTTATTCATCCCAATTTAGTAGATTTTTCGTCGTGCCGCCGTGTGGGACACAAGTCCGGCAAAGCGAGCTATTGTACAGCGTCTCGAACTGCGAAACTTCCCCCACGCAGTTACGGGTAAGCGCGTATGTATATAGAGTCCTATTCCGGTATAAAAGGTTCACACAAAACCGCCTGGGTGCGCTCACCCAGCCAACAAGAAGCAGGGATCAGGCAATGTCTCAACACACTATTCGGCCGCTAAACCCGGTACCGGAGGAGTTCGCCGGCAACTCCTTCAAACAGACTGTAAGGCGCGCATTCCACGCAACCCGCCCGAAGTTCTTTCCCGCGTCGGTATTGCCGGTCGTCGTCGGCACGGCCTGGGGTGCATACGCTACGGGCCAGTTCAGCCCCTACGTGTTCGTCCTGGCACTGCTCGCGACCGTCTGCGTGCATGCCGCAAGCAACGCCCTCAATGATGTCAGCGACGATGCGATCGGCACCGACCCGCAAAATGACGAGCGCATTTATCCCTACACAGGCGGATCCCGGTTCATCCAGACAGGCATCCTTTCACAGCAGCGCATGGCGCGACTCGGCATCACGCTGATCGTTATCGCAGCCCTGGCCGGCCTCGCCCTTTTGGCCGAGCGCGGCCCGATGGTCATCACCTTTGGCGTGATCGGTATTGCGCTCGGCGTTTTCTACTCGCTCGGCCCCGTGAAGCTAAGCTCGCTGGGTCTTGGCGAAACCGCGGTAGCCATCGCCTTTGGCGTGCTACCCGTCACCGGCGCTGCATGGCTCCAGGGTGCAACGATCGACGGTGCACTGATCCTGTACTCGGTGCCTGTCAGTATCTGGGTTGCGGCGATCCTGCTCATCAACGAAGTCCCTGACATCAAGGCTGACGGTGCATGCGGCAAGAACACCCTCCCCGTGCGGCTTGGACTCAACGCAACCGCCAATCTCTATTTCTCTATTCAGGTTGTTGCCGCAGCGATTGTCGTGCTGCTGGCCATCCAGGGCCATTTGCCGAAACTCGCGCCGCTCGTGCCGCTCGGCCTGCTGGTGCTCGGATGGAAAGCGGCTACCGGTATTCGCGGCGGCATCGAACAACGTGAAGTCATGGCGAAGTCCATAGAAGCGACCCTCGGAATTCATACGATCGGTTGCATCTGGCTGGCCGTGTGCGCCCTGTTTGCCCTGTGGTTCTAATCAGCGACCAATCTTATGCACATTAAAATCAAGAAAGGCCTAGATATCCCTTTGCCCGGAGCGCCGGAACAAAGCATCTCCCCGGGACCCGCTGTCTCATCGGTTGCCCTGCTCGGACCGGACACCAACGACCTCAAGCCCCGCATGCTGGTCCGCGAAGGCGACCGGGTGAAGCTGGGGCAGGCGATGTACACCGACAAGTCCAATCCGGGCGTGAATTTCACGTCACCGGGGAGCGGCATTGTCACCGCCGTCAATCGCGGCGAACGGCGTGTTCTGCAATCGGTCGTCGTCAAGCTCGACGGCGACGACGAGGTCGAATTCGCGAAGTACCCGGCGGCGAAGCTGGCCAGCCTCGACAGTGAGGCGGTCCGCAAGAACCTGCTGGAATCCGGCCTCTGGACGGCGCTGCGAACGCGCCCGTTCAGCAAGATCCCGGCCCCCGATGCCGACGCTCGCGCAATCTTCGTTACGGCCATTGACACCAACCCGCTTGCGGCGGACCCGGCTGTTGTCATCAAGCGTGATCCCGACGCATTTGCGAACGGCCTCGCGGTCCTGTCACGGTTGACCGACGGACCCGTCTACGCCTGCACGGCCCACAACTCCGGCATCGAATGCCCCGACAATGACAAGATCCGCCATGCCGAGTTCTCCGGACCGCATCCGGCAGGTCTCGCCGGCACGCACATTCATTTTCTCGAGCCGGTCAGCGAGCAGAAAATCGTCTGGCACATCGGCTACCAGGACGTCATCGCTGTCGGCAAACTGTTTACAACCGGTCGCCTGCCCGTGGACCTCGTCCTCGCCCTGGGCGGGCCGAAAGTCAAGAATCCGCGACTGATTACGACGCGACTCGGCGCAAATACCAGTGACCTGGTTCGCGGTGAATTCGAAGCCGGCAATGTACGTGTCGTGTCGGGATCCGTCCTGAACGGCCGTCGCGCTGCGGGCTGGGCCGCGTATCTCGGCCGCTACGACGACCAGATAACCGTATTGCAGGAAGGCACCGAGCGCGAGTTCCTGAGCTTCATGCGCCCCGGCTTCGGCAAGTTCTCGGCGGCAAGGGCGTTCGTCGGCGGATTGTTCGGGAAGCAACTGCGGATAACGACATCGCAAAACGGCAGCGCGCGCGCCATGGTCTCGATCGGCAGTTTCGAACAGGTCATGCCCCTCGACATCCTGCCGACACCCTTACTCAAGGCCATTCTCGTACGCGACACCGACGGTGCCCGTGACCTGGGATGCCTTGAACTGGACGAGGAAGACCTCGCCCTCTGCTCTTTCGTCTGCAATGGCAAGTACGAATATGGACCACACCTGCGCAAAACGCTGCACGAGATCGAGGTAAACGGCTGATGAAGAAACTACGCTCGTTCCTTGATAGCCTGGACCCCCTCTTTACGCGGGGCGGCCGTTTCGAACGCTTTCATGCATTGTGGGAAGCGGTTGACACGTTCCTGTTTTCCCCCGGCGACCTGACGCGTGGTTCGCCGCACATTCGTGACGCGATCGACCTGAAGCGCGTCATGATCATCGTCGTCATCGCGGCCACACCGGCGGCACTGGCCGGCATGTGGAACACGGGCTACCAGGCCAACATGGCCATGCAGAACCTCGGGGTCATGGGCCTCGAGGGCTGGCGCGGCGCGCTGCTGCCGCTGCTCGGCGCCGGCTACGATCCCGCCAGCCTCTGGGACTGCGTACTGCAGGGTGCCCTGTACTTCGTGCCGATATACATCGTCACGATGGTCGTGGGGCTCGGCTGGGAAGTCCTGTTCGCAGGCATCCGCAATCACGAGGTGAACGAAGGCTTCTTCGTCACCGGTTTCCTGTTCGCGCTGATCGTCCCGGCGACGATTCCGCTGTGGCAGGTTGCCGTCGGCATTACGTTCGGCGTCATTATCGGCAAGGAAGTCTTTGGCGGAACCGGCAAGAACTTCCTCAACCCGGCACTCGTGGCGCGCGCATTCCTGTACTTCGCCTACCCGGCCCAGATTTCGGGCGACGCCGTCTGGACACCCGTCGACGGCTTCAGCGGCGCGACCGTACTGGGCATCGGTGCCATAGAAGGCTTTCAGGGCGTTCTCGATACGGGCCTGACCTGGACGCAGGCCTTCGTCGGGCAAATGCAGGGCTCCATCGGTGAGACTTCTGCCGCGGCCTGCCTGCTCGGCGCCGTGATCCTCGTGTTCACGCGTATCGCATCCTGGCGCATCATCGTGGCTGTGTGCCTCGGCCTGATCGCGCCGACGCTGCTCTTCGGCGGCACGGACAGCAACAACACAATGCTGGCCATGCCCTGGCACTGGCACATGGTCGTTGGCGGCTTCGCCTTCGGCGCCGCATTCATGGCAACGGACCCGGTGAGCGCGGCCCAGACGAATACCGGCAAGTGGATTTACGGCTTCCTGATCGGCTTCATGACCTGGTTGATTCGCGTCGTGAACCCGGCGTTCCCGGAAGGCATCATGCTGGCCATCCTGTTCGCCAACGTGTTCGCACCGGTCATCGACCACTTCGTAGTGCAAGCCAACGTGAAGCGGAGGCTCAAACGCAATGTCTAACAGAGAAGAATTCGACCGCGACAGCATTTCGAATACGCTGATGATTGCGATCGGGCTCAGCCTGGTTTGCTCCATTATCGTCTCGAGCGCAGCGATCGTACTGAAACCGATCCAGAAGCAGAACGAGGACCTGTTCCGGCAACAGATCATTCTCGACGTTGCCGGACTCATGCAACCCGACGTGGACATCAACCAGCTGTTCGAGGCGATCGAAACCCGCACCGTCGATCTCGAAACGGGCACCTACGCCGAGGAGAGCGACGCGGACATCAGCATAACGATCCCGGCCGATCTGGACGAAGCCGGCATCGGGCAGCGCCCCCGTTACGTTCCTGTCTACCTCGTGAAAGACGGTAGCGACATTGAACAGATCATCCTGCCTGTCTACGGCAAGGGTCTCTGGTCAACGATGCTCGGCTACCTGTCCCTGGCGCCCGATGGCAATACGATCAAGGGCCTGCGCTTTTATGCACACGCGGAAACGCCGGGGCTTGGCGACCAGATCGACAAGGAGCCGTGGCGCGCCCTGTGGGTGGGCAAAGAGGTCTACGGCGGCGGTGACGAGCCTGAGATTCGTGTCGTGCGCGGCCCCGTGCCCGCCGGCGCTCCCAATCCACAGCACCTGATCGACGGCATGTCCGGCGCGACCCTGACCGGTAACGGCGTATCAGGACTGGTCCGGTACTGGACCGGACCGCATGGTTTCGGACCGTACCTTAAGAAATTCCGTGAGGCTGGCTAAATGAGTGAAGCACGCAAAGTACTGATCGACCCACTGGTCGACAACAACCCGGTCACGCTGCAGATGCTCGGCATCTGCTCGGCGCTGGCAGTAACGACTTCCCTGTTGCCTGCCCTGCTGATGTGCGTTGCACTGACCAGCGTCGCCGCACTTGCCGGCGCGGCTATCAGCGCACTGCGGCACCGGATACCCAACAACATCCGCATCATCGTGCATATGACGATCATCGCGTCGCTCGTGATCCTGGTAGATCAGCTGCTGAAAGCCTACGCGTTCGAAACCAGCAAGCAGCTATCGGTCTTCGTCGGCCTCATCATCACGAACTGCATCGTACTGGGTCGTGCCGAAGCGTTTGCCATGAAGAACGGCGTCGTCATGAGCTTTATCGACGGCCTGGGTAACGGCCTCGGTTACAGCATCATCCTGATCGCCGTCGCGACGCTGCGTGAACTGTTCGGCGCGGGCACCCTGCTTGGCTACCCCGTATTCGAGCTGACGTCGAACGGCGGCTGGTACGAGGCGAATGGCCTGATGCTGCTGCCACCGAGCGCGTTCTTCATCATCGGCCTGCTGATCTGGGGCATTCGCACCTGGCGCAAACAACAGGTCGAGAAACCCGACTACCAGATTCATGAAGTCCACCGGACGGAGGTCTACTGATGGAAGCCTACGTAAGCCTCTTCGTCAAAGCCGCCTTTGTCGAGAACCTCGCACTCGCCTTCTTCCTGGGTATGTGTACGTTTCTCGCCGTATCCAAGCGCGTTGAAACGGCGATCGGCCTGGGTGTCGCCGTCGTCGTTATCCAGGTCATCACGGTCCCGGTCAATCACCTGATCTTCAGCTACCTGCTGGCAGACGGTGCGCTTGCCTGGGCCGGGCTGCCCGACGTCGACCTGAGCTTTCTCGGACTGGTCAGCTACATCGGCGTGATTGCAGCACTGGTGCAGATCCTCGAAATGACGCTCGATCGCTTCTTCCCGAAACTTTACAACGCACTCGGCATTTTCCTGCCGCTCATTACCGTGAACTGCGCCATCCTCGGTGGCACCTTGTTCATGGTCGAGCGCCAGTACGACCTGCCCGAGTCGGTCGTCTACGGTATCGGTAGTGGCGCGGGCTGGGCGATCGCACTCATTGCGCTCGCCGGCATTCGCGAAAAGCTCAAGTATTCGGATGTTCCTGACGGACTGCAGGGACTCGGCATCGCATTCATCATCGTCGGCCTCATGTCGCTGAGCTTCATGGGCTTCTCGGGGATCTAAAGTGAACATCGACTCTGCCGTACTGCAGGAAGTACTACTGGGCGTTGGCCTTTTCACAGCCGTCGTCCTGATTCTCGTTTTCGTTATCCTGGTGGCCCGCTCCAAGCTGGTCTCGACAGGTCACGTAAATGTCATCGTCAACGACGAACTCGAGCTCTCCGTTCCCGTTGGTGGCAAGCTCATGCAGACCCTCGCAGACAACGGACTGTTCGTGCCGTCTGCCTGCGGCGGCGGCGGCACATGCGCGCAGTGCCGCGTGCGTGTCCTGTCCGGCGGCGGTGCGATCTTGCCGACCGAAACCTCGGTCATCAACAAACGCGATGCGGCGGATCACTACCGCCTATCCTGCCAGGTCGCCGTAAAACAGGACATGAGAGTCCAGGTCCCCGAGGAAGTGTTCGGGGTCAAGCGCTATGACTGCACCGTCGTCTCGAACAGGAACGTATCGACCTTCATCAAGGAGCTTGTCGTTGCACTGCCTGAAGGCGAAGAGCTCGAATTCCGCGCCGGCGGCTACATCCAGATCGAGTGCCCGCCGCACGATCTCAAGTACACGGAATTCGACATCGACGAGAAATACCGCGACGAATGGGACCGCTACAACATGTGGCGCTACGAGTCGCACGTGAAACATCCCGAAGTGCGCGCCTATTCCATGGCCAGCTATCCGGAGGAAAAGACGGTCATCAAGCTGAATGTCCGGATCGCGACTCCACCGCCAGGCGCCGATGATTCCGTGCCGACGGGTGTCATGTCCTCCTACATATTCAACCTCAAGCCTGGCGATCACACGACGATCTCGGGCCCCTACGGTGAGTTCTTCGCGAAAGACACCGACAACGAGATGGTCTTCATCGGCGGTGGCGCGGGCATGGCCCCGATGCGCGCACACATCTTCGACCAGCTCAAGCGCAAACACAGCAAGCGCAAGATGTCGTTCTGGTACGGCGCACGCAGTCTCAAGGAGATGTTCTACGCCGAGGAGTTCGATGAGCTCGCCGAGAAGAACGATAACTTCGAGTGGCATCTCGCACTTTCCGAACCGCTGCCAGAGGACAACTGGGAGGGACTTACCGGATTCATTCACCAGGTTCTGCTTGACGAGTACCTGTCGGAGCACCCGGCGCCGGAAGACTGCGAGTACTACCTCTGCGGACCGCCGATGATGAACACAGCCGTCATCAAGATGCTGGACAGCCTCGGCGTGCCTAAGGAAAACGTCCTGCTTGACGACTTCGGCGGCTGATCGATCGTGCTGCGCTCGCTGACAACCTGCCTTGCATTACTGGCGCTGGTGGCGTGCGACAGCTCGCTGCCGCAGCTGGACCTCAAGGGTGGCGCGCTCGGCACCTCGTTCGTCGTGTCCCTCGTCGATCCGCCGGCCGGGCTGGACAAGGAAGCGCTGCAGGAGGATGTGCACGCGGTATTGCAGGCCGTGGACGACCTGGCCTCGACGTGGCGGGACGACTCCGAACTGAGCCGCTTCAACGCCGATTTGTCGATTGACTGGATCCCCGTTTCGGCCGAGTTCTGCGATCTGTTGCAACGTGCCCGGGACGTCAGTGTGGCAACAGGCGGTGCTTTCGACCTGACCATCGGTCCGCTCGTAAACCTCTGGGGCTTCGGGCCGAACGGCCAGGCGGGCGAACCGCCGACAACGGCTGACATTCAAGCCGCGCAACTCCGGGTTGGCTTCGACAAGCTCGAAACAGACTGCGAGGAACGCCTGGTGCGCAAGGACGTGCCCGACCTGTACGTTGACCTGTCGGGCTGGGCAAAGGGCTACGCCGTCGACCGGTTGGCCGACATGCTCGAGGCCCGCCAGTTCGAGAACTTCCTGGTTGAGATCGGCGGCGAGTTGCGCGTCAGGGGCCTGAACCGCGACGGCAACAAGTGGGCGATCGGCATTGAAGCGCCCTCGACATCAGCCCGGGTCCCCCATGCGATCGTCGACGTGACAGACACGAGTGTTGCGACGTCCGGCGACTACCGGAACTTCTTTGAGCATGAAGGGCAACGCTTCTCGCACACGATCGACGCGCGAACCGGCCGCCCTGTCTCCCATAGTCTCGCTGCCGTGACGGTGATCGCACCTTCCGCTGCCTATGCCGACGCGATGGCCACTGCCCTGCTGGTGCTCGGGCCTGATGCAGGGCCGGCGCTCGCGCGGGAACTCAAGCTTGCGGCTTACTTCCTGGTCCGTGGGCAAACGGAAATACAGGAAATTACGACAACCGAATTCGATACACTGAGTACGCAATGAACATGATCGTTACCACACTGCTGTTTAGCTTTGTCATCATATTGCTCGTCATCACGGGCATGAGTGTCGGCGTCCTGAATGGCCGCAAGGCTATCAGCGGTAGCTGCGGCGGCCTTAATGGTGGCGGCTGTGAATTATGCAGCGGCAAAGGCAATTGCCGCAGGAAGCGCCAAGGCGCCGACGGAGAAGCAACATGAACATCAAATCCTGCCTCGTGAAAGACTACATGGCCAAGACGCTGGTGACGTTCAAGCCCGACACGCCGGTCCTCGACGCGGTCCACGCACTGGTCAAGCATCGCATTGCTGGCGCGCCTGTCGTCGATGACGAAGGCAATCTCATCGGTATGTTGTCGGAACTCGATTGCCTGAAGGTCGCGCTCCAGGCCGGCTACCATGGCACCTATGGCGGCCCGGTCAGCGAGTACATGTCGAAGGGCGTGAAGACGGTCAACATGGAGATGAGCATCGTCGACCTGGCCCAGGTATTTCTCGACGGCGGCTTCCGCCGCTTCCCGGTCACGGACAACAACCGGCTCGTCGGCCAGATCAGTCGCCGCGATGTGTTGCGCGCCCTGGAAGTCATCGCGACAGGTTAGTCCCGGTCGAGACACAGTTATTGCCATGCGAGATGCACGGGAGCGGGCAACCGCTCGCCGTTCAGTCTGCCTTGTTGCTTCTCGCCAGGAACCGCGCACCCAGCGTGCGGCGCCGGAGGTAGGCATAGACTTCCAGCAGCGGCAGCTCTTTCGGACAGACATCCTCACAGGCCATCATGCCGATGCAGGCAAACACGCCCTGGTCTCCCGCCACGACGTCGAACCAGTCTGCGTCGGAACGACTGTCGCGGGGGTCCATCATGAAGCGCGCGACCCGATTCAGTCCGGCGCCGGCAAGGAAGGCGTCGTCAACGTTCGCGAGACCGCACGAGGCGACGCAGCAACCACACTCGATACAGCGATCGCCCTCGTAGATTGCGGCCGCGACATCGTCGCTCATGCGCTCCTCGGTCGCGTCAGGATCGAACGGCAGGCGCTCGTGAATCCATGCCTCGGTTCTTTGGGCCATCTCCCGGAACCAGGTCCCGGTGTCGACGGACAGGTCGCCGATCAGCTTGAAGGTCGGCAACGGATACAGTTGAATCTTCTCGGGCAAGTCGGCCGTTAGCGTTCGGCAAGCCAGTGCGGGCCGGCCATTGACCATCATTGCACAGGAGCCGCAAATCGCGGACCGGCAGGCGAAGTCGAATTGCAGGCCCGGGTCCTGCTTTTCGCGAATCTGGTTGAGCGCGATGTACAGGGTCATGAACGGCGTCTCCTCGAGTTCGAAGACGTCGGTATGTGGCACCGAGTTCTTGTCTTCCGGGTTGTAGCGGAAAATCTCGAATCGCAGTCGGCGCGCTTGTGCGGTGTCGCTCATGGAGTCCTATCCTGTGACGGCTTTCCAGGCACCGCGTCTCAGGCGGCTGCCCATCTCTTCAACGCTCTCGAGTCGACCGTGACCGGTTTGCTCCTTGAGCACGTCATTATTGTGATGATCGAGCGAATCGGTCATCTCGATGCGTTCGTCGCTACCGTAGCCACGATGGCCTGGCGGCAAATCGATGAGTCCCGTGGGCTCGTAACTGAAGGTCGGCTCGCTGTCCTCAGCAGCCCAATGCACCAGTGTCCGGTTCAACCAGTCGCGGTCGTTGCGCAACGGGAAATCGGAGCGGTAGTGCGCACCGCGACTTTCCTTGCGCGCTTCTGCCCCTTTCGCGACGG
Source organism: uncultured Chromatiales bacterium (assembly GCA_965368465.1). GTDB lineage: Bacteria > Pseudomonadota > Gammaproteobacteria > Steroidobacterales > Woeseiaceae > UBA1847. Next base: position 16,233 of record CBDUMZ010000038.1, read on the forward strand.
TCATTGCGAGCCGCAACATGCCTCTCAGGCGCAGTGCGAAGGCGAGCTCCGGATTCACGCCCGGATCCTTGCAGCGCAGCACGGCGTTGTCGCAATCGTCCAGCAACTGGCCGAGCTCGCTCACGGCTTCAGCCAATTCCTCTCCTGTCCTGAAAATGCCGACCTTGTGCATCATCGTCTCGCCCATGGCGTCACGAATCTCGTAGACACTGGGCCCTGCACCGCTGCGCGCCAGCCAGTCGCCGGCCCGTTTCTCGGCATCGGCGATTGCTGCGAAGGCGAGGCCCGTGTCGGCTTCGAGCGCGTGGCCCGATGCATACTCGGCAACTCGCCGTCCCACGATGCGTCCACTGACCAGGGTTTCCGAGAGGCTGTTGCCGCCCAGGCGGTTGAAGCCATGCATGTCCCAGCACGAGGCTTCACCCACGGCGAACAGGCCGGCCAGGCCGTAGGCCTGCCCGTCCTTGTTCACACGCACGCCGCCCATGGAGTAGTGCTGGGTCGGACGCACGGGAATGAGCTCTTTGGCGGGATTACGGCCGACGAAATCTCGACAGATGTCCCAGACTTCGAGCAGTTTCGTCCGCAGGTGTTCCTCGCCCAGGTGGCGGATATCCAGCCACAAGTGAGGCCCGAAGGGTGAATCCACACCGAGGCCGTCACGCATGCGCTGTTGCATGTGACGCGACACGACGTCGCGGCTGGCGAGTTCCTGTTTCACGGGCTCAGCCTCGACCATGAAGCGGTCGCCGTTCTTGTCGAGCAGGTAGCCGCCGTCGCCGCGGCAGCCCTCCGTCACCAGTATGCCGCTCGGCGACAGGGTTGTCGGGTGAAATTGCACCGCTTCCATGTTGCCAAGCGGCACCACACCCGTATCGAGTGCGATGGACGCACCCGTGCCCTCGTTGATGGTCGCGTTGCTGGTGTACTGCCCGTAGATACGGCCGTAGCCCCCCGTCGCGATAACGGTTGCCCTGGCCATTACGGCGAAGTGTGAGCCGTTGCGCAGGTCCCGAACCACGGCGCCCACACAGCGGCTGCCGTCATGAATCAGGGCCACGGCCTCGGTCCGATCTCGAACCGTGATGCCGAGGCGCACCACTTCGCTGTCGACCGCGTACAGCGCTGCGTGACCCGTGCCTGCGGCCGCGTAGCACGCCCGCCACTTGGCCGTACCACCAAAGTCGCGCTGCCCGATGAGTCCGTCGTTCTCGAGCGCTTCGTCGATGATGACTTCTTCACCTTTGATGAAGTAGTGGTTCTTGCCACCCCGTACACGCGACCACGGCACACCGAAATGTGCCAGTTCACGCACGGCGATCGGCGCTTCCTCTGCAAAGATGTTCGCGACTTCCTGGTCGGCTCCCCAGTCGGAACCCCGGACGGTATCGAGAAAGTGGACCGTGGGATTGTCGCCGGAGGCCTTGGCGCAGTTCGCCAGCGAGGCCTGCATACCACCCTGCGCAGCGCAGCTGTGGCTGCGGCGCGGTGGTACCAGCGACAGGATCATGGCTTCGTGTCCCGCCGCCGCCGCTTCGATAGCGCAACGCTCACCGGCGAGTCCGCCGCCGATGATCAGCACATCCGTCGTGACGAGCCGCCCGGTCATGACGCACCGCCTTCAAGCAGGAATGCGAGCGGCGGATCCAGCCAGCCGGCCAGCACGCACAACGTGACGCCACCGATCACGAGTATCGTCCAGAAGATCACCTGTTCGATGCGGTGCATGGCGCTGCGCGACAACCAGAGGTCGGCACCCCACTTGATCGCCAGCCGGTAAAGACCGACGCTGGCGTGAAACTCGACGCACAGCAACAGGATCGCATACGGCAGCCAGAGGCCGGCGCCCACCCTGGCCATCGAGGTTTGCGATTCGATACCGGCGATATCGCCGAACAGCGGCGTGAACACGTCGAGGCCGAGCAGGATCAGGTGGAAGCTGCCCAGCACGAGCATGATCATCCCCGTGCGTACCTGCCAGATCCACAACATCGATTCGACGTGCGGACGGAACGGGGAGTGCTCGGTGCGTGTCGGGACTTTCTCACGGCCGGACCGGCTTAATCCCCTGGCAAGCTCGGCGATACGCTTGCGTTCGCGCAGTTGCGCGGGCACCTTGCGCGCCGCGAACACGGCATGTACCAGGAAGAGCACGAAGATCGCCGCCACCGTCGGCTGCGCGATGTAGTAATCCTCCAGGAACGTCGCCATCCAGTCGAAGCCGCGCTCGCCGGTCAGAATGGAACCGACCAGCACGACGTGCCCCCACATGAACAACGCCAGCACCAGGCCGCTGCTACCACTGATGATCTCGTGCGTCAGTGAACGCGACGCCGACGTTGATTCGAGGGGCTGCATTACTCTGGTCTCAGGACGGACATGATGTCCGGATTCTCTTCCTCTTCGGCCAGCAGGACGTGACAGTTCTCACAATCGTTGGATAGCTGTTCCCTGTCGGCCGTGCGCATGCTGCGCCGGTGACAACGGAAGCAACCATCGGATTGTTCATGACCGATGTGATTCGGGTACGTATCCCACCAGACGTTCATCTGCGGGAAGATGTTGACGGAATAGATGTCACCAAGCGCTGCTGCGACCGTCGTGATGTCGTCGGCGCGCTCTGCAGCAATGTCGGGATAGTACTCCGCGTAGAACGCGGCCAGGTCGGCCGCAATGCCTTCACGTGCCAGCTCGTGCGAATCGTACTTCGCCTGAATAACACGCAGGCTTTCGCGCTTGACGAAGGGCAGCGAGCGGTCGATCACGCCGCCTTCTATCGCTTTGTCGATAGCAGGCCCCGGCGATTCGTAGATATGCGATGGCCGGTTGTGGCAATCGACGCAGTCCATCGAGCGCCAGGTACCGCCCTCTTCAGGCGCCGTGCGGTCCGAGAACGTCACGACTTCGCCGCCCTCATGCGAAAACTCGACATCGTAGACTTCTTCGCGTGTCTCATCGGAGCGGTAGCGAATATTGACGTCGGGATCGACGTGCCAGTGAATGCCGTGCGAACCACCCGGGCGCGAGCCGCCGACTTTGAGCAAGAGCGCCGTTGTCAGCTCGGTGCTTTCCTCGTCCTCTTCGTAGTGCTTGATGACCCGGAGCTTGTCGCCCACGAATTTCGTCGGCCAGTGACATTGTTCACAGGTATCGCGCGCCGGGCGCAAGTCATGCAGCGGTGTCGGCACGGGCCGCGGGTAGAGATCGAATGCCACGGAGACAAGCTGCCAGGCGCCGTCGAGCTTCGACTTCACGAACCAGTCGGCGCCCGGACCGATATGGCATTCGGCGCAGGCCACGCGGGAATGCGGCGACCGTGCGTGGGCCGTGTGCTCGGGTTCCATGACCGAGTGACAGGCCAACCCGCAGAACTCGACGGTCTCCATGTAGTGGATGCCCTTGTAGGTCGCGCCGGCAATGACCACCACGTTGACCATCGTCGCACCGACCAGGACCAGCATCCAGCGACGCGTCTTCTCGTTATTGAAATCGAATACGGGCAGTGCCGGCACCGCGCCACCGCCGGGTTCGCGGCGCAGCTTGCGGCGATACAACATCGAGCCAAGCGGAATCAGCAGCAAGCCCAGGATGAAGATTCCCGGCAGAATGAGGTAGGTCAGGATCCCGAGGTAGGGTCCGCCTTCGTAGCCGAGTTTCTCGACGAAAAAGAGGCTGACGATAAGCACCAGCGCCGCTATCGCGAGCGCGGTGCCGACTAAACTAATGCCGTTGCGGGTAATCGACGCCAGGAAGTTTCTGATCATGGTGTTCCCCAGGTTTTAGCAGGTGGTCGCTCTGGCGATCTTCTTCCCAAACCGAGCAACACTGAAGATACGATTTTTTTGCCGTAGCGAGAGCGATAGTAAACTAGGTAGCCGTAGCACTTGAATCCGTATTTCTCGCAGGCCCGGGGTGTTGGGATATCGCATTATCGAGCCCATAATATGCACAGGCGTTTCTTTACCAGATGATCCTGGAATAGCGAGTACCGCTGTGCGTACGTTCATTACGGGTATTACCGTCCTCCTCGCCTGCCTGCCGCTCAACTCAATAGCTGACGAGACCGACCAGGCAAACCCCTGCCTCGAATGCCACGAAACCGACCTGGCGCAGTTTGCAGCCACCGTGCATGGCACGACCGAGTGCCTCGACTGCCATGTCGGCGCCGATGAGCGTCGGCATCGGCGTGGTCTCGACCCGGTCAATTGCGGCGAGTGTCACGCCGAAGTGCTCGAAATACAGGCCGTCAGCGTGCACGGATCGAAAGGTGTGCGACGCTCATCGGGGATGGCGTTGCCGGCGTGCGCCGACTGCCATGGCGATGTACACACGATGGCAGCGATCACCGACCCGTCGTCGCCGATGAACGAACGCCGCCAGGGCGAAACCTGCGGGACCTGTCATGGCTCAGGACAGCCTGCGCCTGCCGGCGTGCGCACGATTCGCCCGATCGAAGCGTATACAGGCAGCGTGCACGCAGCGGAGGTTGCGCTCGGCAATCACGGTGCGAGTTGCAGCGACTGCCACACAGCGCATTCGCCCCTCATGGTTACCGATCCCGCCTCGTCGATTCACCGGCAGAACGTGCCCGGGACCTGCGGCGCGTGCCACACGGAAATCGCGGATGTGTTTGAGCAGAGCATACATGGGCTCGCCGCCAGGAATGGTGTCGTCGACTCGCCGGTCTGCACGGATTGCCATGGCGAGCATCGCATCCTCGGCGTGACGGCGGCAGGCTCCCCTGTATCCGCCACCAATATCCCGATCCAGGTGTGCGGCCCCTGCCACTCGGATGTACGGCTCGGGGAGAAATACGGCCTGGCTGCGGACCAGGTGCCTTCGTACGAAGACAGCTACCACGGTCTTGCCGCCCGCGGTGGCGTGCTGAAGGTCGCGAACTGCGCAAGCTGCCACGGTGTACACAACATCCTGCCGTCCAGCGATCCCGCCTCCCACACCCATCCGGACAACCTGGCCGGGACCTGCGGCAAATGCCACGTCGGCGCCGGCAGCCGCTTCACCATCGCGCCGGTACACACGGGGAAAAAGGAATCGCCCAACATCGTCGCGCACTGGATCCGGCTCATCTATATCCCGTTGATCTGGGTCACCGTGCTCGGCATGCTGTTCCACAACCTGCTCGACCTGTTCAAGAAGACGCGCACATACTCGTTGTGGCGGCGCAGACCTCGCGAGCACGAGTCGATCATGGAACGCATGTCGCGACCGTTCCGGTTTGCACATGCCCTGGCCGCCCTGAGCTTCATCGTCCTGGTCTACACCGGGTTTGCGTTAAAGTATCCAGAGAGCTGGTGGGCCGTGCTGCTGCAGGGCTTCGACGGCGAGTTTCGCGGCGTCACACACCGCATTGCCGCGGTCGGCCTGATGGGCGCCTGCTTCTTCCACTTCGCGCATCTCGCCATCAGTGCACGCGCGCGCAGCCAGATGTCGGCGTTCCTGCCGAAGGTAGCGGACTTCCGCGAGTTCGCCCACCGGCTGGGATACAACCTCGGTCGCCGGCCGGAGCCACCCGCGCCGGTGCGTGTTGGCTACGTTGAGAAGGTCGAGTACTGGGCCGCGCTGTGGGGCACGCTGGTTACGGCGGTCACCGGCTTACTGCTCTGGTTCGAGAACTTCACGCTGACCTGGTTGCCGGGTTGGGTACCCGAGGCCGCCAACGTATTGCATTTCCTCGAGGCAATACTGGCAACGCTGGCTATTCTCATCTGGCACTTCTACTTCGTCATCTTCGACCCGGCCGTCTACCCGATGGATATGACATGGCTGACGGGCAAGCCGCCCTTCTCGCGCGCCGAGGAACGCGGCGAGGTCGTTAGCGCCAACGCTACCGACGAGGAGAGTAGCTAGACGGGAACCCCGACGTAGTGGCCGTTGACCAGGAAGTGAACCCAGATACTGAGTGCGAAGCCGGCGGCGATCGCCGGCGTCCACTTCAGGTGAGAAAAGAACGTGTACTGGCCGCGCGCCTGACCCATCAGCGCGACGCCTGCGGCAGAACCGATGGACAGCAGGCTGCCGCCGACGCCGGCGGTCAACGTCACCAGTAACCACTGCGCCAGGTCCATTTCCGGGAACATTTGCAGAACCGCCACCATCACCGGGATGTTGTCGACAACAGCCGAGGCTATGCCCACCAGCACGTTGGCGATTGTCGGCCCGAGCTCTGAATACGCGAACAGCGACAGGTGATCCAGGTAGCCGATGAAACCAAGGCCGCCGACGCACATGATGACGCCGAAGAAGAATAACAGCGTATCCCACTCGGCACGCGCGATCTCCCTGAAGCTATCGAACGCGGTGACCTCACCCGCGCGATGCCTGTTCACATCGCCGGGCACATCGACATGCGTGCGGCGCAGGTAGTAGCCGAATATCTGCAGATACCCGAGCCCCGTCATCATGCCGAGAAACGGGGGTAAGTGCAGGAAGTTGTGAAAGCTGACCGCCGTCGCAATAGTACAGCCGAAGAGGAACATCATGATCCTGGCGCCACGCTTCATCGTGACGATCTCGCCGTCGGCGGTCGGCGTCAGCTTCGGTACCGCCAGTGACATGACGGCGGCCGGTACCAGGTAATTGACGACAGAGGGAACAAACAGGGCAAAGAATGTCTGGAAATCCACAACACCTCTTTGCCAGACCATGAGCGTCGTAATGTCGCCAAACGGACTAAAGGCTCCGCCTGCGTTCGCCGCCACGACGATATTGACGCAGCCAATACTGACAAACTTCGTATTGTCCTTGCCGACGGCGAGCAACACCGCACACATCACCAGCGCGGTCGTCAGGTTGTCGATGACGGGCGAAAGGAAGAAGGCGAGGATGCCGGTAATCCAGAACAGCTTACGATAGCTGTACTGCCGGTTTACGAGCCACGATCGCAATGCCGCGAAAACGCGCCGCTCACTCATGGCGTTGACGTAGGTCATCGCCGTGAGCAGGAACAGGAACAGCTCGGCAAACTCCGTCAGGAAGTGCCGCACGGCCTCCTCGGTCGCGTGCGGTACGGACGCGGTCGCGTACTCGTACGCAATGATCGCCCAGATCATGCCGGCCGCGAGGATCACGGGCTTGGACTTCCTGAGGTGGGTGAACTCCTCGATGACGACCAGCAGGTACGCCAGTACAAAGATCAGGAGGGCGGTTACGCCAACCCAATGACCAGTTAGATCCAAGATGGGTTCTCCCCGAAATCAGTACTGATGCCCGGCATCATCGCAAAGGACGATGCCGGGGACCAGTCTTTAACGGTAGCCGAATAACATCGTGTAGATGATCAGGCTTAGCAGGACCAGGCCGAACGTGAGCGCCGTGAAACCGAATATCCTCACGCCCTTGTCTTTAACCTTCGGGAACGCTCTCACGAGGTTGCTCTCCAGTTCACCGGATTGCACCTGCTCTTCGTACTCGCCGGGCTTGTCGTATTTCAGCTCGTCGACGGCAATGCGCCCGGTGAATATCACGGGATCCATCGGGAACTTGTCCGGCCGGAAGTGCGTGTTGAAGAAGTGGATCGTGAAGATGAAGCCCACTGCAAGCAACGCCTCGTCGCTGTGGATGATCGTCGCCACGTTGACGGCCCAGCCCGGGACGATATGCGTGAAGAACTCGGGGAACCACAGGACGAGCCCGGTCGAGCCGATGATGATCACACCCCAGCCAACCGCGAAGTAGTCGAATTTCTCCCAGTAGGTGTAGCGACCGTACTTGGGACGCTCACCGTAGCCGAAGAACCACTTGATCGACTGGATGAACTCCTTGAGATCGCGACCGTTGAAGATAATCGAATCCGGTCCGGTGACGATCTGCCACAGGGTCTGCTTCGTCTTCCGCTTGTGATTCATCACGTCGTAAATATGCAGAATCATTACGATCAGCAAGCCGAACGCGCCAACACGATGCTGGAAGCCCATGCTGTCAAACCCGCCGAGGAAATTGGACACCGCCTGTGCCCACGGCATGTAGGAGAACTTCAGCGCCATTCCCGTCAATGCAAGCAGGAAGAAGCTGAGCATCATGAGGATATGCATGGTGCGCTGGAGGCGGCTGAAACGACGGTAGAACTTCTGACCCTTCTTGCGGGACAGCTCCTTGTGAGCCTGCCATTCCTCGCGGTTCAGCAGCAAGCGAATGACCCAGGCAAACGA
>CBDUMZ010000039.1:0-24100 GCA_965368465.1 uncultured Chromatiales bacterium
ACCTGACCCCATCATTACGAATGATGTGCTCTACCAACTGAGCTAATCCGGCACGGCAAGCGGCGCGCAGTATAGCTGTGCCCGCCGCTTACGAAAAGGGTTTCAGACGGGTTTTTCGGCGCTTCCCTGGCGAAACTTGATCACTACCTCGACGCTGTCCAGCTCACCGTTCTCGGGAAACTGCGGCAGGCCCTCGATACGAATGCTCTCCGCCGGGATATCCGTCAGCTCGCCCGTATCGAGATTGTAGAAGTGGTGGTGGGGTTCGATGGTGGAGTCATAGAAACGCCGCTCTGGATCCACCACGCATTCGCGGACCAGGCCCCGCTCGGTGAACAGCTTCAACGTGTTGTAAACAGTCGCCTTGGACACGCCGCTGCCGGATGCCCGTAAGCGGTCGATAATATGCTCGGCCGACAGGTGCTGTGGCCTTTCGAGCAATATCCCCGCAATTTCAAGGCGTTGCGGGGTCGATAAAATTTCCAGTTCGTCAAGTTTCGCGGCTATTTCCGAACGCAACATACTGTCTTCCCGTGGTTTTCCGTGGTGCGCGCCGCTGAGAATAGCATGACTTTAGTCGCGATTCGCGAGGCGAAAACCCCGTTTTTCGGCTAACTCCGCAATTAGCGACCTCGTCCAGGCTTGCCCTCCTCTGCAACACTGTCCGCAGGACAAGGAGGTCCGGATGAAGCCGCGCAACAAGGGGTACACCCTGTATGAACTGCTGATGACCCTCGCCCTGGTCGGCATCGTGCTGGCGACCGGCTTGCCGGCCTTTTCCGGCACACTCGCAAGGCAAAGGCAAGCTGTTGAAATAAATGCACTTTTTCACGCCGTCCACCTGGCCAGAAAGGAGTCGATCATGCGTCGCAAGGTCGTCTCGTTATGCCCCAGCCGGGACGGCGAAAGCTGCGACCCGGCGACCGACTGGTCGCACGGCTGGATCCTGTTCGAGAACGGCGACCGCGACTCCCCGCCCTACATCGATCCCGGCGAAGCCGTGCTCCGGACACACCGCGTGTCCCCCGACGTGAGGATCCAGGCCAATCGAGCCGGCTTCACGCTGCGGGCCACGTTTCTGCGGGCGACCAACGGCACGTTTATCGTCTGCGATCGTCGGCATCGCGTCCCCGCCAAGGGGCTGGTCGTCAGCTACACCGGGCGTCCCCGGGTGGCCTTCGAACGCCCCGACGGTACGCCCTACGCCTGCGCGGAATAAGTTAAGTAGCGGGTGGCCGAATTGACCGTTTATCGGGGTCCAGGTGCCGTTAGTCGGGTACTCGAAACGCCGCTTTCCGGACGCTCTATAGTGCGCCCATGGACAAAACAAACCAGAACGGCTTCACGCTGTATGAACTGCTGATAACGATGGTGATTGTCGGGGTGGTGCTGACTTTCGGTGTACCCAACATGCTGGCGTTCAACCAGAACGGCCGCATGACGAGTGCTGCGAACGACCTGCACTCCTCGTTCCATCTCGCACGCAGCGAATCCGGACGAGCGAAGACCAACATCACGGTGTGTGCCAGCGCCAACGCGCTGGCGGCCGCGGCCAACTGCGGCGGCACCTGGGACCAGGGGTTCATCGTCTTCGTCGATGAGGACGGCGATATCAACAGGAGCGGCGCCAATGAGACGGTGTTGCAGGCTCACGGCCCGGTGGCTGAAGGGATCACCATCGCCGTTGCCGACGACGCGACTTACTTCAGCTACTCGTCGAACGGCCTCGGTCGCCCGAACGTCGGGGGCAACCCCGCCGTCTCGCAGATCGTCATGTGCGATGAGCGCGGTGTCATCACGAGCTCCGGCGGCAGCTCGGCGGCGCGATTGTTCGTCGCGACGCCGCTGGGACGCGCGACGGTTTTCCGCGACAACACGCTGATCAACGACGCGCTCACCGCGATGGGCAAGTCCTGTCCGTAAGGAAATGAACATGACTATTCTCAGAAAATCCAAAGGTTTTTCGCTCGTTGAGGTGTTGATCGCACTGGTCATCATGTCGGTGGGCATGCTCGGCATCGCCGGGCTGTACGTGCATAGCATGCAGGCCGGGCGAACCTCGATGCTGCGTCACCACGCGGTTACATTGGCCGGCGACATCGCCGACCGTATACGGGCCAACCCGACCGCAGGTGCCGCCTATGCTGCAGCAGCGGGCGCCGACAACAACTGCGTGGCGCAGAACGCCAACTGCAACGTGGCGCAAATGGCCGCGCATGACATCTTCCTCTGGCAGGCACAGGCGCTGGAATTCCTGCCGCCGATGGCCGACGGCAGCCAGCAGGTCGTGGTGCTTTTCAACGCGGCCACGCTGCCACAGTCCTACACCATCACCGTGCGCTGGGACGAACCGACGCCTGACGGCATCCAGCCGCAGTACTCGATCACTGTCCCGGTAAACCCGTTTTAGGAGCGACCTGCAGATGACGTATAGCAAGGTAGCAACATTACAGCGCCAGACCGGTCTGACCCTGGTCGAGATCATGGTCGCTCTTGCGATCGGGTCATTCCTGATCATCGGTGCCGTACAGATCTACAACCAGAGCCGCCAGGCTTTCGTGGTCAACGAGTCGATCGCCCGCGTGCAGGAGACGGCGCAGTTTGCGATGGATACGATCGAGGCCGACCTGCGCATGGCCAGCAACTGGGGTCGCAACAGCCGCGGCCTGGCTGTCGAAGGCCGATCGCTGGTTGGCGACGACAATCCCAATGGCCTGACGGAGCCGCTGAGCTCGACAGGTACCTGCGGTGCAAACTGGGCTTTCGATCTTGCACGACCCATCGATGGCAACGACAACGGTTACAACCTGCCGTGTGGCGCCGCCGGTGGAGCACAGGCGAACTCGGACCTCGTCACGATACGCCGCGCTACGGTACAGCCGGTTGCACCCGCAGCCGGGCGACTCCAGCTACAGTCCACGCGCATCCAGGGTGAGCTGTTTGAGACCGGCGGTGTACCCGCCGCGTTTTCGCCGGTCACGATTCACCCGATAACGGGCGCTCCCTCTTCGGCAACGCACAACCTGATGGTTAACAGCTACTACGTTTCCCCGACATCGACACTGATCCCAGGCGTACCGACCTTGCGTCGCAAGACCTTGACCGTGCGCGCCGGTGCACCGTTCATCGACGACCAGGAAGTGGCGCCCGGCGTTGAGAACATCCAGCTGCAACTCGGCATCGATGTCGACGAAGACAACACCGTCGATCGCTACGTTCACCCGGGCGACGACATATACAACCCGGCCGCGGCCGGCTACGTACCGGGCGCGCGCGTCATAACGGCGCGTGTCTGGCTCGTGGTTAGAGGCGTTACACCCGAGTTCGGATTGCAGGACAACCGCAATTACCAGCCCGGCAACGCCAACATGGGCCAGCAGAATGACGGCTTCCGCCGTTTGCAGGTTTCCAAGACGATCCTGCTGCGCAACGCCCGGACCTGATATCAAGAGCACATACTTATGAAACAGACACAGATTTCTTCTCGCAATTCACAACAGGGTGCCGCACTCGTCGTCGGACTGATGTTGCTGGTCGTTATCACTGTCCTCGCCATCTCAGGCATGAACACCGCGACCACAGAGCTCGCACTGGTGCGTAACGACCAGGCCTACGAAGATGCATTCCAGGCTGCCGAAACCGGTATTGAGACCGCACTGTCCCAGGGCCAGTTCGTGACGACGGGCGCCGCAACCACCATGACGCAGGCACCGTCTTCGTACCAGAACATTTCCACCACGATCCAGTTCGAGGACTCAACCATGGTGCCGGACAAGGCGTTCAGCCTTGGTGTTGGCAGCGGTATTGCCGCGTACCACTTTCAGGCCACGTCACAGGCAGAGATGCTGCGTGATCCTGGCAACACAACGGACCGCGACTCGAGCGCAGTCCATACACAAGCTTTTTATGTCGTCGGCCCGGAAATGTCGGCGCTTTGAGCGTAAAAGGAACGGAGCAAGCTCATGAAACTTAAAGTATTGATGATAGCTGTATTGGTGGGCCTGGCATTGCCGGCAGCCGCCGATATGCGAGTCGTGCAGGAAGCCTACGAAATCGCATTGAGCGACATGCGCCTGCCACGCGCTCAGGGTGGCACGATTGCGTTCAAGGAATGCAGGACCTGCGAATACGTTCGCATCCGCGTTGCCGCCGACGTGCGCTTCCAGATTAATGGCAAGACCGTGCCGCTGAAGGCATTCCGCGACGCTATCGCTGTTGTGGAAGAGCCAGAGAAAGAAGCCGTAACTGTGCTTCGCCACGTCGAACGGAATCAGGTGACCGCTGTGTCGGTCAACCTTTGAGGATAGCACTATGAATAAGGTAATTCGTAAAACGACAGGGACTGTTCTTGGCTTGACGCTGGCCATCGCCAGTGGCGCGCCGGCACTTGCGGATGACACGGAGCTGTTGCTCCTCGCACCGCCCGATCCCTCGCAGTTGAAGCCGAACGTCATGTTCATTCTCGACACCTCTGGGTCGATGACAACCGAACAGGAAACGGGCCGGCCGTACGATCCCAATACCGACTATTCGGCGTTCGGAACCTGCGACCGCGACTCCATGTACTGGAGCGAAGGGTCCGGCACCCCTGTTTGCGACGCTGCAAACACGAGGTTTATTGACAAGAGCGCGTGGCATTGCGCCGACGCAGCGATCCAGGTCGCCGGTGTCGGTGCGTACACGGGCGTACTCGTCCAGTACCGCCCCAATGCGGGTGGTGTAGACGAGTGGATGGAGCTCGAACCCGGTAACGACTCCGACCCGGTCGAATGTGAATCGGACAGCAGTCTTCATGGCGAGAACGGTGGCGGCGACCCGAGCGCGGTGTACGCCGTGTCGGGCAGCGGCATGGCAAGCGCCTGGACGTCCGATCCGCTCCAGGAACTCGCATGGGGCAGCTCAGGCCGCAGCACCACGTACACGATCCATGACGGCAACTACCTTAACTACCAGAATGACCCTGCCACCGTGGATATGTCGCGTTCCGATATCATGAAAGAAGCGACCAAGGCTGTCCTGAATTCCGTCAACGACATGAACGTCGGTCTGATGCGCTTTAACAACACGGAAGGCGGCACGATTGTTCGTGCCCCGATCGACCTCGACGCCAATCGCGCCGCGATCCTGGCCCAGATCGACGCCCTTCCCGCAGACGGCTGGACACCGCTTTCCGAGTCATTGTTCGAGACAGCGTTGTTCTGGCAGGGACTGCCGGTCAACTACGGTGAGATCGGCGTCAACGGCACTGACACGAACGCACTTCTGACGACGACGCCGCCGGTCTATGAGCGCCCGTCCATGCTGGAGTGCTCGAAGAACTTCAATGTATTGATCACTGACGGCCAGCCGACCGAGGACGTCGGCACGCCGGGCCTTCTGGCTCAGCTGCCCAGCTGGTCGGCGACGCTTGCGGGCCGCACGGGATGCACCGGCACCGGCAACGGCGCTTGCCTGGACGACGTGGGCGAATACCTTGCCAACATCGACATCCACCCGACGCTGCCGGGCCGCCAGTCGGTGATCACACACACGATTGGTTTTACGATTGACCTCGATATCCTCGAAGACACGGCACGTTTGTCGGGTGGCCAGTACCTGTTGGCCGACGACACGGATTCGCTCCTCGTCGCATTGACGGATATCGTCTCGCAGGTAAACGAACGTGCGCTTTCGTACACGGCTCCTGCCGTATCGGTTAACACGTTCAACCGGACGCGAAACCTGAACGATGTGTACCTGACCATGTTCGGCGCTCGTGGCGCCGCGCACTGGCCCGGCAACCTGAAAGCCTATCGCATCGAGGGCGGCCAGATCGTCGACGCACTTGGCGTCGACGCTGTCGACCCGGGCACCGGCTTCTTCTACCCGACGGCCCGCTCGTTCTGGACGGTCGGCCAGGCAGACGGCAATGACGTGATGCTGGGTGGCGCGGCCAACCAGCTGCCGGACCCGGGCGTACGTCGCCTGTTCACGGATAACGGCTTCGACAGCAGCCTGTCCGGCGCGAGCAACGCGATTTCCGTTGCCAACATGGCTATGTACTCGGACGCCGATTTTGGCCTGACCGGCGGCGGCCCGACAATGGATGAGGTGATTCGCTGGATGCGCGGCGAAGATGTACAGGACATCGACAATGATCCGACGACCACGGTCCGCTACGCGATGGGCGATCCCCTGCATTCGCGACCCGCAGCCATCGTTTATGGCGGCACGGCGCAGAACCCGGACTCGGTGATCTACACCGCAACCAATGACGGCTACCTGCACGCGGTCGACTCCGCAACGGGCCAGGAGCTTTGGTCCTACGTACCGAAAGAGCTGTTGCCCCGCATGGCACGCCTGTATGACGACCCGGAGATGAAGTACAAGCTGTACGGCATCGACGGCGATATCGTCCCGGTTGTGCGTGATGTCGACAGCGACGGCGCGATCGAACCGGTCGATGGCGATTTTGCCTACATCCTGTTCGGCATGCGTCGCGGTGGCATGACGTATCGCATGCTCAACGTCACCGACAAGAACAACCCTGTTCTCGTTTGGGAACGTGTGCTTGATGAGGCTGGCCAGAGCTGGTCTGCCCCGGTTGTCACTCGCATGGATATCGCGGGCACCACCCAGAATGCCTTCAAGGCTGTGGTTGTTGTGGGCGGCGGCTACGACGGCGTGCACGATACCCCGGCCTTCAACGCGACGCCGGACGGCGTCGGCGCCGGCGTACATGTGCTCGACCTGATCAGCGGCTCAACCTTGTGGCGTGCCGGTCATTCCAGCAGCAGCGCTGACCTGCAGTTGGCGGGCATGACGCGCGCCATCCCGACGCGAATCAAGGTTATCGACATCAACGGTGACGGCTACGCCGATCGCATGTACGCATCCGACCTGGGCGGCCAGGTGTGGCGCTTTGACGTACGCAACGGCAATACAACGGCGAACCTCGTTACGGGTGGCGTCATTGCCCAGCTCGGTGCGGAAGGCCTCGCGTCGCCAGGACCTGGCGATACGCGACGCTTCTACAATTCGCCCGACATCGCGATGTTCTCGGACACTCGCCAGAACCGTCGCTTTATCTCGGTGAGCATCGGTTCGGGTTATCGCGCTCACCCGCTCGACCTGAGTGCGACCGACCGCTTCTACTCACTGCGTGATCCGAACGTGTTTAATTCGCTCACCCAGGCCGAGTACGACGCGCTTGTGCCGTACACGGAGGCAGACCTGGTCGACGTATCAGGCCAGGTGGATGTCACGGTGACCGCAAGTGACGCGGGCTGGATGTTGACGCTGCCGGCGAACCAGATGGTTCTGGCCGACTCGGTCACGTTCAACAACGAAGTGTTCTTTGTGAGCTTCTCACCGGATTCGGCTGGTGCTGCTGCCTGTAACGTCGGGCAAGGCACGAACTTCCTGTGGCGTGTCAGTATCATCAATGGCGACCCGATCGTCGATGATCTCGGCAACGTGCCAACCGGTGGCGAAGACGAAGCCCGTCGCACGCAGCTCGCCCAGGGCGGCATAGCGCCGGCACCGCAGTTCCTGTTCCCGAGCCCCGACGACCCGACCTGCACGGGCGCGGACTGCATGCCGCCGCCGATCGGCTGTATCGGTGTCGAGTGTTTCGATCCGGGATTTGCCAATAATCCGGTGCGTACGCTCTGGACGCAGGACGGCATCGAATAAACTGAGGCATGGTTCCGGGCGCTCCGCGCCCGGAACCTCCACTATTAGTCTGAACCAATGCGGCACGGGAAAAGTACTATGCGATTGCGCAAACACATGAGCGGTATCACGCTGATTGAACTGATGATCGTCGTGGTCGTCGTCAGCATCCTGGCCGCCATCGCCTTTCCGAATTACCAGGAGTTCTCGGCGCGCGCGAAACGCAACGAAGCCAGGTCGGCGCTGCTGCAGATCAAGATCAACCAGGAACGGTTCTACCTGAACAACAACACGTTCACGCAGGACATGACGCTGCTTGGTTTTTCGTCTGATCCGTTTACGACCGACACGGGGTCTTACGTTATCGATGTCACAGCGGCAAGCCCGAGTAATTTCAGCGCCACGGCGACCTACCAGCTCGGCGGCAACGAGGCGACCAAGTGCCTGACGTTTACCATCGACGGTCGCGGTGCCAGGACATCAGGTCCCGAAACCAACTGCTGGGAACGTACCCGGTAGAACTACTTCGCGCTTCGGCCCGAGTAGAATATCGCGTCGATAATCAACAACGCGGCGCCGACGGAAATTCCGGCATCCGCGACGTTGAATGACGGAAACGCCCAATCGCCAAACCACACCTGGATGAAGTCCGTCACGTAACCCAGCGTAACCCGGTCGATCAGGTTGCCGACCGCCCCGCCGAGTACCAGCGCCAGTCCGGCCGCCAGGATAGCCGGCCCTTCGTTACGAATCCGCCAGAGCCACACGGCAATCGCCACGCTGACGCCCGTGGCCAGCGTCACAAAAAACCACCTCTGCCAGCCGCCGGCATCCGCCAGGAAACTGAAGGCGGCGCCGGTGTTCCGCTGGTGCGTGAGGTTGATGAACGAATTGAGCGGAATACGCTCGTAGAGGTCGACCCATTCGACGATGGCCCACTTGGTGACCTGGTCGGCCAGCACGACGAGCGCGGCCACCGACATCCAGGCGGTGAATCGGGTGTTTGTTGGTGGCTTGTCTTCAATCATTCATGGCATCCAGGGCTGAACGTGCATTCTCTTCGTCAATCTTCATTTGCGCAACCAGATCCTCCACCGAATCGAACTTCTCTTCGGCGCGCAGGTGTCGAATGAAGTCGACATGGATGTATTCGCCGTATATGTCGCGGTCGAAATCCAGCAGGTGAACCTCGAGCAGGGGCTTGGTCAGGTCGAATGTCGGGCGAGTACCAACGCTCGCCACGCCATCGACCGGACCTTCGGGCAGTCCATGCACGCGCACGGCATAGATACCCATGACGGCGCTGCGGCGGCGCCTGAGGTCGACATTGGCCGTCGCGTAGCCGAGAGACCGTCCCACGCGTCGGCCCCGTACGATCTTCCCTGACATGCGATAGGGCCGACCCAGCAGCGCTGTCGCCCGATCCAGGTCGCCTGCTGCCAGGGCCTCACGAATCGCCGTGCTGCTGACGCGGGTATCGCCGACAAGAATGCTCGGCACTCTCTCGATTGCCAGGTCCAGGACCGGTGCGACACGCAGCAGATCCTCGATCGATCCTTCGCGCCGACGCGCGAATCTGAAGTCGTCACCGATGACGATGTGCCGCGCATTCAGGCCGTGCACGAGGACCTGTCGAATAAACGCATCCGCCGAAATGCCGCGCATCGCCTCGCCAAAGCGTGGGCAGAAGAAGATGTCGATCTTGCGTTCCTCGAGCGACTCGAGTTTTTCGCGAAAGCGCATGAGGCGCGCAGGTGGCTGATCACCACCGAAGAACTCCTTCGGCGTCGGCTCGAAGCTCATGGCGACCGCCGGCCGGCCGGTCTGCTGCGCAACATCGACGACACGGCGAAGCAACTGGCGATGACCGAGGTGAATGCCATCGAATGCGCCGATGGTGACGACACTGCCGTTCGCAAGCCGCTCATACGGAAGGTCCGGGAGATGACGCACGAGGCGCATGTCAGTCATGCCTCATGCGGAACTGTGCGGGCCGCAGCCCAAGCACGACCAGCGACACGAAATACATGCCGGCGCCGGCGCACACCGTAATCGACAGCCAGCCGACCCGGTCCATCAACGACGCGGCAGTCCACCAGCCTACAGAGCGATGCAGCGCGAGCAGCACCGCGATCATCGCGCCATTGGCAACGCCGACCCGCAGAACCAGGATTCCCCACCCCGGCCCGTGGCGGATGACCCCGGCCTTGTGAAGGCCGCGGTACAACAGCCCGGCATTGAGAATGGCCGCAACCGAAGTTGCCGCCGCCAGGCCCATGTGCGGGCCCGCGAAGCCCCGGGTCGTGAGGTACCAGGCGGACGATGCGCCCAGCAGGAGGTTGACGCACAACGCGACGATGCCGACACGAACCGGCGTGCGTGTGTCCTCGCGGGCGAAGAATGCCGGCGCAAGGACTTTAACGAATGAGAAACCGACGAGGCCGAAGGCGTAAGCCTGTAACGCGAGAACCGTCATGTCCACGGACCGCTGATCGAACTCGCCGCCATGAAAAAGCGTGGTAACCAGCGGCGCGGCCAGCATCACCAGACCGACAGCGGCAGGCACCGCGATCAGCATGGCTATTTTCATTGACCACTCGAGCGTCTGGGCGAACTCGCCACGATCCCCGTTGGCCCAGAGGCGCGACAGGTACGGCAGCGTTACCGTCGCCAGCGCGATGCCAAAGAGGCCCAGTGGGAACTCCATCAGCCGATCCGAATAGTAGAGGTAGCTGATGCTGCCGACCGGCAGCAACGACGCGATAATGCCGCTGACGAGCACGTTGATCTGTGCGACAGACGACCCGAAGATCGCCGGCAGCATCAACTTGAACGCTCGCCGCACTCCCTCATGTTGCGGCCGCCACGTCGGGCGCGGCAATGCCCGGATCTGCGCGAGAAACGGCAGCTGGAACAGGAGCTGTACGAGGCCCGCGACGAACACCGCATAGGCCAACGCCATAATGGGTTGCTCGAGCATTGGCGCGAGCCAGACAGCAGCGCCGATCAGGACGACATTCAGCAGTACCGGCGTAAATGCCGGGACACCGAAGCGACCGTAGGTATTGAGGATACCGCCGGCAAACGCCGTCAGGGATATGAAGAACAGGTAGGGAAACGTGAAGCGCAGCATGAGCGCCGCGAGATCGAAATCCCCGCCGTCGCTGATGAAGCCCGGGGCAACGACCAGGACCAGCAAGGGCGCGGCGACGACGCCGACGAGCGTGACCCCGAACAGCACCAGGCCGAACGTGCCGGCCATGGCATCCAGGTACTCGCGGGCCTGCTCATGGTCGTGCCGCTCCTTGTAACGCGCCATGACGGGCACGAAACCGGCCGAGAACGCACCCTCGGCAAAAAAGCGACGCAACATATTCGGGATGCGCTGCGCGACAAGAAAGGCGTCCATGAGCAGTCCGGCGCCGAAAAACCGCGCAAATACGACATCCCGCACCAGGCCCAGTATTCGAGACAGGAGGGTCATACCGCTGACGACGGAGGTCTTCAGCGCTAACTTCAAGCCGGATATAGGTTTTTTCGGTTTCATGAGCCCGTGAGTTTAGCCCAAAACAGGGTCCGCGAATGTGATTGACAACGCCTCCCCGGGCGCGAATAATACGCGGCTCTTTGACATCGGAACACGGTTTAAACCAGTGGCAAACATCAAATCAGCCAGGAAGCGCGCACGTCAGGCGGAAAAGACTCGCAAGCACAACATGGGCCTGCGTTCCAAGATGCGTACCAAGATCAAGAGCGTCGTCAACGCATGTGATGCCGGCGACAAGGATGCAGCCGTAGCGGCCTACAAGGATGCTGTGCCTGTTATCGACAGCATGATCAACAAGGGCATTGTTACCAAGAACAAGGCCGCGCGTCATAAAAGCCGCCTGAACACCCGGATCAAGGCAATCTCTGCCTAGTACCCTCAGGGTACTCCGTCCGCTTCGGCTTCCAACTCTTCTTCAAACTCTTCGAGCGCCTGCATCACCGCGTGCCCCAGGGCCTCGGTGCCGGCGCCTGTGGCCGCGCTCACCTCGAATACAGGGCCGTCCCAGGCAAGCGCCTCGAGAAGCATCTCGCGCGCGACAGCAAGATCGTCATCGGCGAGCAGGTCGATCTTGTTGATCACCAGCCAGCGCGGCTTTTCAGCCAGCTCACTTGAGAATCGCTCGAGTTCCCTCGCGACGGCCTGAACCTCCCGGGCCGGTTCGATATCGGGATCCATCGGCGCTATGTCGACGAGATGCAACAGCAGGCGCGTGCGCTGCAGGTGCCTGAGGAACTGTATGCCGAGCCCGGCGCCGTCTGACGCCCCTTCGATCAGACCGGGAATATCGGCCATCACGAAGCTCTGCAGGCTCCCTACACGGACCACGCCGAGATTCGGGTGCAATGTCGTGAACGGGTAGTCTGCGATGCGCGGTTTGGCGGCGGACATGGCCGAGATCAGCGTGGACTTGCCGGCATTCGGCATGCCGAGCAGGCCGACGTCTGCCAGTACCTTGAGTTCGAGCTTCAGGTGGCGCGCCTCGCCCGGCGTTCCCGGGGTTGTCTTGCGCGGCGCCCGGTTTGTGCTGCTCTTGAAGCGCGTGTTGCCCAGTCCGCCGCGACCGCCCTCCGCCACCATCTGGCGCTGCCCTGTCTCGGTCAGGTCGCAGATCAGCTCGCCGGTATCGACGTCGTGAACCACTGTACCCTGCGGCACGTGAACCTCGAGATCATCGCCCGACCTGCCCGTCATGTTGCGACCGGCGCCACCTTGCCCGACTTCGGCCTTGAACCGGCGGGCAACGCGAAAGTCGGCCAGCGTATTGAGCGACGGATCGGCCACCAGGTAGACACTTCCGCCATGCCCGCCGTCACCGCCATCCGGGCCGCCCTTGGCAATGTATTTCTCACGACGAAAGCTCAGGGCGCCGTTGCCGCCATTGCCCGCTTGAACGCGTATTGTTGCTTCGTCGACGAATTTCATTGAGGTAACTCTAGTACGAAAAACCCCGCAGATGCGGGGTTTTTTGCGGTTGGGTGCTGTGCGTATCCCAACCGGTCGGGGATACGCAATCGCATGCCCCCGCTGTTACATTCGGTGTCAGGCGTCTACGACACTCACGAACTGCCGCATCTTCGGGCCTTTCTTTTCAAACTTCACATGTCCGTCCTTCTTGGCGAACAACGTGTGGTCGCGACCAAGGCCGACATTGGTGCCAGCATGAAAACGGGTGCCACGCTGGCGAACGATGATATTGCCTGCCACGACTTGCTGGCCGCCGTAGATCTTGACGCCAAGGCGTTTACTCTCCGAATCGCGACCGTTCTTACTACTACCACCTGCTTTTTTATGTGCCACTGTACCGTACCTGTTGTGTGCATCACCCGGGGTCACGCCCGAGTTTCGTTAATCCAATGCCTTAGTCAGCCTTCTTCTTGGCTGCCGGCTTCTTCGCTGCCTTCTTCTTGGCCGCGGGCTTTTTCGTCGCCGTCTTCTTCGCAGCCGCCTTCTTGGCCGCTGGCTTCTTGGCGGCTGGCTTCTTCGTTGCCGGCTTGTCGTCTGCCGCTTCGGCCTGCTTCGGTGCCGCCTTCTTGGCCGAGCCGCCCGTAATACCGGTGATCTCCACCTCGGTGAAGAACTGGCGATGCGTGCCCTGGCGCAGGTAGTTCTGGCGACGCTTGAACTTCACGACCGGAACCTTGCGGCTCTTGCCCTGGCGTATGACCGTGCCGCTTACCGTGCTGCCGGACAGCAACGGCGTGCCGACCTTGACGTCGCTGCCTTCGCCAACGAGGAGAACCTCATCGAATTTGATCGTGGCACCCTCATCCGCCTCGATTTTCTCGAGACGCAGAACGTCACCTTTTGCGGCACGATACTGTTTGCCGCCGCTGCGAAAAACCGCATACATTATGTTTGCTCCAATACGTAAGCCGCGAGTCCCGCAACTTACTGAGAAATAAGATGTTTTTTTGACGCCATTACATCCGTGCAAGGGAAGAACTGGCAGGCGCCACGAAAGAGCCGGAATTCTATAGATTCCGCCGCCCCGGGTCAACGTTAGGGGCGACTGAAATCCCGCCGCTTTTCAACGGCTTGCAATCTCACCGGTCCGTAGCCGAATATGACCCGAGTATCGCCAAGAGCACGGCATTCAGGCATTATCACGAAACTTATGCAAGTGGCCGAAAAATCACCCGATTCTGTGGACTTCGACGACGTCGCGGCGCTCGCCGAGGACGACATGCACGCCGTCAACCGGCTGATCTCCTCGAGCCTGGAAACCGACGTCCCGCTCGTCTCGCAGGTATCCGAATACATCGTCATGAGCGGCGGCAAGCGCCTGCGCCCGCTGATTGTGCTGCTCGCGGCCCGTGCCATGGGCTACGCGGGCGACCAGCACATTCGCGCCGCGACCATTATCGAGTTTATCCATACGGCTACCCTGCTCCACGACGATGTCGTCGACGGATCCGATCGGCGCCGCGGCCAGGATTCGGCCAATACGGTTTTCGGCAACCAGGCGAGTGTGCTGGTCGGCGATTTCCTCTACTCGCGCTCGTTCCAGATGATGGTGGACATCGGCGACATGCGCGTCATGCAGATTCTCGCCGATGCGACCAATACGATTGCCGCGGGCGAGGTCATGCAACTCATGAACGTGCACGACCCCGACACCAGCGAGGATGACTACCAGCAGGTCATCTATCGCAAGACGGCCCGCCTGTTCGAAGCCGGCGCGCAGATTGCCGCCGTTCTCGCCAACCGCGATCCCGGCGACGAAGCCGCGATGATCAAGTACGGGCAGCATCTCGGTACCGCGTTCCAACTCATCGACGATGCACTGGACTACAGCGCATCGGCCGATGAACTGGGCAAGAACCTCGGTGACGACCTCGCGGAAGGCAAGGCCACCTTGCCGCTGATCTACGCGATGCGAGCCGGCACCGACGCGCAACGCAAGCTGATACGCAATGCCGTCGTCGAGGGCGGTCTCGGGCAAATGGCCGAGATCCAGGAAATTATCCACGCAACCGGCGCGCTGGACTATACGACCACCAAGGCTCGTGAAGCCGCAGACGCGGCCATCGCCGTTATCGATTGCATACCGAAGTCAACGTATCGCGACGCGCTGATGTCGCTGGCCGCATTCGCCATACAGCGGCGATCCTGAGCGTGGGCGACGACTGATGGACCGCTTCAACACGCCCTGGCGGGTCACTGCCGCGACTATCTACACGACGCCGACGGACTCGCGTGTCTATGGCACCCTCGACATCGACGTCACCGAAGCCAAGCGGTTCCTCGATCGCAAGCGCGAGGAAGGCGTGAAACTCACGATGGTGCACCTGACGACTGCGGTTCTGGCACGCGCCATTGCCTTCGATGCACCCGAGATGAACTGCTTCATCCGTCGTGGTGCCATCGTCGGCCGTGAGCACATGGACGTCATGGTGCCGGTCCAGGTCGGCGGTGACTCCGGCGTCACGCCCGCGATCATCCGCGATGCCCATGCCCGCAAGGTCACCGACATCGCCGATGAGATTCGTGCGAAGGCCGCCAGGAGCCGGGCCGGTTCCGAGATCAAGGCGGCAAAGAACAAGTACATGCTCAACCGGATCCCCTGGCCATTGCGCCGCCCCCTCTTTCTGCTGCTGAAGTGGATCACGGTCGACATGGGTGTCGAGATCCGGGCGCTTGGCCTGTCAGCGCACAGCTTCGGTTCGTTTGTCGTTTCCGACATTGGCAACTTCGGCCTGAACACAGGCATGACGGCGTTGATGCCGGCCGCCAAGGTGCCCTGCGTCATCGTCCTCGGCAAGATCGAGGAGAAACCTGTCGTCAGGAACGGCGAAATCGTGATCCGTACGATTCTGCCCCTGACGGGGACCTTCGATCACCGCGTGGTCGACGGGATGCAGATCGGCAAGCTTGCCAGGGGGATAAAGCGCAACTTCAGGAAGCCCGAGTGGCTGGATGAAGTGCCGGAGAAAGAACTCGAAGAGTGTATCTTCGAAACCCGCTAGAAAATGAAATGGTCGGGGCGAGAGGATTTGAACCTCCGACCCCTTCGTCCCGAACGAAGTGCGCTACCAGGCTGCGCCACGCCCCGACCGCGGGAGGCGCATCTTACAGTATGTATTCGGGGGCTTCAATTGGGCCGAGCCGGCTTCGCGGCGGGCCACCATTCGCGCTACTATGACGGACATGTACCGTCTCGCCATTGCCTGTCTGGCCAGTCTTTACGGCGCTGTTGCCGGTGCCGACCTGGCCGATGACGTTCGCTGCCGGGAAATCGGCTTCAGCAAATCCGTGGAACAACAGGACATCACCGCGTTTCGGGCTCACCTCGACGCCGACGCGCGCTTTGTCGCGGCCGGCGTGCTCCGAGGCCCGGATGACATCGTGGCAGGCTGGTCGGTGTTTTTCGCGGCCGACGGCCCGAGCATCGTTTGGCGACCGCAAATCGTCGAGGTACTCGAGAACGGCACCCTGGCCCTGTCGCGCGGCCCCTACGTAGTGCGCTCCGTCGACGCCGCCGGCAACACGGTCGAAAGCTGGGGCACGTTCAATTCAATCTGGCGCCTCAACGACGATGGCCACTGGCGGGTGGTCTTCGATGCCGGAAGCCCGGCTGCGGGCCAGCCCGATGACGCAACCCGGGCACTCCTCGCCGAGGACGATAACTGCGACTGAAGCGAATGCCGAGTGCTATCCCGCCGGATTGATATTCGCGTTCAGGCGGAACAGGTTCGTCGGATCGTACTTCTTTTTGAGCTCCATCAGGCGCGGGAAGTTACCCTGGTAGTTCGCATGCCGGACGGCTCGAGATTCGTCCGCCGTATCGACGGTGTAATAACCGTCCGTGTGTGGCTCGAGATCCCGCCAGTAACGCCTGATGTAGTCGACATGCTGGCCGACCTCATCCTCGCTCGGCCACTGCACGATGACAAACATGTTGGCAATCGACTGACGATGCGCGAAGGCGGTCGCACCGGTCGCGATGCGTCCGATGGCACCGCCTGACTGCTGGCAATAGACGAACACCGCACGCCTATCTTGCGGCTCCAGACCCGTCGCGATTGCGTCGATCAGCGCATCCGGCACAGCGTTGATGAAGCCGGCCTTCATGTAGCTCGCGTCGTTCCTGGGCTCGGTGTTATCGCCACTGCGTTGCAACTCGACGTAGTCCCAGGTCTTGAGCGTATCCATGATGGGCGTGCCGATCGCGCGGAATGGGGCGAACACCTTTTCTGCGGCCGCCTCCGGACCTGACCAACAGAAATGCAGGCCTGCCATGCTGTCGGCGCCCTCCATCATCGAGCCGACATAAGCATCGCAGTACAGCTCGTCGGGTCCGGTAACTCCATGTTCACGGTAAGCTTCGAAGACCTGCCGCGCCATCGATCCGGGGAAAATCAGGTCGCCGCCGACGACCTTCCGCTGCATCGGGTGCAGCTGCAGTTCGAAGTTGGTCACGATGCCAAAGTTGCCACCGCCACCACGAACGCCCCAGTAAAGATCTTCGTTTTCCTCTGCATTCGCATGTCGCAACTGCCCGTCGGCTGTAACGATATCGACGCCGACGACATTGTCGAGAGCCAGTCCGAACCGCCTGCCGACACGACCGAAACCGCCCGCCGTCGTGAGACCGCCAATGCCGGTATGCGACACGGTGCCTGCCGTCGTGACCAGCCCGACAGCCATCGACTCGCGATCGAGTTCACCCAGCAGGCTGCCGCCCGCGACATGGGCGATACGATGGGTCGCATCGACACGCGCGTGACGAAGCGTTGAGAGATCGATCTGCATGCCGCCATCGCAGGTCGATTTACCCGCATAGCTGTGCCCGCCACATTTCACGGCGAGTAACATGTCGCGCTCGCGCGCAAACGTTACGGCCTTGCGTACGTCGGTCGCGCCGATCGGCTGAACCACGAACGCCGGATGCTTGTCGATGCCACCGTTCAATACGTGGCGCGCTGTCTCGTAGGCCGGGTTGCCCGGCAACAGCAGATTGCCACGCAGGCTGTCGGCAAGTTCACTGACCGCTGCGCGTTCGATTTCTATCTCCGCGCGATTGCCGGTGACCGCATTGACGTTTGCGTTGACCTCCGTAAGCGCCGCAAATTGCGCGGCCAACGTTGGTGTTGCGGTTACGGATACGCCCGCGGCGACAGCCGAGCGCAGGAAGAGACGCCTGTTCATAGAACCCCCTTGATCATTCTTGTTTTTGTTATTCGAACCGCATAAAGGATAGCCCAAATGGCATAGACTTGCGCCATGGACAAGACGATATCGAGCAAGCTACCGGACGTCGGTACCACGATCTTTACGGTGATGAGTCACCTCGCGACCGAGACCGGCGCCATCAACCTGTCACAGGGCTTTCCCAGCTTCGATCCGCCCGCTGCGCTCGTCGAGCGTATCAACTGGCACCTGCACAACGGCGCCAACCAGTACGCCCCGATGCCTGGCCTGCCTGCATTGCGCGAAGCGATTGCCGGGAAGACACGACGGATGCAGGGGCGTGAACTCGATCCAGAATCGGAAATTACGGTATGCACCGGCGCGACGGAAGGTCTGTTCAGCGCGATCACGGCGATCGTGCGCAGCGGCGACGAAGTGATCATCCTCGACCCCGCCTACGATTCCTACGAACCGGCGATCAACCTGGCCGGCGGCACCACACGTCGCGTGCCGCTCAGGATCGATGAGAACGGCCATGACTTTCACCCGGACTGGCAACGCATCGGCGACACGATCAACGACAAGACGCGCTTGATCATTCTCAATTTTCCACACAACCCGACCGGTGCGACGCTCTCCGAGAACGACCTCGACAGGCTCGCGGAACTGGTTCGCGATACGGACTGCTACCTGTTGTCGGACGAAGTCTACGAGCACATTGTCTTCGACGGAGAGCCGCACCGGAGCCTGGTCAGTCACGACGAACTCTGGCAGCGCTCGATGGTCGTCTGCTCATTCGGCAAGACGTTTCACGCGACCGGCTGGAAGCTCGGCTACTGTGCCGCGCCGGCGCACCTCAGCAATGAGTTTCGCAAGGTACATCAGTTCACGACGTTTTCCGTCAGCACGCCGATGCAACACGGCGTCGCCGATTTCCTGGTGAGCGATCCCGCCTTCTACGAAGACTTGCCTGCGTTCTACCAGCAAAAGCGCGACCACTTCTGCAAGCTACTTGCGACTTCGAGGTTCAGGCTGCGTCCGGCGCGCAGCACGTTCTTCCAGATACTGGACTACGGTGATATCAGTGACGAGGTCGATGCGTCCCTGGCAAAGCAATGGACGCGGGAAATTGGCGTCGCGTCGATCCCGCTATCGGTATTTTGCGAAACACCGTTCACGGGAACTCGCCTGCGTTTCTGCTTTGCGAAGGACGATGCGACGCTCGAAGACGCCGCACGGAAACTCTGCGCGCTCTAGGCGCTGCCGAGCTGGAACGCGACCAGCGCGCCAAGATAGCCGATGGTCGTCATGTACGCCCAGGCAAAGATCGGCCAACGCCAGGAATTGGTCTCACGCCGAATGATCGCGAGCGTCGCCGCACACTGCAGGCAGCAGGCGTAGAAGATCAGCAGGCCGATAACCATCGGCAGCGTAAATACTTTCGAGCCGTCGGGCCGCGTTGCGGACTTGAGCCTGCCGCTCAGCGTACCTTCATCGGCATCGTCGCCGACCGCGTAGACGGTCCCCAGGACGGCGATGACGACTTCACGCGCCGGGAATCCCGCGATTACCGCCGAGGACACCCGCCAGTCCCAGCCCAGGGGCTCGAACACGGGTTCCACGACCTTGCCGGCCCTGCCTAGCCAACTCTGCTCCATCTGCAGGGCGGCCGCGGTGTTTGCATCGAGTTCGGCGGGGATATCGTCTGCCCGTGGGAAATAGGCCAGTGCCCAGACAATCACCGCAACCGCGAAGATCACCGTACCGGCTCGCTTCAGGAACACTTTCGCGCGGCCGAGCAATTGAATCGCGACGGTCTGCAGGTTGGGACGGCGAAATTCCGGCAACATCAGCGCAAACGGCGGTTTGGGCCCGCGCAATGCCGTCTGGCGCATGATCAGTGCCGTCAGGACGCCCATCACGATGCCGAACAGGTACAGGCCCAGCAGGACGAGGCCCTGCAGATTCAGGAAACCGACCTTGGTCGCGGGCACGAACGCGGCGATCAGCAGTGCGTACACGGGCAAACGCGCAGAACAGGTCATGAACGGCGCCGCCATGATCGTCGCGATGCGGTCGCGCCGATTGGGAATGACGCGGGTCGCCATGATGCCGGGGACGGCGCAGGCGAAACTCGAGATCATCGGGATGATCGACTGGCCCGAAAGACCCACGGAGCGCATGGCCCGGTCCATGAGGTAGGCCGCGCGCGCCAGGTAGCCCGAATCTTCGAGCAGGATGATGAAGAGAAACAGGATAATGATCTGCGGCAGAAATATGACGACGCTGCCCACACCGGCGATGACGCCGTCGGCAATGAGGCTGGAGAACGCGTTGTCGCCGAGTCGCTGGAAGACGGCGGCGCTCAACGCCGACGACGACGCATCGATCGCGTCCATGATAGGCGTCGCCCAGGCGAACACCGCCTGGAACACGATGGCCATGACGACGAACAGGCCGATCGTGCCCGGTACCGGCAGGTTCAGGAAATCCGTTACGCGGGAGCGCCAGGTGACAAATGCCGGCGCGGACTTCTGGACCTTGTCGAGCACGCTCCGAACCCAGGTGTAGCGGATACGCGCGTCGCGGGCGATGGGCGGCTCGCCCTCGAACAGCGCCGCGCGCTCGGTATCGATCCGGGCGCGTGCCGCGTCGCTGAGTTTACTCAGAATGTCCCGGTTCGATTCCGTCGGCCCGTCAATCAGCAGGCGTTCGAGTTCGGCGAAACGCAATGGCTCGCGCGAATCCTGGGCGAGCCGTTCGGCGGCCGCCGCAAGTTCCGGCCAGATGCGTACGCGGCGCGGGGGCGTAACGTCTTTAATCCCGACCAGGGCGCGACGCAGCATGTCGAGGCCCGCCCCCGTCGTGGCGACAACCGGGTAGACCGGCACGCCCAGCAGTGCGCTGAGTTCCGCGGTATCGACCTGGATGCCGCCTTTCTCGGCAGCGTCCGTCATGGTCAGCGCAACCACGGTCGGCAGGCCAAGCTCCACGAGCTGCTGCACCAGGAACAGGCCCTGGTAAAGATTCGTGGCATCGAGAACGGCCAGGATGCCGTCGGGCGTCCTCGTACCCTCCATCCGCCCGAAGATCACATCGACCGCGATGTGTTCTTCCAGCGAGTGGGCACTGAGCGAATGCGTACCCGGCAGATCGACAAGCTCGACTGCCTGGTTCTCATACTTGAGCACACCGATATGCCGTTCGACGGTAACGCCGGGGTAATTGCCGATACGCTGTTTGAGCCCGGTCAGGCGATTGAAGAGTGTGCTCTTTCCGGAATTGGGATTGCCGACAACCGCTATGCTCGCATCGATGCGCTTGGCGACGGTTATCTCATTGGCGGGAACGCGGATTTCGTTGGGACTAGTCACCAGCCCCTACAGGCGCTACCTGGAAATGGCGTGCATGCTCCTGGCGCAGGGAAATGCCACAACCGAAAAGGCGAAACTCCATCGGATCGCCGCCGATCGCCGAACTCGCGTGCTGCACTTCCGCGCCCTCGACAAGGCCCAGCACCATGAGCCGCTGGACCTGGGGGTCTGCGGCGTTGATTGCCCGGATAATGCCTTTCTGGCCTCGTTTCAGGGTCGCCAGTGTGCTGCCGTTGATCGCCATAACTTCCTATAAATGCTGGATTTTTCCGACACTTCTTGGACTGTGGAAGAAATGATAATGATTCGCATTACGAACTGCAATAGGGAATTCTACATATGCCAAAGATGCCCCTAGCAACCTGGCCGGCCGATTTCCTCGGGCAGGACGGATTCGATGCGCTCCATGACGTCCAGCCGGTGCACGAGGTCGTGGATGTAGTCGAGATCGTCCGTCTCGAGCACCAGGACCTCGCTCAGGTCGTAGGACGCGATCCAGTCCTCGTACAGGCGCTCCAGCCGCTTGAGGTAGGCAAGCGGGACGTCCTGCTCCATCCTGCGTCCACGGAGCCTGATGCGTTGCCGCAAGGGGCGCATCGAGCAACGCAGGTAGATCATCAGGTCCGGCGGACGAATCGCATCGAGAATGGCCTCGTAGAATCCCCGGTACGTCTGCCAGTCGCGCTTCGAGATCTTGCGCATCTGGTGCAATGCCGTGGCGAATATCTCGGCGTCTTCGAAGATGGTCCGATCCAGCGCAACGACGCCCGACTGCCGGTCGAGCTCCTGGTGGAGACGAAACTTGTTGGACAGGAAATAGAGTTGCGACTGGAACGCCCAGCGCTTCATGTCCTTGTAGAAGTCCGCGAGATAGGGATTCTCGTCGTTGGGCTCGTAGAACGGGGCGACACCGTAGGTCGTGTGCAGGAACTCGACCAGCGTCGACTTGCCGGTCCCCATGTTGCCCGCAATTGCGATCGAGCGTTTCATACCCTATTCTCGATTCCCATGAACATGCCTGTTGTACTGATTAGCGAAGAGGAAATCCAGAGCCGCGTTCTGGAACTGGCCGAGCAGATTTCTGCCGACTACGACGAGAACGATGAGCTCGTCCTGGTG
The DNA here is from genome assembly GCA_965368465.1 of uncultured Chromatiales bacterium. Lineage (GTDB taxonomy): Bacteria > Pseudomonadota > Gammaproteobacteria > Steroidobacterales > Woeseiaceae > UBA1847. Next base: position 22,327 of record CBDUMZ010000039.1, read on the forward strand.
GGCGTTCTCAAGGGGTCGTTTATTTTCCTCGCTGACCTCTCACGTCGCCTCACGATTCCACGCACCATCGAATTCATTGCCGTATCAAGTTACGGCAGTGGCAGTCGCTCGACAGGCGCCGTGCGGCTTGTGATGGACGTTCGTGGGAATATCGAGGGCAAGCACGTGCTGATCGTCGAAGACATCGTCGATACCGGTCACACGTTGAAATACCTGATCGGTATGCTGGAATCGCACCGGCCCGCTTCTGTGCGGACCTGCGCCCTGGTGCGTAAAGCCGAAAGCGCCGAGGTAGACGTCAAGGTCGACTACCTCGGCTTCGATATCGGCAATGAATGGGTGGTTGGCTACGGACTCGACTACGCCGAGCAGAACAGAACCCTGCCCTACATCGGCGTGGTCTCGCCGGACGACTGATCAGCCGGCGTCGTCCGTTGGCTGCTCATCGTCGTTGAGGCTTGGATTCGCGCTATCCAGGTCGAACAGTGTCAGGCCACGCACTCCATCGGTCCAGAGATAGCCATTCGCGCCGACGCCGCCGTCGGTCCAGATATAGCCGTTGGCATTGACTCCGCCGTCTGTCCAGAGGTAACCGAACGCCGCGATACCGCCGTCGGTCCAGAGGTAGCCGTTGGCCCAGATCGAGCCGTCCGTCCAGATGTAGCCGTTGGCGTTCACCCCACCGTCGGTCCAGATGAATCCGTTGGCGCTGACGCCGCCGTCGGTCCAGAGCCCGCCGTTGGCCGCAACATTGCCGTCCGTCCACATGTAACCCGCACCCCAGATGTCACCGCCCCAGAGGTCGGACGTGTCTTCCATGAGCGTACCGCCGGTTTCCGCGTCGTAAACCAGCAACGGTGACAATGCTTCACCGACCACAACGCCGGTCTCATTCAGCGCCGCCTCGATGTCCAGCAGGCCGGCACCGCCAACAACAGGCGATGCGTCGAGCTTCTGCGCCGAGCGCATGAGACGCGCCTTGACCGTTGCCGGCGACAGGGTCGGGTCCTTGTCCAGCATCAGGGCCGCCGCGGCGGCAACCATGGGCGCCGCCATACTCGTGCCTGACATCCTCATGTAGTTGTCTGAGCACTTGTTGTCTTCAGGACAGGTGACAACCATTTCCGGAAGCAGCTTGGCGAGGTACGACTCCTTTGGTGCTGCCGAGACCAGCCGGTTACCCGGGGCAACCAGGTCAGGTTTGGAAACATGATCGCCCGCGGTCGGGCCTCGTGACGAATACGTCGATACGTAGTCGTCTTCGTAGTTGTCGCCCGTGTTGTTGTCGGTCAGCGACCCAACCGTAATGATCTTGCGAGAGTTACCGGGACTCGTCGTCGAGAAATACCCGAAGCGCCCGTAGTTACCGGCTGCAACGACGACAACGACGCCGTCGTCCCAAAGCCTCTCGACCGCAGCCACGAGCGGATCCGTGGTATTGGATTCAGAAATCGGCTTGCCCAGCGACAGGTTGGCGACGCGCACATCGAAGTACGAGCCGTACTGCAGCAACCAGTCAATGGCTGCCATGACGTCGGACATGCTGCCCTGTCCGCTGCCGTCCAGAACCTGCAGAGACAGGACCTTACTGCCGCTTGCGGGACCCTTGAAGCGGCCGCCGTTGCCCTGGCCACTGCCGGCGACGATGCCGGCAACGTGTGTGCCATGTCCGTAGCCATCGACGCGCGAGCTGTTGTTGTAGCTCGATACCGCGTTGCCGACTATATCCGGCTGCGGGTACGCACCGTTGAGGAAGCTGTACTGGACAATGTCG
>CBDUMZ010000040.1:0-23682 GCA_965368465.1 uncultured Chromatiales bacterium
CGCACGGGTAGCGCATTCCGATTCCTCAACTAGACTAAAAAGCAGGATCACAGATTGGAAGGGGCGCTCAAATGGATCGACGGAAGTTCTGCAAGACCACGCTCGCCGCCACCGTTGCGGCTTCGTTGCCGGTACTCACGGCGTGTGGCAAGAAAGCACCGGTTGCGACCGAGGCCGAAGCCAGCGTTCGTGCCGTGTCACTCGACGGTGCCGAGATCGAACTCGAGAAAGCCGCTATCAAGGAACTGGGTGACGCACTGACCGGGCCCGTCATGGTATCCGGACACCCTGACTACGACGGTGCACGGAAAATCTGGAACGGCATGCACGACAGACGCCCCGCACTCATTGCGCGATGCCTGTCGAATGAAGACGTCGCGCACGCCGTGACCTTTGCCCGCGAGCGCAGCTTGCTAACCGCCGTGCGCGGCGGCGGCCATAGCTGGCCCGGAAAATCCGTTTGCGACGATGGCCTGATGATCGATCTTTCCGCCATGCGCAACGTCGAGATCGACGCTGCCGCGAAGCATGCGTACACCGGCGGTGGCGCGCTTCTCGGACACCTCGACGATGCGTCGCTGCCGCATGGCCTGGTGACCACGGCCGGCGTGGTCTCGCATACCGGGGTAGGTGGTTACACGACGGGCGGCGGGTTCGGGCGGCTGAACCGTAAGTACGGGCTCACGATTGACAACCTGCTGAGCGCCGAGATCATCACGGCCGACGGGCAGGTCCGTGTCGTGAGCGCCGACAACGAGCCCGATCTTTTCTGGGCCATTCGCGGTGGTGGCGGCAATTTCGGCGTGGTGACCCGGTTTGACTTCCAGCTGCATGACTTCGATCGCAACGTGCTTTCGGGAATGATCGTCTGGCCGATCGAGCAGGCTCACACCGTGCTCGAGTTCTACGCCGAATGGTCCGAAAACCTGTCGCGTGAGCTTTACACGGGGCCGGCCATGCTGACGATGCCCGACGGTACGAGCGTGATCGCCATCGAGGTTGTCTACAACGGGAATCCCGCCAACGGCGAGAAAGAGCTGGCGCCGCTGCGCGCCATCGGCAAGCCGATCGACGACGGCGTCAAGGTCCAGGACTACAAGGTGATGCAGACCCAGGAGGATGCGGCGCTCGCACACGGCATACGTTCCTATGCAAAGAACGCGATGGTCGGTGGCTTCTCGCAAGCGCTCGTCGACGACATGGTTGACGCTTTCATAGCCGACCCACGTGCAGCGGTCTTCACCCACACCTGCGGCGGCGCCGTCAGCGATGTCGGCGAGACGGCCACGGCCTTTCCGCACCGCAGCGCGCAGACGATGCTCGTCTTCTTCACGGGTTGGATGGATCCGGCCCAGGACGAAGAGGGCCGCTCCATATGCCGCCAGTGGCATGCCGATCTCGAACGTCACTCGGTTGGCTACTACGACAACATCGAGCAGGACGGTGACTCGAGTGTCGCGCGTAACTTCGGTCCGAACTACAGCCGCCTGCGCGACATCAAGGCCCAGTACGATCCGGGCAACCTGTTCCGTATGAACAGCAATATCCCGCCGGCCTAGACACCACCCGTAAAGCCGAGCTGGCGCCAGGCCTCGAAGACGACGACCGCAGCCGAGTTCGAGAGATTCAGGCTGCGGTTGCCTGGCTGCATGGGAAGCCGGAGGCGCTGGTCCGCCGGGAGGCTGTCGAGAACGGCTTGCGGCAGCCCGCGCGTCTCCGGCCCGAACAACAGGGCATCGCCTTCCCTGAAGCGCACTGCGTCGTAGCGCGTCGAGTTCCTCGTGGACAATGCGAACAGCCGCGTGTCTCCGAGGGTGTCGAGGCACGCGTCCAGCGATGCGTGGGTTTGCACGTTTACGAACTCGCGGTAGTCGAGGCCGGCCCTGCGCAGGCGCTTCTCATCCAGGTCGAAGCCGAGCGGCTCAACGAGGTGCAGGTCGGTCCCCGTATTGGCGCACAGGCGGATTATGTTGCCCGTGTTCGGCGGAATCTCGGGTTCGTAAAGAATGATGGAAAACATTTGAGGTAGAATGCCGCCGCGATGGCGAACAATCCACTCCACACCGAATTCTGTGGCCTGTCGATGGCCTCTCCGATCGTGCTGTTGTCCGGCTGTGTCGGCTTTGGCGAGGAGTACACCCGCGTCCACGGCTTTTCGAACGCCGACGTGGGCGCCGTCTGCCTCAAGGGCACGACGGGCGACTTGCGACTTGGCAATGCACCCCACCGCGTCTACGAAACACCCGATGGCATGCTTAACGCCATCGGCCTGCAAAATCCCGGCGTCGACACGGTGGTGGACGAGATCCTGCCGGGCCTCGATTTTGCGGAGACCCGCTTTATCGCGAACGTGTCGGGTTCGACGGTCGAGGAGTACGAGCGCGTTACCGAGCGTTTCGACGATTCGGATATCGATGCCATCGAGATCAATATTTCGTGCCCGAATGTCAAGGAGGGGGGCGTGGCGTTCGGCAACGACCCGGAGATGTCCGCGCGGGTGGTCGCGGCGTGTCGTGCGAAAACGAACAAACCGCTGATCACCAAGCTGTCGCCAAACCAGACGGATATTCAGACCAACGCGCGGCTTTGCATCGAGGCAGGCACGGACGCCTTCGCCTGCATCAACACGCTCATGGGCATGGCGATCGATACGGCCTCGCGACGGCCGGTCATCGGCAATACCCAGGGCGGCCTGTCCGGGCCGGCCATCAAACCCATCGCGCTACTCAAGGTTCACCAGGTGTACCAGGTTGCCGGGCGTCACAACGTACCGATCATCGGGCAGGGCGGCATTACGACGGCGAACGATGCGATCGAGTTCCTGATTGCCGGCGCCGCCGCGGTTGGCGTCGGTACGGCGCTGTTCTACGACCCGCTCGTCTGCAAGAAGATCAATGCCGGTATCGCGGCCTACCTTGCCAGGCACGAGTTCACGTCCGTCGCGCAGCTGGTGGGGACGCTTGAGACCTGAGGGGTTCACACGCCGCGCGATAATACTGGGGCCGGTCCTGTGGCTCTGTGCCTGTGCCGGCCTGCCCGGTGCGGCTCCGGAAGAGGCCAGCGACGAGCTGGTCACATTTGCGTTTCTGCCCGGGCGCGTGGCTGCGAGCGAGACGACACCCCTTGGGCCGGTCACGTGGATGCGTCGCCAGGCCAGGGCGGGTGTCCCCGTCCTGGACGAGGGTACCCCGATAGAAATCGTGATCATGACGCTGCTGGAATGGGGCCTGGAACCCCGGATTTCCCGGTCCAGCGTCGTTGTGCTGGAGGGCCCCAGCCGGCACAACTTTTACGTTGACGGCGCAGAGGCCATGATCTACGGCTTCAACGACGGCCTGCTCGTTGTCGGCCCGTTGACAGAAGCCGAGATGGTCGATGTCTTTCTCGCCTACAACCTGACCAAGGCCGATTACAACCTGCTTCTCGACCTCGACAGGTTTTTTCCTCTGTCGGCAACCGCGGCGAACAACATGGCCTGGGCGCTCGCAACCTGGCACGACGCATCCCGTCGCGCCCCGTCCATCGCCCTCGACCTCGCGATCCGCGCCAACGAGCAGTCCGGTTGGAATGAGGCCATCTACCTCGACACGCTTGCCGCCGCCTATGCGGCAAACGGCCGGTTTCGGGATGCGGCGATCCACCAGCAGTGGGCGGTCATGACGGCAGCGCCCGAAGATCTCGACGGCATGAAGGAACGGCTGGCGCTCTTCCGGGCCGAGCAGGTTTACGTCGAGGCGAAGGCCGATGCAGGGGCGCTGGATGCGGCGCTGCAGGAGACGTATGAGCTGGCGCTGCGTGGCGATGCGACTGCCCAGTTCGAATTCGGTCTTTATTGCCTGCGGGAACGCGTCGGCAAGTTCGGCGAGATTGAACAGCCTGGCAGGCATTTCCTGTTCCTGGCCGCGCAGCAGGGTGAGATCCGGGCCGCGGAGGAAATTGCTTACGGACTGCTGTATGGCGAGTTTGGCCTCGACGCCGACCCGGTTGCCGCCAGGGCGTGGCTCGAGCGCGCGGTCTCCGCCGGCAGCGCGTTGGCCGCTTACAACCTGGCCATGATGTATCGCAAGGAGATCGGCGTAGAGCGGGACGAAGAGCGCGTGACCCACTGGCTGCGCGTAGCTGCAGACCGGGGCGTTGCGGAGGCGGCCGTAGAGGTTGCCTATCGCTACCTCGAAGGTATAGGTACGCCATCGTTACCCGCCGTCGCTGACGAACTGTTTGCTAAAGCGGCCGCGGAAGGTGTCGGGCCGCTCGAGTCCATGTATGGCGAGCGCGACTTCTACTTCGAAGAGGTCTCGCTCGAGGTCGGCGAACAGGCACCCGAGGTGTCGATCCCGCCCAGGCGTTTTCCGGACTACCTGCTCGAACTCGTGGCCAACATCGAGCGGGAACTTGCCCAGGAACAGCCCTACGTCACGGCCCGGCTGCCCGATGGCCGTGTCGGGTGGCGGCGCGACGATGCGCCGGCGGTTATCTTCCTGTTCACGCGCACGGCCGCCGGTTTCGGGTCGCGGGAAGCCCAGGAGCGCTTGGCGTCGCTCTACGAACGCGGCTACGCGGTCGAACCCTCGGCGGATCTCGCGGCATACTGGCGTGCCCGGGCGGCCAGGAATCCGGGCGAGCTCTAAGCCTTCAATACGGGTGTCATGGTCCGACGGCATGGGCCCGGCGTCGGCAGGCCGGATGTTCAATCGAGGTGCAACGCCTTCATCTTGCGTGCCAGCGTGTTGCGGCCCCAGCCGAGCAACCTGGCCGCCTCCTGGCGCCGACCGTTGCTGCGCGCCATCGCGATCTCGATGAGCGTCTTTTCGAACTCCGGCAACGCCGTGTCCAGCAGCGGCTCCTCGCCCGACGCTATCTGTCCCTCCGCCCAGGCGGCCAGGACACGCGTCCATTCTTTCGCCCCGTGTTGTGGCGACTCGGTGCCGCCAAGATCCGCCGGAATGTCCTGCACCGAAATCACACTGCCCGGCGCCGTAACCGTCAGGCGCCGCGTGGCATTCACGAGCTGCCGGACATTGCCCGGCCAGTTGAACGCCTGCAGGGCTTCCAGCGCCTCCGCATCGATGCTTTTCGGCGGCGCGCCCAGTTCCTGTCCGGCTTCGGCCAGGTAATGCTGCAGCAACATCGGAATGTCCTGGCGGCGCTGGCGCAGGGGCGGGGTGTTGATGCGGATGACGTTGAGGCGATGGTAAAGGTCTTCACGGAAGCGCGACTCCTTGACCGCGCGCGCAAGGTCCTGGTTCGTCGCGGCGATGACCCGGACATCGACCTTGATCGCGGTCTGTCCACCGACCCGGTAGAACTCGCTTTCCGCGAGCACGCGCAGCAGGCGCGTTTGCAGTTCGGGTGACATGTCGCCGATTTCGTCCAGGAACAGTGTGCCGCCGTCGGCTTGTTCGAAGCGTCCGATGCGGCGCGCATCGGCACCCGTGAATGCGCCCTTCTCATGCCCGAACAGCTCGGACTCGAGCAGTTCGGAGGCAATCGCCGAGGTGTTCAGTGCAACGAAGGGCTTGCTGGATCGCGGGCTGTGATCGTGCAGTGCCCGGGCGACGAGTTCTTTGCCGGTACCGGACTCGCCCGTAATAAGCACGGTCATGCTCGAACCGGCGAGCCGTCCTATGGAGCGAAACACCTCCTGCATGGCGGGTGCCTGGCCGATCATCGACGCCATGGCGGACGGCGCCTCTCCGACCTCCGGGTCTGTGCCGTTCATGCGCGCGGCCTTGTGCACGAGGTCCACGGCCTCGTCAATGTCGAACGGCTTCGGAAGGTATTCGAACGCGCCGCCTTTATAGGCGGCCACGGCATTCTCGAGATCGGAGTGCGCCGTGATGACGATAATGGGCAGGTTCGGGCGGCTGCTCTGCAGGCGCTCGAGCAGCGCGAGGCCGCTCATGCCCGGCATGCGCACATCCGTAATCAGGACATCCGGTGTCTCTTCGGCGATCGCTTCGAGGAGGTGTTCGGCGCGCTCGAAAGCCCGCGTTTCCATGTCCGCCTGCTTGAGTGCCTTTTCGAGCACCCAGCGGACGGACTGGTCGTCGTCGACGATCCAGACATTGAGGCGGCGACTAGCCATCGGTCTTCACCTGTTCCAGCGGGATGCGCACGGCGAACAGCGTGCGGCCCGGTCGGCTCTCGAACTCGATGAGGCCACCATGGCGGCTGAGGAGTTCCTGGGCGGCCGGCAAACCGAGACCGGTTCCCTCGGGCTTGTTGGTCACCAGCGGATAAAACACCGTGTCCTGCAGTTCGGCCGGTATGCCGGGCCCGTCATCTTCAATTTCTATACTGGCGATAACGCGGTGGCGAATATTGCCAATCGTGAAGTTCGTGACGGCGCGGCTGCGCAAGGTGATCGTGCCCTGGCCGTCGAGTGCCGCCGCGGCGTTGCCCACGAGGTTCAGGAAGGCCTGCACCATCTGGTCGCGGTCCAGGTCGATAAGCGGCAGGCCCGGATCGTAGTCGCGATGAATGGTGAGTTTTCGCGTGTCCTCCGCTTCGACGATACGAACGACGTATTCGAGCAGCTCGTGGATGTTGACGGGCTCTTTGTTCGGCGGCCCGCCGGGACCGAGCAGCGTATCGACCAGGCCGGCGAGACGATCCGTTTCGCTAATGATGACGTCGGTGTATTCGCGTTGCTCGGGATCCGGCAACTGGCGCTCGAGCAACTGCGCCGCGCCACGGATGCCACCCAGCGGGTTTTTGATTTCGTGCGCGAGCTGGCGAATCATTTGCCGCCCGGCGCCGTGCTGGATAAGCAGCGCGTTCTCTCGCGTGATCTGCATGCGGCGCGTAACGTCGGCGATCTCGACAAGAAGCCGCGCGTCGTCGATGCTCACGGGCGAGACATGACAATCGACGATGCGCTCTTCGGCATGCACCTCCGTCGGGGCGAGCCGTAATTCGTTGGCATAGTGATCGCCGGTTGCGGCGACGCGGCTCAGGATCTCGCGCATTTCCGGATCGTCGTCAACCAGCCGCAGCAGGGACTGGCCGCGTGCACGCTGACGGCTCATGCCGAGAATGTTCTCCGCGGCAGGGTTGAGGTCGACGATGAGCAGACAGTCATCCAGCAGGATGACGCCCGAGGTCAGGCTGTCGAGAATGTTGCTGGATTGGCTGCGCAGCGGCCCGCCACCTGCGCGGTCGTTGTCTAGCGGACGGTGCTCTGCTGGACGTAGAAGCGATTCGTCCGTGAGCGGATCATCATCTTGCCCGTCTCGTCCAGCACTTCGGCCTGCAGGTTGTGCACGCCGCGGTAGACGTTCTGCAGCTGGAAGCTCGTCCCGCTGACCATCTGCGGATTGCCGTCGAAGTAGACCCGGACCTGGTGACCCGGCTGCAGTGCCGGACTCAGGGACAGGGAAACGTTGAGGATGCCCTCTATGTTCCATAGCGTTTCTTCGGCACCGGGAGAGGCGATCTCCAGGTTGTTGTAACGCACTGCAGCACCCTCATCGGCCGCATCGTCATCCTGCGACGTGGCGTTCGACGTGCGTCGGCCGCGTGACGGAGACTGGCTCGTGTTCGGCTCGGCAATCGCGATGCGCTCAGCGCCCGGGTGCGGGCGGTCTGAGTAGTGGACCACGCCTTCGTCGTCCGTCCACGTCCAGGTGTCCGCAACAACGGCACCCGTCGCGAGGAGACCCAGGAGGACAAGAATCGGTCGTGTTTCCATGCTGTCAGCATAGCAGTGCAGATGCGTTTCCGGCTAGTGACCGGGCGGCGAAAAATGCCGCCCGGTTCACAGTTTTGCGCCTTAGAGGCTGTAATACATGTCGAATTCGACCGGATGCGTTGCCATGCGCAGGCGCGTGACGTTTTCCATCTTGAGATCGATGTAGGCGTCGATCAGGTCGTCAGAGAACACATCACCGGCCTTGAGGAACTCGCGATCCGCATCGAGCGCGGCCAGCGCCTCTTCGAGCGAGAAGGCGACGAGCTTGAGCTCTTTCTCTTCTTCGGGCGGCAGGTCGTACAGATCCTTGTCCATGGCATCGCCCGGGTGGATCTTGTTCTGGATGCCGTCAAGGCCGGCCATCAACAGGGCGGCGAAGGCGAGGTACGGGTTTGCGGTCGAGTCGGGGAAGCGCACCTCGATGCGGCGACCCTTGGGGTTGGCGATGTAGGGGATACGAATCGAGGCTGAACGGTTACGCGCCGAGTAGGCAAGAATCGTCGGCGCCTCGAAGCCCGGCACGAGACGCTTGTAGCTGTTCGTCGAGGGGTTCGCAAACGCGTTGATCGCCTTGGCGTGTTTGATCACGCCGCCGATGTAATAGAGCGCCGTTTCCGAGAGACCGCCGTAGCCGTCGCCCGAGAACAGGTTCGCGCCGTCCTTGAACAGGGACTGGTGCACGTGCATGCCGTTACCGTTGTCGTTGACGAGCGGTTTCGGCATGAACGTCGCCGTCTTGCCGTAGGCATGCGCAACGTTATGAACGGCGTACTTCATGACCTGGACTTCGTCGGCCTTGCGAACCAAGGTATTGAATCTAGTACCAATTTCGCACTGTCCGGCCGTTGCGACTTCGTGGTGGTGCACCTCGGTTTGTACGCCCAGCTCTTCGATGGCGAGACACATCGAACCGCGAATGTCGTGCAGCGAATCGACCGGCGGTACCGGGAAGTAGCCGCCTTTGACGGTTGGCCGGTGACCCGTGTTGCCTTCTTCGTAGCTGCGGTCGGTATTCCAGGCACCCTCTTCCGAATCGACCTTGTAGAAACAGCCCTGCATCGTGTCGTCCCAGGTGACGTTGTCAAACACGAAGAACTCGTTTTCGGGACCGAAGTAAGCCGCATCCGCAACGCCGGTAGACTGCAGGTAGGCCTCGGCGCGCTGAGCGAGCGAACGCGGGCAGCGATCGTAGCCGAGCATCGTCGACGGTTCGACGACGTCGCAACGAATGTTCATCGTGACTTCGTCCGGGAAGATATCGAGAACCGCGGATGCCGGATCGGGCATCAGGATCATGTCCGATTCGTTGATCCCCTTCCAGCCGGTGATCGAGGAGCCGTCAAACATCTTGCCGTCCTCGAACAGATCGTCATCGATGGTGTGCGCGGGCACCGTTACGTGTTGTTCTTTGCCAATCGTGTCCGTGAAACGAAAATCGACAAACTTGACCTCGGCCTCTTTGATTTGGGCCATTACCTCTGCGGGTGTCATGGGGGTTTCCTCCGGTATTCATGCAGTCAAAAAAAGCGGCCGCAAGCAGCGGCCCGTTGATTTGCCTGTTGCATGAACTGTGCCAAAATGGGGCATTAATTAAGTGGTTGTTTTGTAAAGAGTTGTTGCGAGTCAGCGTGCTGCGGCCGCACCATTATAGTGCAAACCGGCGCCGTGTTGCACCATTTCGGTGCGCAGTGCACCCGGTTGTCTCCCGGCGCCCAAAAATCGTTATACTTCGCGCCTTTACCGTCACCGAAACACCTTAAATGAAGACCGACAGATCGCCCACGGCGCTGAGCTTCCAGGACCTGCTCCTGAAGCTCCAACAGTATTGGGCAGAGCGCGGCTGCGTCATCATGCAGCCCTACGATATGGAAATGGGCGCGGGCACGTTCCATCCGGCAACGTTCTTGCGGGCGGTCGGCCCCGAGCCCTGGTCCGCGGCGTACGTGCAGCCGAGCCGTCGGCCGACGGATGGCCGTTACGGCGACAATCCGTTCCGCCTGCAGCACTACTACCAGTACCAGGTCGTGTTGAAACCATCGCCCGATGACATCCAGGAGATGTACCTGGGTTCGCTCGAGGCCATCGGTATCGATCCGACGATCCACGACATCCGGTTTGTCGAAGACAACTGGGAATCGCCGACGCTGGGCGCCTGGGGTCTCGGCTGGGAGGTCTGGCTGAACGGCATGGAGGTCACCCAGTTCACCTACTTCCAGCAGGTTGGTGGTCTCGAATGCCGCCCCGTGACCGGGGAAATCACTTACGGCCTCGAGCGTCTCGCCATGTATCTGCAGAACGTACAGAGCATTTTCGATCTCGTCTGGACGGATGGGCCGCTGGGACGGATTACTTACGGCGACGTTTATCACCAGAACGAGGTCGAGCAGTCCAGGTTCAATTTCGAGGAGGCCGATGTCGAGGCCCTGTTCAGGATTTTCGATCACGCCGAGCATGAGTGCGAGCGACTGATCGAACTGGGACTCGCGTTGCCGGCCTATGAACAAATGCTGACGGCGTCGCACACCTTCAACCTGCTCGATGCGCGCCAGGCGATTTCGGTGACGGAACGGCAGCGCTTCATCCTGCGGGTACGCACCATGTCACGATCGATCTGCGAAGCCTATTACGCGAGTCGCGAGGCGCTCGGCTTTCCGATGGTGGCGTCTGTCGCCCCGGGGGCTTCGTCATGAGCAAGACAGACGACCTGCTGGTCGAAATTGGAACAGAGGAGCTGCCGCCCAAAGCCCTGCGCGCCTTGATGGACGCGTTCGGGGAAAACCTGGCTGCGGGCCTCGATGACGCACGCCTGGCGCGCGGCGACGTACACAGCTACGCCAGTCCGCGGCGCCTGTCCGTCATTGTCAGGAAACTCGCACACGCGCAACGTGACCGGTCGGTTGAGCAGAAAGGCCCGCCCGTGAAAGTCGCGTTCGACGCCGACGGCAATCCCACGGCCGCCGCCGCGGCGTTTGCCGAAAAATGCGGGACCAGCCTCGACGCTTTGGACCGGGTAGAAACGGACAAGGGCGAGTGGCTCGTCTTCCATACCGTGGAGAGCGGCAAGTCGGCCGCGGAACTGCTCCCCGGGATCATCGAGCGGGCGCTCGCAGCACTGCCTGTTCCGCGCCGTATGCGCTGGGGATCGAGCGACGCCGAGTTCGTCCGCCCGGTTCACTGGATCGTGCTCTTGCACGGCAAGAAGGTCATCGAGGCGCCCGTCATGGGGATCGCGGCCGGGCGCGAGTCGCGCGGGCATCGCTTTCATTCCACCGGGCCGATCTCGATAGCGGCGCCCGGCGATTACCTGGACGCGCTGGAGAAGGACGGCTTTGTCATCGCCGATTTCGAGCGTCGTCGCGAGATGGTTCGCGAAGGCGTTGAAGATGCGGCGGAGCAGGCAGGCGGACAGGTCGTCGACGGCGAGTCGTTGTATGACGAGGTGGCCGCGCTCGTCGAATGGCCCGTGCCGATCGTCGGCGCGTTTGACGAGGTCTTCCTCGAACTGCCACGCGAAGTGGTTGTGTCGACTCTGACCGGTCACCAGCGGTATTTCCCGGTCGCCGATGACGCCGGCAAACTGCTGCCGCACTTTGTCACCGTGGCGAATATCGAAAGCAAAGACCCGGAGCAGGTCATTGAAGGTAACGAGCGGGTTATCCGTCCGCGCCTGGCCGACGCCGCTTTCTTCTGGGGCAGCGATCGCCGCAAGTCACTCGATGAGCGCCAGGAGACCCTGCGCGACGTTGTCTACCAGCGCGGCCTCGGCAGCGTCTTCGACAAGAGCCAGCGGGTAGGCCGCCTCGCGGCCTGGGTGGCCGGCCAGGTCGGCACCGACGTCGCAACGGTCGAACGCGCAGCCGCGTTGGCGAAATGCGATCTCGTTACGGGCATGGTTGGGGAGTTTCCCGACCTGCAGGGCACGATGGGCCGTTACTACGCCATCTCTGACGGCGAGCCCGAGGCGGTAGCCGACGCTATTGCCGAACAATACCTGCCGCGCTTCGCGGGCGACGCGTTGCCCGAATCCAGCGCCGGGCAGGTCCTTGCCGTCGCTGACAAGCTCGACACGCTTGCCGGCGTGTTCTCGATCGACAAGAAGCCCAGCGGCAACCGCGACCCGTTCGGTCTGCGCCGCGCCGCACTTGGCATCGTGCGAATCCTCATCGAGTGCGGTGTCGATATCGACCTGAAAGCGATGATCAAAAGGGCGGTTGCCGAGCAACCCGACAGCAAGATCGACGCCGAGGCGCTCTGCGCCGATCTTTACGGGTTCATCGGCGATCGGACGCGTGGCTATTTCCTGGATCGCGATGCCGGCCTCGGCGTCGAGACCTTCGAGGCGGTCATGGCCCGCCAGCCCGCGTCGCTGGTCGATTTCGACCGTCGTCTCGCCGCCGTGCAGACCTTCGCCCGCCTGGACCAGGCAGAGAGCCTCGCCGCCGCCAACAAGCGCATTGCCAATATCCTGCGCAAGGCCGGCGACCCGGCAGGGCTTGCCGTCACCTCGGGCCTCCTGGAGCTGGATGCCGAGCGGGCGCTGCACAGCGCGCTCGAGAACGCCCGGAAAAAGGTCGCCCCAATGCTCGAACAGCGTCGATATGCCGAGATACTCAACGAACTCGCCGACTTGCGGGACCCCGTGGATCGCTTTTTTGACGACGTGATGGTGATGGCCGAGGACGACGCCGTGCGCAACAACCGTTTGGCGCTTTTAGGAGAGCTTAGGGCTCTTTTCCTCGACGTTGCCGACATTTCGCGGCTTTCCATCGGCTGATATGACCGCAAGGACCGGTAGAAAAGGGCTGCTGATACTCGATCGTGACGGCGTGATCAACCAGGACTCGGCCACGTTCGTGAAATCGGCCGCCGAGTGGGTGCCGCTGCCCGGGAGCATCGCTGCAATCGCAAGACTGAGCCGGGCCGGCTACACGGTCGCCGTTGCGAGCAACCAGTCCGGGCTCGCCCGCGGCCTGTTCGATCGACGCGCCTTGCGTGCGATGCACCGCAAGTTGCGCCGGCTGGTCGGCGCGGCAGGTGGCAAGGTCGACCGCATCGTCGTCTGTCCGCACGGCCCGGATGACGGCTGCGACTGCCGCAAACCCCGGCCGGGCCTGCTGACGCGCCTGGCGCGGCACTACAACACGACCCTCGACGGCGTACCGGTGGTCGGTGACTCGTTGCGAGACCTGCAGGCGGCCGCCCGCGTGGGTGCGTCGCCGGTACTCGTGCGCACGGGCAATGGCCGGAAGACAGCGCGCGCGCTCCCCGCCGCGCTGCGCGGCGTGCCCGTGTTCGACGACCTCGCCGCGTTTGCCGAGGAGGTGCTTCGTGCTTAGGTCGGTGACACTGTGGTTTCGCTCCCTGTTGTTCCTGGCCTTCGGTTTCACGTCGGTGATTATTTACGCCGTCTTTGTCCTGCTGTTGTTCTGGGCGCCGCGGTCGTGGCTGCACGCGATTGTCGTGCATTATTGCAAGCTGGTTCTTTGGGCCGGCGACTTCTTCTGCGGCATGAAGGTGGTTGTCGAGGGCCGCGAGAACATCCCCGACAGGCCCAGCGTCATCATGATCAAGCACACGACCACGCTCGAGACCTACGGCCACGTGCCGATGTTTCCGCCGACCGCATGGGTCATCAAGCGTGAACTGACCTGGGCGCCGGTTTTCGGCTGGGTGATCGGCCTGGTGCTCGAGCCTATAGCGATCAAGCGCAGCGATCGCAGCAACGCCGTCAAGCAGGTCATCCAGAAGGGCAAGGAAAAGCTCGCCAGGGGCGTGTGGGTCACGATCTTTCCGGAGGGTACGCGCATGCCGCCCGGGGAAACACGCCGGTACGGTGTGTCGGGCGCCGCGCTGGCCCAGGAGGCCGATGTGCCGATCGTTCCGGTTGCCCATAACGCCGGCGACTTCTGGCCTCGACTTCGATTCACCAAGACCCCCGGGATCGTGCGCTTTTGCATCGGGCCGCCGATCAGCGCGCAGGGTCGCCCGCCCAAGGAAACGAACCTCATCGTGCAGGACTGGATCGAAAGCAAGATGCTGGAGATCAGTTCGGTCTACCAGGACAAGCAGAAGCGCTGATGGCCCGACCGTCCTGTCGATGGCTGGCACGCGCATCCTTACTGCCGGCAGTCGTGCTCGCCGCCTGTTCGATCGCGCCGCCGGCGACACTCGACGATTCGCTGGACCTTATTCGCAAGCGCGCCCTGAAAGAACACGTCACCTGGCTGGCTCACGACGATCGCGAAGGCCGGATGACCGGCGAGCCGGGTTACGATTCGTCCGCACAGTACGTCGCCGACCAGCTCGCCGCGATGGGTGTGGCGCCCGCCGGAGTGGACGGCTGGTTCCAGCCGGTCACCCTGCGCTCGTACAGGGCGCTCGGCGAGGCAAGCCGCTTCGTCCTGCACACGCCGGACGGTGACGACGCGCTGGTCTACCGCGATGACTTCAACGTTCGCGCGAACCCGGTCGCGACGTCCGCGACGGTGCGCGCCGAGGTCGTGTATGTCGGGTACGGCGTTGACGCACCGGACTTCGGCTACTCGGACTACGAGGGTATCGACGTCGACGGCAAGATTGTCGCCTGGTACGCCGGCTCGCCGGACTCGCTGGACGGCGCGCAGCGCGCCATCCTTTCAACCTCGTCGGCCAAGCGGGCGGCCGCCGCCGGGCGCGGAGCAATAGGCGCCATTTCGCTGCGCAGCCGGGACACCGAAGAGAAGTGGCCCTGGGACGAGTCGAAAAAGCGCATAGACAGGCGCGCATCGATGACCTGGATAAACGCGGACGGCGACGCCGCCGATCATGCGCCCGAAATCCGGTTGACCGCGCGCCTGAGCCAGCCGGCAACGGAGCGCCTGTTCGCGAATGCACCGATCAGCTACGAGGCCTCACTGGCCGCCATCGAGTCCGGCGTACCGGCATCCTCTGCCCTGAATGTTGAGGTCACGCTCACGGGCGAATCGCAACACGCTTCGCTCACCAGTCCAAACGTTGTTGGCGTTGTGCGCGGCACGGATCCGGTGCTTGCCGACGAGTACGTCGTGTACACCGCCCACCTCGACCATATCGGCACGCGGGAGGAAGATGGCGAGCGGCGCGTCTTCAATGGCGCGTATGACAACGCGCTTGGCGTCGCCCTGATGCTGGAAACAGCCCGGGCCATCGCGGCTTTGCCGCCGCGCCGCTCGGTGTTGTTCGTCGCTGTAACGGCCGAGGAAAAAGGCCTGCTCGGCTCCGACTATTTTGTGAACAACCCGACGGTCCCGCCCGGCTCGATCGTTGCGAACATCAACCTCGACATGCCGCTGTTCCTTTACCCGGTTGCCGATCTCGTTGCCTTTGGCTCAGAGAATTCGACGCTGCAGGGCGTCGCCGACCGGGCGGCCGCGGCGGAGGGTTTCTCCCTCGCGCCCGACCCGATGCCGGAAGAAAACCTGTTCGTGCGCAGCGACCAGTATTCGTTCGTGCGCAAGGGGATTCCGGCGGTCTTCCTGGTGTCCGGGTTTACCTCGCTGGACGACGACGTCGATGGCGAGGCGCTGTATCGCGACCACCTCGAGAACCACTATCACAAGGCCAGCGACGACCTGAATCGTCCGATCGACTGGGATTCGGCGCTGCGCTTCGCCCGCGCGCATACGCGGATGGGTTACGTCATTGCCAGCGAGACAGAGCGGCCGGCCTGGCTGGAAGGCAATGCCTTCGGGACGCGTTTCGCGACGCCGTGAACGTGCTACTGCCTGGCGAACGCCTCGGCGATTTCCCGAACCTCGTCGGCCTGCCCCGGCTCGAGCGCATAGAGCGCCTTGATACGACAGCCACGGAAGGTATCGGCTCCCGCATACAATGCGCGCGAGTCCCGCCGGAAGTCGGGTTCGACGCGGCCGTCCGTGTAGCGGATGCACCGATTGAAATACTGCAGCAGGAAGTCTTCCCTGCGCGTGCTGACCAGCACGTACTCGTCGCTGATTTCCTTGAATGTGAGCTGGTCCATCGTACGAATGACGTCGACCGACGCCAGCTCATTGACCGCGATGAAATCGGTGATTGCCGTGTCTTCGAGCCGCTCGTCCTGCTCTTCGCTCGTGGCGCAAGCCACCAGGAATGCAGCGGCCAGAAGCAGTGAGCCGGCCTTCACGGCACGCCTAACGTTGTTCATATAACGTCTCCACCCACGAAACCGCCGCCGGGTAAGCGTCGAGCCAGCGCTCGATATCCGCACGCATCGCATCCGGCGCCCGATCTCTTTCGATGCGCACGCTGTCCGCCTTGCCGCCGCCGTAACCTGGCGGCATCAACCACAGCCCGGTGCACGCGGCGAACGCGATGTCCGTAAAGTTGATGTCGTCGCCACCAAGCAATGATTGCCGACCGTCGCTGAGGTCGGCGTTCACATCGGCCAGCAAGTCCTCGATACGCGCGACCGACCTGGCGAAGTTTGTGTCGTTGATCTTGAACGACAACCGGATCAGGAGTGCCAGCAGCGGAAACAAGAGGCGCAATGCGGTGCGTTGCCAGGCGGGTGTCGCGGCGCTGTTGGCGCCCCATGCATGCAGCGTCAGCTCCCGGTCGGCGAGAATATGGTAGTAGACCCAGATCTGCAGGCTCACCCCGTAATTGTCGATGCGCCGTTCAAGCTGCACGCGCTCCGCGGTCGGCTCGAGAAAGGCCGCGCGCGTCGGGTCGTCGGGCAGGTAGCGTCCATAGACATAGCGAAGAATGTCGGGCGAGTTGCCGATGACCGACCGGACGACGCCCGTCCGCACTTTGAGTTGCGGAACCGTGCGACCGCGAAAATACGCGCCGAGCGTGCCGCCTGACACGCGCTCTTCGTACTCAACGCCGAGGCGGTCGAGACACCAGCGCACTTTTTCGACGAAGTGGCTGGCCGAAATACTCGCCAGCACAAGCTCGGGCGATCGCTCGGGCGCGATGATGCCGCTTAGCGTGATCAGCCAGCGGCACAGCAGCAGCAGGATGACGATACCTGCTGCCGCTGCGACTGAAAGGTCGTACCACGCAACAACGATCGGCGCGAGGAACAGGATGAGCGCGAAGATCGTTGTGCGTTTGTCCGTCATTGGGTTACCAGATCTTCACGCGCTCTTCGGGCGGCAGATACAGCGCGTCGGTCTCCTTGACGTCGAACGCTTCGTACCATTCCGGAACGTTGCGTACCGGTCCATTGGCGCGGTACATCGACGGCGAGTGCGGATCGGTGCCGATCTGCAGCCGCAGGGTTTCGTCGCGGTACTGGCCGCGCCAAACCTGGCCGAAGCCGAGGAACACGCGCTGGATGCCCGTGAAGCCGTCGATGACCGGCGGCTCCTTGCCGTCCAGCGACATCTGGTAGGCCAGCAGCCCGATCGCGATACCGCCGAGGTCGCCGATGTTCTCGCCCAGCGTGAACTCGCCATTGACGGCGAGGTCGTTGAACGGCTTGAACTCGTCGTACTGCTGCACGAGCGCGCCCGTGCGCTTCTTGAATTCGGCGAGGTCTTCATCGGTCCACCAGTTACGCATGACGCCGTCGCCATCGAACGTGCTACCGGAGTCGTCGAAGCCGTGACCGATTTCATGAGCGATGACGGCACCGATGCCGCCGTAGTTCATGGCGTCGTCCGCCTCCATGTCGAAGAACGGCCACTGCAGGATGGCGGCGGGGAAGACGATCTCGTTGAGCGGCGGCATGTAATAGGCATTGACGGTCTGCGGTGTCATGCCCCACTCGGTGCGATCAACCGGACCGCCCTGGCGATCGAGGATGCGCTTGTATTCGGCCAGCGCGGCGCGCTCGCCGTTGCCATAGAAGTCGTCCGGCCTGATGTCGAGCGCCGAGTAGTCGCGCCAGACATCCGGGTAGCCGATCTTCGGCGTGAACTTCGACAGCTTGTCCAGCGCCTCGGCCTTGGTTTCCTCGCTCATCCAGTCGAGTTCGGTGATGCTCTTCTCGTAGGCCTTCACGAGGTTGCCGACGAGCTCGAGCATGCGCTCCTTGGCCTCGGGCGGGAAGTGTTTCTTGACGTAAACCTTGCCGACGACCTCACCGAGCGTGCCGTTGACACGATCGACCGCGCGGCGCCAGTCCTCCTGCTGCTCTTCGCGGCCGGACATCGTCTTGCCGTAGAACTCGAAGTTCTGCCGATCGAGCTCGCGCGTCAGGCGACCTGCCGTGGTGTTGAGAACGGTCCAGGTGAGGTAGGTCTTCCAGGTGTCGAGGTCGGTGTCGACGATAATACCGTCGAGCGCTTTCATGTAGTCGGTCGTGAAGACAACGATGGAGTCGACGTCCTGCAGGCCGATCTCGGCAATGTAGCCGTCCCAGTTGAAGTTGGGCATCAGCGCGGACAACTCGGCAAGCGGTACCTTGTTGTAGTTTGCCGTCCAGTTGCGCGCCTGTTCCTTGGTCATGTTCTGCTCGGCGAGGCGCGTCTCCAGCGCCATGACGACCTGCGACGCTTCTGCGCCACCGTCGAGGCCGGCAAGCTCGTACATCTTTTCAATATGCGCGACGTACTGTTGGCGAAGCTCTTCGGATTTCTCGTCGTCCTTGAGGTAGTACTCACGATCGGGCAGGCCGAGCCCGCTTTGGCCGGCATAGATCATGTAGTAGTTCGGGTCCATGAAGTCGGCAACCTGGCCAAGGCCGAAAGGCGCGTCCAGGTTGCGCTTGACGGTTTCGGCGAAGTAGACCGCGAGCTCATCGTAATCGGAGATCGCGTTGATCCGGTCGAGCTCCGGCTGGAGCGGCTCCAGGCCGCGCGCGTTGCGCGTATCCCAGTCGAGGAAGGACTTGTACATGTCGCCGACCTTCTGCTCGTCGGTGCCTTTCTCGAAGTCGCCGTTCGCGGACTCTTCGATGATGGCCTTGACGGCTTCCTGTGATTCGTCGCGCAGCACGTCGAACACGCCGTAACGGCCTTTGTCGGCCGGGATCTGGGTTTCCGCCACCCACTTGCCGTTGACGTACGAGAAGAAGTCGTCGCCCGGCCTTACGCTGGTGTCCATCGCCGACAGATCGATGCCGGAGCGTAATGGCCTGGCCTCTTCGGCGGTCGGTTCATTGGCGTCCTGGCCGCACGCTGCGACGAGCAGCAACGCTGCCGCGCCGATCAGTAGTTTCTTCACTGTTTCTCCCCTTTGAAAGGTAAAGCGCGACCGGCCTGCACCGGTCGCTATTCGATTCGTTTTTTAAGACCCGTTACCGGTGAAATAATTCAGTTGGGCTGGCGCCTCAGACGTCGAGATTCTCGACGGTCAGCGCGTTCTTCTCGATGAACTCGCGTCGCGGCTCGACCTGGTCACCCATGAGGGTTGTAAAGATCTCGTCCGCCTTGACGGCGTCTTCGATCTTCACCTGCATGAGGCGGCGCGTTTCGGGATTCACGGTCGTGTCCCAGAGCTGGTCCGGGTTCATCTCACCGAGGCCCTTGTAGCGCTGGATCGCCTGGCCGCGCCGCGCTTCGGCCATCAGCCATTCGATGGCGGCCGCGAAGGAGTCGACCGGCTCTTCGCGCTCGCCACGCTTGATGAACGCGCCCTCCGAGACGAGATCGTTGAGCTTCGCCGCCAGCGTCATGATGTGCCGGTATTCGTTGGTGCCGAAAAACTCGCGTGGAAAATGGCGCGTCGTCCCGAGGCCATGCTGCACCTTGGTGATGGCGATGCGAACGCCCTCGCCGTCTTCGTTACCACGGTCGAGCTCGGCCGTGTAGCTTGCGCCATTGCCGTTTTCGGCGCGGTCGCCCGAGTACTTGGGCAAGGCTTCGTTGAGCTGTTTTGCCCAGGCGTCGAGCGCATCGAGGTTCTCCGCGACGTCGGCCGTGACTTCCGGTAAGCGGCTGATGCAACGCAGCACGGTCTCGTCGTAGCGGTTGGTAAGCCGCGCCAGGATGTTTTCCACCGCGATGTATTCTTTTGCGAGCGTCTCGAGACCGACGCCAGTCAGCGCCGGCGCTTCCGCGTTGACGAAGAGCGATGCGCCATCCATCGCCGCGTTGAGCAGGTAGCGGTCGAGCTCGGCGTCGTCCTTGACGTAGACTTCCTGCTTGCCGCGCTTGATCTTGTAGAGCGGCGGCTGCGCGATATAGATATGACCGCGCTCGATGAGCTCCGGCATTTGCCGATAGAAAAAGGTCAGCAGCAGCGTGCGGATGTGGGACCCGTCGACGTCGGCGTCCGTCATGATAATGATGCGATGGTAGCGCAGCTTGTCGGGATCGAAATCGTCCCGCCCGATGCCGCAACCGAGCGCCGTGATCAGCGTGCCGACCTCGGCGGACTGCAGCATCTTGTCGAAGCGCGCCTTCTCGACGTTCAGGATCTTGCCCTTGAGCGGCAGGATGGCCTGGGTGCGACGATCGCGACCCTGCTTCGCGGAACCGCCGGCAGAGTCACCCTCCACGAGGAACAGCTCGGACAGTGCCGGGTCCTTTTCCTGGCAATCCGCCAGCTTGCCGGGCAGGCCCGCGACGTCGAGCGCGCCCTTGCGGCGGGTCATCTCACGCGCCTTGCGTGCGGCTTCTCTCGCCCGCGCGGCATCGACGATCTTCGAGACGATGGCCTTGGCTTCCTGCGGGCTCTCCAGCAGGAACTCTTCCAGCTTGGTCGCCATCGACTGTTCCACGATGGATTTGATTTCAGATGAAACTAATTTGTCCTTGGTCTGGGACGAGAACTTCGGGTCCGGCACCTTGACCGAGAGGACGGCCGTCAGCCCCTCGCGGGCGTCGTCACCGCTGGGCGTGAACTTGTCCTTGCGACTCGACAGCTCTTTTTCGATGTAGCTGTTGAGCGTGCGCGTCAACGCGGAGCGGAAGCCCGCCAGGTGGGTGCCGCCATCGCGCTGGGGGATGTTGTTCGTATAGCAGAACATGTTTTCCTGGTAGCCGTCGTTCCACTGCAGCGACGCCTCGACGCCGACATCGTCTTTCATCGTGGAGAAATGAAACACCGTGCCGTGAATCGGCGTCTTGTTGCGATTCAGGTGCTCGACGAAGGCCTTGATGCCGCCTTCGTACTCGAAGATGTCCTCTTTATCTTCCTCGCGTTCATCGACCAGGTGGATCCGAACCCCTGAATTCAGGAACGACAGCTCGCGCAGACGGCGCGCGAGGATATCGTAGTGGAATTCGATGTTCGTGAACGTGCGGGCACTGGGCTTGAAGCGCAGCGTGGTGCCCGTGCGATCCGAGTCGCCAACGACGGCGAGCGGCTCTTGCGGCTCACCATGGACGTATTCCTGCTGGTACAGCTTGCCGTTCCGGTGCACCGTCAGCACGAGGTGCTCGGACAGCGCATTGACCACGGACACACCCACGCCGTGCAGGCCACCGGAGACCTTGTAGGAGTTGTCGTCAAATTTACCGCCCGCGTGCAGGACGGTCATGATGACCTCGGCCGCCGAGCGCCCTTCTTCCGGGTGCATATCGACGGGCACGCCGCGGCCGTCATCGCTGACGGTCACCGACTCGTCCGCGTGAATCGTCACCGTGATCGTGCTGCAGTGCCCGGCCAGCGCTTCGTCGATCGAGTTGTCGACGACCTCGAAAACCATGTGGTGCAGGCCCGTGCCATCGTCCGTGTCGCCGATGTACATCCCGGGCCGTTTCCGGACGGC
This sequence comes from uncultured Chromatiales bacterium, assembly GCA_965368465.1. Lineage (GTDB taxonomy): Bacteria > Pseudomonadota > Gammaproteobacteria > Steroidobacterales > Woeseiaceae > UBA1847. Next base: position 21,312 of record CBDUMZ010000040.1, read on the forward strand.
CTCGAGGCCCTTTAACACCTTGATATTACTGGAGGTATATTCGTTTTCGTCGGTCATCCGCAGTCCTTTAGATACAACCGACGCATTGTATCAAAATCAGCGCCGCAAAGTACGCCCAAAGGTTTATTTATTAAGGTGTTTTAGACGGTTTCGACGGGGCTCAGAACGCCCTGTTCCACGTGGAACACGGCAGCCCCCGGCGGCGGGCTGAGCGCGGCTTTTTCGAGGCTCGTTGCCACCACCTGGCAGCCGAGACCCTCGACCGCGGCGAGCAGCCTCACAAGGGACTCCCCGTCGAGCTCGGCGGCCGGATCGTCGAGCAACAGCAACAGCGGCCTCTCGAGCGCGGCCTGCGCCGTTTCGGTGGCCGCAAGAATCATGGCGCTCGCGAGCAGTTTTTGCTGGCCGCGAGACACGAGCTTGCGGGCCTGGCGCTCGTCGTAGCGGATCCTGAGGTCCGCGCGATGCGGGCCGTGCTGGGTCGCGCCCTGTTGTACGTCCCGTTCCAGCCCCTCGTCGAGGGACGCGGCAAGGCTCTTGTCCTTGCTCCAGCCCTGCTGGTATTCGAAGCCGAGCTCCGTGCCGAGCAGGCCCCGGCCGAAGTCCGCCAGGCTGACGATCGCCGCATCCAGCGCGCGCCGGCGCGACGCGTCGAGCGCCTCCCCCAGTTCCACGAACTCCGCGTTCCAGCTCTTGATCGCCGCCGGTGCGGACCGGGCCTTGAGCGCGGCATTTCTTTGCTTGAGCGCCCGGCGAAAGCGGCGCCATGTCTCGAGGTGGTCATGTTCCACGTGGAACGCCACCCAATCCAGGAACCGTCGTCGGAGCTCCGGACCGCCCGCCACGAGATTGTGAACCTCGGGGTCGATCACCTGGAGCGGCAGGGCCTCCGCCAGCGCCGCGACGCCGCCCTCCCCGCTGCCATCCACCCGAACCTCGAGCCCTGCGCGACTGTTTCGGACCCCGATGCGCTGGGTGCGAACCTCCGTCTCGGTCTCGCCGAACAGCACGAATTCCGACTGCCCGTGCCGCACGAGGTTGTCGGTGGAGGCGCCCCGAAAGGATTTACCCCGGCCCAGGTACGCCAACGCCTCCAGGAAGCTGGTCTTCCCGGAGGCGTTGGCCCCGTAGATCAGGTTAAACGACGGACTCAGGACGAGATCGGCCTGTTCCAGGCAGCGAAAATCGCTGATCTTGAATCGGCGGATCATACCGACCCATTACCGATATCGATTTCCCCCGACCGCCTAGAGCCGCATCGGCATGACGACGAAGGTGCAGTCGTCATTGCCCGGCTGACGAATCAGGCAGCTCGAGTTGCTGTCCTGCACGGACAGCGTCACGTCCTCACCCTCGACCGCGCCGAGCGCGTCGAGCAGGTAATTCACATTGAAGCCAATCTCGATGTCTTCGCCGCTGTACTCGACTTCGAGCTCTTCCTCGGCCTCTTCCTGCTCCGGGTTGTGGGCCTGGAGCACCACGCCACTGTCGCGAATAACGAGCCGAATGCCCCGGTATTTCTCGTTCGAGAGGATCGCCGTGCGCTGCAAAGCGCCGCGGAACGAGCCCCGGTCCGCCTTGAGCTCGTTGCTCGATTCTTTCGGGATCACGCGCTCGTACTCCGGGAAACGACCGTCGATCAGTTTCGACGTGAATCGAATGCCGTCGAGCTGGATGCGAATATGGTTCGCCCCGAGTTCTATGTTCAGGTCCCCGTCGCCCGTCATCAGGCGCTGCAGTTCAAGCACGCCCTTGCGCGGCACGATCACCTGCTGTTCGTCGAGCTTGCCGTCGAGCTCGGCCTGGCACAGCGCCAGCCGATGACCGTCGGTCGCCACCGCCCTCAGGTAGCCGCCGCCCGTTTCGAGCAGCATTCCGTTCAGGTAGTACCGCACGTCCTGCTGCGCCATCGAGAAATGGGTTTTCTCGATCAACCGCCCCAGCGCCGCCTGCGACACGCTTATCGATTGCCCCGCCTTGATATCCTCGACAACCGGGAACTCCGTGGCCGGCAGCGTGGCCAGGTTGAAGCGGCTGCGCCCGCCTTTGACGGCAAGCTTCTCGCCGCTCACGCTGATATTGATATCGGTACCTTCGGGCAGCGCCCTGCAGATATCGAGCAGTTTGCGACCGGACACCGTAATTTCGCCACCCGATTCCGTGTCGACGTCCGCCTGGGCGACGAGCTCGACTTCGAGATCCGTTGCCGTCACGGACAGCTGTCCGTCGCGAGCGATGAGCAGGATATTGGAGAGGATCGGCATGGTTTGACGACGCTCGACAACGCCGATTACGGCCTGCAGAGGTTTCAACAGCGCTTCCCGAGCTGCGGTAAACTTCATAGGTTCCACCTGTTAATAAATATTGGAAT
>CBDUMZ010000041.1:0-23628 GCA_965368465.1 uncultured Chromatiales bacterium
CAATCTTAACTTTTGCGGATTAGTTGGCCCTTTAGATCTCCGTAAATCTTAGCGGCCGCCTGCGGTTACATTGATTATGGCTATCTAAAAGGAACGATCCCTGAATCGTTGGGAGAGTGAATTCAGGGATCGTCCAAGCAGAACCTAGCCCGCAACAGGGGTTGTCAGGGACTCAGGTCGTTGTCATGCATTTGTCCTTGCATCACCTCCATTGGGTCAGAGAACATGTGAAAAGCAAACTCGTCGTCGGGGTCGTTGGGGTGATCGTCGTCACCGACCTCGTCCCACTCGCCGGCGCAGGTGATTGCGATGCGGTATTGACCGGGATCGAGATAACCGAAGTGATAGCGATGCTCACCGGTCATGGTGTCCATGTCGATGCGATCGGCGGCCATTGGCCCTTGCATGCCATCGGTATCGACGTCGGCGATGTCATCGGGCTCAGTGACGTCGCCATGGAACAGGTAGGCCCAGTTGCCACCAGGTGCGTCGTCACAGTCAGGATGATTGACGTCGATCATGGCGGGATCGACGGTGCCCATCAGGCCTCCGGACTGACTCATATCGACCATGCGCATCGCGGAATGCAGGCGGTACTCACCGCCCATCATGCCGTTGTCGTGGTGTTGTACGCCGCGGCGGATATCGAAGTCGAGCATGTACTCGCTGTGCTGAGCTTGGCCGATCTCAAAGTCGTGCATGATTTCGAGGCCGTTCTCGGCATCACTGCCCATTTGCATGCCATGGCGCCCACCGGTGCTGGCAAGGTCAATGTGCGATTGGGCCGGGTCAATCATGAGCCGCATCCATTCGTATTGGCCCATCGGGACCTCGGCACCGTCGGCGAGCATTGTGGACTCGCCGTTTTGTAGCTGCATCATGTTGATGCTCATGCCGCCACCGGTCATCTCGAGCATGACGACGTTGCCGTCGGCGTGGCCCATCTCGACGCCGGTCACGTGTAAGACCATCTCCATGGCATCCTCCCACGGGTCGTCCGTCAAGGAGATTGTGATGCTGCCGGTGGTTGGCTCTTCGGGAGGTGGTGCCTCCTCGTTCGAGTCACTGCTGCATCCATAGATAAAGGTCGCCATAGCCGCCGCGACCATGAACTTCGTGTTGTGTATTTTCATGAGCTTTGTCCTGAGAAACAGGGGAATTGCGATAGGACAGATGTTCCCAACCGCCGCTACTTTCCTCAATTCAGGATTCCACGCAGCGTATGCGTGCTAGCACGGACATTAGAAGTATCTAATGGGCGTTTAAGCACGATTGACCTGTATGCAGGGTTCGGGTTCTACCCTGTCCGTCCATCAGCGGTTATTTTTCATGAGCCTTTTCATCTTCAATGGTATTGTCATGGCGGCCGAAGATGTGATCACAACTGGCTGGCTATTGTTCGCACCCAAGGGCCAACGGCTGCCTAGCATGACTGAAGAGCACGGGGAGACCACAGCAAGTGAGTAAGTTTGTACCGCATGCATTAATGATTCTGTTGGTATTGAATCTCGCCGGCTGTGCGCGGGAGGAGTCCGCAACAGCGCCCCGCATTACACCACTGTCAGCCGTCGCCGCTTTTGGGAGCGCCGAGCCTCATCTCGCGATGAGCGCTGGTGGCAATGTCGTGATGAGTTGGCTAGAACCCCGGGGTGACGGTGTCGTCCTGAAGTGGTCTCAACTAAACGATACGCGTTGGTCCGACCCCATTTCGGTTGCGAGCGGCAGTGACTGGTTTGTTAACTGGGCTGACTTCCCGTCAGTCGAGCCCATCGACACTGACCTGTGGGCCGCACACTGGCTGGTCAAACGCCCGGGTGGAACGTTCGCCTATGACGTCGCAATCGCGATTTCCGCCGACGGCGGACAAACATGGGGCCAACCGGTGACACCCCACGAAGACGGCACGCCGACCGAACACGGATTTGTCAGCCTGTTCCCGGGCGACGACGGTGTCGCCGCACTGTGGCTCGACGGCCGCAATATGCAACCCAGTGTCGACGGCCACGGCCACGGTGGCATGACGTTGCGATCTGCCGTCGTCAGCCCGGTCGGTGACTTAGGGCACAAGGCTGTGGTCGACGAGCTGGTCTGCGATTGCTGTCAAACCGATGTGACGCTCACCAGCTCGGGACCGGTGGCCGTGTATCGCAACCGAACCGAGGGAGAGATTCGGGACATCTATGTTGCTCGTTTAGAAAACGGCCAATGGCACGCCGGTGTGCCGGTCACCGAGGATGGCTGGGAGATCGCCGGTTGCCCGGTGAACGGTCCGGCCATCGATGCCAGCGAGGACGACGTTGCCGTGGCCTGGTTCACGGCTGCAAAGGGTGACACGAAGGTGCGATTTGCACGCTCTGCCGATGCCGGTAAGAGCTTTGGTACCGCGATCGACATTGCAACCGACAGACCCATCGGTCGCGTCGATACCGTGTTGCTCGAAGATGGCTCAGCGCTGGTAAGCTGGCTGCGGTCGACAAACGGCTCAGAGGGTGAGATCTGCATTCAGCACGTGAAAGCAGACGGTAAACTCGGCGACGAAATCGTGGTCGCGACCACCGCAGCGGGCCGCATGAGTGGATTTCCGCAAATGGCGCTACAGGGCAAGACTGTAGTAGTGGCGTGGACCGATGTCGTCGATGAGGCGACGCAGGTTCGGACGGCCCGTGTCGAGGCCCCCTAAGGACCGGAAAAACGCGGCCCGCTTACTGTATCCCTGCGCGTCGGCGAGATTCCCATCGATCGATCGGCTGCGCCGGCCCGATGGGACAATGATGCTCTGCCGTCTCGACGCCAGTGAGTCTCGAATACAAATCATGAAACGCCCGCATCTCGCATCCCGGTGTGGCGATAATTGCCGCGAAAACAAAGGCCAGCCCCAGGTGCAAGAAAATATACAATTCCCATATCCAGATAGTACGCGCGAGCAACGATGACTCGATGGTTCCGTCCAATCCATAGCCGATCGCGGCGGCTGCCATTAACATTGCCCCGCTCACATACGCTGGCCATTTTCGCCAATTGCGAGAAAATCCGATATTGATGACGTAGGACACAAGCAGCAGGCTTGGGACGATGCCGTTCCAGAGAAGCCCGCGTAGGCTGCCGTCGGGCGAGACCAGGTTGCTTGATACATTCAACAGTCCCACCACGTACGAGATACATAGGGCGCCGAATACGCATCGCATAAACCGCCCAATCGGCCCCGGCCGGGGCAAAGAACCTGGCTTCTCAAGTCTTAAGTCGGTCGTCGCCATGGTTCTCAATCGCAGCAGGTGCGCCCCAGTTGCATCGGCGGGCATTTCACATCACCGAAGGAACAGTAAACACAACAGTCCCCCTGCAATGGCTTGAGCAGTGACCCACATCCTTTACAGTCATAGAAGAACTGGCACGCCTCGGTCGGCATCGTATCTGTCGACCGATGCCCGCAGATCGGACAGGTGAGCGTAGATCGCGTCTCAACCGTACTTGGCATGCTTGTTACTCCGACTCCCTGGCCGTGGCCGGAAACCCAACGTCCGTCGACGCTTGACCGATTGCCTCGGCCGTTGTGCGGCTTGCATCAAAAACAACGGTGGCCAGTTTTTCGTCGTAGTTCACCTCGACAGACTTGACGCCGTCGACTCTCTGCATCGCCTTGCGGACGGCGATCGGACAGGTCGCACATGTCATCTTCTCGATCGCAAAAATGACGGTGCGGTCCGCCTCGCCAGAGACCGCCGGTGTTGCCGCCAATGACAATACAAGCGCCAATGCCCATAATGATCTCATCTCAATCTCCTCAGTAGAAAAGCGGTGCCCAGTAATCGGTGGTCAAGGCCGCCAGGGTTAGTACGCTTGCCGTCCAGAGTGCCGCCTCTGTCAGTCGGCCCGAGTGCCGCGCCGAACATTCCCCTTCACAGGACTGTCGCCGAGGTCCATAGACAAGCCAAAAGCCGTAACCCAGCAGAATGGCGGTCGCGACGACAAAGAACGGCTGGTAGGCCTTCAATGCCGTGAGCTTCCCGATCCATGGGCCGCTGGCGCCCAGAGAAATCAGCACCAGCGGGCCGATGCAGCATGATGAGGCAAGAACCGCGCCCGCTGCACTGCCTGCCGCGGCGACGTGCGAGTGGCGATCTTGCTTGGTTCTTGATGAGTGCATCATCGACATCTGCCATTGCTGAGGGTGCTCGTTGTCAACTAACCTACACCCTGTAGTAACTACAGGTTCAAGGCCTTCGACATGATCAATCACCCAACTGAGTACTCCCGCGGAAGTCTCGCGTCCGAAACCGGGGTCAACACCGAAACCATCCGCTACTACGAAAAAATTGGACTAATGCCGAATCCCGCACGTAGCCCAGGCGGACATCGGGTCTACGTCCATTCACACGTGAAACGGTTGTTCTTCATCCGTCGATCGCGGGAATTGGGGTTTACGCTGCGCGAAGTTGGCGAACTGCTGGAATTGGTTGACCGTGGTAGCTACACCTGCGACCAGATACGCGATAGGGCCGTCGCGCACCTGGCCGAAGTTGCGGAAAAGATCCGTGACCTCCAGAAGATGCAGGGAACGTTGAGCGAACTAATATCGAAATGCAAAGGCGATCAGGCACCTGAGTGCGCAATCGTCGATACGCTGTTCGCGAGCAAATCGTCAGGTCGAAGGGCCTGATCGGCCATTGGCCCGCCATGCGCTCTCATGCCAGCCGCACGCCGACAGACCCTTCGAAAAGCATCAGGCCGCGCACGCGCAGTGTGACGAATCACAGTGCCTTGCGGTTTCCGTGCGGCCCATCAATCGATCGACAATTGAGCCGATGCTGACATCGGTTTTCGCGATCTCGTCCTGCAACAATGTGCGGAAGTAGTTTTCGATCGTCATGATCGGACGGCCAAGTGCGTAGATATCGACATCGAGGTCTTCGCGAATCAGCGTATCGTCCGAGATACTGCCGGAAGGCACATTCAGTTCGAAGCTGAGCGTCGCGGCGACTTTGTCACGCACTTCAGCCTTGGTCAGCGAGATCGGCTGTCCACGATGAGGCCATGCCAGGATGGTGGCGCCATCTTGTTCGGTGGTGAATTGCGTAGCTTGAGTGTTCATGGTGTCTTTCCTGATGTTCACCGGTATTGGTGAGTCTTAATCATTTCAAGACATACCCAATCTCACAATTGGGAGTTCCTTTACCCGGCATGGTGCTGCCACTGAGCGGCCTCTCGGGTTGCCCTACTCGACTACTTGGTGGCGCGAAATTGCCGCAACGTTCCTAGCACGGTATCGAAGTGCGTAATCTCCCGAAACAGGCGGACACCGGTTTCCTCGATGAGCTGCGGCAGCCGCCCCTCCACGCTGTCGCGTGTCGTCGTAAATCCGTCCAGTAGCTGAACGATGTAAAAAAGTCCGCGCATCAAGGCATTGGATGGACGCCCCCAGTCGGAGATATGCAGCTCGCCGCCCGGTGCGAGAATGCGCAGGACCTCAACCAGCACAGCGCGTTTTTGCTCAGTGTCGAGGTGGTGAAAGAACAGGCTAGACACCACGCTGCGCACGGCGTTATCCGGAAGCGGGACGTCGGTGGCGTTGGCCTCAAGAAAACGAATGTCGACGCCGGCGCGCTGCGCCTTGGTTCGGGCAATCGTGAGGATCGCCGGATCCGCGTCCAGACCGATGACAACAGCGTCGGGGTAACGCTGCTTGAGCCAGATAGTCATGGTGCCGGTGCCACAACCAATATCGAGAACGGTCGTACCAGGTAGGATATCCGCCGAGGCAAGCAGGTGCTGCTTGACGCGACGCTCTCGGGTCGTCACGCGCACGACCGGGTCGTAGAAGCGAGTCAGCGCGGCAAAGCGCAACGCGGGTATGTAGTCATTGCTCAAGGGAACTCTCCCGACTAAAGGCAAAGCGCTCACGGTCAAACTCGGTGACGAGCACCTGAGCGGCAAAGCGCGTATCCGCAGTGTCTGGAAAATCGGCCTCGATCACCACGTGGTTGCCCTGGGCGCTCAGGATGTTCAACGGCAGCGCCTCGATGCGCCGCGACGGGATAGTTACCGTCATGCTGAGTTCTAATGGCGTGAAGGGATTGCCGCGGGCATCAAAGAGTTCCGCAAACAGTGGTTGTGTTTCATCGTAGGGCGCGCTCGAGAAGGTGACTTGCAAGGTGTAGTTGCCGGTGTCGCTGGGTACCGAAATCCGGGCCGATTCTGCCTGCGTGACAGGAAGCTCGGCGCGCGCCACCGGCGCTGTGGCCGCGAGCACCGTCGATACCGAGATGACGACGATCATCAGCAGCGCCTCAATGCGGATCGAGGCCTTGAGGCGGCGCGCCTCAAAGCGCTGCAGAAGATCGGGTGTCAGTACGAGCTTGTTGATTGCCGCCAGCAGCAAGAGCCCCGCAACGCCGCCGAGCTTCCACAGCAAGGTTTGACCGTAGCCGCTCTGTAGCAAGGCATCGACAGAATTTACGTGGACGATGGCCATGACGAGGCCGGCGACGAGCAATGCGCCGACGCTCCACAGCGCCCGATGCGCAAACGCACCGAGCAATTGCGGCGCGTCGGCCAGCGGCCCTTTTCTCAAGAACCTCAGGAGCACCCACAACGAGGCGAACCAGAATGCCGCAGCGGCGACGTGAAGGGCCATTGCCGGCACCAGCAGTAAGGTCGGGTCCTGGCTAATCGGGTGCCCGGTTAGCACGCGGCTGACCACCAGGACAGCGGCCCCGATGCCACTTGCAATACGCTCGTCCTTGCCCGACATGGACAAGAACAGGAAACCGAGCACTGCGACGAGCAGGCTCATACCAATGCTGGTTTGCAGTACGACGTACAGGTGGCGGGGACGGAATCCGCCCACGCCAGTCACGGTAAACACGGCGACCAGGAAATACGCGACCACAACAACCAGGCCAATAGAGCCTGCACGGCGCGTCAGGGTCACGACCCACGCCTCGAGTGGCTCCGGCAGCGCGATGGTCAGGCGAAAGAGCACAAGACCGACCGCGAGCAACAACGTCGCGATGAACGCCACGCGCAGCGCTTTCTCGCCGAGGTCCGAGGGCATAGGATCAGCCGCAGCGGGAATTGAGGGTGCGCTGGTGACCGGCTTGGCAATCGGAGTCGAGCCCGCCTCTGGTGCGTCTGCCTGGGACAGCGTCGATGGCAATGTCAAGGTAAAACGAAATCCGCCGCTGATCGGATGAGCGTCTCCTGAGAGCACCCGGAAGCTGACCACGTGGGTGCCGTCTGTTAGTGGCGCAGTCACTGGCAACACGATGCGTTCGCCGTTGGCGACAGCATCGCCGACGGTCTCGACGATCGCATCGTCGGGCCCGACCAGCGTCACGGTAACCGGCGTGACCGCCTGGCTGAACGTCAGCACGATCTCGTGCGGCGAGTTCTCAATGGTTGCATCGGATGCAGGATCAGATCCGGTGAACTGCACGTGCCCCCAGGCCGATTGCATCGGCAACAGGCCCGCTATAGCCAGAAGCGCGATCCAACCCGTTGCAACCCACGGCCGTTTCATCGGTGCTCGTCACCGTGTGGCTTTTCCACCAGGCGAATAAAGGGCGATGGCTCTTTGAAGTCGTAAGGACTCTGCCCCTCTCGGATTGGCACCTCGATCCAGCGAATCGCGCCCTCCTCGCACGTTTGAATGGTCTTGAACCACAGCATGCGCCCCGGCTCATCCGGCATCAGTGCCCGCACCTGGAACTCGCCGTAGTAGCCATCGGGTAGCGACCCACCGCTCCACACGATCTCATCGACGGTTTCGTTCACCAGATTGCCCGCCTCGTCGCGGTACGGCGTATCGAGCGTCTTCATGCGCTTCTCGACCGACCAATGCGCCATGAATTTCGGTGACACGCGCAGCACACCCTCTGGAATTTTCATCCGGATTTGGGTCGTCGGCGAGGTGCCGCAACCGTGCGTAATTCGCAGTGTTATGAAGGCGAACGCGCCGGCCTCGGCGGTGCCTTCGTTGATGACGGCGTGTGCGTGTGCCTGCTGCATCGTCAACAAGGCAAGGGTTGCGAGCGCGATACTCGGGAGCCTGTGGTGGATCATGACGATCTCCGCTTAGTGTTCGCAGCCGAGCTTTTCGATCAGAGGGCAGAATCGAGCGTCTTCCTGGCAGAGGTCACGATTCTCGTCCCAAGCCTTGATTGCGCCGGTAATGCGCTCGCGCGTTTCGCGCAGCTCTTCGATTTGCCGTGTGACGGCCTCGAGGCGTTGGCGCACAAGCGTTTCCACCTTACCGCAGGGTGTCTGACCCTGCTCCACCGACTCGAAAATTGCTTTGATGTCCGCGATCTTGAGGCCCAATTCCTGCGCTTTGCGAATGAACTGGACGCGCTCAACGTCTGCTGGTGAGAAGTAGCGATAGTCGTTGTTGGGGTCGCGTTTGGCGTGCAGCAGCCCGGTGCGTGAGTAGTAGCGAATGGTGGCGGGTGTGACCGCGGCTTCCCTGGCAAGGTCAGCGACATGCAAACCATCGAGACTGTGCGTTTCGAAGCTGATTACGTTGTTGTTCAACATGTGGGTGATTCCTTATTTCGTTTTGGACCGGATATAAGGCGCAAAGCGCCATGCCACGTTCAGTGGCGGGGTACGAAATAAGGCGATCTAGATTCGAAAGCGCTGCGTCGCGAGGTAGACGGGTGGTCCGATGCTGGTGAGGGGTGGCGGATGCACGCGCTCGAATGCGGATGCCGCTAGCGGGGTCGGCGTCAGGGACACGGCCAGCGCTGCGGCTGCGACCAGTTCGGCGCGCGGCGTCTTCGGGCCTTCGCCACCGGTTACTGTGAGCGCATCGCAGCAACACTCAGCGTTGGCCGTTGTCTTGCTCTCGGCGTGCATGCCATGGCAATCCGGCTGGACGCTCTCGACGGACGGGGATTCGGCTTCGACACTACCGGCTGCCAGAACTGAACACGGCATGACCATGATGCTGAGCCACGCCACCACCGCGACGTTCAGCAATAGCCGCTGACGTCCTCTGCGATTCGATGTGTAATCGGTGGCTGGCATTAAACTCCCCAGGATTGCCGCGTGCGGTATCACCGTTGCATTGTACGGCGATCCACCAATAATTTGAACGAAATCAGCGAGATGTGCACCGAGGGATTGCCGCAATTGGATTGTGGGTACCGCGTAGCGGCCGAGGGCCGTGTTGGCGCAAGATTTCGCTGATGGGCAATCTCCCAACCCAGACGTCACTTTAGATTAATGCTACAACATACTGTTTTATAATCGTATTACCCTACCTCCTGTCAATCTCGAGCCATCGCGCATACACCACATCCGTCCACAGGCTCTGAATGTATGCGATCACATCCAGAGACTGGTCCTCGTCGAGCACGGCGGCGAAAGGCGGCATCACACCGCCCAGCGGCACCCCGCCAGTCTCGATGGTTCTGAGCAGCACTTCGGTCGGGTGGTGCCAGGTGTGCGCGGTACCGTTTAGCGGTGGCGGCGGATAATTGCCATTGGCATCGGTCTTGCGCCAGTCCTCGGCCAAACCTTGCCCGAACTCTCCGTGGCATACGGCGCAATGCTGCGCAAACAAGGGCTTGCCACGACTGACTTGCTCATGCGTGTACCATCTGCCCTTCACGGGCGCCTCCGGCGGCTCATCCGGCGCGCAAGCGCTCAATCCGGCAAGTATTGTGAACCAGACGATGAGTGGTGCCTGGCGCTTCATGGCCTTTCTCCCGACACGAGGTTTTCAATATTGGACAGGACTATATCGGGTGCGCGCAAGAAAGGATGATGGTCAAGGCCGTCCAGCGTGACGAGTTGCGGCGCGCTGCACTCAGCAACGAGTGCCTGTACTGAAACGAGCGGCGCCATCTCGTCATCCCGCCCATGGATCATCAGGATGGGCGTGTGACCATCGAGTTGGCGCAGGTCATCGGCGGCATCGTAGCGGTACACGACTTCCCACAAGGACGATGTCGACGAACGCCAGGTGTGCTTCACCAGGTCCGCAGCGACTTCACGCGGAATATCTCGACGGATGTACGGCAGCAACCAGCCGAATACCCGGCGCGTGAGAATGCAGGCAATCATGACGAGGAGCACGTTGGTGTACAAAAAGCCCCACTTCACCTTGCCAGAGCGCAGGTACCGGTACGCGACTTCTTCGGAACCGAAGTACGGCATGCCGATGAGCACGAGATTTTCGACCTGCTCCCGGTAACGCGCCGTGTACGCAACCACCAGCAACGCACCCAGGGAGTGGCCGACCAGAGTGATCGGGCCAAGTGAGTTTAGAGTGGTGTGTAGCTCTGCCACGTGTCGTTCGACCGAATAACGCGTCCAGGGTTTGGGCGAGGCACCAAAGCCAAGCAGGTCCACGAGCACCACCCGATAACTCCGTGCCAGCGGCCCGATGCCGTGCGACCAGTAGCGCGTCGTGCCACCAAGCCCGGGAATGAAAACAATAGTCGTCTTCCCCTGGCCGTAGGTTTCGACGTGCAGTGGCGGCGCGTTGCTACTCACGGGACTAGCTGGCGTAAATGCCGGACAGCCCCATGAAACTCATGGCCATCAGACCCATCACGATGAAGGTGATACCGGTGCCCTCGAGGCCCTTTGGCACGTCCGCGTAACGCAGCTTGTCGCGAATGCCGGCGAGCAGGATGACAGCCAGCGCCCAACCGGCGCCACTGCCAATGCCAAACACCGTGCTTTCCACCAGGTCGTAGTTGCGCTGAATACTGAAGAGGCTGCCACCGAGGATCGCGCAGTTGACCGTGATCAAGGGCAGGAACACGCCAAAGGCGTTGTAGAGCCGTGGAAAGTGCTTGTCGACCACCATCTCCAGGAGCTGCACGGTGGCGGCAATCACACCAATAGAAGCGATCAGGCCGAGACCACTCAGGTCAATCTCGGGTAGCCCTGCCCACTCAAGGGCCCCCGGTCGAAACAGATAGGTATTCAGGAGGCTGTTGAGCGGTACGGTGACGCTTTGCACGACGAAAATTGCCACGCCGGCGCCGAGCGCGGCTTCCATGGACTTGGAGGTGGCGATGGCCGTGCAGATGCCGAGAAAGAACACCAGCATGATGTTCTCGGAAAACGCCGCCTGCAGGAACAGTGCGAGGTAGTCGTTCATCGCTGCCCCGTCCCTGGCGCGTCCTCCGGCTTCGCGAATCGATGCCCGGCCCAGATCAACAGGCCAATAATGAAGAACGCACTCGGCGCCAGGCGAAACAGGCCAACGGGTTCGTACCACCCGCCGTTGGCCGCGGTTACGAACACCGGTTCATCGAGCAGACTGCCGGCACCCAGCAACTCCCGAATGGAGCCCACGATTGCCAGCACCAGACCGTAGCCGAGCCCGCTGCCGATGCCGTCGACAAAGCTGGGCCACACGGGCTTGTTCATGGCGACCGACTCGACACGTGCGAGCACGATGCAGTTCGTGACGATGAGGAACACGTACACGGACAGCCGCTTGCTGGTCTCCGGCGCATAGGCTTTGAGCAGCTCATCGACCACGACCACGAAGGTGGCGATCACCACAATTTGCACGATCAGCCGAATGCTGGTTGGAATGCGGGTTCGTATTAACGAGATCGCCGCATTGGCAAAGCCGCACACCGCAATCACCGCGACCGCCATCAACAACGACGGTCGCAGCCCGACAGTCACCGCCAATGCCGAGCAGATGCCAAGCGCCTGCACCGTAATCGGGTTGCGTGCGAGCAACGGCTCCAGCAGGTATTGGCGGACCGTGCGCTCCATGCCCCTTAGCGAACCGGACGTGTTGAACTGTGCGTGTGAATGACCTTCCAGCCGTCCGCCGTGCGGCGAAACAGGAAGGTTTCGTGACCGCGGTTGTGAATCACCCGGCCGTCTTTCCTGACGGTGGCCCGGACTTCGACGTCGGCGAGGGCCCACGCAAAGTCGCCTTCCACATGGGTCTCGATATTGCTGAAGCTAAGATCCAGTCCCTCCAGTACGTCACCTTCAGGCTCGACATGGCGCTCGACGAGATCGCTAAGGCCTTTGTTCTGGCCACCGGATTCGATAAACCGGGCACCCGGTTGACCCAGGAAATGCGCATAGAACGGGGCACCGTCGGCGCTCTCCCAACCGTGTTCGACGGCCGCGATGATGGTCCGGAGTTCCGACTCATCATCGGCCGGGTTAGCCACCCCGGCGAACGGAGTGGCCAGGCACGCCAGTAGAAACACAGTGAGGACGGCGTTTCGCTGTTTGCTCATGGGAAATCTCCTCGTCGCCGACCCTACCCGGCCGCTTTGTCACGATTCAGCCAATTGTGAATCGGCACATAGACGACGCCGAAATACACACCGAACACGAAGCTCTCGATCACCCCAAGGATGGCCGAACCCCAACTGATCCAGGTGAAGCCGGGCAGCACGAACTGCAAGAACTGGTGCATGTGCACGGGCTCTGGCAATAGCAGCCCCCACAGGACGCAGACCACAAAAGAAACGGCAAACGTCAGGCCGAGGGCCAGGCTCACGGTTTTGATACGCAACATGGTGTTCTCCTTGTTTCTCAGGTATTCAGTGATACTGACGCGTCCGTGCCGCTGGGCAGATGGACGAGTCGTTCGATGGCCTCGACGGCCAAGATGCCGGCCTGAGTGCCTGCTTCCGTGGCGCAGCGAATTACTGCCGCCACGATGGTCTCCACGTCGTCTGCTTCGGCGTACAGCACAACCCTGGCATTCGCCTGCATCAGGTCGCGACGGAAGTAATTGGGGTGTTCGCCATAGCCTTTGACGTGCTCTACGGTCACGCCGGGGACGCCGCAGGCCCGCAGGTGTTTTTCAAGCGGTTTTAGCATCTGTACCGGCACGATGGCCGTGATGCGTTTGATCGTCATGAGGATTCTCCTTCGCCGCGACGGGCGCGAGTTTAAGGTCACATTTTTTCAGGAGCGCAAGCCAGGCAAGCGCGGGGTCGAGAAGTTGCGTTGCCGACAGCGCCGAGCCTTCAGTTTGCAGGTAGTCCTGCAGGAACCGGAACACGTGGCCAAGCTGCATCAAGTGCCAGCCGTGGGGCGCAACGTCTCCACGAGAGGCAAACAGCACCGTGCGAATGCGGTGACCGGCGTCGTTGGTCACGCTGCCACGCTGTACCAGCTGGCGTGCCATGTGCGTCGCGCGCCCGGCGGGACAACAACCGAAACGATGCAGCGTCGCCGCCAGTGCATTCAAGTTGCGTGACCCGGCGTTGACATGCGCGCGGCCTTGCTTGATTTCGCCGAGAATCATGTCGGTTGCCGGGTCGTCGCAACCGAGCATCGGATCCACCGATTCCACTACGGGCCCGACGATCGATTGATCGTTGCCGGCAAGGACACTCGCATCCGCCGCCCGATGGCCAAAGCGAATCGCGAGCAAATCGATGTCTGTGATGCTGCGCGGCAACGTTCCCCGTCCCTTTTCCACCAGCGGGTATTCGGTGGCGGTGAAATAGCCGTTGATGTGCAGGTAAGCGCGCACCAGTTGTGTTGCCGGATCGCTCATCGCACTACTCCGCGGCCGCCGCCGCCCCACCCAAGGCAGGAACAAAGGCCGGTGTGGTGTCCCGATAGCGCCGATAGGCATCGCCAAATTCATCAATGGCGATCTGCTCCTCGCGATTTGCGAGGCGCACGTACACCCAGCACAGAATGGGGAACATCACCAGCGTCGGCAACGTCGGCCACTGCAACAGGAAGCCGAACATGATCAACATGAACCCGGCGTATTGCGGGTGACGCATGCGCGCGTACAGACCGGTTGTCGCCAGGGCGCCATCGCGCTGCGCCGCATGCAGTACGCGCCAGGCAGATGCCAACACCAGGAAGCCACTGACGATGACGAGATTGCTTGCCAGGTGCAGCGGATCAAAGTGTGGATTGATATCCCAGCCGATCAGGGTGTTCCACAGGTGGCCCGAGTTGTGGGAAAAGAGATCGGTTTCCGGAAACCGGGATTGCAACCAGCCCGAGAGCAAGTAAATGGTCAGCGGGAATCCATACATCTCCGTGAACAGCGCCACGACGAACGCGGAGAACGCCCCTAGGCTGCGCCAGTCCCGTTTGCTCTTTGGCTTGGTGAAACTGAAGGCGAAAATGATGAAGACCGCTGAGTTTATGATCACCAGGGACCATAGGCCGTAGTCGCCAGAATGGGTCATCGCTCCTCCTCCCGGCGATGCTCATGAGCCTCGCTGTGATCGCCGTGGCCATGCCCACCATGCCCATGGCCACCGTGCATGAAGACGTGCAACAACGGGCACAGCAACAAGATCAAGTACGGCAGCGCCATCAGGAAATGCGCACGGTGTTCGGCCAGCAGGAAATAGAGGACGGCGGCGATCAAGCCGATCGCCGCCAGACCGTTGGTGGACAGCCAGAAATTGCCCTTCGAAGTGCGCATGGCCGGTCCTCCGATCACTCGTGCTCGTGGCTTCCCGGTTCCTTTTCGGCAGCGCTATGCTCCATCATTTGCTGCATCATCATTTGCATCATGGCGATTTCGCGCTCGATGTACATGTGACGCTTGGCCATAGCGTTGATTTGCTTGCACTGAACCGTGTCTTCTTCGCACATGGGCGCAATGGCCTTTTTGTCAGCGGCGTGCATTGCCGCCCCCATCGCGTGGCCGCTATTCATGCTTGCCGGCATGGCGTTCATCATTCCCATCATTTCCCGCATTTCCTGCATGTGCTCGTCCATGAGTTGCTTGCGTACAGCGGGGTTATCAGAGGCCTGCAGCTTCGACATCGTCGCCTTCATCATTTCCATGTGCTGGGCCATCTTCTCCTGGACTTTCGCCCTCTCAGCCCATGCCTTGTCGATTTCATGCGACGGATCCGTCTCGGCAAAGACCGGGCCGCCCATGAGTGCGATTACGATCGTTGTTGCAATTAACTTTCTGTTCATGGTGTTGCTCCTTTACGTGGGGCTTGGCCCCGGTTATTCCACAATTAACTTGCCGCGCAGCATGCCCATCTGGCAGGCGAACTCGAATTCGCCGGCTTCATGGGGTGTGAACTCCACGGCAACCGTTTCACCAGCAGGCAACCGTGCGCTCTGCTCGAAGTCGGGTAACAACACCATCTCCGAACAGGACGCGGTTTCCTCTCTGCGAAAATTCAGCCGAACCGGCCGGTCTTTCTCGAGCACGATGACATCGGGCGTATAACCGCCCTTGACCAGGATCATTACTTCCTGATGACCGGAACTGGTTTGCGAGGCGCGTGTTCCCTTGTCTTTCTTCATCCAGAAGAACCAGACAATGAAAGCGATCAGCGCAAGTCCGAGCGTGGTAACAATGATGCGATCGGGGGTCATGCCGCACCTCCTTTGGGTTTGAAGTAGCGCAGCCGGTTGGCATTGGTGACCACCGTCACCGAGCTAAAGGCCATGGCGGCGGCCGCAATTAACGGTGACAGCAACAGGCCGGTGAAGGGATACAGCACGCCCATGGCCACCGGCACGCCCAGTACGTTGTAAATGAAGGCGCCAAACAGGTTTTGATGGACGTTGCGCATGGTGGCCTTGGAGATCTGCATGGCGGTGACCACGCCATTCAAACTACCTTTGATCAGGGTGATATCGCTCGCTTCGATGGCAACATCGGTACCGGTGCCAATGGCCATGCCGACATCGGCCTGGGCGAGCGCCGGGGCATCGTTGATGCCGTCACCGACCATGGCCACGACCTTGCCCTCGAGCTGCAGCTTCTTGATCTCGTGGGCCTTCTCCTGAGGCAGCACGTCGGCGAGGACGCGCTCAATGCCGACCCGTTTGGCAATGGCATTGGCCGTGCGCTCGTTATCGCCAGTGATCATGACCACCTCGAGACCCATCTGCTGCAGTGAGCGAATCGCCACCACCGAGTCGTCCTTAATCGTGTCGGCGACCGCAATCAGGCCTGCTGCCCGGTTGTCGATGGCAATGTACATCGGCGTCTTGCCATCGGCGGCGAGGCGTTCCCAGTCGGCCGTCAGGTCGGTCGAGTCGATGCCACGGTCACGCAGCAGCTTGGCATTGCCGAGCAGCAACTCGTGGCCATCGACCCGTCCGTAGACGCCGTGTCCGGGAATGGCGGCGAAGTCCACCGCCGTAGTGAGCGCCAGCTGCCTGGCCTCTGCACCACGAACGATGGCTTCGCCCAAGGGATGTTCGGAGCCCTTCTCCAGCGTTGCGGTCAACGCCAGTATTTCGTCATCGTCGAAGTCACCCAGACTGATGACGTCGGTTAGCGCGGGTTCGCCCTTGGTAATCGTGCCGGTTTTATCGAGTACGATCGCGTTCAGCCGTTTGGCGGTCTGCAAGGCATCGCCAGAGCGAATCAGGATGCCGTTTTCGGCACCCTTGCCAATCCCCACCGTGAGTGAGGTTGGCGTTGCCAGCCCCAGGGCGCACGGGCAGGCAATGATTAAGGTCGTCACCAGCACGATGATGCTGAAGACGATGCGCGGCTCAGGGCCGACGTTGTACCAGACAATGAAGGCCAGCAGGCCGAGAATCATGACGGTCGGCACAAAGTACGCCGCCACCTGGTCGACGACGCGCTGGATTGGCGCTTTCGAGCCCTGTGCGTCCTGCACCATGCGAATGATGTTGGAGAGCGCCGTGTCCTTGCCGACCCGGGTCGCCTCAAACGTGAACGAGCCGGTCTTGTTGAGCGTGGCACCAATGACCTCGTCGCCCTCGCCTTTCTCAACCGGCATCGACTCACCGGTGATCATGGACTCATCGAGACTGCTCGAGCCTCTGACCACAACGCCATCGACCGGTACCTTGTCGCCCGGACGCACCACGACGTGATCGCCCACCACGACCTCTTCGACCGGGATGTCGATTTCCTTACCGTTGCGTACAACCCGCGCCGTCTTCGCTTGCAGTCCAACGAGCTTCTTGATGGCCTCAGAAGTCTTGCCCTTGGCCTTGACCTCCAGCGCCATGCCGAGCACGACCAGCGCCACGACCACGGTCGAGACGTCCCAGAATGCCTCCGCCAGCGCTTGCGTCGGGAACCACTGCGGAAACAGTACGGCAACCGCTGAGTACACAAAGGCGGCTGTAATGCCGGAGGCAATCAGCGTGTGCATGTTGGCGGTGCGGTGTTTCAAGGCGGCCCACATGCCGGTGTAGAACTGCGAGCCTGACCACACGAGGACCGGTAAGGTCAGCAGGCCCAAAAGGCCCCACACGATGCGACGGTTGTCACTGCCCATCGGCATCCAGTCACGCAGCCCCGGGATGAAATCGGGATAGCTGAAGAACATGACCGGAATCGAGACGATGGCTGCGAACCAGAATTTCCGCATCAGGCCGCGGTACTCCTCGGCCTGTTCCTCAGCGTGCTGGTCGATGCCCGCTTCGCTGGCCGCCGTTGCCGGTGCCAATTCGTAACCGCTGTCGGCCACTGCCTGACTGAGATCGTCGAGGCTCGCCTGTCCGGGTTGGTATTCGATGTCGACTTCCGAGGTGGCGACATTGAGACTGGCTGCGACCACTCCCGGGGTGCGTTGCAACGCCCCCTCGACCTGGCTGACGCAGGAGGCGCAGCGCAATCCTTTAACGGCCATCCGTAGTTTTGCCGGGCCCGGCTCAAAGCCCTCCTCGCGGACGGCCCCGAGCAATTCTCGCGGGCTGACGGTCTCGGGGTCGTAGTCGATCATGGCGAGTTTCTCCATCAAGTTAATGCGTGCCTTGGTGACCCCCGGGAGTCGGCGCAGCGCCACCTGCACGCGCTTGGTGCAGTGCGGGCAGGTCATGCCATCGATTGATAACTTAAGCGTTGCCATCAAAGTTCTCCGCGGTGTCGGTGTAGTCGGTGCCGATCTCGAGTCGATGTGAGCCGACAAATCGGTACGGTGGAATGACGAGGTTGGTGGGGGCCGGAACGTTCTTGACCACGCGTCCGGCGAGGTCGAAG
This sequence comes from uncultured Chromatiales bacterium, assembly GCA_965368465.1. Classification (GTDB taxonomy): domain Bacteria; phylum Pseudomonadota; class Gammaproteobacteria; order Steroidobacterales; family Woeseiaceae; genus UBA1847. Next base: position 17,912 of record CBDUMZ010000041.1, read on the forward strand.
CGCGAACCGTGGCACGGGCAGAAGAAGCCGCCGACCCACGGTCGTGACCCCCGCGCATCACCGGGTTGCGGCTCGTACAGCGGCACGCAGCCAAGGTGCGTGCACAAGGCAATCGCCACGAAATACTCGTCGCGAATGGATCGTGTCGCGTTGCGTGCGTACGCGGGTTGTTGCGTGGCGACCTCCGACTGTGGGTCACGCAACTCGGCCAGCCATTCGACACTCGCCATGCGCCGTAGCGCCTCGGCGGTGCGCCGTACAACCCAGACCGGTTTGCCGCGCCAGGCGACGGTAATGCGTTCACCCGGCTGTAGCGGCGATAGATCAACCTGCACCGGGCCGCCGTCAGCAGCGGCTTTCGCACTCGGTTGCAGCGACGCGAGAAACGGATAAGCCGCAAAGCCAATACCAACACTGGCCGCCGCCGCGGTCGCCACCGTCAGGAAGTGACGCCGCGTGTCTAAGCGAGCCGATCGGTTCTGATCCGATGTCGGTGCCGTGTTGTAAACTGTGTTGCGTTGGACTGCCATTGAAAAACCTACCAAGAAGAACGTGAGAAGCGGTTCGGATCGGACGCAGTTTTTCTATATCAGGTACACGCAATATTGTTTGGTGAGAGAAACCGCGGCCGTCGTGACGCCAAGCGGGGGATGCACAGGGGTTACAAGCGATGAAATGAGAGTCGCTTCGTATTCGCCGTCGACGGCGGCCGCGATAGGTTCAAGTTCATGGCTGTCAGGCAGTCGCGTGTCAGCCTTGGTGCCGGCGACGACCGGACTGTCGCAGGATCCGTGTTCGGCGCGGCCATCATGCTCACAGCCCGGGCAGAACGGGCATTGCTCGCCGTGGGCATGGCCTGAATGGGCGCCAAAGGGGTCCAGTGTATGGCTCGCGACAGTTCGATCGGCCGGCATGTCAGTGGCTTGCGTAGTGGCGGCGCATGCCTGTAGTGCCAGGTTCAGCCACACGACGACCAGCAGGCCGAGCACGGTGCGAGCCCGGGTCCGCTGTTGCTGTCGAAGTGTGGCCAGGAGAGTCATGGTGTCGTGTTATTCCGTGCGTCGTCTATCAATCAGTAAGTGAACTCTAAAACGTGTAAGCAGCTTCAAGGTCAAGCGCTTTGGCTAACCGCCAAAGGACGATCTGAGATAGGCAAGTACGGCCTGGATTTCCTCGTCGGTGAGCGACGGGTTGCCGCCCTTGGGTGGCATGGAAAGCGGCTTGCCGGGCGTTGCCAGGCCGTCGCGAATACTGGCGATGAGGATCTCGTCCGTCTTGGCCAGCGGGCCGTCGGCTTTGGTGAAGTCGCTGACGCCCGGAATCGCGCCCTTGCCGTTGGCACCGTGGCAGGCAATGCAGGTCTGTGCGTAGACCTTTGCGCCCGCCACTGTCTCCGAGGCCATGGCCGGCATCGCAAACGACGCCAGCACGATGAGGACCATACTCCTAGTTGCTCTGCTGCAGGAATACCAGGACATCTTCCGCCTCCTTCGCCGTCAGGTGTGCGCGTACCCGCATGTGAGCAATGGCCGCACGCCATTGGTCGTCGCGCAGCGACTTCGGGTCGCGCATGTTGTGGCAACGCGCACAGGTGTTGGCCCACGTCTTCGAGCCGTTGACGAACTGCATCGGGTCTTTTTGCTTTGTCGTGGTCGCATCATCAGCAACTGCCGTCGATTGCGCCGCGAGCATGCCAAGGCCCAGGACAGCGGAGATGACCGCGACCGGAACCAGTGTGGAAAATTTCGTTCTCATGGTGGTATCTCCTTAAACTCAGTAGCCGTACGCGATCTGGAGGATCCAGCGGTCCGCGTCGGTGATCTCGCCGGGCTCGCCCTTATTCGACTCGTAGCCAAACTTGAGCAACGCGCTCGGCGTAATCAGATAGTTGATGCCCAGGGCCAACTGCTCCTGGGTGTCGTCGGCGTGCGGCGACTGGAAGTCGGTGTAGCGCGCCACACCTTCCCACTTGCCATCGGCAAACTTGTACGCCGCCTGTGCGTACCAGGTCTCCCACTTACCGCTTTCCGGAGCGATGCTCAGGGGATTCGCATCGACTTCCTGACTGACATACTCGGCTCGAAGATCCAGGTTGTTCCACTGATAGGTAGCGTCAAACCCAAGCACTTGGTAGCCGCGCTTCGGGTCGCCTTCGATATCGTTGCCGTCATCTTCGACGACGGCCACGTCACCGGTTGCGCCGGATACGCCGAGCTCCAAGCTCGGGATGGGTAAGAACGCGATGCGACCGCCGAATACTTTTTCGTCGTCCGGATCGGACGCGAAGCCTTCTGCCTCAACAGCATGTATTTCACCGTCCTCGCCTTCGATTTTGGGGCCGTTGCCCAGGTAAAAGGCGTAATTCAGGCGGCTATTACCCATGGGTGCAACGCCTCGAAGTTGCACACCCACTTCGGAAATCGGTGCCGCACCGTCATGGCCGAAGCCGGGCGGCGCGGATGGCAGTTTGTTGATCCAGGACGGGTGCAGATTCTGGCGAAAGTTGCCAACGGGACTCAAGAACTTACCGGCGATCAGCGTCAGGTTGTCGGTCAGGAACCAGTCGACCGTGGTGTATTCGAGGCCAATATTGGTATCGCCGTTTTCCTCAACCTCAACTTCAAGCTCCGCTTCCCACAGGATCTTGTTGTCGTACAGGAAATGAAACATCGGGTTGAAGTTGGCAACAAACGCGGACGGTCCGTCTTCCACGCTGACGTAGTCGGCCGAGGCGTAACCAGACAGGTGCGTTACGGACGTCGCGTCCGTGAATACAGTTGAGGACTGCGTCGCCCGGATTGCGGCTTTGTTGGCCTCAACATCCTGGCGAATCTCGTCAAGGTCGCCCTCGCCCTTGGCATCGTCCAGTTCGGCTTTGAGCTCGCCGAGTTGCTCGGTCAGTGCTTCCACCTGCTCCTCGAGTTCGCTGAGGCGTTCAGGATGCATTTGTCCGAAAGCCGGGCTCGCGAGCAGTGCAAACGCTGACGCGGACCAGGCGATCGTCCTGCATCGATTGGTGATGATCATTGTGGTCTCCAAGTTTGGGTCTAAATCGTCAAAGGGATGTGGCGTGGCGGGCGTTTGCTGCCACGCCGAGAATGCGGTCAAGCAAGTGCGCCCCGAAAAGGGGCTTGTCGATTACGTCAAGTGCGCCGGCCTTCAGCGCCTGCGCGGCGATGTCGCTGTCGCTGGTACTGGCCAGCACGATGATCGGCATACCTGGCGCTTGCGCATGCGCTTCACGAATCAGCGCCAGGCTGCCGATGCCCGGCAGATCGGCCTCCAGAAGTACGCAGCAGTTAATACTCCGTTGACTCGCGTACGCATTCAGAAACGCATCGGGTGTTCGATAGCAGGCAACCCGTACACTGGCCGACTGCAGCAGCGTCGTTAGCGCGTCATGGACCGATTCGTCCGGATCGACAACGTATACGGTGTCGCAAGTTGAGAGCATCTGGTCTTCCAATAAATTGAATTTCTTGATTGGCAGTATGCGAACTGGGTGACCCCGGTACTATTGGGAATGCCCGGCCGGGTATTGCGGCTACCACCCTCCCCGATTGTTGCTGGCCCGCAGCGCCGACGTGCCGGACAGGTCAATGGAGCGTTGGGAAGACATCGGTAGCGCTGCGGTCACTCCAGGCTTTCGCTCGCCCGGTCCGCACACTAGAATGCCGAGGGAACATGCAGAGTATGATTCCCAGTATTGCGATTCTGACGCTGGTGGCACTTGCAGCCTTGATCCTCGCTCGTCGACGCAATGCCTCTGGCGAATCGGCTATCGAGCGAACCGCGGCATCACGGGCACTCGTTCTCGCGACCGCGGCGCAAAGCGTACATTTTGTCGAAGAGTGGGCGACCGGATTCCATATCCAATTTCCGGCCCTTTTTGGGCAGGACCCGATGCCTCTGGCCTTCTTTGTTGCGTTCAACCTGGCGTGGATCGCGATCTGGGTCTTTTCTGTCCCGCTGATCCGATCTGGCGTCAGGCCAGCGGTATTTGCAGCCTGGTTTCTGGCACTGGCTGGAATGCTCAACGCTCTTGCGCACCCGTCGCTCGCGGCCCTTGTGGGATCCTATTTCCCGGGCTTGATCAGTTCGCCACTCATCGGTGTCGCTGGACTATATCTTTGGCGGCGCCTTCACCGGGCATTCTGAACCGACACTCCGTGAGTCAAACACGGCCTTGAGTGCGGTTGTAGTCCTGATGTCAACCGCGACCCGGATAATCGGGTTTCTCGTTTCTCTCTTCTGCCCTGGCATGCCGCAGAATCTCGATAGCCTCTTTGATGACATAGAGACCAATCAGCGTGCCGATTACGAAATCCGGGTACGGAACGCCGAGCCACAGAATAAGCAGTCCCGCGAGGATTACGCCCAGGTTCGCCACTACATCTGCACGGGTAAAGAGCCACGTGGCTCGCAAATGTACTTCGCCCGACTTCATGGGCGCCAGCAGCCGTAGCACGATCAGATTGACCACGAGAGACAGGATAGCCGTCCCGATCATCCATTCGCTGAGCGGTTCAGCCCCGTAGATCAAGCGACGGCCCACCTCGATGAGGACACCAATACCAAGCACGAGCAAAATACTGCCGCTGAGCTTCGCGGCCCGAACTTTGAACAATGCCGAACGGCCGATGGCGATCAATGCGATCGCGTACGCCGTAGCATCCGAAAGCATGTCCAGCGCGTCGGCCAGAAGCCCGGTGGACTGGGCGATCCAGCCCGCCAGGCCACCGATCACCGCCATCGCCGCATTCAGCACCAAAGCGATACGCAGCACGCGACGCTCTTCGGCAGTTTTCACTTCTGGCGCTTCACATCCACAATCAGTCATCGGCTCTAGATCTCGATACTCGATCGGATATCACTCACGTAGATCCATCCAGCCTCAGGCTGGCCGGTTACCGCGTGTTCTCGAATAAGTGATATCGCTTCGGTGGTCCTCGATTCGGTTTCGCAAACCACTTCAAGCTTAACTTCTGTGACGACTTTCTGCCCTATCTCTACGGAGTATTGCTGTTCCTTGCTATCGAGCGCGCGAAGCAACCCCTGTACGTCAATAATGCTGAGACGTCTGAATCCGGCCGAGGATAATGCGCCGACCACGTCAGCTATTCGATTTCGGTGCACGAACGCCTTTATCTCTTGCATGCTCATGTTGATTTCTCCCCGCGGGTTTCGGCCCACTCATAGATTACAGGCAATAAGATCAAGGTCAGGAGGGTCGATGTGATGAGGCCGCCGACCACGACCGAAGCCAACGGGCGCTGAGTTTCTGCGCCGACACCAGATGACAGCAACATTGGCACCAGACCAAGAATGGCGACACTCGCCGTCATAAGAACGGGTCGCAGCCGAAGCTCCGCACCCTTGCGTACCGCCTCGGCAACGGACAGGCCTTTCTCTCGTAACTCGTTGATGAAACTCACAAGTACGATGCCGTTTAACATCGCTACACCAAACACGGCAATAAAGCCGATTGCGGACGGCACGGATACGTACTGGCCGCTGACAAACAACGCAAAGATGCCACCGATGGTCGCGAAGGGAACGTTGGCAATAATCATCGTCGCGTATTTCGTTGAGTTGAATGCCGTGTACAACAGCACAAAGATGAAGAAGATCGTGAGCGGCACGATCACCGAAAGACGTTTCAATGCGCGCTGCTGATTCTCGAACGCACCGCCCCACTCAATCCAGTAACCGGGCGG
>CBDUMZ010000042.1:0-22959 GCA_965368465.1 uncultured Chromatiales bacterium
ACCATGATCATGCCGTGCATCGTGATGAACTGGTAATAGTTTTCCGGATTGATGAACGAGAACTGGTCCGGGAAGCCGAGCTGCAGGCGCATCATCGCCGACAGGCCCAGCGCGATCAGGCCGACGAAAATAGCCGTGATGCCGTACTGCACGGCGATGACCTTGTGGTCCTGGCTCCAGATGTACTTCGTAATGAACGTTTGCGGATCGTGGTGTTCCTGCTCGTGATCACGATCGGCGATTGCCACGTATGCCATCCAGTTCCCCTTAACTCTGTACGAGCGACCTATAAGGTATTCATGTAAGCAACCACGTCCCGAATTGCCTGTTCGTCATGCAGGATGTCCCCCATGAAGCCCATCTGCATGCCGTAGTAGTCCTGCAGGTGGCCGCCCCTGACATCGTCTTTGAAATACTGGAGCTGGCGTGCCAGGTACCAGTCGGACATGCCGGCAGTACGCGGTGCGTTGAGCGCCTGCACACCCATGCCGTCCTTGCCGTGGCAATAGGCACACACGTTGTAGTGTTTGGCACCGGCAGCAACATCACCGCCTGTCATCGTCGCCTCGGCAGGATGGTCCGGGAACGTCTGGATATGCGCCACGACGTTGTCGACAGCCTGCTCGTCGACCAGCCCCGCCACCATGCCGACCATCTGCGAGCCAAACTTGTCGTCCACGTGTGTACCGCGCACGCCCTGCTTGTAATTCATGATCTGGCGCTTGAGATACCAGGCAGACTGGCCCGCGATCCTCGGCGCATTCATCGCGAGGTTGCCTTCGCCCTGCTGCCCGTGACAGGTCGCGCACACGGCGTACTGGGCGGCACCAATCGACGCATCGCCTGCAGGCCTCGCATTCAGCGCGGCAAAGCTCGACTGCTTTGCCAGCCACAGGTTGTAGTCATCGGCATTGTCGACGACGACCGCACCACGCATCGTGTGATGGCCGACGCCGCACAACTCCTCACAGAGGATTTCAAAACGACCCTCCCTGGTCGGCGTCAGCCACAGGAAGGTATTCATGCCTGGCACGAGATCCATCTTCACCCGGAACTGGGCGACGGCGAAATCGTGCAGGACGTCTTTAGAGCGCAGTAGAAACTTGACGGGCTTGTCGACCGGGACGTGAATCTCGGGGCTGTACACGAGAATATCGTCCTGGCCGTTGGGGTCGTCCGGATCCATCCCGAACGGGTTGTCGTTCGAGATGCGTTCGGCATCGACCTCACCCAGCTTGCCGTCCTCGCCGGGCATCCGGAACGTCCAGTGCCACTGCTGGCCGACGGCTTCGACCACATGGGCATCGTCGGGGACATCGACAAACTTCGCCCAGACGAAAAGACCCGGCGTCAGCATCAGCGCGACACCGACCGCCGTGATCGTCGTCAGAATGGTTTCGAGCTTCTTGTTTTCGGGCTCGTAGGCGGCGCGTGCGCCCTTCCGGTGCCGGAACTTGATGACGCAGTACGCCATGAACAGGTTTACGACAACGAAAACGAAACCCGTTACGTAGAGAGTGATGTCGACGGTGAAGTCCACCATCCCCCAGTTGGATGCCAACTCGGTGAATGTCCATGGACTGACGAGGTGAAACAGAAGCGAGCCAACGACAAGCAGAATCAGTACAACGGCTAAAGGCATACGACGTACATCCCCCGGTTGTTGACTATGTTTTTCTTCTTACCTCGCTAATCAACATACTGGAAAAGGTACGTATTTTCCACAATTGCCAGCTTTTACAGGCCTATGTCTTGCCTGACTTTCTCTTCGGCTTTCTTCAAATCCGACTGGAGCCGGTCCAGTTCCTCCTGCAGGGGTCCCGTCAGCATTGCCGCCTCGACCTTGAGGTCGATGCTCGGGATGGCAGCAGCCACACTGGCCGGCGGCGGGTCCAGCGGGTCCGGCGCACGCCAGTTGACGATGGCGATGACGGCGATAGCCGCGGCCACGCCCGTAATCGTGCTGGCCCACCAGAACAGCGGCGGCCTCGTCGCCGGCGCCGGCGGGGGGCTCTCGAGCTCGGGCGTCACCGCGCGCAACGATGCATCGATCCGACGCTCGAGTTCGTCCGATACGGATACCTCGATCCGTTGTGCGTCTTCCTGCAGTTGTCTGGCTAACTTATCCATAGGCTTCACTTCGTCGGGCGTCGTCGTTCATGTGCGTTTCGAGCACGCGGCGGCCCCTCATCAGGTTTACTTTGGTCCAGGACGCGGAACGGTCCAGGGCCTGGGAAATATCGTTGACGGACATGTCTTCGGCATAACGCAGCCACATGGCCGCATAGACCTCGTCGTTGAGTACCTCGCGGGCGCTGACCCAGAGATTGTCCGTCTCGGAGTCGGCGATGCACTGCTGCAACGGGTCGTTCTCCTCGTCGCGCAGGTCGCCGATCTCGATCATCTCGGGACTGCGCAATCGCGCCGCGTTGCGAATCGCAATACGGTAGAGCCAGGTACTGAACCGCCAGCGCGGGTCGTAGGAATGCAGGTAGCGAAACGCCGCGATCAACGTGTCCTGCAACACGTCCTCTGCATCCGCATAACTCGGGCTACGCGTCAGCAGGAAGCGCAACAGGCGCTGCCTGTACGCGCGCACGAGGTCCGTGAACGCATCCACGGACCCCGCTTTGGCGGCAGCGATCAGTTTGAGTTCGTCACTCACCGAGTGTCCGGACGACGAGTGCCGGGTCGAGCGCCAGCGAGATGCTCAGGCTGTTACCGCTCGCGACGACCTTGGTGCCCTGCAACACCGCAACCATGTCCGCATCCATCTCGTCATTGAACGCCATGAGGCTGACGAGACCGCGAACCACGCTCGCGAGAGACTCCGCCATCTCGGGTTCAGTGGTAATCAGCTTGGCCTCCAGCGCCAGCTTGTCGGCAGCCGCGGCCATCAGGAACGCGACCTGCTCCGTATTGCGCAGGATATTCGAGTTCCAGTCCGAATCGCCGTTGTTTCCCATGGCGGCCGAGTTCATCCCCGCCTGCAGCATTGTTTTCTCGGCGCTGAGGACCAGCAATGCGCCCTTGTGACTGTTCGCGCCCGCGATCCTGCCGTTGTTGGCCAGCAGCCCCTGCATCTGCTCTTCGCTGCCTGTGATCAGGATCTTGTTCTTCAGCGCCAGGCTCACCCAGGCCTCGTCCTCGAGCGATTCGATGTCTATTTCGATATCGCCACCGGAGAGACTCAGGCTCTCGTCATCGTCGTTGCCGGAGAAATGATAGTAGGTCTTGCCGGACGACTTGAGCGGTGTGATGTCGCCGTCGGCGGCAACAAAGGTCATGACCTTGTCCTTCGTCTCCTGGCTGAACTTGCCTTCGAACACGATGACGGGGCCCGCACCTTCCAGCGAGAACGCGGTCAGGCTATCGAGTTCCTTGTCGAGATCGACGCCGGCGTCGTTCTTGATATCGGTGAACGCTTCGTCCCTGAGCCAGTCGTAAACGCCCTGCCCGGGTCCGTTCTTGCGCATCTCGTCGAGGTCAATATGGAAATACCAGACGGCCGACCCCGGGAGATCCTTGGAATCCGCGGTGGCCAGTACCGGCAAGGCCAGCAGCAAGCCGGCCATCAAGAGTTTCAAATAACGCATCGACATATCCTCAAATGAAGTTCCTGTAGCGTTATAGGGCCGGCCGGCGGATTTGGTTACATCCCGGGCGAAATCTAGCCGATCGGTGAGCCGGGCGGCACGGTTGTCGGCATCAGCGCTTTGACCGCATCGGGGTTGTCCATGAGGCGCTGGATCTCGTGCGCCGCAAACTGGTAGTGCGCGCGCAGGGCCCGATCGCGCGAACTACGGCCGGACAGCCAGTCGCGCAACTCGGTGATCGCCGCGTACGCACGCGCCCGCACATCCCCGTCGACGCTTTCATCAAATGCGAGCGCCAGGAGTCCGTACATCACCTGCAGATTCGTCTGGCGCTGAATCGCGGCCTCGATGCCGCTCGCCGGTTCCGCGTACCAGCTTGCAGCGAGCAGGCCCAGTGCGATCGACTCGAAGCCGATCGATCCCGCACGTTCGAGACGTGCCGCCCGGTCGGGGTCCAGCAGAACCTGCAGCGTCAGGGCGACGGAGCTGCGGGCCGGCGCCAGCGCATCGAAGTTCATGCCGGTTGCACCGCTGAACGTCTCCCGGGATTTGGGGTTGTTGGGTACACGCGGCGTAATCGTGTCCGCCAGGCCGGGCGGCAGGCTCAGCAGCGCCGCATCCAGCGTGCCGAGCAGCGCGTCGACAGCCTGTTGCTGCCGGGCTACCGGGACAGGCCGGGCATCTTCCTGTGTATCGCCGCGCATGCGGTAGGTGAAGTACTGCCCGCCGATCAGTTTGCCCACCGCCTTGATCTGGAAGCGGTGCAACAGGTAGATCGGCACCAGCGCCTCCTCCAGCGTTGCCAGCGGCCGGCCCATCCGTATGTTGCGCTCGGAGAAACGCTGCAATGCGATCTCGCGAACCTTCAGCAGATGGTCGAGTTCGGCGATGGCATCGGCGCCGTTGTCCCACAGGTTGCCGTCCGGGTGCGAGGTACCCACCGCGCGCGAGTCCGTGTCGGCGACGTATTTGAAGCCCTGCGCGATCGTCTCGTTAATGATTGCCTGTCGCGCCGCCGTGCGATCCGTGCCGTCGGGAAAATCCTGGTAGGCATACAGCACCGTGCGCTTGTCCCACTCGCCGATACCGACGTCATAGGCCGCGGACAGATCGAGATTGCCATCGTCCGTGATACGAACCAGTGGCGCCGGATAGTCCATGACCGAGGCGCGGTCCTGTGTGCTGGCCGCGAAGTTGTGCTCGAAACCGAGCGTGTGGCCGACTTCGTGCGCCGATAGCTGGCGAATACGCGCGAGCGACATCTCGAGCATCTCCCCGGGTACCGATTCGTCCGCGTACGGCGCCAGCAAACCTTCGGCGATCAGGTAGTCCTGCCTGACCCGCAGGGAGCCCAGCGACACGTGCCCTTTCAGGATCTCGCCCGTGCGTGGATCCAGCACGGACGAACCATAGGACCAGCCGCGCGTGGAACGATGCACCCACTGGATGACGTTGTAGCGCACGTCCATCGGATCGACACCTTCGGGCAGCAGCTCAACCCGGTAGGCGTCCTTGTAGCCGGCCGCCTCGAAGGCCTGCGCCCACCAGCGCGCCCCTTCGAGCAGTGCGGACCGCACGGGCTCGGGTGCACCGCGGTCGAGGTAATAGACAATCGGCTCGACAGCCTCGCTGACCGCGGCGGACGGGTCTTTCTTCTCGAGGCGATGGCGCCGCCCGAAATTCACAAGCAACGAGTCACCGATCGGTGTCGCGTAGTCGGCGAAGCCGCCGTCGTCGTAACGCAGCCCGATCACGCCGGAGCGCGGATCGTAGGGCAACGGTTCGTAGTTATCGTCCGGAAGGCGAATAAACGAGTGATGGACATGCACGGTCAGCGCCGTGGTGTCAGGCACGACGGTTGGCAGATACGGCCCCGTCGCGCTACCGACCAGCGTGACGATCGCCTCCACTTCGGTGTTGTCCGGGAACGCCTTCGTGCGCGGCAGGAATATCGCGGAGCGCGACTCGTCCACGCTGTAGTTGCCTTCGCCGGCCGCGGCAAGCCGCGCGCCCAGGCCGTGCGCATCGCGCACGAAAAAGGCCGTGGCGTCGATAATCGTGGAGGATGCGTCGTCGTCGATATCCGTGAAGCCCCAGATCACCGACCGGGCGAAAGACTCGGCGATCGCCTGGCGCTCGTCGCTGTTATCGCTTTGCGCCCGGTACTGCAGGTTGTCCTCGACCAGCAGCACCTTCGGACCACTGCGCAGGAAGCGCACGATTTTGGTCGAGCCGAGCTGGCCGCGATCGAGGCCGAGGTCGTTCGAGCCAACCCCTCTTGGCAGCGATGACTGGTAGATGAACGGTGTGTCGAATGCCTCCACGCGGACGAGCATGCGACCCGTTTCCTCGTCCCACCACGTGTCGATGAACCCGTCGAACGCCTGGTAGGCGGACAGGTCCAGCGGTGCCTGCTGGGCCGAGCCCGGCGCCGACGCCAGCAACAGGTACAGGGCGGTGGTCCAAAACAGGGAACGGATTGGCATGACAACTCCTTAAAGTTCCGGACGGCAGTCCGGGATTAACAATCGATCAGGATGGACGCGTGATACGGCCGGCTATGATTCCTGAAATCAACACGAAGATCCCTACCGCCAGCAGGTACTCCGGGTACGAGCGCGTGATACCGCAATAGTAGACACCCGTAATGACGACAGCCTGGAATACGTTGATGAACAGGCTGTCCCGCTTCTGGGCCTTCGGGAAACGAATTCTCGAGATCATCAACAGGGCCAGCACGAACATCAGCACCGGGAAGTACAGGTGCAGGGGCAGCACGCTCGCGACATCCGGGTGGTGGAGCAGGACCAGTATGATGGCCGGGACCAGGCCGCCACCGGCTGCCGTGATCGGCACGCCGGCAAACCAACCGGTCGTCGGCTGGTCCGACGTCAGGTTGAAGCGCGCCAGGCGCATCGCGCCCGTGAGCGCGAAGACGGCGATCGCTACCAGCAATACCCAGAACTGTCCCGAGTCGAATTCGATCCCGCCGATTTCGAGACCTGCATTCAGCACGAGCACGGCCGGCGCAACGCCGAAGGAAACCAGGTCCGCCATGGAATCGAACTCGGCGCCGAACTCCGAGGTGGCCTTGAGCAGGCGCGCGGACAAACCATCCATCACATCCAGCAGGCCGCACCAGACGATGAGCCAGGCGGCCAGTTCGAGGTCGCCAAGCTGTGTGGTTACGATCGACGCAATGCCGAGCAACAGGCTCAGTGCTGTGAACCCGTTGGGTATGGTGTAACGAAGGCGGCTGCTCAAGGGTTTTCAACCTCTTGTTATTAGTGGCCCCATTTTGCATCCGGCGGCCCGTTTAATCCACCGGCGTGCGTTCTGGCCCTTAGCCGCCCCACCAACGCGAGCCGCGAATGCTCGCACCGCTCCCGGTGATCCCGATGGGCCCCCTGGGCACGGTCAGCTGCATGCGCGTGCCGTTCCGGTCGATTTCGATGACGACCTCTTCACCCGGCTCACCCTGCAGCGTCTGCGTGCGCAGGTCGGACACGCTGAATACACGCTGCCCGTCGTAGCTGACGAGCTGGTCGCCCGCCTGGAGCCCGGCAGAGACCGCCGGTGAGCCACTCAGGACCTGGGTAATGCTGATCGCCGTGGGCTGGCCCTGCACCTCGAGGTAGCGGGCGTAGGCGTCATCCCCTATCTCGGCGCGCAGAATCGACTGGGTCGAGTTCAAATTGCTGAACGCGTTGAGGTCTTCGCCGTTGCGCTCGGCCTCCCAGGTCGCCTGCATGGCCTTGAACTGGGCCTCGGATTCCTGGTCCAGGATCCGGCGGGCTTCGTCTTCGGAAAAACCGCCTTCTACCATCCTGTCTACGCGCCGCTCCTGGTAGCGAACCAGCCAGTCGCTGCTCCCGAATGACGGCTGGTCGTCGCGCGGCCTTGCTTCACGCGCCCGTTCCGCATCGACGGGCCGCTGCGCCGGGCCCCCGCCTCCCGCGGCTTCGAGGCGCTCGATGTCTTCGAACAACATGGCCAGCGTATCTTCGAGCGCGATGCGCGCATTTCGCTCCTCGCCCACCATCTGCTCGAGGCGCGCGAGCCGCTCCGCGACCGTGGCATTACCCGGCAGGCCGCTCGCGCCAGGCTCCGCCGGGTCGCTGCGCCCCGCTTCCTCGCCGGCGAACCACGCACCGGCCGCGAACCCGGCCAACAGGCTGCAGACGACGGCAATTGCGATCTTGTTCATGCGCCGTCTCTCGCCAGGCTAATCCGCGATCTCTGCGGCTACGACCTGCGCCTCGCAGGCCCTGTAGTTGGTCGTTGCGCCAAGGCCGGTATCCACGCTGACGATCTGGCCTGCCGGTATCTGGCCCCTGTAGTTCAACCGGCGCTGCTGCTGGCGGCCGCTCGCGTCCTGCGCGATGACCCCGACCTGCACGGACTCGATCGCGGCAGACGTGTCGTTCCTGACCAGGACCACGAGGTTGCCGTCCTGGTCTGCCCGGCACTGACAGGAGGTGTAGTCACCAGGATTGGACGGCAGGTCCAGCCGGATCAACTCGGCGCCCGCAGCCTGGCCGTACTCACCGCCCGCCTGGGCGACGACCTTGAAGTGCTCGATCGCCTTCGGCATGTTGCCGCGCGCCTTCGCAATATCGCCCAGCGCGTAGTGAGCCGGCGCCGTCGGTAACAGCTCGTTGCTGCGTTCGAGGTCCACGACCGCCGCATCGACCTGGCCGAGTTCCTTCCTGGCCAGCCCGCGCTGCAGGTGATAATAGAAAAAGTTGCTGCGCCGATCGATGGCGCGCGTGTAATTGGTCACGGCCCAGTCGAGATTCTCTTCCACGAGACGAATATCGCCGCGCAGCGCGTGGAAATGCGCCTCGTCGGGAAACAGCTTCAGCGCCTCGTTGACCTTGGTAAGCGCCAGGCTCGTGTTCTTCTCGGCGAGCGCCTTGCGGCCCTCGTCGTAGGCCGTGTAGGCCGGCTTGAGCGCATTGGTCCTGCGCATGGCCGCCTGGTATTCCCGTTCCCCGCGAGTACCTCCGGCCGGCATTGCAGCCGCCGTGGCCATGTTGGCGCGCACGCGTTCCTGCGACGGCGGGTGACTGGCGAACAGCCCGCTCAGCCAGTCCGAGCGGCGGCCTTCGCTGAGGCGCACGAACGTCTCCTGCAGTTCCACGGCGCCTTGCGGGTCGTAGCCGGCCTTCTGCATGTACTGCATGCCGTATTGGTCGGACTGGCGCTCCGCATCGCGCCCGTACTTGGCGAGACCGGCCTGCGCGAGGATGTTCGCGCTACCGACTATCAGGCCGCCATAGTCACTGTCACTCGCGGCAATGGCCGTCCCGATGACGCCGACCTGCATGAGCATCGCGCGCGACTGTTGCTTGGCCGAGTGGCGCGCCGCGGCATGCACGGCTTCGTGGCCGAGGACGGCGGCGAGCTCGGCTTCGGACTCGAGTTCGGTCAGGAGGCCGCGATTGATGGCGATCTTGCCGCCGGGCAGCGCCCACGCGTTGGGCACCGAGTTGTTCAGTACGACGAACTCGTAGGGCAGGTTCACGCCACTCTGGGCCGCGACGTTCTGGCCGACCCGCTGCACGTAGGCCGTGAGTTCCGGATCGATGTCGTAAATTCCACCCTGGGACTGCTGCATGGGTGCATAATTCTGCTTGCCCAGCTCGATTTCCTGCGCCGTGCTCATTATCACGAACTCGCGCTGACCGGTAACCGGGTTAATGGAGCAGCCGGTGATGGCCAGGAAACTGAGCAGCAGGAAAATAGTTGCCTTACGCATTACGTCACCCTCATCATGATCCGCATAAGTATAACGCCAGAAGACTTGCCAATATCAGGAGAGACGCCGCTTGTGACCAAAAGGTCACGATGGGCGTCCATACTGTCACGACACCGGCGCAGGCCGGTTACGAAAACGCTATTCGAAATATAAAGGGAGATAGCAAATGGGACTGTTCGACTTTGTTAGGGACGTTGGCCGCCAGGTATTCAATACCGATTCGGAAGCCGCCGACAACATCAAGCAGCATCTGGAAATCAAGACCCACGGTCTCAGCAACCTCGAGGTGGACTTCGATGACGGGGTCGCAACGATTTGCGGCGATTGCGCAAACCAGGCTGTGCGTGAGCAGGCCATCCTGCTTGCCGGCAACATCAAGGGTGTGGAGAAAGTCGTTGCCGACGACCTGCGCGCCCCGGAGCCGAAACCCGAAGAGCCGAAAGAGAAGGTCGAGTTCTACGAGATCGTCAGCGGCGACACGCTCGGTGCCATCGCCAAGCGCTACTACGGCAGCGCGGGCAAGTACATGAAGATCTTCGAAGCCAACAAAGACATCATTTCCGACCCGAACAAGATCTACCCGGGCCAGAAAATCCGCATTCCGCTCGACGACTGAGCTAATTAGGGGACAAAAATGGACTTACTGGACCTGCTAAAGGCAACGGGCGGCAACGACAGCGTCGATCAACTCGCCAGGGCCGTCGGCCTCGGCTCTTCGGACGCATCGAAGCTCGTCGAAAAAGTGGCGCCTGCGCTGATGCGCGGCCTGCAGAAGAACACGGCGAGCGATGACGGACTTGCCGGCCTGCGCCGGGCACTGGAAACCGGCGGCCACGACCGCTATATCGACAATCCTGCCCTGCTCGGCGCTGCCGAAACGCGCGCGGACGGCAACAACATCCTCGGCCACATTTTCGGCTCGAAGGATGTCAGCCGTAACGTGGCGGCAGCCGCATCCAAAGACACGGGCATCGATGCCAGTCTGATCAAGAAGGCTCTGCCGCTGCTGGCAACGCTCGCGATGGGCGCGATGAGCAAGAAGACCTCTCACGGTCGGGACCTCGGGGCGTCTGCAAAAAGCGGCGGCCTCGGGCCACTCGGCGATCTGCTCGGCAAGGTGAGCGGCTCGGGCGGGCTGGACGACATCCTGGGAATGGCGCGCAAGTTCTTCTGAGCGCCTGCACCGTGCCGGCGATACCGCCGGCAATAGAAAGAACGGGTCGGCATCTTCGGGTGCCGGCCTTTCTTTTTGCGGATATATAATGCGCCCGTGACTGAAGAACTCGATCTCTGGAGACTGGCGGCTGGACTCGGGCTGTTCCTGTTCGGTATGCACCAGCTCGAGCAGGCACTGACCCAGCTCACGGGCCGCTCATTCAAGAAGTTTCTCAGCCAGTACACCGAGAAACCGCTGCGGGGCGTCATCGCCGGCGCGGTGTCCACGGCCGCCCTGCAGAGCAGCTCCGTCGTCAGCCTGATCGTCCTCGCGTTTGTCGGCGCGGGCATCATCTCGCTGGCCAGTGCCCTGGGGATCCTCTTCGGCTCGAATCTCGGCACCACGATGACGGGCTGGATCGTGGCGACCATCGGCTTCAAGCTGGATATCGAAGCGCTGGCGCTGCCCCTGGTTGCGCTGGGTGGATTCGGCGTCGTCTGGTCGGCAGCCGGGACCCGGCGCGCGGGCCTGAGTCACTTCGTTGCCGGACTCGGCCTCATGCTCATGGGACTCGAGTTCATGAAATCGGGTGCCCTCGTTGCCACCGAGCTGTTCGACCCGGGTGCACTCGCGGGTCTGCCCCTCATCGCCTTCCTCGCTGCCGGCCTGCTGCTGACCGCGGTCATCCAGTCGAGTTCGGCGACGATCATGATCACGCTGAGTGCGCTGTACGCCGGCGCGATAACGCTGGAATCCGCGGCCGCCATCGCGATCGGCGCGGACCTCGGCACCACGATCACCGCCATCCTCGGCTCACTGGCAGGGTCGGCTGCCAAGAAGCGCGTTGCGGCGGCGGTGGTGATGTTCAATGTCGTGGCCGACACCATCGCGTTTGTCAGCCTGAAACCGCTGATCTACTTCATCACGCATACGCTCGGCCTGACCGACCCGCTGTTTGCGCTGGTCGGATTCCACAGCCTGTTCAACCTGATCGGCATCCTGATCTTTCTCCCCGCCATCCCCATGCTCAGCCGCTGGCTCGACAAGCGCTTCCGCGAAGAGGAGGAACCCTTGCTGCGGCACATCAAGCGCGGCGACACGGCCGTGCCCGAGGCCGCACTCGAGGACCTCACGCGCGAAACATGGCGCCTGATCGACCAGGCCGCCGCCCTCAACCAGGCGACGTTCGGGCTGCCCGCCGACCATTCGTTCTACGACAGTCGCGAGGACCGCAAGGGCGTGGATGTGTTTTCGCGCACGCTGAACTACGAACAGTGCTACGCGGACATCAAGCAGCTCGAAGGCGAGATTCTCAGGCAGGCACTGCTGCTGCAAACCTCGGCACTCGAACCGAAGGAATCGGAGCGCCTTACCCAGGTCATCCCCTCGATCCGTAACGCGGTGAATGCCGCCAAGAGCATGAAAGACGTGTACGAGGACCTGCAGCTGTTCCAGTCCTCCGTCAACGATCGCTTCAACGCGTACTACGGCCAGTTCCGGGAGGCCGCACGGGAGTTCTACGAATCGCTGGACGCGTTACAGACATCGGACCTGCCGTCACTGCGTTTCGCGGCGCTCATCGAGATAAAGGGGAAATCCGAATCGGTGCAACAACGCATGCACCGGCGAATCTACGATGAAGTCGCACGCGGCGAGTTGAGCGAGGTCGAGATCTCGACCCTGCTGAACGTCAACCGCGAGCTGTTTGTCGCCAACCACAGCCTCGTATCGGCGCTCGCCGACGCCCTGCTCGACCTCGACTCCGCCAGCGATTTCGCAAGCATTCCGGCCTCTCGCTAGCCGGCCCGCGTAGGGGGTTTTCCCGATGGTCGCGCAGCCCGGATGGCCCCACACTGAGGTCATGGATATGGACGCAAGAGAACTCATGAAGGAGTTGCGGGAGGACCACCGCAACATGAGCGTGGTGCTCGAACTCCTCGACACACTCGTGGAACAGATGGACGCCGGCAAGGACCCCGACTTCGAGCTGTTCGACGAAATCATGCGCTACATGACGGTCTATCCCGACGCCGTGCACCATCCCAAGGAAGACGTTGTTTACGAACAGCTGCGCCAGGCGCGGCCCGACCTCGCCGAAGACCTCGATCACGTCCCCGACGATCACAGTGACATTGCGCACCTCGGCTCACTCCTGCGTGACGAGGTCGAAGCCGTCAACGCCGGGGCGGCGGTCCGTCGCGAAAAGATGATCGAGGACACATCCGCGTACGTGAGGCGCCTGCGCAATCACATCCAGTGGGAAGAAGAAGATCTGTTCAAGCGCATCGACAAGATGCTCGACGCGGATGCCCAGACCGTCGACGTATCGCAGTACGAACACATCAAGGACCCGGTCTTCGAGCTCGAGATCGAGGCGGGCTTCCGCCGCATGATCGAGAGCCTTCGCTAGGCCCTCTCAGAAATACCAGGCTATCTGCGCAAACACGGCCGCATCGAACGACAGGTAGCGATCGGGCACCACTGACTCGATGCCTCCCAACTCACTGCCATTCGGGCCGAGCGGTACGTTGAGGCTGCCAAGCAGGGCCAGGTTGTCGGCCAGGCTGTAGTTCGTCACGAGCTGGAACAGCGCACTCGGGTCGGCGGCATTCACGAGCAGCGTCGGCGTCATGGTCCACAACGGCGTCATCTCGATCATCACGTTCGCGGCCAGGTAGTGGCGCCCCATCGAAAAGATCTCGCCCGGGTCGTACGGGCCGCTCCCCTGGCCGAAGCCGTTGTAGTAGTACTCGATGGCGCCGCTCATGTTCTTGCCACCCGCGACCCAGGAGTACATCAGGTTGGTGACGAACTGGACGCGCGTGCCGGAACTCGTGTCGGTCGCAACGAGATCGGCGCTCCACACCGCCCCGCCGATGGGGTGTGCCGCGCCCACGCCGACAACCGTATCGCCATAACTGCGCGCGACGAGCACATCGAACTCCGTGGTACCTGCAAAGCCATGGTACTTCACTGCCGCGGTAGCCTGGTCCGACGCCACGTCGCCGGTCGCCGGGTCGCGGCGCGCAACATAGGCACCCTGCACGTCGTTGCCGTTGTCCTGCAGGTATTGCAGGTACAACATGTCGTCGCCGGCCTTGTATTCCGTATCGATCGCCGCCGGATTGAAGGGGTTCACGAGGTCCATCGGCGCGAAGACCAGGCCGTTGCCCCAGGAGAGCGCCTGCCGCCCGATGCGAACGACGGTCTTCTCGCTCGTGTAGCCGAACCAGAAGCGGTCGAGTCGATGCAGGATGGCACTGTCGCCACCCTCGGTAATAACGTCCGAGAAATTGAACAGCCGGCGGTCGTCGTTCGGTACCTCGCCACCCGCCCCGAGCGTGTCGCCCTGCAGACCGACGAGCTGGTACGCAGCGTCGAACGTCCAGTGCCCCGCATTCAGCGACAGGTTGAGCCGCAGGTCGGCGGTTAGGTCGAGCGCGCTCGCCCCGACCAGCTCGCGATAGAAGCTGTCATCGGGGAAGCCCTGGCCGACAAGTCGCAACTTGGTGTGGCCGCCGAACCCGGTTTCTATCTCGTCGGCCACGGCGACCGACGCCAGCAGCAGGAACAGCAGTACGATGCTACGCGGCATGCTGCTCGACATCGCCGACGATGCGCCCGTCGAGCATGCGCACCAGGCGTTTCGCGTAGGACTGCACGCGCTGGTCATGCGTCGCGATGATGAAGGTCGTGTTGTGGTGCTCGTTGAGCTCGGTAAACAACTCCATGAGTTCGGCCGAGGTTTTCGAGTCGAGGTTGGCCGTCGGTTCATCGGCGAGCACGAGTTCGGGTCGCGATACGATCGCGCGCGCCACGGCCACGCGCTGCTGCTGGCCGCCGGACATCTCGGCGGGCCGGCGGGTCTCCAGCCCCTTGAGGCCGACTTCCTCGAGAATCGCGAAGGATTTCGCGCGCCGCTCGGCCGCGGCGACACCCTGCACCTGCATGACGAACTCCACGTTTTCCTGGGCCGTCAGCACGGGAATCAGGTTGTAGGCCTGGAACACGAAACCGATATTAGCGAGGCGCAGGTCGGCGAGTTGCCCCTTGCTCATCTGGTCGATGCGCTCGTCGGCAATCCAGATTTCGCCACTGTCGGGAATGTCGAGACCGCCGATGGCGTTCAGCAGTGTCGTCTTGCCGCCGCCGGACGGCGACATCAGGCAGACGAATTCGCCTTTCTCGA
Source organism: uncultured Chromatiales bacterium (assembly GCA_965368465.1). Taxonomy (GTDB): domain Bacteria; phylum Pseudomonadota; class Gammaproteobacteria; order Steroidobacterales; family Woeseiaceae; genus UBA1847. The sequence continues at coordinate 14,703 of CBDUMZ010000042.1, forward strand.
TGTCGACACTCAGGTGATCGAGGGCCTTGATGTCCTGGTCACCCTGGCGGTAGGTCTTGCATAAGTCGATACAACGTACTGCTGTCATCACTGCACCTTTGTAATAGCTTCAACGGGCTCGTAACGCGACGCTCGCCACGCCGGCGACAGGCTCGCGAGAAAACCGAGCACCAGGACGACGACATTCGCGAGAATGACGTCGTCGATATCGAGATTCGGGTACAACATGCTGGACGCGCCGAACATCTCCATGCCCTTCGCAACGACGGAGATGTCGATGCCGCCTTCGAGCGGCTTGATCGTCGCCCAGGCCAGCAGGTCGCCGATCAGCAGGCCGACGGCCAGCAGCATCATGGATTCGATGACGATCTGTCCGAGGATCATCGCCGGCTTCATGCCGAGCGCCAGCATCAGGCCGATTTCGCGAATGCGCTCGAACACGGCCATCACGAGCGTGTTCACGAGGCCGAAGGACAATGCGAGGAAAATCACGATCACCCAGATCAGCATGAAACCGTCCATCATGCCCATCATCGTACCGAGGTAGGTGTCCACCTCGGTCCAGCGACTGACCAGGACCGAGTCGTCGACCTGCGCGGCGACCTTGTCGAACACGGGCTCGACATCGCGATAGTCATCGCCCACGAACACCACCTCGGAAACCGTGTCACCGATGCGCAGCATGTCCTGCGCGGTGTGTTTGCCGATGAATGCGTAGGATTCCTCGGTCGCCTCCATCTCGGCATGAAACAGGCCGACCACGCGGAATCCGCGATCGGCGATTTCATTGTCGGGATCCTGGCTCATGACGACGATGCGCTTCCCGACACGGGTTTCGAGCGTGTCCGCCAGCTTCGCGCCGATCACCACGCCCTTGTCGTCGGGGCCTTCGAGGAAACGACCCTCGACGTCAGCGTAGTCGACGAACGAGAAACTGCGCTCCGCCTCCGGATCGATGCCGAGCAGCGTGACGCCGCGCGACTCGCGCTCGCTCGTAACCACCGCGGGTACGCGAACCCTGCTCGCCCAGGAGGAAAAACCGGCGTCACCGAACCGCGCCGTGAGTTCGGTGTCGGTGTACGCGATACGATTGTTGACGCTCGGGTCGTCCAGGTAGTCCGGGTTGTGAATCTGCACATGCCCGGGAATGACGCTGATGCCATCGGCAATCATCTGGTCCACCATGCCGCGCGTCAGGGCCGTCATGAAGATCATCGCCCAGGTACCCACGGCGATGGCGCTCAGCATGACGATCGTGCGCCGATGGTTGCGCCACAGGTAGCGCCAGGCAAGCCGGCTCAGCACGAAGAACATATGCATCAATTAGTCCTCATCGCTTCGACCGGGTGCAGGCGCTGCAGGCGCAGCGCCGGATACGCCGCGGCCGCCAGCGTGAACAGGAACACGACCAGTGGGCCGGCGAACATCGTGAGCAGCGTGGCCCGAGGGTAGACACGCCCCGGCAGGTTGAAGTTGGCCACCATCTCCTCCATGCCCGGGTACGAAAACCCGTTGATCGTGAACCACGTCGTGAACAGCGCGCCGGCCAGCGCACCCAGGAACAGGCCGATCAGCCCCATCATGGCCGTTTCCAGCATGACCAGGCGACCCAGCCGCCCGGGCTTCAGGCCGAGCGCCATGACGATACCGAACTCATGCGTTCTCTCGAGCACCGACATGAGCTGCGTATTCAGGACGCTGAATGCCACGAGGATGACGAGAATGCCGTACATGAAGAACGCACTGCTTATGTCCGCCTGGATGGCTTGCTTGAGGCCGGGCTGCAGCGCATCCCAGCCCTCCACCACCAGTCCGTCATCGCCGGCCAGCAGCCCCTCGACGCGCGACTGCAGGAGTGCGGCCTGGTCGAGTTCGGGCGCGAGCAGCACGACCTGGTGCCCGGCGCCGTCCATGTAGAACACCTCCTGGAACGTTCCGAGCGGCATCTCGGCGATGTTCCGGTCGATCTCCTTGACGCCACTGTCGAAGATACCGACAACGTCAACGACCGCCGCCGCAAACGATCCGTCGAGCCCGCTGCCGAGCAGGGTCAGTTCGTCGCCGACACCGATGCGCAGGTTGCGCGCGAGCGTGGCGCCGATCACGATCTCGGCCGCATCGTTGCCCTCGAGATAACGGCCCTGCCCGATCAGGCCCGGGATGTTCGACACCTGCGGCTCGTAGGCCGGCTCCACGCCGTAGATCCCGATCCCGTAACTCCGTTCGGCACTCGATGCCAGGCCGAATGCCCAGCCGCGCGCGGCAATCGTGTCGCTCCCGAGTTCGCTGCGCAGGCGCGCGGCCAGCGGCTGCACGTCGTGAACGACCTGGCGCATTTTCTGGTCGTCCTTGTAGCCCGGCGCCTGGATCTGCATGTGGCCGCTGAAGACCTGCAGCGTGTTGTTGATCATGAGGCCGTACATGCCGAACTGCAGCGAGATCATGAAAACGAGCAAGGTATTCGAGAACACCATGGCCCCGATCGTGAGCCAGGTCCGGCGTGAATGCCGCCACAGGTTTCGCCATGCCAGGCGCAGGACGATGTTCATTTTTGTCCTCTCCCGCTAATCGCGCGGGTTTCTGAGGTTCGACAGCGTGAAGAGGCTGTCTTTCAGGTCGAGTTCGTACGCGACTTCCTCGACGGCAATTTCGGTCCATTCGTCGGGACTGTCCGTCTTGCTCATGCGTTGTCTTTTCGCGATCGTTCTCCCGCCCATCTCGGCGATCTCCAGCGACCGCAGCGTCTTCACGAGTTCGCCGTCCTGGTCGTAGAACGCGTGCTCGAGCACGACATGGTCCTCGCGAATCGTCAGTACTTCCCTGCCCCAGACCACCGCCGCGTCCTCGAGCGGGATCGACTCGATCTCGTAGACCGTGATGCCGTCAATGTCACTCGTGGACACGATCGTGTGCGTATAGAGATCGACGATGTCATCCGCGCGGGAGACATCCTTGTTCGAAAAATCGGAGCCCATCCAGCTTTGCCCCATCATCGACGACGGCACCTTGATGACGCGATTGATCTTGGGCGAAAACGTCCACATGCTGTTGTCGTCGGTGAGCGTGCCGTTACCGCGATCTTTTTTCGGCTCCATGACCCGCACGAGAGACCGGTCGTCCCCCTTGGTCCACGCCTCCATGGTCATCGAGCGCTCCCAGTCCGGACGATGAATGACCATGGTCATCACCGTGTACGAGGTCAGTCCTCGCCAGTGGTCTACGGCGTCCCGGACGATCTGTGTGGCATCGCGCTCGTCGTCCGCCGCGAAGGCCGGTAGTGCCAGGAACAGGAGGGGTAGCAGGAGTCGCTTGTTCATGAGGGCTTGGACCATCAGCTTAGGCCAACGCTCAGTATTTCACATCTGTAGTTACCGAGCATCCGGTCCGTCTGCTAAGCTTGCGCGACAGTTTCGGGGGACCCTGTATGGGCAGCTTTCTTGAAGAGTTAAAACGGCGCAACGTCGCGAAGGTCGCACTGGTGTATATCATTGCCGGCTGGCTGACGATGCAGGTCGTGGATGTCATGTTCCCCGCCCTGAAACTGCCCGAATGGCTCATCTCGGCCGTGGCCGCCTTCGTCATCATCGGCTTTCCGTTCGCGCTTATTTTTGCCTGGGCCTTCGAGATGACGCCCGAGGGTATCAAGCGTGAGAAGGATGTCGTGCGCGATGAGTCGATTGCGCCCCAGACCGGGCAGAAACTCAATCACGCTGCGCTGATCATCCTGGCAATCGCCGTTGCCTTCCTGCTCTTCGACAAGTTCATGCTGCAGCCGGAGCCCGTTGCGAGCGACGACGAGATCGTGGCGACCGCGCCCGAAGAGAAACCATCGATCGCCGTGTTGCCTTTCGTCAACATGAGCGATGACCGGGAGAACGAGTATTTCTCCGACGGCCTGTCGGAAGAGCTCCTGAACCTGCTCGCCAAGATCCCGCAGTTGCACGTCGCGGGACGCACGTCGTCGTTCAAGTTCAAGGGCACAAACGAGGACCTGCGCATCATCGGCGAGGCGCTCAACGTCAAGCACCTGCTCGAGGGCAGTGTTCGCAGGTCCGGCCCGAGACTGCGGATCACGGCGCAGCTCATCGACACCGAAAACGGTTACCACCTGTGGTCGGAAACCTACGATCGCGACCTGACCGATATCTTTGCCATCCAGGACGAGATTGCCGGCCGTGTCGTGACGGCATTGAAGGCACACCTGCTGGGTGCGGAAGTCGCCGTGGCGGACCAGGGCACGACCAACGTCGAGGCCTACAACCAGTTCCTGCGGGGCAATTATTTCCTGGATGACACCAGTGCCGAGAACCTCGAGAAAGCACGCACCGCCTACGAAACGGCAATAGAGCTGGATCCCGGTTTTGCGCGCGCCTACGCCGGACTTGCCGTCGCCCTGCAGCAGACCTACAGCGGCTGGGCAACGAGCAGCGGCGGTGAATTTATCGAGAATTTCGAGAAGATTCGCCAGGTAGCCGACAAGGCGGCCGAGCTCGCGCCCGATCATTCCGAGTCTCTCATCGCCCAGACTATCGTTGCCCTGCTCGTGGACTGGGACTTGCCGGTCGCCCGCGCGAGTACGGCCAAAGCGCTCGAGAATTCGCCAAACGACCTGGCGGCACTGGGCTGGCACGGCTCGGTCCTGCTCTTCCTCGGTGAATACGATAAGGCGGAGAAAGTAATTCGTGCGGCGATCGATGTGGATCCCTTGTCCCTGGCGTCGCTACGCACACTCGGTGACTATTACATGGTGACCGACCGCTGCGATCTCGCGGTGGAGACCTACGAACGTGCCCTGAGCCTGTCACCCGATACCGGGCGATTCTACGGCCGTATCGCGCGCTGCAAACTTTTCGAGGGAGACCTCGAAGCGGCAAAGATTTTCAATGCAAAAGAGCCCGTCACCTGGGTGCGCGAGACCAATGACCTGATTATCGAGGGGCGTGGCGGAGTGACAGAGGCATGGCTCGCGGCAGTAGCCGACTATGAGAGCCGGTACGGCTTCGGCAACTCCTACCAGATGGCCGAGATTTACGCGGACCTCGGCGATCTCGACAAGACCTTCGAGTGGCTCGACCATACGGCGCGCGTCAAGGATCCCGGCGGGCCATGGGCGCTGATCATGCCGTTCTTCGACGAAGCCAAGAAGGATCCGCGCTTCAATGAGTACCGCGCGAAACTCGGCCTGTAGCCCGTAACTTCAACGGTTAATCAACTACTTGCGGAAATACAGTAGGTGTTTCTCGCAATGGCGCACGCCCCCCTCGGGGATAGACTCAAATACGGGAGGAACAACAAGAGAAAGAAGAAAGGACGGACAATGTTCAGCATCGAAGCAATCATGAGTACCAACCTGATCACGGTACCGCCGTCCGCGACTCTGGCCGAGGCTCGGACTCTGATGCACGACAACCGGATCCATCATCTTCCGGTCATGGATGGTGAAAAGCTGACAGGCCTTATCTCGTTAACCAACGTCCTGGCCGCTACCGACAGTTTCCTGCGCGACGACGGATCTCGAATTCACGCCAATGAAATCAGTATCGAAGACGTCATGGTGCACGATGTTGCAACCGTCGACGTGAATGCCAGCCTGCGTCACGCTGCGTTGTTTCTCGAAAAACACAAGATTGGTTGCCTGCCGGTTCTCGAGGGTGGCGACCTCGTCGGCATCATTACGGACACGGACTTCGTCGCGGTCGCGATCAACCTCCTCGAACAGATCGAAGAGACGGAACCGGATATCGACGACGATGACTACGACGACCTGGACGTCGCCTGATTCGCAAGCCTCTTTCGTTCCCTGACGCGTAGCGCGTGCTGCGCATCGCGCTCCGAGCCCAGCAGAATAGCCACCCAGCGCGTTCGCTCGTCGTTTTCGAGCGCCATCTTCAGCGTCATTGTCAGCGGCACCGACAACAGCATCCCCACCGGCCCGAAAATCCAGCCCCACGCGATCAGGCCCACGAACACGACCAGCGGCGATATGCCGACACCATAGCCCATGAGGCGTGGTTCCAGCAGGTTGCCGAAGATGACGTTGATGAAAATAAAGCCCAAGGCCGTCGCGCCGGCCGCGCCCGGTCCAAACTGGATCAGCGCCAGCAGCACCGCGGGCACGGCTGCGATGATCGAACCGATGGTCGGTATGTAGTTCAACAGGAACGCAACCATCGCCCACAGCAGGGGAAAGTCGACGTGCAGCGCCCAGGTCAGCAAGCCTGCGCACAGGCCCGTCATCAAACTCACGAGGGTCTTGATGCCGAGGTAACGGCCCAGGTTCTGCATGAAGTCCCGCGCGCCCTCGAACGAGTCGGCGCTCCTGCCGAACGCTGCCTGGAACTTGGTCTTCGCGGTACCAGCTTCCAGCAGGATGAAGATCATCGTGAAGATAATAAGGAACGTATTCGTCAGCACATCGCGCAAGGCATTCAGGATGCCGGCGACAAGACCCATGGCAAAGCCGGGGTCGATCATGTCGCTCATGCTTTCGGTCGATTCATCGACGTTGAGATTCTCGACGACAAACTTGAAGACCTGTTGGTTCAGGGCGTCCAGTCGGGCCTGGTAGGTCGGTAGTGCCGCGGTAAATTCCGCGATCGAGGTACCGAGGATCGCGCCGACGATGACGAGCAGCATCATGAGCATCGTGACGATGAGCAAAGCCGCGAACACCGAGGGAACGCGATGGGCCTGCAGCCAGAGCATCGGCCGCACCGTGATGAGCGCGAGGAACGCGGCAATGAGGAACGGTACGAGCAGGACCGACATCATCTGCATGCCGTAGATTACGACAACCACGGCAGCGAGAATGATGATGGTGCTGGTTCTCTTTTCCTTTACGTACTCCACGTCCGGGTTGTCTCGCTCTATTTCTTTTCTTTGACCGTATACAGCTCGGCCTCTTCGCGCGTGAGTTGTTCGATCTTCACATTCCAGCGCGCCAGCGTCGAGCTGATCCGCAACTGGTACAGACCGGCGGTGTGAAACAGCTTGACGCCGTTGCCCCGATACTTGGTGTAGAGGACCCGGCCGACGTGGCGGCTCGTCTTCGCCTCGACCAGGGTTATCTCGAGACCCATCAGTTGCTCGTAGTCACCGTCAAGGCGCCAATCGAGGACCCAGGGAGACTCGACGCGGAAAATTGCCGTCGTCATGTTGCCCGTCCCCTTGAACTCGGCAACGCGGGTTTTGGCATCCGCGGGCAGACTGGCAAGGGCGAGCATGGCGGCAATGAAAAATACGGTTAGTTTTTGCATGTTGTCCTCTGGGCGGATTCTAGCACTTCAGGTAATGCAGTGAGCTCGAAGAAAGCGCCTGCGCCTCGCGGCCGATGAGCGCTTCGAGCGCCGCGGCCGTGCCTGTGTTGCCCTCCTCGAGCATCGTCAACTGGTCACGCGTGACCGGGTAGAACGGGAGCCAGTCGAACAGGGTAGCGCCCACGCGCATGACCCAGAGCGGCATCGGCAGTATCCACTTGTTCCTGCCGACCGCCGCGGCGATGCGCTCGATAATCTCCTTCCATTCCAGCGTCTCGGGACCGGCGAGCTCTATTGTCTGGCCCACCGTAGCGGGCGTAACGAGTGCGGCGCAGAACGCGTCGGCGACATCGATGACGCTGACGGGCGACAGGCGGACGCCGGGGAACGCAACCGCCGGCACCGGCACGTCGACCATGTCGTTATGCAACTGCGTCACGAACTCCATCGTGCCGCACGGATCGCCGAAAATAACGGACGGCCGCAGCACGGTCACATCGAGTCCGCTGGCGAGGGCATGCTGTTCGGCCCGGTACTTGGTCGACTGGTACTTCGTACCCGGGTCTTTTGCGCCAATCGCACTCATCAGCAGCAGTCGCCCGACACCGGCTGCCTTTGCGGCGGCCACCGTGTCCACGACTCCCTGGAACTGCGCCTTCTCGAACGTGATGCCGCGGCGCGGAAACTCGCGCAACAGGCCGACGTTGTAGATGGCCGCGTCGCAATCCGCGAGCACCGCTGCCAGTGAGTCCGGGGAGTCGATGTCCCCGGCCACCACCTGCACCTTGTCCGGCTGCCGCACCTTCTGCTCACTGCCCGGACGGACGAGTACGCTGACACCGTGCCCGTGCCTCAGCAGGGCATCGACCAGGTAACCGCCGACAAAACCGGTACCGCCAATTATTCCAACTCGCACAGGACGCGCACTCCTTATCGTTGCATGTGTAGCTTGTCAGACAGGGTGTGGCATAAAAATATCCCTGTAAACCGGTTTGCCGCTC
>CBDUMZ010000043.1:0-22432 GCA_965368465.1 uncultured Chromatiales bacterium
GCCAGACCTTCCAGGCGTTCCAGCGCCTCGTTCGCCCGCCGCAATCGGCGATCGGGACGATCACCGAGTACGAGCACGCTTTGCCGCAGCAATGACTCCGCCTCTTCGAACTGGCCAAGACGTGACAGGGTGTCACCGTATTCAGCCTGGGTAGCGGCCACGAGGACATGCCCTGGCGGATAGTCTTTGAGTCGCATCTGCAGGGCTCGCTCAAGTACCGGGCGTGCTTGCTCGGCGCGCCCGGTCGTGTTCAATACGGCCCCGAGCTCGGTCAGCGCGGAGGCGATGTATTGATGATCCTTGCCGAGGGCCTCATCGAAAATGAGCAATGCATCCCGCAAGCTGGCCTCGGCATCCTCCAGGTCGTTCTTGTCGTGTAACAGCATGCCGAGGATCGTCTTGTGAAGGCCTACCCTCGGGTGACCGGGTCCGTGAATTTGTATGTCCAGCTCGATCGCCGTCCGCACGACGCGCACCGCCTCGTCGTAGTCACCCTTCATCTGCAGCAGCATGCCCTGGTCGACGAGTGCGATCGCCAGCAATTCATGGTTTTCACCGAGAATTCGACGTGTCGCCTCAACGGCCGATTGCAGCGTTTGTTCAGCGGCGACCAGGTCCCCTTTCGAGCGCTGCAATACACCGAGGTTTTGCAGGTAATAGGCCATGTACGGGTGGTCCGGGCCTTCTGATTCGCTGACGATGTCTATCGCTTCACGCAGCAGGGATTCCGTTTGATCGAGGTCGCCGCGAACTTGCAGGATTCTAGCGAGGGAGCTTTTCGCCTGGGAAAGCTCGAGTCCGTATTGATCGGATATTTGTACGAATATCGCAATGCTCGACCGCACGGCGGCCTCCGCTTCATCGAGTCTTCCCGTTGCGAGATACACGTTCGCCAGGTTGAAGAGATTGGTGGCGACCAGCGGCGAGGTGCCATCGTTACTCAGTTGATTGACCGCCAGCGCCTGCTGTAGCAACTCGGTCGCACGCTCGTATTCTGCACGCCGGAAAAGGACCTCGGCGAGATTGTTCTTGATGACGGCAACACTCGGGTGGGAATCACCGCTGGTTTGAACTTGCAGCTGCAGCGCCTGCTGAAGCATCTTCTCCGATGACTGGTACTCACCCAGGTGATAATAGACGCGACCGATGGTCCCCATAAGTGCGGACTGAATCTCCGGACGATCCCCCAAATTGCTTTGAATGCGCTCGGCGCCTTCGGCCAGGATTTCTTCGGCAGTGACGTCCGCGCCACGTGCGCGCGAGGGATCGTGTGCCATGAAGATATCTTCGAGGAACTGAATGACTTCCCGGGCCGTATCGCGTTCCTTCACGACCGCCCGGTTTTGAATCGACAGCGCTACGCTGAATGCGCTGAGAAGCACGACTACGAGCGCTGCAGCGGACACGGCAGCAACGTGACGCTGCACGAATTTTCCGGCTCGATATCGCCACGAGTCCGCCCGTGCAACGATGGGCATCGAGTTCAAATACCGGCCGATATCGTCCGCGAACGCGCTGGCCGAACGGTACCGTCGCGCCGGCTCCTTGCGCAGCGCATTCAGAACAATGGTATCGAGGTCGCCGTGCAGCCGACGTTGCAGGCGATCGAGACTGGTACTTCGGTCGGCGGCGATGCGCTTCAGCTTCTCGAGAGCGACAGTATCGCCTTCGACCTGGGCCGCCTTCCGTTGCTGTAACAGGCGACGGCTCGGGCTCGTCTTTTCGTCCTCGCATATCCGCAATGCGATTTCGCGAGGCGAGAGATTGTCCGTCTCATAGGCCCGCACGCCCGACAACAGGTTGAATAACAGCAATCCGAGCCCGTAGACATCGGTGGCAGTCGTCACGTTCTGGCCGGTGACTTGTTCCGGTGCCGCGTTGGTAAACGTCATGATGACGGCGCCATCGCGTGTCAGGCCGTCGGTCGCGGACCCTTCCGCGTCGGTCAGCTTCGCAATGCCAAAATCCAGGAGTTTTGGGGTGCCGTCTCCCGTCACGAGGATATTGGTTGCCTTGATATCGCGGTGAATGATCAGGTTCTGGTGGGCATAGTGGACGGCAGCGCAGATGGTCTGGAAGAGCTTCAGGCGCTCATCGATGGTCAGTCGATGCACGTCACAGTAGGTGTCGATGCGTACCCCGTCGATGTATTCCATGACGATATACGGAACGCCGTCGGTCGTCGTGCCGCCGTCCAGCAGGCGTGCAATGTTCGGGTGGTCGAGGTTGGCAAGAAACTGTCGTTCATTGCGCAGCCGACGCTCCATTTGCGGGTCGACCAACCGGTGGCGGCCGAGCTTAATGGCGACCTGCTGGTCGTACTGCTGGTCGGCGCGCTCGGCGAGATAGACCATGCCCATGCCGCCCGCGCCGAGCAGGCGGTCGACACGGTAGGGCCCGATCATCTGCCCCTTCATTTGCTCGGCCTGCGACGTATCTTCCCCGAACGCAACACGGACAGTATCGACGATCGTCCGTTCTATGGCGCCAAGGGCGGGGTCCGCCTGCAGCAGGCTGATGATGTAGTCGTACAATTCAACATCGTCGCTACACTCGGACCGCAAGAAGTCTTCGCGGTCGCTATCCGGCATATCGGCAGCGCGGCCGAACAGGTCCTCTGCCCTGGACCAACGCTCGGCATTCAGCTCAATTGTCTTTGAGTTCATTTGCCAGCCATGCCTTGGCGAAACGCAGATCACGGTCGACCGTTGCCGGCGAAATACCAAGGGCTTCGGCGGTTTCCTCGAAGGTCATACCGCCAAAGAAGTGCAGAACGAGGATGTCACTCTTGCGTGCGTCGATCTCCGCGAGCTTGGTCAGCGCGTCATCGATGTCCACGATATCCGCATCGCCGCCGCCAGCGACGTAGTCTTCGTGCAGGGTAACCGGGGATACGCCCCCGCCACGCTTCTGAGCCCGCCGGGCACGACCGTAGTCGGTCAGGATATGCCGCATCGTGCGCGCCGCGACGGAAAAGAAATGTGCGCGATCCTGGAACGACAGGTCTGCTTCAGCCAGCCGGACAAAGGCCTCGTTGACGAGCGCGGTCGCCTGCAGCGTATGCCCGGAGCGCTCCGACTGCAGATGCCGGGCGGCGACGCGGCGCAGGTCGTCATAGATCAGTGGCGTCAGCTCCTCCAGGGCGCGCTTGTCACCGGAGCGCCAGTCTCGCAAGAGCGTCGTGACAGTGGCTGAGCTACTCATAGAACACGATTCAGGATGGGGCAGGGTACAACCTTGATAGCAAATCGCCGGTGACATCGCAATGCGCCAGGGAGTCACGCCGGGGCTGGCAGGTTGCGGGTTTGGCGATTAGACTGATTCTGCAATATCTGCAGACACTAAGAGGACTCAAACCATGTCAGAAGCAAGCGAACCACCTCCGTCAAGGACTCTACTAGCCGCCGCTGCCGGCGGTTTTGGCGGAGCAGTGCTCGGCGTCATTGCTGCGACCACGATGATGGGTGGCGACGACAATAGCCAGGCGACGTCCAACGCAGTCCATGACGGACCGGCCGTTGAGATGGTTGCCACCGCGGAAGACGCAGACAACTAGGGAATTTCGATCCGCGTGAGGTAATTCGCGCTTCGTTTTCGCTTATAGCTATGACGGTGCCGCAAATCGGCACGGGAATAAGGCTATGTCGAAGAAGGAGCGCGAAACCATCTACATCATTGACCACGCGAATAAGCTGGCGGATCGTGAGCGCGAGAACCCGAATCGCCGGAAGCGGCGATTGGTTCAGATCTGGGACAAATTGTCCGGGGAGGCCACTGCGGTCGATATTCCTGACTGGCGAGAGTCGAAAAGCAAAGACCTTTAGCGAGAGTCTGTGCCTCCTAATGCGGTAGCGGCTAGCGGGTTCTCTGGCTACGAGCCCGGTACTTCCTGGTTCAATCGTCCCGCCTAATGAAGGTTTGCTCCGCCAGCTGCTTCATCCAGCCGACGTATTGTTTTGTCGACCATCCGCACTCGATGGTGAGCGCTTCCCATTGCGGCACCAGCAACATGGCCCACAAGGCGTCCGTCGCTTTCGCTCGTGTCCACTCCGGCGCGAGCATCTCGTCAGCGTGCAGCGCGTCAATGGCTGCCCGACAACCGTCGCGCATCGCGGCCATGCGATCATTCCACGCCGCTGCAGCGGCTTCGTCGGTGTCCTGCGCCAGCATCAGTGCCTTCCCGACACCGTAGATTTCCGGGATGTAGTTACCCCAAGAGTCGATGTACAGCGTAAGCCGTTCGCAGCCGGATGTCGCTGCTCGCGATGGGGCGAGTCGCTTGTCTACATCGAGGATTTCATCCAGGTACCTCGTTGCCGCCACCAGCAGGTCGGTGCGCGAGGCGAAGTGCAGGTAGACCGCCTGGCGAGAGATCCCGGATGCCTTGGCAATATCGCCCATGCGGACGCCCCGGCCGCCATGCTCCTCGAGCATGCGCACCGTCGACTCGAGGATCCGCGAGCGAGTTTCGGTGTTTTCACTTGACATGGTGTAAAGCTTGCCCTAGGGTTGACAGCGTGTCAATTGACACGGTGTCAAGTGAATTGAGGAGAGGACTATGACAATGATGAATCTCAGGGGCCTGCTGGCATGCAGGCTGGTCCTGCTGATCGCCGGGTTAGTCGCGATTGGCATCGCCGTTACGATTCTTTTCGCACCAGATGGATTCTATGCGGCCTACGGGATCGAACTCGCCGGCAACACCAATCTCACCAATGAGTTGAAGGCACCGTCTGGCGTATTGCTGGTCGCCGGGCTTCTGATGCTCGCCGGGGTATTCCGCGCGCAGGTGACCACCATGTCGCTCACGGCCGCCGCGGCAATCTACCTTCCATACGGCTTGTCGCGCTTGTTGAGCATTTCCATGGATGGAGTGCCCCACAGCGGTCTGGTCGCCGCAGCTATTTTTGAGATTGCCGTTGGGGCAGTTTGCCTGCTTGCCCTGTTACCTGGTCGTAATGGCCACATCGCTCACACTACAAATTGAGGAGACGAGAATGAAACACAAGAGTTCTAGAACGAATGCACCCGGGGCTGTCACGCTGGTTCTTGGTGGAACCGGGAAGACCGGCCGACGGGTTGCAGCGCGATTGGCAAGCCGCGGTATCGAAACGCGTATCGCATCCCGCTCTGCCAGTCCGTCGTTTGACTGGAACGACAAAGGTACCTGGACGAGGACGCTCGAAGGGGTTGAAGCGGTCTTCATCACGTACGCGCCTGATCTCGCGATTCCCGGCGCGACGGAGGCCATTCGCGACTTTGTCACGATGGCCGTGGGGCAGGGCGTCCGGAGGCTGGTTCTCTTGTCCGGCCGGGGCGAGGAAGAAGCGCAGGCTTGCGAACGCATTGTCCAGGGGGCGGGCGTCGAATGGACCGTGGTGCGTGCCAGCTGGTTCAGCCAGAACTTCTCGGAAGGCGAGTTTCTCGGCATGGTGCTGGACGGTGCCATTACGCTGCCGGCAGGCGACGTACCGGAGCCATTCGTCGACGCCGACGACATTGCTGACGTCGCCGTCGCCGCACTGACCGAGGACGGTCACCATGGCGAGATCTACGAAGTCACCGGACCACGAATGCTGACATTTGCGGACGTGGCCCGGGAGATTTCCCGCGGCGCGGGACACGAGGTTCAGTTCATCGAGATTCCGCAAGAGGCCTTTGCTGGTGCCATCGCCGAATCCGGCGCATCCCGGGAAATAGTGTGGCTGCTGAACTACCTGTTTGACACGGTCCTCGACGGTCGTAACGCTTACATATGCGATGGCGTCAAGCGAGCCCTGGGTCGGGAGCCAACCGACTTCGCTGAGTTCGTGGATCGCATCGCGGCTTCGGGCGCTTGGAAAGCGGCAGCATGAAAGGCGGGGCTTGAATTTACGGCAGCCAGTACCAGATAGGACCGTCAATAACTGCGTTTACGCGTATTCGACCTCAAACCGGGTCAGGAGACTGAATGTTTACTCGTGTTGCTTTGTTCATTGCCACCAACCTGGCTGTCGTGTTCGTGCTTGGCATCGTCCTGCGTCTTCTGGGCGTGGACCAGATGCTGGCGGAATCCGGCTCGGGCCTGAATTACGAAGCCTTGCTGATCATGTCGGTCGTGTTCGGCTTCGGCGGTTCGTTTATCTCGCTGGCCATGTCCAAATGGATGGCGAAGCGCTCCACGGGCGCAAAGGTCATTACGCAACCCGCCAACAACACCGAAGCGTGGCTGGTGGCGACCGTCCAACGGCTTGCCAACGCCGCCGGCATCGATACGCCGGAGATCGCTATCTACGACGCAGAGGACATGAACGCCTTCGCGACGGGCGCGCGACGCAACAGCGCACTTGTTGCGGTCAGTACCGGGCTCTTGCGAGGCATGAAGCAGGACGAAGTCGAGGCGGTGCTCGCCCATGAAATCGCACACGTCGCGAATGGCGACATGGTCACCCTGACGCTGGTGCAGGGCGTACTCAACACGTTCGTCATCTTCCTGTCGCGCGTTGTCGGCCATATCGTCGATCGGGTCGTCCTGAGGAACGAGCGCGGCTATGGAATCGGCTACTTCGTTTCTGTCATGGCCGCCCAGGTGCTGTTCGGGATTCTCGCCAGCATCATCGTCATGTGGGTGTCCCGCTACCGGGAATTCCGGGCCGATGCCGGCTCGGCGCAGCTCAACGGCAAGCAAGCCATGATCAATGCGCTCGCGCGCCTGGACCGCGGCACACCGGCGCAACTGCCCGAGTCACTGGAAGCCTTCGGTATTTCAGGGCGGCGCGGCGGCGGGATAAAGGCGTTGTTCATGAGCCACCCGCCCATCGCCGAGCGGATCGCGGCGCTGCAGAAGCTTTAGCGACACCGCGTATTGCATGCCGATGGTGGAGAGCGGCCGTATCTACAGTCGCTCGATCACCGTCGTAATGCCCTGGCCGAGTCCGATGCACATGGTGGCAACGCCCAGCGTGCCTTCGTTCTGTCGCATGACGTTCAGCAAGGTACCCGTAATGCGCGCACCGGAGCAGCCGAAGGGATGCCCAAGGGCGATGGCGCCGCCATTCAGGTTGACCTTCTCGTCCATGCTCTCCAGCAGACCGAGATCCTTTAGCACGGGTAGTGCCTGCGCTGCGAAAGCCTCGTTCAGCTCCACGTGATCGATGTCGGCCATGCTCAACCCGGCACGCTTCAGTGCCTTGTGCGTCGATGGGACCGGCCCATAGCCCATGATGGACGGGTCGACCCCGGCGACGGCCATCGCGCGAATACGCGCCAGTGGCTCCACGCCCAGCGCCTCTGCACGTTCAGCCGCCATGACAATCATGCACGACGCGCCGTCGGTTATTTGCGAGGAACTGCCCGCGGTCACTGTCCCGTTCTTCGGATCGAAAACCGGTTTCAGGCGGGCGAGACTCTCGACCGTCGTATCCGGCCGTATCGTCTCGTCCTGTTCCACCAGCACCAGGAAGCCCTCGGCATCATGGCCCTCGATGGGAATGATCTCGTCGCCAAATCGACCTTCAATGGTGGCCGCGTGGGCGCGCTGGTGAGAGCGCGCAGAAAACGCATCCTGCGCCTCCCGTGTTATGCCGTGCATCTTGCCCAGCAACTCCGCGGTCAAGCCCATGGAGCCTGCGGCCTTGGCGGCGTGCTTCGAGAGCGCTGGATTAATGTCCACGCCATGCATCATGCCGACGTGACCCATGTGCTCGACGCCGCCGACAACGAACATGTCGCCATGGCCGGTCATGATCGCCTGGGCAGCGCTGTGCAATGCCGACATCGATGAGCCGCAGAGGCGGTTGATGGTCTGGCCCGCCACCTCGTTGGGAAGGACCGACAGCACGGCCACCATCCTCGCGACGTTCATGCCTTGCTCCAGGGTCTGGTTCACGCAGCCCCACAACAGGTCTTCCACTTCGGCAGGGTCGAGTTTCGGGTTGCGCGCGAACAGGCCGTCGACGAGCGCCGCCGACATGTCGTCGGCACGCGTGTGGCGGAAACAGCCGTTCTTCGAACGCCCCATAGGCGTGCGTGCAAAATCGACGATTACTGCATCTCTAGGATTAAGGCTCATTGTGTTCTCCCGCTCGCTGCCGCGGCGAAGAAGGTGTCTCCGCCGGCAGCCATTTCGCGCAGTTTCTCGGTAGCTTGGTACATGGCGCTTTGCGGCCCTGCCGACGCCGCAAGCTCGTCGGCCCTGGCCACGAACTTGTCGACGCCTACATCGTCTATGTAGTGCAGCGCGCCACCCCGGAAAGGCGGGAAGCCGACGCCGTAGATCAGGGCGAGGTCAACGTCGGTGGCAGAGGCGGCGATGCCGTCTTCGAGGCAACGCACGGACTCAAGGCACATGGCGACCATCATGTAGTCAACGATGTCCTCATCGCTGAGTGTCTCATTACCTTCGACGACCGGCGCGAGAAGTGCTGCGACGTCTTCGTCGATCACTTTCATCGGGCGCCCCTTCTTGTCCGTTTCGTACGCGTAGTAACCGCGGCCGTTCTTCTGGCCGAAGCGACCGTTCTCGTACATCACCTCCTGGCAGGACTTGAAGTCATACTTCATGCGGTCGGGGAAGCCTTCCGCCATGACCGCACCCGCGTGGACGCCGGTGTCGATACCGACAACGTCACACAGGTATGCGGGCCCCATCGGCCAGCCGAATCGCTCCATCGCCCTGTCGATCGTAGTGAACTCGACGCCACGCCTCACGAGGCCCATGAAGGCGCCAAGGTAAGGCGACAGGATGCGATTGACGAGGAATCCCGGACAGTCGTTGACGACGACCGGTTTCTTGCCCATGGCGAGTGCGTACGCGACGGTCTTCGCGATGGCGTCGTCTCCCGTCTTTTCCCCGCGAATGACTTCCACCAGCGGCATCCTGTGCACAGGATTAAAAAAGTGCATGCCGCAGAAGTTCTCGGGGCGCTGCAGTGGCTCCGCGAGATGTGTGATCGAGATCGTCGAGGTATTCGACGCAAGCACCGCATCGTCGCGGATCTGTGTTTCGGTCTCGGTGAGGACTGCATGTTTTACTTTCGGATTCTCCACGACCGCCTCGACCACGATGTCGACACTGTCGAAGCCGTCGTAACTCAGGGAGGGCTGGATCTTGTTGAGGACACCGGCCATCTCTGCAACAGACATCCGGCCACGCTCAACCTGCTTGGACAGTAACTTGCTGGCTTCAGCGAGGCCGAGGTCGATGCCGGCCTGTGCGATATCCTTCATGACGATGGGTGTGCCCGTCAGCGCGGACTGGTACGCGATGCCGCCGCCCATGATGCCTGCGCCGAGTACGGCGGCGCGTTCCACCTTCCCGGCTTTCTTCGCAAGTTGCTTGCCACTCCGGGCCAGCATCTGGTCACCCACAAACAGGCCGACCAGGTTCTTCGCCGCGAGTGTGCCGGCCATCTTGGCGATACCCCTGGCTTCTTCGCGCAGAGCATCGTCCCGTCCCATGCCGGCCGCTTTCTGCATGACCTTGATAGCGGTCAACGGTGCCGGGTAGTGCGGTCCGGCCTGGCCGGCGACGAACGCCTTGGACGTCTCGAACACCATCGTCGCTTCGATCTCATTGAGCTTCAGCGGCTCCTGTTTTTGCCGTCGCCTGGCCTTGTAGTCGAGCTTGCCGTCTATGCACTGTTGCAGCAGCGACACGGCTGCCTTGCGCAACAACCCGGGGGAGACGACGGCGTCGACAGCACCGAACTTGAGTGCCTGGTCCGGCTTCTGCTCCTTACCCGAGGCAATCCATTCAATCGCGTTGTCGGCGCCGATAAGGCGTGGCAAGCGCGTGGTACCGCCGTATCCGGGAATGATGCCCAGCTTGGTTTCCGGCAGTCCGACCCGGGCCGTCTCGGACATGACGCGGTAGTCGCAGACAAGCCCCATTTCGAACCCGCCGCCCAGGGCGATACCGTTGATGGCGGCTACCGTCGGTACTGGCAAGTCCTCGAAGGCGTTGAAGACATCGACGTTGATCCTGAGAATCTCGTCGGCAATTTCGTCTTCGCTGCGGCCAAACAGCGCACCGAACTCGGTGATATCCGCGCCCACAATGAAAACGGGTTTGCCACTTGTGACAATCACGCCCTTGAGAGCATTGTCGGCCGCGATAGCCGCTGTCGCTTCCTTGAGTTCGTTGATCGTCAGCGCGTTGAACTTGTTGACGGAGTCATCCTGCAGGTCGAAGCAGAGCTCCGCGATACCGCCATCAGTTGCCTCGACAGTTATCGCCTTTCCCGAGTAGATCATGTCCTTCCTCATTAGGTTTTGATTGCCGGCCCGCTAGAATATGAACTGGTCCTCGTCCATCTTCATCAGCGGATCGGGGCCTGCCAGCATCGTCTCCAGCAGAGACGTGGTGCGCGGCAGGATCTTGGCAAAGTAGAATTCCGCAGTCTGGATTTTGGCGCGATAGAACGCCTCTTCCGTCGTGCCTTCCTCGAGCCGCCGGTACGCGGCTCGTGCACTCGCGGCCCAGGCAACACCGAGCAACACGTAGCCGGAGAACATGATGTAGTCGACCGAGGCGGCGCCCACAGCATCGCGGTTGCGCATGGCGGCAAAGCCGATCTTCCGCGTCAGTGACTTCCATTGCTTGGTAAGCCGCATCAGCGTTTTCAGGTAGGGTCTCATTTCCTTGCGGCGACGGGATCGCTTGCAGAAGTCCATGATGAAGCTCGATACCGGTGCCAGCGCCGCGCCCCGCGTGCCGAGTACCTTCCTGCCCAGCAGGTCCAGGGCCTGGATGCCCGTCGTGCCCTCGTACAGCATGCCAATCCGCGCGTCCCGCACGTTCTGCTCCACGCCCCACTCATTGATGTAGCCGTGGCCGCCGAAGCACTGCATGCCGAGGTTGGCGCTTTCGAAACCGGTTTCCGTGAGGAACGCCTTGATGATGGGTGTCAGGAAGCCGAGGACATGGTTGGCAAGTTCGCGGGCCTCGGGATCCTCTGACTTGGTCAGTATGTCGCCCTGGGTGCTGGCGAAATAAATCAGCGCACGGCCGCCTTCGGCGAAGGCCTTCTGCGTCAGCAACATGCGACGCACATCGGGATGCACAATAATAGGATCCGCAGGTCCTGCGGGATTCTTGGGGCCCGACAGGGAACGCATCTGCAAGCGGTCGCGCGTGTACGCGAGCGAGTTCTGGAAAGCGAGCTCCGAATGCGCGAGGCCCTGCAATCCGGTACCGAGGCGCGCGAAGTTCATGAACGTGAACATGTAGTTCAGTCCCTTGTTGACCTCTCCGATCAGGTACCCGGTCGCGCCGTCGAAATTCAACAGGCACGTCGAGTTGCCGTGAATGCCCATCTTGCGCTCGAGAACGCCGCAGTTGACCTTGTTGCGCTCCCCGATAGAGCCGTCCTCATTGGGAATATACTTGGGAACGATAAACAGCGAGATGCCCTTGGTGCCTGGCGGCGAGTCGGGCAGGCGCGCCAACACGATGTGAACGATGTTCTCGGCAAGGTCGTGTTCGCCGGAGGAGATAAACACTTTCGAGCCCGTGATGCGAAACGTGCCGTCCGCAGCCTGTTCGGCCTTGGTCCTGAGCAGCCCGAGGTCGGTGCCGCAATGCGCTTCGGTCAGGCACATGGTGCCGGTCCAGCGACCGTTGACAAGCGGCTCCATAAAGATCGCTTTCTGTTCCTCGGACCCGTGCTCGTCAATGGTCTCCATCGCACCGTGAGAAAGTCCGGGATACATGGCCCAGGACCAGTTGGCCGTGCCGTTCATCTCTCGAATCGGCAGCCCGATAGACATCGGCAGGTCCTGGCCGCCGTAGCGGGCAGGCTGGTCCAGCGACGGCCAGCCGGCGTCTATGTATTGCCGGTAGGCCTCCTTGAATCCGGGTGGTGTTTTGACTTCGCCATCTTCCAGCATTTCGCACCCGGCCGTGTCGCCTATGGCATTGAGCGGCGCAATCACGTCCTCGGAAAACTTGCTGGCTTCACCGAGGATCGCGTCGATCAATTCCTGGTTTACCTCGTCGCAGCCGGGCAGCGACTGGTAGTGCTTTTCAAAATTGAGGAGGTCCTGCATAACAAACCGCATATCGCGCAGCGGGGCTTTATAAGTGGTCATTGTGGTTCTCTCGCAGGTAGGAACAGGCCTTCGCCAGTTTCAGCGTACAACTGTACGCACAACTGTACCATTATTTTGCTAGCATGAATACCGAGTTTTCAGAGCAGGCCAGTCGCACATCGAAAGGGCGTATTCCTTGAAGGTCACGAGAAAAGAACAAAAAGCAGAGACCCGGCAAAAACTCATGGATGCGACGGTCGCGGAGCTGGCCCGCGGCCGGAGTTACGACACGCTCAGTCTCAGGGAAATCTCCAAGCTTGCCGGCATTGCGCCGACATCTTTCTACCGTCACTTCCACGACATGGAAGGCCTGGGTCTCGCGCTCATGGAGGAGCACGGCAAGACGCTCCTGGACCTGATGCATCATGTTCGGGAACAGGCGTCGGGTGGGCATTCGCTGATCCGCACGTCGGTCGAGACGCTTTTCGACTACATCTTCGCCAACCAGGGCATGGCGCGAATGATCCTTCAGGAGAGCATGTCCCAGCATTCGGTCTTCAGCGAGGCGGCCGAGCACCTGTTTACGACGATGTCCGACGACCTGGCGGAGTTCCTGATCTGGGACGCAAAGAAAAGAGACGTACCGCTGGCGCATCCACACCTGGCCGCGAACTCCATGGTCGCCATCCTGTTCACGACCGGCATCGCGTTGCTCAACAGGCCGGCCGAGGACCATGCCCGCAACATCGAGGCGGCAATCGTCCAGCTGCGCCTGATCATGCGCGGTGCCGAAGCCATGGGGCAGGCGACCGGATAACGACCGGACTGTCGGCAAACAGAGACGCGCGAAAACGTGTCGCCAGACCCCAGGAGTGAGAGCGCCGTCACAGCTTCACCTGACCCGCCAGATATCATCGACCGACGGTCGTTGACGATGGTGAGTAGCATGACAACACGGATGGCATCCGGAACACGCAGGGCCTGGCTGATTCTGCCGCTATTGCTGATGGCGGCAATGCTTGGCGCATGTTACGAGACCTCCTACGACAAGGCGATCGCGCAGCTTAATGCCGGGGGCGGCAACACCGGTGGCTCCGGTGGCTCCGGTGGCAGCGGCGGATCCGGAGGCAGCGGCGGCTCTGGTGGTTCCGGTGGCTCCGGCAGTTTCGGACCGAACTTCTCGGAAATCCAGGCCAGTGTATTGACGCCGACCTGCGCTACCGCGGGCTGCCATACCGGAGCGAATCCGCCGGCCGGTCTCAACCTCGAGGAAGCCAACAGCTACATGATGCTGGTTGGTGTAGCGAGCTCGCAGGAACCCGGCATCCAGCGTGTCGTTCCCAACGATCCGGCAAACAGTTATCTCATTCACAAGCTCGAAGGCACGGCTACGACGGGCGGACAGATGCCCCCGGCCGGCGCGCTCGATGCGGCCGATATTGCGACGATACGACAATGGATCAGCGATGGTGCGGTTGACGATCGTGTGCCCGCAAGCACGCCGATCCGGGTCTCCTCGCTGTCCGTTACGCCGGACAGCACACTGACCGCGGCGCCGACCCAGATCATCGCCGGGTTTGACCGGGAGCTGGACGCGTCGACGGTGAACGCATTTACATTCGTCCTTGAAGACCCGAACGGTGTTGGCGTGACCGCCACGTCGATCTCGGTGCCGGCTGCAAATCCGCAAAGCGCGGTGTTCGACCTGACCGGCACCAGCCTCGCCGACGGGACCTACCGTGTCGTGCTGCGCGGCTCGGGCGGGTCGATCATCATGGACCTGGACGCGAATGCGCTGGACGGGGAGTTCTCCGGCAATTTCCCATCCGGCAATGGCACGGCCGGCGGCGATTTCGTCGCGCAGTTCACGATCAATACACCCGTGGTGATCAACCCGACGCTCGACGATATCCAGGCAGCGATCTTCACGCCGTCCTGTGCAACCGCGGGATGCCACGATGCCACCACGCAGGCGGCCGGGCTTTCGCTCGCCGATGCGGACACGAGCCACCTGGAACTGGTTGGCCAGTTCAGCAACCAGAACGGCCAGTCCAACGTGTTGCTGGTCGCGCCGAACGATCCGGACAACAGCTACCTCGTCCGCAAGATCGAGGGCACGGCAGGTATCACGGGCGGCCGGATGCCACCGGCGGCACCCTTGCCGCAGTCGGAGATCAGCGTCATTCGCCAGTGGATAGCGGACGGTGCGGCGCGCTAATCGCGACAATAGCGGTCTTCCCGGATACCGAAGTTTCCCCAGACGATCAGAATGACAGGGTTCGGTCTGCCCGCGACCGCGTGCGCAGATGTTAATCATCGATTTAGTCGAACGTTGTGATCTAAATATACGCTTTTGTGGGAGGACAGAGTGCTGTCTAATGGCGAAGAGGCAGCAATTTTTCTGACTCCAAGGAGAATTCCCAATGCGCAATCGAATCGTTATTACTTTTGCCGCCCTGGTGCTGGCATCGACCTCGGCGTTTGCCCAGGGCGAGGCGAAGCCCAACCAGTTCTGGTGGCCTGACCAACTCGATCTTTCCCCGCTGCGACAGCACGGCATCGAGTCCAACCCGATGGGCGAGGACTTCAACTATGCCGAAGCGTTCGCGAGTCTCGACCTCGATGCAGTGAAGAAGGACATTGAGGCCGTGTTGACCGACTCGCAGGACTGGTGGCCGGCGGACTTTGGCAACTACGGCCCGTTTTTCATCCGGATGGCCTGGCACAGCGCGGGCACCTATCGCACGCTCGACGGGCGTGGCGGTGCCGGTGGCGGGCAGCAGCGTTTCGACCCGCTCAACAGCTGGCCGGACAACGCGAACCTGGACAAAGCGCGTCGCCTGCTCTGGCCGGTTAAACAGAAGTACGGCAGCAAGCTCTCCTGGGCTGACCTCATGATCCTGACGGGCAACGTCTCGCTCGAATACATGGGCTTCAAGACGTTCGGTTTTGCCGGAGGCCGCGAAGACGATTGGGAGGCTGATCGCGTTTACTGGGGCCCAGAGAAGGAGTGGCTGGCCGACGAACGCTACGAGGGCGAACGCATGCTCGAGCGCCCGCTTGCCGCCGTGCAGATGGGTCTCATCTACGTTAATCCCGAAGGCCCGAACGGCAATCCCGATCCGCTGCTGGCAGCCAAAGATATCCGCGAGACCTTTGGTCGCATGGCAATGAACGACGAAGAGACGGTCGCGCTGATCGCCGGCGGCCATACCTTCGGCAAGGTTCATGGCGCGCGCAGTCCTAAAGACTGCGTGGGACCGGAGCCCGGCGCTGCAGCTCTCGAGGAGCAGGGCTTAGGCTGGACCAACAAGTGTGGCAAGGGCAATGCCGAAGACACGATCACGAGTGGCCTCGAAGGCGCCTGGACAGTAACGCCGACGGCCTGGAGCATCAACTTCCTGCAGAACCTGTTCGCGTTCGAGTGGGTAAAGACAAAGAGCCCCGCCGGCGCGACACAGTGGATTCCCGCGAACGCCGACGAGCTCAAGTTCGTTCCGGACGCGCATGACCCCACCAAGCGGCACGCGCCGATGATGCTTACGACGGACCTGGCACTCAAGGAAGATCCGAAGTACCGCGAGATATCGCAACGCTTCCTCAAGAACCCTAAAGAGTTCGACCTGGCCTTCGCCAAGGCCTGGTTCAAGCTCACGCACAGGGATATGGGGCCGCGCGCACGCTACGTCGGGAGTGAGATTCCGGACGAAGTCCTGATGTGGCAGGACCCGATACCGGCCGTTGATCATGAACTGGTCGACGCTGCCGATATCGCAAGCCTCAAGGCCGAGATCCTCGATTCAGGACTGACAGTGACGGAACTCGTCAAGGCAGCCTGGGCGTCGGCGTCGTCCTTCCGCGGCTCGGACATGCGCGGTGGTGCCAATGGTGCGCGCGTTCGGCTCGCCCCGCAAAAGGACTGGGAAGCAAACGATCCGCAAGAACTCGCCAAGGTCCTGAAAGCCCTTGAAGGTATCCAGAAAGACTTCAACGACGGGCAAAAAGGCGGGAAGAAAGTATCGCTGGCCGACCTGATCGTGCTCGGCGGTGCTGCAGCCATCGAACAGGCTGCCAAGAGCGCCGGCCACGACATCAGTGTTCCGTTCGTTCCTGGCCGCATGGACGCCTCGCTGGAACAGACTGACGTTGAGTCGTTCGGCGTCCTGCAGCCAATGGCCGACGGATTCCGCAATTACTACGGCAAAGGTAACCTGCGTTCGCCCGCAGACATGCTGGTCGACAAAGCCAACCTGCTGACGCTGACGGTTCCCGAAATGACGGCACTGGTCGGTGGTATGCGTGCACTGGACGCGAATACGGGTGGCGCGGATCATGGTGTCTTCACGGACCAGCCTGGCGTGCTGAGCAACGACTTCTTCGTCAACCTGCTGAGCATGTCGACGCAGTGGAGCAAGTCGAAGACCGACGGTATCTACGAAGGCCGGGATCGCGCTTCAGGTAAAGTCGTCTGGACGGCGACACCGGTTGACCTCGTCATCGGGTCGCATGCAGAGCTTCGTGCAATCGCCGAAGTGTATGCGGCAACTGACGGTGAAAAGAAGTTCGTGAGCGATTTTGTGGATGCATGGACCAAGGTCATGCAGCTCGATCGCTTCGATATGTAGCATCATGCCTCGTCGGGGCCCGGCACGGCCTCGCAGGCACAAACCAGGACGGCCCTCCATGTGAGGGCCGTCCTTCGTTACAATTCTTAACAAACGAGCACGGCAGTACGGCTCATAATGCATTCCTTGTTTATTGGGCGTCACTCGGCGCCTGATCGTGCCAGGTACGAAGATCGATGTCTGAGACAAACCCGCCGAGCAAATTGGCTGCCCATAGGTCACTGTTGACAGCCCTGGCTGTCCTGCTGGCCCTGCCGGCCGGGGGCTGCGCGGTGTCCGGCATCGAAACGACGCCGGAAGAGATCCCGGTACCGGCCGAATGGCGCCGAAGCACGGATGCCGCCGCCAGCGATGTGAGCACTGGCTGGCTGTCTACCTTCGGCGATGCACAACTTGAGAAGCTCGTGGCGGAATCGATTGCGAGCAATTTCGTGCTCGAACAGGAGCGGCAACGCTTGCAGGTCGCTCGCCAGTCTGCCGTCATTGCCCGGTCGTCGCGTTTCCCGGCGTTCGACCTGTCGCTCGATGGTTCGCGCCGCGTTACCGACAACACGACAGGCGGAAGTACCACGATCGACGCTTTCAGCGCGGCGATCGGTGGTCGCTTTGAAATCGATCTGTGGCGGCGACTGTCGAAAGCGCAGCGTGCGGCGGAGCTGTCGCTCGCCGGACAGGCCGCGCGGCTTGCCGCCACGGAACGCAGTGTCGCAGCGACCACGGCGGGCCGGTATTTCGATGTGCTGGAAGCCGAGCAACTTCTCGATGTCGCAAGGCAGCGCCTGCAAAACGCCATTGCCAGCCACGACATCGTGGCAAGCGGTTATCGCCAGGGCCTTAACGACGCGCTCGACCTGTATCTGGCGCGTGATCAGATCGAGCGCGAGCGCGCAAATGTCGCGCAGCTCGAACAGAGCCGACTGGAGGCGATTGCCGATCTGCAATTGTCGCTTGCGCGCTACCCGGATGGCGACATCGGGCTGGCGGGCGAGCTGCCGGTGCCAGGCGATACGATTCCGGTCGGCTTGCCATCGGAACTGCTGACGCGGCGCCCGGACATCCAGGAAGCCTGGTTCGACCTGCTGGCTGCAGATGCCGAGTTGGCCGTGGCGCACAAGGCACGTTTCCCGAGTCTCTCGCTCGTGGGCAGCACGGGCGCGAGCTCGACAGAGTTCTCCGACCTGCTCGACGGCGGGTCCGCGGCGTGGTCCCTCGCGTTCAGTTTGACGCAGCCCCTGTTTGAGGCAGGGCGGCTGGCTGCCATCGAGGAACAGAGGTTGGCCGAAGTTCGCATCGCAGAACAGAACTGGCTCGATACCGTGTACCGGGCTTTTGCCGAAGTTGAAAACGCGATCTCGAGGACCGCATCGCTCGATCGGCGCTATGCCGCGCTGGTCGAGGCGGAGAAGAATTCGCGAGCGGCGCTCGAACTCGCTCTCGACCAGTATGGCCGGGGATTGGTTACTTACACGACCGTGCTTGTGTCGCAGCGCCAGGCGTTCGATGCTGCCGCGACGGTCGTACAACTCAAAAATCAGCGCCTGCAGAATCGGCTGGCGCTCAATCTTGCCCTGGGCGGTAGCTTTGAGGCGGTGAACTGACAATGTCTAACAAGAAGAAACTGCTTCCCGTAATCATCCTGGGCGTGCTGCTGCTGGTCGCCGCGGTCATCATGATGAACCCGCCGCAAGCGCCGCAGCAGCGCAATGGAGGCGGGCCGCAGATGGTCGTCGAAACGCTGGACATCGTGCCTCGCGACTACGCCGTGGAGCTGGCCAGTTACGGCATCGTCAGGCCGCGCACGCGCAGCATGCTGGTCGCCCAGGTTGAAGGTCAGATTGTCGAGATGAGTCCGAACATGCGGGAGGGCGGTTTCTTCGAGCGCAACGACGAACTCGTGACCATTGACTCTCGAGACTACGCGGCGGACGTTCGCATCGCGGAGGCGACGCTGGCCGACGCGCGCCAGGCCCTGTCCGAGGCAGAGGCGCGCACGAACCAGGCACGGGAGGACTGGGCCCGGTTGGGCAATGAGGGTGAGGCGCCCGACCTCGTGCTGCGTATACCGCAACTCGAGGCCGCCAAAGCCAGGGTGTTGTCTGCCGAATCGGCATTGCAAAAGGTACGCCTTGACCTGGAACGGACGCGGATCCGTGCGCCGTTTGCAGGGCGCGTGCTGAAGAAGTACGTGGATGTCGGGCAGGTTATTTCCCGCAACACGCAACTTGCCGATATCTTCGCGACGGACGTCGTCGAGATACGCCTGCCGATAAGGAATCGCGATTTGCCCTTCATCGACCTTCCGGAGTCCTACCGGCACTCGGATGGGATCGAGAACACGGGCAGGCGCGTCACGATTACGTCGGAGCTCTCGGGCGCGGCTACCTGGGAGGCGGAACTCGTGCGGACCGAGGGCGCCATCGACGAGACGGCGCGCCAGCTGCATGTCATCGCGCAAATCAGGGATCCGTTCGCGCCACCGCCTGGCGGGCAGACGCCGCTCAAGATCGGCCAGTACGTCACGGCGAAGCTCGAGGGCAAGCGCGTACCGGATGCGCTCGTCATACCCAACAACGCCATCTACCAGGGCACCTATGTCTTTGTCGTCGAGGACGGCGTGCTGTGGCGCCGCGACGTCGAGATCTTGTGGCAAAACGAGTCCGAGGCGATCGTCTCCGCCGGCCTTACCGCCGGCGATCAGCTTGTGACAACGTCGCTGGGCCAGGTGACGTCGGGTATCCGCGTCACAACGCTTGACGACGACGGTCGCCCCGGCATGAGCAACGACAAATGATCGGCTGGTTCGCACGTAATTCCGTTGCCGCCAACCTGCTGATGGTGACGATCCTCGCGGGCGGTGCCCTGGCGATGGCAAAGGGCGTTCGCCTGGAGGTGTTTCCTCCCTCGGATCCCGACACGATCACCGTGCAGGTTCCGCTGCGCGGCGCGACGCCCGAAGATGTGGAGCTTGGCGTGGCCGTGCGCATCGAGGAGGCCGTCAAGGACCTCGAAGGCCTCGATCGCATCGTCTCGGTGTCGAGCGAGGGCGCTACCAACGTCATCATCGAAATCGACAAGGGCTACGATCCGCGCCAGCTTCTCGACGATATCAAGAGCCGCATCGATGCAATCAACACGTTTCCGGCCGAAGCCGAGAAACCCGTAATCGGCCTGCGCCAGCGCCGCTTTGGCGTCATCGATGTCGCCGTTGCCGGCGACTACAGCGAATCGGAAATCCGCATGTTTGCAGAGCAGGTCCGCGATGAGCTGCTGCGGTTGGACGGCATTACGCACGCGGAACTCGACGCGGTGCGTCAGTACGAAATCGCCATCGAGGTGTCGCCGGATCGACTGCGCGAATTCGACGTCACGCTCGCCGATATCGGCCAGGCGATTCGCACGAGTTCCGTGGACCTGTCCGCGGGCAACGTCCGTACCGAGGGCGGTGACGTACTGATTCGCTCCAAGGGCCAGGCCTATCGCCGCGCGGATTTTGACGAGATCGTGATCAAGACCAACCCGGACGGCAGTATCGTCCGCATCAGCGACGTCGCGACAGTCGTAGACGGGTTCGTCGAGGATGCAATGCGTACTCGCTTCAATGGCAAGCATGCGGCATTCGTGCAGGTTTCGCGCGTTGGCAACCAGAGCGCGATCGACATCTCGAGCAAGGTGCGGGAGTACATCGAATCCCGGCAGGCAAGTTTGCCCGTCGGCCTGGAGCTCTCGTTCTGGGACGACGATTCGGCGCGGCTCAAGGATCGCCTCACCATCATGACGAAGAGCGCTATCCAGGGCGGTTTGCTCGTAATCCTGCTGTTGTCGCTGTTCCTGCGGCCGTCGGTGGCCGTGTGGGTTTTTCTCGGCATCCCGATCAGTTTCCTCGGTGCGTTCATCGTCATGCACCTGCTCGACATCAGCCTCAACCTGATGAGTGCGTTCGGCTTCATCCTGGTTCTCGGTATCGTCGTGGACGATGCGATCGTTACCGGCGAGAGCATCTACTCGCGCATGCGTGCCGGCGACCAGGGCCTGTCGGCGGCCATCCAGGGCACCAAGGAAGTGGCTATCCCGGTGACCTTCGGCATCCTGACGACGATCGCCGCTTTCGGGCCGCTCGCCTTTATCGAAGGCCGCATGGGCGAGGTGTTTTCACAGATACCGCTGGTCGTGATCCCGGTGCTGCTCTTCTCGCTGGTCGAGTCCAAGTTGATCCTGCCGGCGCATCTCAAACACGTCGAGCTGCATGAGCACGACAACAAGATGACGGGATTCCAGGCGTGGCAGACACGCTTCGCGGACGGCTTTGAGGACGTCATTCAGGAGTACTATTTGCCGCTTCTGCGGCTGGCAACGTCACATCGTTACGCGACGCTGGCGCTGTTCGTCGGCGCGCTGATCGTGCTGGTTACCCTGATCATGAGCGGCTGGACGCGATTCACACCGTTCCCGAGGATCGAAGGCGAGACCGCCACAGCTACGTTGACGATGCCTGCCGGCACACCGTTCGAGGTCACGAACCGGCATGCCGAGGCGATCTACCAGGCAGCACTCGTGTTGCAGGAAGAGCTGCGCGATCCGGAGACAGGGCAGAGCATGGTGACGAACATCCTCACGAACGTGAGTTCGGGTTCGGCACGCGTGCAGATGGAGACCGTGCCGCGGCAGGACCGGACTATCGAGTTCTCGACCATTGTGCTGGGCAATGACTGGCGCAAGCTTGTCGGCCGGATTCCAGGTGCGGAAAGCCTGAACTTCAGGTCCTCGTTCTTTCGTGCCGGTGACCCGATCGACGTGCAGTTCAGCGGCAACTCGCTGGACACGCTGACCGTGGTCGGCGACCAGCTCAAGCAGCACCTGGCGACCTACCCGGGTGTCTTCGAAATCGCGGACAGCCTGTCGAACGGCAAGGAAGAGTTACAGATCGACCTGTCTCCGCAGGGGCACCTGCTCGGGCTGACACGCAGTGACATCGTCAACCAGGTTGGCCAGGCGTTCAAAGGCCTGCAGGCCCAGCGTATCCAGCGCGGCCGCGACGATATCCGGGTTCTCGTGCGCTTCCCGCTCGGTGAGCGCAGTACGATTTCGTCGTTGAACGAGATGCTGATTTCAACGCCGAGCGGCAGCAAGATTCCGCTGGCCAACGTGGCCGAAATAACACCGGGACGCGGGCCGTCGCAGATACGGCGAATCGATGGTTATCGAGTCCTGAATGTGACGGCGGATATCGACCAGAGCACGACCAACATGACCGTTGTCATCAACTCCATTACCGAGTTCCTGGACGATCTTCTCGTCAAGTATCCGAGTGTTACCTACACGTTCGAAGGCGAACAGAGGCGCCAGGCGGAGACCTTTGGCAGCCTGCAGGTCGGCATTGTCATCGTATTGTTCGTCATCTACTGCCTGCTGGCCCTGCCACTGAAGTCGTATACGCAACCCATCGTGATCATGTCGGTCATTCCCTTCGGCATCATCGGTGCCGTCATCGGTCACTGGCTGATGGGACACTCACTCACGATGCTCAGCATGCTCGGGCTCATGGCGTTGACGGGCGTCGCCATTAACGACAGCCTGGTCCTCGTCGACTATGTGAATCAGCGTCACCGCGCCGCCGGTGACGACCTGCAGACCTCGGTGGAGCGCGCCGGCGTGGTGCGTTTTCGCCCCGTCATGCTGACGTCGCTTACGACGTTTTTCGGGCTACTGCCGTTGCTAATGGAGAAATCCTCGTCGGCGCAGTTCCTGGTCCCGATGGCGATCTCACTGGGCTTCGGCATACTGTTCGCAACCCTGATTAC
>CBDUMZ010000044.1:0-22070 GCA_965368465.1 uncultured Chromatiales bacterium
GCACACGCGTTTGAACTGGTGTCAGAAGACGGCTCGACTCGCGCCACGATACGATTTGAAGAGGGCAACCCGGTCTTTGCGCTGAATGACGAGAATGGCATCGAGCGGCTCAGGCTGTTCTCCGAACCGGACGCAACTGGCCTCTACGTGCTGGACGAAGAGCACACACCGAGAATTGGAATCGCGCAGTTTTCCCACGGTGGCGGCGGCATCGCCCTGCATGGGCCACAATCGAAAGGCGCTGCGGTGCTCTACCTGAAAGGCGAAGGTAGCCTGCGGTTCTTCAATGCCGACGGCGCGGTAACCACACAGGTCCCAATGCCGGAAAGCGACGCCGCGGAACAGCGTTAGCCCAGGTGCTTCCTGAAAAACGCGACCATGCGCTGCCAGGCAAGTTGTGCGGCCTCGGCGTCGTAGCGTGGTGTCGAGTAATTGTGGAAACCATGCCGCGTACCCGGGTAGACGTGCATCTCGTAGGTCACGTTGTTGGCCTTCAGGGCTGCCTCGTACTCGGCGCGCATCGCGTTGACCCGATCGTCGATCTCGGCATAGTGAACCTGTATCGCAGCCTTGATCTGCGGAACCTTGTCCGTGGCGGCAGCGCTGCCGTAGAACGGTGCTCCGGCTTTAAGTTCGTCGCCCAGTTCGGTCGCGAGGAAGTTGGTGGTGCCACCGCCCCAGCAGAACCCCGTCGCAGCGAGCTTGCCCGTGGACAACGCATGCGACCGGACGAAGCGCGCACTGTTGACCATGTCCTGGCGTAGTTTCGCCTGGTCGAGCGTGCGCTGCATTTCGCGACCCTTGTCGTCGTTGCCCGGATAGCCGCCGATCGGCGCGAGGCCGTCCGGCGCCAGCGCCAGGAATCCCTCAACGGCAAAGCGCCGCGCGACGTCCTTTATGTAAGGGTTCAATCCACGGTTTTCGTGCATAACCAGTACCGCCGGGAACGGCCCCTCGCCGCTGGGTTGCACGAGGTAGCCTCGCATCTCGCCGGAAGTCCCGCCGGGCGACGGGTAGTCAACCCAGTTCGCCTCGATGCGCTCGTCGGTAAACAGGATTTCCTGCGCCTCGGCGTAGTTGGGCAGAAGCGCTTCGGCCATCGCCATGGCGGACACGCCGGCAACCGTCAACTGCGCCGCGCGCTCGAAGAATTGGCGGCGGTCTATGTGGCCGTGACAGTACTCGTCGTATAACTCGAATACCTGGTCGTCGATCTCGTGCTGTTTCATGTTGCCCCCCTCCAGGAAGAATGTCCGTGCCGGGTATATCGTCGCCTAGACCAGCCAGGCT
The DNA here is from genome assembly GCA_965368465.1 of uncultured Chromatiales bacterium. Lineage (GTDB taxonomy): Bacteria > Pseudomonadota > Gammaproteobacteria > Steroidobacterales > Woeseiaceae > UBA1847. The sequence continues at coordinate 1,291 of CBDUMZ010000044.1, forward strand.
CGCAACCACAGCCCCAGCTGGCTGCTGTAGCCGACGTCGCGGCGGACAACCTGGTGTGCGCTGTTGAGCACGTAGTAGGAGGGAAACGCCCGGATTTGCCATGCCTGGGCAACCCTGGCGTCACCGAGCACGACGGTGACGTCGAGATCGTGGCGCTCCACGTACTCGCGCACTTCTGCAGCGCTGCGCCAATCCAGGGCCACTGCAATGATTTCGATATCGTCGGGCGCCCGCCAACGGCGCAATCGGTTCAGGTTGCCGGCGCTGGCCGCGCAGATCCTGCACCACGGCGCGAAGAAATAGACAAGTGCCGGCCGGCCGGTGGCTGCTTGCAGGTCATAGGCCTGGCCGGATAGCGTCACGCCCTGCAACGCGGGCGCCACCTGCCCGTCCGTCGCCAGCATGTTGCGCGTCTGGAAAGCCAGCAGCCCGAAGAACACGGCCGCGATCATTCCCGCGTTTAGCAGGAACGACCGCAGCTTGCGTTTATCCACTAGGCGCCTGGGTCAGGCGTTGACCGCGACGTCAGCCTTGCGTTCGATCTCGATCGACTTCTTGTCGACCCGGGCGTAGTCGTAAAGCCCCGCTTCGTCGAACAACACACGATCCTCGTAGTCGTCAAACCAGAGGGCATCGGGGTTGCGTCCCACGATACAGACCTTGCCACGGTCCGGTGCAGACAGCGCGTTGCGCAGGATCTTGAAGATCAGCACACCGTTCTCGCTTCCCGGCACGCCGGGGATCGGCTTGCTGGTAACCGCCGAGACTTCCGTCTTGCCCTTGTAGTGCGTGATCGACAGGCGCGCATGCGTCTCGACGCCGGACAGACCTTTCTGGGATTCGTTGAGAATCTGCCAGGCCGTTTCGATGGGCACGTTGAACGCACGGTAGGCGACGATGTCCCGGCCGCAGAAGAAATAGTGATTGCCAACGCCTGCGCGATAGAGCGCTCGCTGCATGATTCGCAGCGCATCCGCATCGTCGTTGATGCCCTTGATGATCGGCGCCTGGTTTTCAACATGAATCCAGCCGCGCGCCGTGACGCCTTCCATCGCCTTGCGTGTGTCATCGTGCCACTTGAGCGAACCGTTGGGATTCGTGAGGTACTCACCGTCGGCGCCCTTCTGCAGGAACTCGTCCGGATGATTGAAGTGGATCATGAGACGGAAGCCAACGTCCGGATACGTCTCGTGGAAGTTATCCATCATCGTGAGGAAGGACTCGTCAAACCGCTTCGGGTAGAACGACATTTCCTTCGTGCCGAGGCGAATAGACTCGACGCCGGCCTCGGCCAGTGCTGACAGCCATGCACCGAGCTTGCGATTCGAAAGCACCATCGGGTCGCCACCGGACAACAGGATTTCACGCAACTTCTCGCGTCCCGTTTCGGGGTGCCGCCCGCCATTGTCGGCCACGGTCCGGTTGTGTTCCCGAATGTAGTCGGTGACGTCCTTGATCTGTGCCAGGCCTTTCTTGGCCACCGAGCCGTCCTGGCGTTCAATGTCCTTCTGCGCGATCAGTTCTTCGCGATAGCAAAAACGGCAATGCGCGGAGCAGGTCGAGACTGCGTACAGCAGGCCCATTTCGTACTTGTGCAGCAGTCCTTCGACCGGGGCAAAGTCCATCTGGTAGCCCGGGTCCTCGGAGCCCGCGAGGTTGAGCGTCTCGTCGGGGTTGGCCTTGACGAGCCGCTGCAGCGGTTCGCTGTGCGTGGCCAATTCGAAGAAATGGCGCGTCATCTTGACCGGCATGCGCGCTTCGACATCGCGCTCCGTGCCTTTCAGCGCGGCCAGCGCGGCGAGTTCGTCCGCGGAGTAGAAATTCTTGATATCGGTGGGCGCCTTGTCCTTCAAAAAGGGCGCCAGGCCGTTGATGATGTCGCGCTCGTATTTCTGGTTTTCGATCGTGCCCTGGAAGGCGGCTTCCCTTTCCGTTGGCACATATTTGTCTGCCGTCGCCACGTTACACCTCGTTTTTTGGGGTTGCGATTTAAGCGTAATGTAACACATTGTACTATTGAATTGTGATATTGTAACGATATGGACATTCTCGGGCCGAGGACATCGACGCTGGAGCTGGTCGCCGCGGTCAGCAATGCCCTCACGCCGACCGAAAGACGCATCGCAGAGGCCGTGGTGGAAGAGCCCACGCTGCTGGCGTTTGGCACGGTTTCCGAGCTCGCCAGCCGCGTCGGCACGAGCCGGCCGTCTATTGTGCGCTTCGCCACCAAGCTGGGCTTCGAGGGCTTCTCCCAGCTGCAACAGCACATCCGCAGCGACCTCTCCCACCACCTGTCGCGCCCCAGCGAGCGCATCCGCAGTGATGGCAACAAGGCGGTACCTGCCAGGATGGCAATCAACGACGCCATCGCGTCCGTGTTCGACGTGATCGAGAGCGAGCAACTGGCCACCCTGGTCGAGCCGATTGTGCGGGCCGAGCGAGTGTGGATCCTGTCCGGCGAGACCTCGCGGGCCGGTGCACATGCCCTGCACAGTGGTTTGTCGATGGTGCGGCCGCGCGTGCAATCGCTCGAGGAGCACTCCTACGCATCCACGCTCAGCGATGCAGGCCCCGACGATGCTGCCATCGTGTTCGACTTTTATCGCTACAGGCGCCGGGCCCTGGCGGCAACCCAGGTGCTCGCCGACGCGGGCGTTGCTGTCGTGGCGATAACCGACAGCCCGTTGTCCCCCTACGTCGAACTCGCCAGCGCGTGGTGCCGGATCGAAGTCCCGGCGATCGGGCCGTTTGACAGCTCAATACCTGTCGTCGCGATGAGCGAACTGCTCGTGGCAGAGGTGGCAAGAGTGCTCAAGGACGATGCGACCAACCGTATCGATCAAATCGAAACGCTGTGGGAAGAAACAGAGGTGTTCCTGGAATGATTAACAAGACGTGCCCGTCGGTTGCAGAAGCCGTCGCGGATATCCCGGACGGTGCGACCGTCATGGTCGGAGGTTTTGGCGCATCGGGCAGCCCGATCGAGTTGCTGCACGCACTCATCGATCACGGCGCGCGTGAGCTCACCGTGATCAACAACAACACGGGTAATGGCGAAGTGGGCCTGGCGGCCCTTATCGGCAATGGCCAGGTCCGCAAGATGATCTGCTCGTTCCCGCGATCGAGCCAATCCAAGGTTTTCCCGAAGCTGTACCGGGAAGGCAAGATCGAGCTCGAAATCGTCCCCCAGGGCACGCTCGCAGAGCGCATTCGGGTTGCCGGCGCCGGCATTCCGGCCTTCTTTACGCCAACCACCGTCGGCACCGTGCTGGCCGAAGGCAAGGAAGTGCGCGAATTCGACGGGCGACAGTACGTACTCGAGCCCTGGCTCAAGGCCGACTTCGCGCTGATCAAGTGCGAAGTTGCCGACCCGCTCGGCAACCTCACCTACAACAAGACGGCCCGCAATTTCAGCCCGCTGATGTGCATGGCCGCAACGACCACGATCGTGCAGGCGCGCAAGCTCGTCGCACGCGGCGGCATCGATCCGGAGAACGTCATCACGCCCGGCATTTTCGTCAATCGCATCGTCGAGGTTACCGAACCCGTGCATGAGGACACCCTCATCGCGGCGGAAAGGAGTTACCCATGAGCACCGGCTGGACGAGAGAACAGATGGCCGCGAGGGCTGCACAGGACATACCGGACGGCTCGTACGTCAATCTCGGCATCGGCATTCCCGAACTCGTCGCAAAATTCGTGCCCGAGGGCCGCGAGTTCATCTACCACACGGAAAACGGGATGCTCGGCATGGGCCCGCCACCCGCCGACGATGAGCGCGACCTGGACCTGATGAATGCCGGCAAGAAATACGTTACCGCCCTGCCCGGCGCGTCGTACTTTCACCATGCCGACAGCTTCAGCATGATTCGCGGCGGCCACATCGACGTCTGCGTACTCGGCACCATGCAGGTATCGGCGAATGGGGACATCGCCAACTGGTCGACCGGGGCGCCCGATGCCATTCCTGCCGTGGGCGGGGCCATGGACCTGGTGCAGGGCGTAAAGAACATTTTCGTCATCACGCAGCACACAACCCGGGATGGCGAGCCGAAGCTCATCGAAAAATGCACCTACCCGCTCACGGGCGTGGGTGTCGTTTCTCGCATCTTCACCGACCTTGCTGTCGTCGATATCACGCCAAAGGGATTCCAGGTCGTCGAGCTGGCACCGGGCATCGGCTTTGACGAAGTGCAGCAAAAAACCGGCACGACCATCCTGCCGCCAACCTAAGCAACAGATGAACAGGACACATGCAATGACCGACGTATTTCTTTGTGATGGCATCCGCACTCCCGTGGGTCGCTATGGCGGCGCGCTTGCGTCAGTTCGCACGGACGACCTGGCGGCGATTCCGATCGCGGCGCTGATGGACCGAAATCCTGGCGTCGACTGGGCCACGGTCGACGACGTTATGCTCGGCTGCGCCAACCAGGCGGGCGAAGACAATCGCAACGTCGCGCGCATGAGCAGCCTGCTGGCAGGACTTTCCGAGGACGTGCCGGCGTGTACGATCAATCGACTCTGCGGTTCTGGACTCAACGCGATAGGCAGCCTGGCAAATGCGATTCGCTCGGGCGAAGGTGACCTGATGATCGCAGGCGGTATCGAGAGCATGTCGCGCTCGCCGTTCGTCATCGGTAAGGCCGACAGCGCTTACGGCCGCACGCAGACCCTGTACGACACGACGATGGGGTGGCGTTTCATCAACAAGAAGCTCGACCGGGAGTACGGCACGGACGTCATGCCACAGACCGCTGAGAATCTCGCCAGTGAATTGTCGATCAGTCGTGAAGACCAGGACCGGTTTGCCCTGTGGAGCCAGGAAAAAGCCGCCGCCGCGCAACAGGATGGCCGCCTTGCACGGGAGATCGTCCCGGTCAGCGTGCCGCAGCGCAAAGCGGATCCCCTGGTCGTCGATACGGATGAACACCCGCGCGAGACGTCGATTGAAAAGCTCTCGCAGCTGAAGCCGCTCTTCCCGGACGGCACCGTCACGGCCGGCAATGCCTCGGGCATCAACGATGGTGCCGCGGCCCTGCTGCTGGCATCGGAAGCGGGTGCCGCGCGCAACAAGCTTGAACCCAGGGCTCGCATCCTGGGAATGGCGGTCGCCGGCGTACCGCCGCGGATCATGGGCATCGGCCCGGTTCCCGCAACCAACAAGCTGCTGCAACGACTGGGCCTGAGCCTGGATGACTTCGACGTGATCGAGCTCAACGAGGCGTTCGCCGCCCAGGCGCTTGCATGCACCAGAAAGCTGGGACTTGCCGATGATGACCCCCGCATCAACACGCGCGGTGGCGCCATCGCGCTGGGACACCCGCTCGGCATGAGCGGTGCAAGACTGGCCGTATCCGCGCTGGACCAACTCCTCGCCGGCAACGGCAAGCTCGCGCTCTGCACGATGTGCATCGGCGTTGGGCAAGGCATTGCGCTCGTTATCGAGTCACTCGCATAGGTCGGAAACAATGGAAAACCTGCTTCATGCAATAGAAGACGCACGCTCGCGTTTCGTTGCAGCTAACCCCCTGAGCGAGTCCGCGGACAAGGCTGCCGCGCGCTACCTGCCCGGCGGTAACACGCGCACGGTCCTGCACTACGATCCCTTCCCCCTGACGCTGGTCGGCGGTGACGGCGCCGAGGTGACGGATCTCGACGGGCACCGCTACGTCGACTTCGTAGGCGAATACTCCGCGGCCCTGTTCGGGCATTCGAACGAGGTCATCAAGGCGGCGATTCACGAAGCGCTGGAGGGCGGCATCACGATGGGCGCCCCGACGCGCTACGAAAGAGAGCTGGCAGCGCTGCTGTGCGAGCGCTTCCCTGCGCTCGACCAGGTACGCTTCTGCAACTCGGGTACCGAAGCCAACCTCATGGCGTTGTGCACGGCGCGCGTTGTGACCGGTCGCGAAAAAATACTGGCGTTCAACGACGCTTACCACGGCGGTGTCGTCAAGTTCCTGGGCGGACAAAGCGCGCTTAATGTGCCCTTCGATTATGTCCTCGCGGACTACAACGATATTGAAGGCACCGCGGCCGTGATCGACGGCGTTGGCAAAGAGCTGGCCGCGGTGATCATCGAGCCGGTGCTGGGTGCAGGCGGGAATATCCAGGGTAACCGCCAGTTCCTGGACATGCTCAGGCAAAAGACCAGGGAAGTGGGCGCGCTGCTGATATTCGATGAAGTGAAGACCGCAAGACTCGGTCCGGCGGGAGTCCAGGGAATGCTGGACTTCAATCCCGACCTGACGACGCTCGGCAAGTTCATCAGCGGCGGCTTGCCGACAGGAGCGTTCGGCGGAAGCGCCGAGATCATGTCGCATTACGACCCGCGACGCAAAGGTGCACTCGCCCATGCCGGCACGTTCAACAACAACGTCTGCTCCATGGCAGCCGGGTGTGCCGGGATGCGTGACGTGTATACCGCGGCGCGCGCCGCCGAGTTTTTCGACTGGTCCGAAGCATTCCGGCTATCGCTCAATGACATGTTCAGCGCGAAATCGGTACCCCTGTATGCCAACGGCATGGGTTCGATGATCGCACTGCATTTCTCGAGAGAGGCAACCAAGCGGCCGTCCGACATCACGGCTGGTTGCAGGAAGTTGCGACCGCTGCTGCACATCGAGCTACTTCTCGACGGTGTGTCGATATGCAGCCGCGGCGACCTTTTCCTGTCCTTGCCGATGACCGATAAGCACCTTGCGAAGGCGCGGCAGGCCCTGGAGAAATTCGCGGACCGATACAAGCCGCTCATTGAGGAAACGCTGGCGGCGCACGCGTAAGATTACAGGTCATGAGCGACGCCCGTTACCCCCACCTCCTCGCCCCACTCGACCTGGGGTTTACGACACTCAAAAACCGCGTGCTGATGGGTTCGATGCACACGGGACTCGAGGATGGCAACAAACATGACCGCCTCGCCGCGTACTTTGCCGAGCGCGCGCGAGGCGACGTCGGCCTCATCGTCACGGGTGGCTATGCCCCCAACCGGGCGGGCTGGGTCAAGCCCTTCGCCGGCAAGCTGAGCACCCGGGCAGAAGCCGCGAAACACCGGGTGGTGACCAGCGCAGTACACACCGAGGGCGGCAAGATTGCGCTGCAAATCCTCCATGCCGGGCGCTACGCGTACCATCCTTTCGCGGTGGCGCCTTCGAAGATACGCTCGCCAATTACGCCGTTCACACCGCGGGCGCTTTCGACCTCGGGTGTGGAGAAACAGGTACGCGCCTTCGTGCGCTGCGCTCAACGGGCACGCGAGGCCGGCTACGACGGCGTCGAGATCATGGGCTCGGAAGGCTACTTCATCAACGAATTCCTGGTCACGCACACGAACCAGCGTACCGACCGGTGGGGTGGCGACTTTACGCAGCGCATGCGCTTGCCAGTGGAGATTGTCGAGCGCACGCGGCAGGCCGTTGGCGACGACTTCATCATCATCTACCGCCTGTCCATGATCGACCTGATCCCGGACGGCAACACCTGGGAAGAGACGGTTGCGCTGGCCAGGGCGATTGAGTCTGCGGGCGCCACGATCATCAATACGGGTATCGGCTGGCACGAAGCTCGTGTCCCGACCATCGCGACGTCCGTGCCACGCGGCGCGTTCGCCTGGGTAACGAAGAAGATGAAGCAGGAAGTCACGATTCCGCTCGTGACCTCCAACCGCATCAACCTGCCGTCGACGGCCGAACAGATTCTTGCCGACGGTTGCAGCGACATGGTCTCGATGGCGCGCCCGCTGCTGGCCGATCCGGAGTTCGTCCTCAAGACGCGCGAAGATCGCGTCGACGAGATCAATGTCTGCATCGCCTGCAACCAGGCCTGCCTCGATCACACCTTCGCCAACAAGATGAGCAGCTGCCTTGTGAATCCGCGGGCCTGCCATGAAACCGAGCTGAACTACGACAAGGTCGCCGTCAGCCGGCGGTTCGCGGTCGTTGGCTCGGGACCGGCGGGCATTTCGGCGTCACTGGTACTGGCCGAGCGCGGCCACACGGTGGACCTGTTCGAGGCAGCCGGCGAGATCGGCGGCCAGTTGAACATGGCGAAGGTCATTCCCGGTAAAGAAGAATTTCACGAGATGCTCGGGTACTTCAATCGACAGGTTGAGCTGCTGGGAGTGCGCGTACACCTGAACACGTTCGTCACGGCGGAGTCGCTGTTGGCCCGGGACTATGACGGCGTCATTGTCGCTACTGGCGTTACGCCGCGAGACCCGAAAATCGAAGGCCAGGAGCACCCGAAGGTACTCAGTTACATCGATGTACTGCGCAACCGGGCGCCAGTGGGCCAGCGCGTCGCCATTATCGGCGCCGGGGGCATCGGTTTCGACGTTGCCGAGTTCCTGCTGCACGACGGGCACTCGCCGACCCTCGATCTCGACGAGTGGCTGGCCGAGTGGGGTGTCGTGGATCCGGCCGAGTCACGAGGTGGTCTTGCCGCGGAGCGCGTACGACCGGAACCGGCGCGCGAACTCACGCTGCTGCAACGCAAGGCCGGCAAACATGGCGCCAACCTGGGTAAGACGACGGGCTGGATTCATCGCGCCGTGCTGAAGATGAACAACGTGCAGATGATCGGCGATGTGAACTACGAACGTATCGGTGACGAAGGCCTGCTCGTCAGTTACGGCGACAAGCGCGAGAACCCGACCTGGATCGAGGTCGACAACATCGTCCTGTGCGCGGGCCAGGTCCCCCTGTGTGAATTGCAGGAACCGCTGGAGGCCGCCGGTGTCCCCACGTATGTCATCGGTGGTGCGGACGTCGCCGCCGAACTCGACGCCAAGCGCGCCATCGACCAGGGCAGCCGGCTCGCGGCGAGGCTCTGACCGCGGTGGGAAACCAGCCCGGCGCCGCGGTCTCAGGCGCGCCGGTATTCAGCCTTTCTCTGCGTGCCACTTCCGGAGCAGCGCGGCTTCCGTATCAAGGTCGAAGCCGCCCGGGCCGTACCTGGGCTCGGTCCCGTCCAGCTTTGCGATCATGTCCCTCGCCGTGTCGCCGATGGGTCGGAAGGTCAGGCCCGCGGCCATCGCCCTGTCATTGTTGACCTGCATGAACGGTATCGGCCCCTGGCCGTACCAGGGCCCGTAGTTCACGGGCTCGGTCGTGTTGGCACGAATCCACTCCCAGTCGACCCAGGTCAGCGTCGAGGTCGATCCGGTCGACTCGATGAGGCCCTCAAGGAGCGGCCTTGCCCGGTACGGTTCCTCGGCGCCAACCGCGTTGTACGGGCCGCTGCCCGTGCCGTCCTCCAGCAGGCGCACCATCCAGCCGCACAAATCGGCTGCATCGATATATTGCACCGGCAGGTCTTCCTGCCCCGGAACGAGAATCTCGTTGCCGACGACCATGCGCCGCAGCCAATGACGCAGGCGTTCCGTGGGATCGCCCGTGCCGGTAATGATGCCGGGCCGAACGTTGATCGCGTCAGCCCCGAAGACTTTCACGACCTCCTGTTCGCACAAGGCTTTGCGCGGTCCGTACGTTGCACCGTAGATGTTGTCGGACTCGTCGGTCGGGTCGTCCATCACGGCATAGGCGGCGCTGAACTCGTCGTCGTCGACCGTTAACGACTCGGCGTACGCGGAAATACTGGAAACGAACAGGTACTTGCCGACATGGTCACGCAACAATTCGGCAGAAAGACGTGTATGGCGCGGATAGAAACCGGAGTTGTCGATGACCGCATCCCAGTCCCGGCCTTTGAGAGCATCGAGCTGCCCATCCCGATCGCCTATCAGGTTCTCGACTTCCGGAAACATGCCTGGCGCAGTCTTGCCTCGATTGAACATAGTGACATTGTGACCGCGCGATAACGCGTAGTTGATCTCGTGCGGTCCAATAAAGCCGGTCCCACCGAGCACGAGGATGTCGAGTGATTTTCGCGCAGAATCGCGGGAGCAGCCCCAGCCCGGCAGTGCCGCCATGACACCAAGCGCCGATGCAGAGCGAATAAAACGACGCCGTGAGGTTTTCATTTATGGCTTCCGATTATTATCATGGTTCGCACTATACCAGCCGGCGCCCAGGGACGAGACCACCATGACTTCGAATTACACATACCTCCGCTCCGCATTCACGGCACTCGGACTCTTTTCGCTGTCCGCCTGCGGTGGTGGCGGAGGCGGTGGCACGGTGGCTCCACCCCCTCCTCCGCCACCGACGCAGTACGGCACCCTGGCGATCACGCAGAATAGTGCCGAGGTAGTCGGTATTGCTGTCGCCATCGCCGAAGGCACACTCTCCATTGCCCAGACCGCTGCAAATGAGGTGGTCGTTTTTTCTACGTCTTCGGGTGTAGCCTTTCGAGACTGTTCCTTTGGCGGTACAGCCTCTATTGCGCATAACGATGCCGACGCAAGCTTTTCCGTGTCAGCTGGAGACACGCTGACCGTCATCTACGACGAGTGCTTTGGCGAACTGGTAGACGGTGAGATGACGGGCACCGTCGAGATCGCGATCACGAACTACATGGCCGACGACACCATGGCCAGCCTTACCGCCGCCGTGGACATTGTCGGCACGCTTCGCATCGCCGATCGGGTGGACCCGCTCGTGTTTTCGGACGTCGCCGCGGGATTCGACATGACGTTCTCACTGGACCCGTCGGAGACACTTACGGTCAGCTCTGCCGCAACCGATCAACTCTCACTGGTGGTCTCCGGGACCACTGAGGCGATTTCAGATTTCACACTGTCGCGGGTAACCCGAGCGACATTCCCGGGCGCGCAGTCGCACGAAGTCAACATGGATATCGACTTCGAATTCGTGCTCGACAGCGGTTTGTTTGGCGGTACCGTAACCTGCCAGACAGACACTTTGTTTACCTACGTCCAGGGCAACATCGGTGCTGCCAATGTCCTGTGCCGAGGCCAGGACGCGAGCGGCGTAAGAACGAGCGGACAAGACCTGGTCAGTATCGACCCCGAGGGCGATGGTACGTATTCTGCCCTCGGTACAATCGACTGGAACCAGGTCGTCTTCGGCTTCCTGAACGAACCGTCAGGACTCAACCTGGGAGACTTATTCGGTCAGATCGCGACCCGTACTATTTCGCTGGCGCCGACAGATACGTTCTATGATGCAGCGCGCGATCGGTTGCTCGTGACAACAAAGGCCGTTGACGCATTCTCGCCGAATGCGCTGGTTAGCCTGTCACTGGCGCAAGGCACTCAGACCGTCCTCTTGACGTTTGCCAATGAACCATCGGCGGTCGCGTTGTCGGCAGACGGCACTGTCATGTATGTCGGCTTCACCGACCGTGATGAGATTCGAAAATACGACGTCACAACACTGCAACTGCAGTCGACCGTGAATATCGTTTCCAACGACATCGCTTCGAACCAGTACGGGGTTCTGGATCTTGCGGTTTCGCCGACAGCATCGAACACCGTCGCCGCCACCTTCAACTATGTTGGCACTGCTGTAGACGACGTGACGATATTTGTTGACGATGTGCAGCTGGCCGGAAGATTCCGCAACGCGCCAGGCGGAAACTCGTCGGCCGGCGAGAAGCTCTTCTTTGCTGCCGATGGTTCTCGAATTCATTCGTACTACCAGCCGCCTCCTGCCAACACCGGCGCCCGGGACATGGTGGTCGACGCTACCGGTATCGCAGAGGCAATCCCCGGAACTCGTTTCGGCCTCGACCTGGAACTGGCTGGTGACAGCCTTTACTCGAACGGCTTTGAGTACGATGCCGATACCTATGTGAAACTGGGTTCGTATGGCGGGGGCAGCCGCCACATCGCAGTCGACTCGACGAACCGGCGCTTCTTTTCCGAGTCGTTCGACCAACTGGAAGTCTGGGAACTCGATCGACGCTTGCCGATCGCGACCTACGATCTCGGCCTGGCATTCGATTCTGTAAGGAGCATGGAGATGGCGGGCGACTACCTGGTGTTCGTCCGCGACAATGACCTTAGGTTGCTGGACACAACAGTTGTCGCGGCGAACGCTGTGGAGGAATGCGCTCCCACGCCTTCGTTGACTACCGAAAGTGACGCCTTTATGCAGTATGCGTGTGACGTGATCGACGCACTCTATAATCCAGCTGCGGACCGGATCTACGCGGCAGTATCTGCCGACGTGGCTGGCAACGGCAACTCCATCGCAGTGATCAACCCGAACACCGAACTCGTCGAGAACTACATTCCCGTACCATCAAACCCGAAACGGCTGGCGTTGTCTGCAGACAGCACCCGGCTGTACGTCGCGTTCGCTGAAGCCGAGGTGCTGGTTGCTATCGATACGAACTCGCAGACAATTGCTGGTACCTGGCAAACGGGAGTGATCACCCCTCGAACAGGCTACAACTCGCTAGACCCCAGGTTGATTCTTCAGCTGGCGACATCGCCGCTCGAGCCCGATACTGTTGTCGCCATCGTGGCGGAAGCCTTTAATTCAATCGAAAAGGAATTCATCGCATTTCGCGATGGCAACCCCCTTGCAGACGAACTCCCGGTCTCGGCGCTGCAGTCGAATAACTCAAACCCTTATGCACGGCCCCTCTTTGATGGCCTCGGCGGATTGTATGCACTGCACTACGACAACAGTGACCCTTATCTCGAAACCTTGACACTGTCAGCGACCGGGCTTTCGTCGACCGGTACGTGGTTTACTGCTACGTCCGCTGTCTGGTGGCCGCTCGAGGTAGCTGTGAAAGCTTCGGAAGTCTATTTTGCATCGGGTGATGTGGCGAATATCGGCAATCAGACCGTCGAACGGCGCTTCGACTACAATGATGTGCCATTTATCGAGGTCAATGCACCGCAAGCAGTTCTCGCGGACCCTGCATCGGAAGACGTCTGGTTCCTGACGCAGTCGAATTTCGACAGAACCGGCCTCGTCCGTTTCAACAATGCGGACGGCTCACTGACCGGTGCAGATGAGTTTCCCTTCCGGTTTTGGGGACGGAGTGGTGATTTCAGCCACGCCTCTATTTTCACTGTCGGTACGGAGAAGATCGGCATGGTCATCGATGAGCGAGAAGGAGTCTTTGTCGTCGACAAGACTGCTATCGAGTAACACGCAACCCCGTATTAAGGAGAAACTCAAGTGCCAGCCGTCGAATCGCAAATGCTCGAACTGGGTACTGTCGCCCCGGCGTTTTCACTGCCCGACCCGGACGGCAAGCAACATTCGCTTGCCGACGATGCCGACGCGTACCTGGTCATGTTCATCTGCAACCACTGCCCTTTCGTAAAACACATTCGTGAGGAACTCGCGCGTATTGGCGCGGACTACGCCCGGCGTGGCGTCGCCGTCTATGCCATCAACAGCAATGACTATGAGCGCTACCCGGGCGACAGCCCGGAGGCGATGAAACAGGAAGCGCAAACCTGGGGCTACACGTTCCCCTACCTGCTGGACGCCGGGCAGGATGTCGCCAAGGCCTACCTGGCAGCCTGCACGCCCGACTTCTACGTGTTCGACAACGAGCAGCGCCTCGTCTACCGCGGCCAGCTCGATGACAGCCGTCCCTCCAACGACAAGCCCGTCGACGGCCACGATGTTCGCGCCGCGCTCGATGCCGTGCTGGCCGGCGGCGACGTCAGCGAGCACCAGGTACCCAGTATTGGCTGCAGCATCAAGTGGAAGCCGGGCAACGAACCGGCCTACGGCTGAACGTTGCAGGACGTTCACTACAGCCTGAACGCACAAGTCGCCACGATTCGCATTGACGATGGCAAGCGCAATGCGCTCTCGCCCGACCTGCTCAGGGCGATTTACAGCGCGCTTGACCAGGCGGAAGCCGACAAGGCGGGCGTGATCCTTACCGGGCGCGAGTCGGTGTTTTCCGCGGGATTCGACCTCAAGGTAATGAAGCGCGGTGGTACCAACGCCCTGCGCATGCTGCGGCTGGGGTACGCCCTGACCGCGCGGGTCATGCGCTATCCCTACCCCGTCGTCGTGGCGTGCAATGGCCACTGTTTTGCGATGGGCGTCTTCCTGATGCTCTCGGGTGACTACATCCTGGGTTGTCGTGGCGAGTTCAGGATTGCGGCCAATGAAGTCGCCATTGGACTGACCATGCCGCGTGTCGCGGCAGCAACGCTGCGCCATCGCCTTACGCCGGCCGCCTACCAGCGAGCCGTTACGTTGTCGGAGGAATTCGATCCTGCGTCCGCGCTCGATGCCGGCTTCTTCGACACGCTGGTGGACGCCGACGAACTGGCGTCACGCGCCGCGGCCCATGCGCAGGCATTGCGCAAACTGGATCTGCACGCGCATGCAGCAAGCAAGCGGAGAATCCGCAAACAGGTCGTCAGGAAAATACGCCGCGGACTTCCGCTCGACCTCATCGACGCTGCGATGATGGGCCTGCGTGGCGCGCGGCCCCGTTAATCAATCCGCTTCACTCGCCGTGACCAATGCTGGATAATCCCAGTCCATATGTTTTATCGCATCATCGCCGCCCTGCTCCTGCCACTCGGCGCCCAGGCGGGCACCTACCCGGGCCTGGCACCGCTGTTTGCCGACGACGCGGTTCTCGACGTCACGATCGAAGCGCCACTGGCTGCGCTCATGGACGTACGGCCTGACAAGGCCTACCTGGACGGTGCGTTCACCTACACGGAAGCCGACGGCAGCGTTCGCCGCCTGAGTCTCAAGCTGCGTACCCGGGGCAACTACCGTCGCGACAAGGACCATTGCGACTTCGCGCCAATACGCCTGAATTTTCTCAAGAGCGAGACGGACGGCACGCTGTTTGCCGGCCAGGACAAGCTCAAGCTCGTTACGCATTGCCAGAACACGAAGCCGAAGTATGAGCAGTACGTGCTGCGCGAGTATCTTGCCTACCGCATGCTGCACGAACTCACGCCGAAGAGCTTCGCGGTACGCCTCATGCGCATTACCTATATCAACCTGGAGAACGAGAGGACGCGCACCAGGCTTGGTTTTGTTATCGAGGAGGACAAAGCCGTTGCGAAGCGCATTGGCATGAAGAAAGCCAACGTCGGCCTGGTTACCCGGGACTATCTCGAGCCCGACCAGGAGGTCCTCGTCCACGTTTTCCAGTACATGATCGGCAACACCGAGTACTCGGTCATGCGTTCAGAGCCCAACAAGGACTGCTGTCACAACGTCGACCTGATGGCGCCCAAGGGTGAGTCGCTGTATACGCCCGTCGCTTACGATTTCGACTTCTCGGGTTTCGTCAACACGGAGTACGCCGCGCCGAACCCACGCTACCGCCTACCGAATGTCCGCGTGCGTCTGTACAAGGGGCACTGCAAGTACGATGAGCGATTGCAGAAGACGATCGAGTACTTCCACGAGAAAAAGGACGCGCTCTACCGGCTCATCGATGAGGAGGAATTGCTGACTCGCCCCTCTCGCTCCAGCGCAAGAAAGTACATCGACGCGTTCTACGAGCGCATTGCCGAACCGGCGGATGTCGACAAGTGGCTGATCGGGAAGTGCTACGAACCCTAGTGGCTGCGGGGACGACTACCAGTCTTTAAGCGGCCAGTCCATGGTCGATTGCGGCGGCCACTCGAGATTCGCTTCTTCGATCAGCCGGGCGAAATTCGGGGTTGCGTCAAGGTCGAACGGCGCCCCGCAAAAACAGAAATCGGCGGCGTCCAGCAGGGCCAATACGCCGAGCGGGTTCGTGTCGGTCTCTGCGGCGAGCCGATTGGCCTCGTCACGATCGCCAATGCGCGCGTGCACGACCATCCAGCCCGCGGCGTAGGTCATGTCATCGGACAATTCGTCCATCCGCCGCCGCGCCTCGGCTTCGTCTCCCCGCGCGGTGGCGACCGCAACGCGCATCCTTAATCTCTCGCTCGCTGTCTCGATGTATCGCTCACTGACCGCCAGCGCCTCATCGAACTGACCCAGACTGATCTTTGCCCTGACAGCAGCGTTTGCGACCTGCTCATGCGGTACTGCGGCCAGGCCCCGCATGGCCGTTTCATAGGCCAACTCAGCATCGCCTCGTCGCAACTGGATAGCCGGGAGATTCGCCCATGGATAGAAATTCAGCGGGTCGCACACGTTCGCCTTTTCCCACAGGCCCAGGACGCCGTCCAGCGACGACGTGAAGGGTCCAATCGCACCCCAGAACGACGGCATCATGCAGTCGGGCGACTCGACGGCCGCCTGGAAGAGCTCCGGCAGGCGCCGCCATTGACCCGAGATTAGCGCCAGTTCCAGCGAGGCGCTCAGTCGATCGGCATCCGTGGCCGACGTATCGATCGCATTCTGGAACCTGCGCTTCGCTTCCGCGAGCGCCTCATCCATCTCGGCCTCGGTCGCGCCCCCGTCATAGCCGCGATTCATGACGAAATGAACGTAATAGTCTGCCGAATCAAAGTGTGCCCAGGCGGCATTCGGCTCCAGCTCCAACGCCGCTTCGAAGAACACGTTCGCCTCGGCAAGGATATCCAGCTGGCCATTGCCGTCACCTGCATGGGCTTCGGCAAAACGCTCGACGCCTTTCTGGTGCGCAATAAACGCCTCGGGATTTCGCATGCCGGTCGATCGCATGCGCGCCAGTTGTTCTTCGTCGAGCACCACGTCCAGCGCCACAGCGATCTTCTCGGCGATCTCGTCCTGAACGCCGAAACTGTCTGCGGCGGATCGCTCATAGGTTTCCGACCAGAGATGAAAGCCATCCGAGGCACGGATGAGCTGCGCCGTAATGCGCAGGCGCTCGCCCGCACGACGCACGGAACCTTCAACGACATGCGCAACCCCCAGCGCTGCCGCGATCTCCGGAATGGGCAGATCCTGCCCCTTGAAGGAGAATGCAGACGTCCTTGCCGTGACCAGCAGTTCCGGCAACTGTGCCAGTGAGTTGAGAATTTCCTCGGTCAGTCCGTCGGCGAAGTATTCGTCGTCCGGGCCGCTGCTCATCGCCACAAACGGCAGCACCGCGACGGACTTGTCCTCTTCGGCGGCAGTGTTCTCTACCGCCGCAACAGGCGCCACATCCGGCGCAGGTACGTCCCGCAGCACGAATTTGTCGACCAGCAGGAGAGCAACGGCTGCAATCAGCACCGTGATGATGACCCGGTTGAGTTTCTGGCCCGTGTGATCGGTAATCGACTGCGAACGATCGACATCCTTTTCGCGCTTGATGCCTTCAGGTGTCATCTCGAATGCCCAGGCAAACAGGATCGCGACGGGAAAACCCAGGAGAAGGAGAAACAGGACGGACTTCGGTACCCAGTCCGGCGCACCAAAGGCATCGAAGGCGACATCCGCAACCTGGGCGAGCAGCCAGCCGATGACGGCGTAGGCGGCCGCCACGCGAAAAACATTCCTGCGTTTCAATTCGCCCAATAAAGCCATGCGTTCCTTCAATCCCTGTGCGCTGCGTGGCTGAGAGTATAGACACGTGGTGCGCACAGCGCATGGCATTTAGGTGCGTATTGCGTGATCAGTCACGTACCTGTTATGCTTTTTTCATGAATACGAAAACCTCGAAAGAACAGGAACTCGCCCTCGCCTTTGCTGCCGCGTGGAATCGTGTCGAAGGACGCCTGGATCACAGCCTCGGTGCCATCCGCGGCATCAGCCTCGCCGAATATCGCCTGCTGAGGGCGCTCGCCGATGCACCGGCGTCGCAAGCCAGCCGGGTCGACCTCGCACAAACCGTCGGGCTTACCCCGTCCGGCGTCACGCGTGCCCTGCGCCCGCTCGAAAAAATCGGCGTCGTCGCGACTGCCAGGAGTGAGCGCGATGCCCGCCTGGCGATGGCGACACTGACCGTAGCCGGCCGGGAACTTCTCAGCGACGCATCGAGCGTCGTGGACGACCAGATGAAAACCATGCTCAAGCGTGCGCCCGGGATCGCCTCGGGCATGGAGGAATGGGTCGAGTCGCTTTACGAACTCGGGCGCTAGTCGCCGCCATTGGTTATGATACGACATCATTTTTGTCGAGGAGTTAACCCCGTGAGATTCGTATCAGTCCTGTGCCTGCTGTTCCTGTCTGCCTTCGCCAATGCCGGCGATATCGACGCCAAAGTTGAAGCTGCCCTGGCGGCCGAAGGCCGACCCGCCGCCGACGCCGAACGCGACCGCAACCGCCGCCCTCTGGCGACACTGAAGTTCTTCGGCTTGCAGGACGACATGCGGGTGCTCGAACTGCTGCCGGGTGGTGGCTGGTACACGCGCATCCTGGCCCCGGTGCTCGCGGACAACGGCAAGCTTTATGTTGCGCTAGGTACCGGTCGCGTGCAGGAGAACATACTGACACTGCCTGGCTTCGAGAAAGTCGAAGTTCTCGAGACCAACGAAAACACCCATCGCCCGGAAGGCGCACGCCTGTACACGATGGACGACTTCGATTTCGGTGTTGACGACCTCGACATGGTACTCACGTTCCGTAACGTCCATAACTTCGGCGAAGAAGGCCGCATGCTCATGCACCGCAAGTCCTTCGAGGCCCTGAAGAGCGGCGGTGTCTACGGCATCGTCGATCACACGCGCCGCCATATGGAAGCCGATGACAACGAGAATCGTCGCCGCATCGATCCGGTCCTGGTGATCAAGGAAGTCCAGGCCGCCGGCTTCGAGTTCGTCGACTACTCCGACCTGCACTTCCGTGCCGACGACGAGCTGGAATACGAGGTCGGCCGCCGGTCGGTCAGTGGCAACACGGACCGCTTTACCTTCCTGTTCCGCAAACCCTGACGGATCCCGGAATACATGGCAGGCGGATTCGCAAAAGACGGTGCGGTTCAGGACCAGATAGACGCGACCATCGAGGACGCGGTGAAGCACGCTCGCGCCCAGCTGCCGCGTGGCGAGAGCCGCAAGAACTGCGAAGAATGCGATGCGCCCATCCCTGAGGCACGGCGTGCAGCCGTGCCCGGGGTACGCCTGTGCGTCAAGTGCCAGTCAGAAAGTGACGAGGCGTCGAAGCTGCGCAGCTCGATCAACCGCCGCGGCTCAAAAGACAGCCAGCTGCGTTAGTCGAGCAACGCCTTCAGACGGGCAACTTCCGCCTCGAGTTTTGCCACCCGTTCTTCGAGCTCCGTCACGTTGGACCGCGACGACGGCCGTGGGCTCCTGGTCTTCTCTGCTTCGGCCACGTAGGCCTCGGTATCGACGGGTCCGCAGAACAGGTGCATGTATTCGGCATCCTTGCGGCCCGGCTTTCGCGGCAGCTTGACGAGCAACGGCTCACCGTCCCGGTCGATCAGGCTGTTGCAGGCCAGGACGACTTCCTCGTTGTCGGCAAAGGTATGCAAGCGACCGCTGCGCGACCGCAATTCACCGGGCGTCTGCGGGCCACGCAGCAGTAACAGGCAGACGACAGCCAGCTGGGCCGGGTCGAACTGCTGGTCGCTGTACCGCGTGTTGCAGAACCGCTGCGTGTATTTTTCCGCACGGCTCTTGAAGTTCTCTTCGACGCGCACGAAGTGCTTGCCTTCGAGCATGCGAATCGCGTGCTGGACTTCGCCCTGGCTCAGGGACATCACGGGCTCGCGCGACGATTTCTGGTTACACGCGTTGGTCAGCGCATTGAGTGTCAGCGGGTACTGGTCAGGCGTCACGATCGACTTCTCGATCAGGCAGCCGATGACCCTCGCTTCGGTAGCATCAAGTTGTGGCAGCAAGACAGCTCCTGTCAGGTGGTCGGTGCTGCGAAGTCTACCGTTTCTGTCGCTCCTGCGGTGATTTGTGCGGGCAATCCATCGGCCGGCTCAAATGTCGAGCCATCACACGTGAATGCCGCCTCGTAGTGGCCGGCCAGGAGGAAGCCGATCGTGTAGTGCCACTGGACGGTCCCGTCTGCCTGGTCGTGTGCCGCAACCATGGCAGTCGCAACCGGATCGTCGGGGTCTTCTATTTCGTCCTCGATGCCATTTGGCGCCACACCATCGTTGAACACGTACACCGAGGGTTGACATGCCTCGGCTTCGGCCAGCGCGTTAGCCACCTGCCCGGTTAGCGTACCGACCTCATTGTTGTTCACGAGCTTGATGGTTGGCCGCAGCATTACGTCCGGAGACTGCCCCGGCGGTGCGGTCATCGATTTACCGAGATCGAATTCCGCTGTCAGACTGACCTGGTCGTTGACCGGCACGGTATAGCCGCCATGCAGCTTGAGCCCGCTGTTCTCACCGCTGGGAACGTAAATATTGTGGACAGCGTTGTCGTTCATGACGATGTAGGACGCTTCGCCATCGCAGACGTTCGGGTCACCCGTATCGCCCATTCCGCCATTGCTGCCGCGCACCGCATCGACTCCGAGGCGCATCCACTCGTACTGACCCGCCGGCAGTTGCTCGCTGGTGAGAATCGGCATGGTGTTCGTGCCCTGGAAATCGAGAAGATTGATCTTCTCGGGATTGGACAGCGTCAGGGTCGTCGAGGCACCGTTCATGGGCTTCAACTCGATGTCTGTGAACGTGATACAGACTTTTTGCGCCTCGTGAATCGGGCCATCGCTGATACCCAGTGAGAGGAACCCGTGCGCGTCAGGCGTGCTGCCGCTGTCGCCGCCACCACCACCGCAACCTGCGAGCGCTGCGGCGGCGGCCGTCAACAGTGTGAAAGTCCATTTATTGTTGTTCATTGTATTTTCCCTTAACTTCCGTGAGGCGGTGTTGTTCATCCTTGCGCGCTCGCCGGGCATCTTCGATCGTCATCATCTTGGTGGTATCGGTCATCTCGAGCCCGCCGAACAGTGCGGCACCGTAACTCGGCGGCAAGATGACCTTGATGCGAAAGTCACCCATTGAGATGACGTCGTTACTGCGCAAGACCTGGCTCTGCACCCGCCGCGAATTGACGTAAGTGCCATTGCGGCTCT
>CBDUMZ010000045.1:0-19063 GCA_965368465.1 uncultured Chromatiales bacterium
TGAACAAGTACGGCCTCAGCGCCGACGGCTATTCCAAGAAAGCCGCGTCCTGAGGCCCGGATGGGCGAGGCATGTGGCCAAAGTTGACCAGATGGATCGCGCAACGCCGGGCCATTTCTCCCTGGCCGGACGATAACTAGCAGAGCGCTCAATTTTCGACGTCGTTTGGCTTTTCAAATAGCTGACGAACAATGCTAACAATCTGCATTAAGACAACGGGCGGCGAACCGCTCCGGATTCACCGTTTGTTCATTTTTCCGGCTAATAATTTCCGCGTGAGCGCCGAAGAGCGTGTCATAGAGCGAGAAACAGGCGATATGGATTTCATCACAACGAGACACCCTGACCGTGAAATCAAGCAGTCATTTCCGATTCGCAGTCGCACCAGCGGCTGGTTCTTCAGGGTCGACGAGTTGCCGACCGGTTACTGGCAGGTAAAGGGTCGCGACCGGTACGGTCACACGGTCAGCTGCGTGGGCGAGACGCCCGACGATGTCCTCGCGATTGCCGAGACTGAGGCTCAACTGCAGTCCGCTAGCGGGACTTGAACGAATCCGGGTTCAGGTCGTGACGAGCGAGTAGCTTGTAAAAGTCGGTCCGGTTTCTTTTTGCCAGGCGGGCGGCCTGGCTGACGTTGCCCATCGTGATCTGCAGAATCTGCGACAGGTAATTACGCGTAAATTCATCGCGCGCATCGCTAAACGACGCCAGTTTCCCGGCGTGCTCTCCCAAAGACTGCTGCACGAGTTCACCACTGATAACGGGCGAGCGCGACAACGCCACGTTCTGCCGAACGATGTTGTAAAGCTGCCGGATATTCCCGGGCCATTCGGCGGTTACGAGCATCTCCACGGCCTCCGGCGCATAAACCTTGCGTTCCTGGTCGGCTTCCCTGGCAATCTGCTGCAGGAAATGCGCCACGAGCAGGGGGATATCCTCGCGTCGCTCGTCGAGCGTCGGCAACTTGATGTTGACGACATTCAGCCGGTAGTAGAGGTCTTCGCGGAAGCGGCCCTCTTTCATGAGTTCCTTCAGATCGCGGTGCGTTGCCGAGATGACCCTTACGTCGATCTGTTTCGCTTCAGTGCTGCCGACAGGGCGAACCTGGTTTTCCTGTAATACGCGCAACAACTTCACCTGCAGGCGCATGGGCATGTCGCCGATCTCATCCAGTAACAGCGTGCCCCCTTCGGCTGCCTGGAAAAGGCCCTCATGGGCACGGGTTGCGCCCGTGAACGCGCCTTTTTCATGCCCGAACAGCTCGGACTCGAGCAGATTCTCGGCCATGGCGGAGCAGTTGATCGCCGTGAACGGCTTGTTGCGTCGATCGCTCGCGCTGTGGATCGCCTGGGCGAGGAGTTCCTTGCCGGTGCCACTCTCACCGTTGATCAAGACCCGGGCATCGGTCGCCGCAACCATCTTGGCCTGTTGCAGCACTTCTTTCATGGCGGCGTTGCGGGTAATGATCTCCGCCGCCCAGTCGTCCTCGACTTCAGCAGTGCCCGAGACCTTCATTGCTCGCTCAACCAGCGACATGAGCTCGTCTTTGTCGATGGGCTTGGTCAGGAAGCCGAACGCGCCATGCTGCGTCGCCGTGACCGCATCCGGGATCGTACCGTGCGCGGTGATGATGACAACGCGCAGGCCCGGGGAGCGGGTCTGCAGTTCCTTCAGGAGGCCGATGCCATCCATCTTGTCCATGCGCAGGTCGGTGATCACGAGGTCCGGCCTGAACTGGCGCAGCGTCCCCAGTGCTTTGTGAGCGGACTCCGCGGCCTCGACTTCATAGCCTTCGGCGCGCAGGCGGATGCTCAGCAGGCGGAGTAATCCCGGGTCGTCATCGACGAGCAGGATCTTGCCTTCGCGTTGCGGTTTATTGGTCGGCATGGGAGAAGGTTAGAGGGTTATGTCATGCCCGGCAAGGGGAGCGCTACTCCTGCTCGCGAATCTCGCGTTCGATCGAGGTGATCGCCTCGAGCTTCTGTTCTGCGTCGGCCAGTTCGCGCCGTAGCCGCTGGTTCTCGGCCTCGATAGCGGCGATGCGCTGACTGGTGGCGAGTTCCTCATCGCGCGCGGCGCGTGAGGTGGACTCGGTCAGATTGCGCGCCTCGGCGCTGATCGTATTCAGGCGGGTGACGCTGTTGAGGTAGATCGTCGCAAGTGACATCTCCGTCGACGTCAGCAGCTCACCTTGCGCCAGGAGGTCGCGCAGAACGTTTTCTGCACGCGCCGGATCGGTCCCCGAGTGTCCCGGGGTAGCGAGGATCATGCCGAAACGGAGATTGCTGCTGGGTCCGGGCGTCAGCCTTGCGGCGGCCGCCGCATCCTCAAAGATATCTGCCTGTTTGTGCGGATCGCCGGACGCCAGCTCGTAGAGCTCCTTCAGGTACTCCTCGGCATCCGGTGCGCCGAGAATCACGGCGTCGTCGGTGGGCGCCTTGTCACGCCCACGCAGCCAGTCTGTCGCTTTCGAGGCCGTCGCACACCCCGTCATCAGCGAAACGATGACTGCCATCGCCGCGATCTGGGCCAACCGAATTGTGATCCTCGTGTTATGCATTTGCCGCCAACTTCCGTTTAGCCACAGCCCGCCTCTGCGGAATATGGATTCTGAAATGCGCGCCCGGAAATTCGTCCGAGTCGACCAGTTCAACCGAGCCATCGTGTGCCTGTATACACTCAAGCACGACGGACAGGCCAATGCCCGTACCGCCAACAGCGCCGCCTTGCTCCCGGCGACCCTGGAAAAATGCCTCGAAAATGCGCGGGCTTTCTTCTTCTGGAATGCCCGGACCCGTGTCACCAAACTCGATCACGAAGCTCGTGTCCAGCCGACTCGCACGAATCGTAATCAGGCCACCCCGTGGAGTGAACTTGATCGCATTCGACAGGAGATTATCCAGCACTGTACGGATTTTGTCTTGATCCGCGTTCACAATAATGTCTTCCACATCGAGCTTTAGCTGGATATTCGCTGCTTTTAGCGCCAGGCGCTGGGTCCTGGCGACCGCAATTACCTGTGCCCGCAGCGGAAAATCACTGAGTGTGAGTACCTCGCTCTTGGTTTGCCAGGCGCTGAAAGACAGCAGGTTTTCGATGAGCTGCTGGAGTTTCAGGCCGTTCATGCGCAGGATATCGGTGACCTCGCGCTGCGGTTCGTCCAGTTCGCCGACAGATCCATCGAGCAACAGCTCCGTGCCCTCGCGGATATTTGCCAACGGTGTTTTCAATTCGTGGGACATATGCCGCAGGAACTTGTTCTTCTCCTGCGCGAGTTCGAGCAGCCGTACGCGGAGCCACTCGAGCTGTCGACCCAAGCGCTCCAGATCTGTCGGGCCCTTGATATTGATGGGTTTCGAGAAGCCACTCTCACCGAGCTGGTGGATGGCGCTGTCGATCTGCGATATTGGCCGGGCAACCAGGAACGTGAAGATCAGGATAAGCACCAGGGTTCCGGGCACAAGGGCCGCGACCTGCCAGGCCGAGACCTTCTGCGCCGTGCGCGCAGTTTCCTGGAGTATCGACAACTCGGAATCGACATAGGTTGATAGAACGTTGGTGAGGTCCTCGACGCGCAGTCGCATTGGCGCGAAACGGTCGATAGCCGCGACGAGCTGCTCATCGTCTATCGCAGGGTCGGACAACGCGGCAACGATGGCGCTCGCGCCGCGTCCGATCGATTCGGCCAGCTCGGTGGCGCCGGCCTCCGCAACGAGCGGGGCCATTTCCTCGAGCTGTCGTTCCAGCGATTCCAGGTCGTCGAGGATGATCTGCAGGCTGTCCGGGTTGCGCAGGACCTGGTACTGGCGTGCGACGCGCTCCAGGGTCACGAGTTGTTCTTCGAGGCGCCGGTTGTTCTCGGCGGCGGATACACCGATCGAAACCAGTCGTTCGCTTTGCTCCGCGACTCGATCGAGATTGACAAGCGCCCAGATCACCGCCAGCAGGAGCGGTAGTGCGACGAACCCGAAACCGACAAGGATGAGTCCGTTAAGCGATCGTGGGCGACGAAATTTCATTCGTTATTCAGGGTGCCCAGTAGGCGGTGGGGTCCTGGGCCGCGATTTTGCGTTCCCATTCGAGACTGGTGCGGACTATCGTATCAAGATCGTCAAACTTCGGTGTCCAGCCAAGCACCTTGCGTACGCGTTCCGCGACGGCAATGAGCTCGGGTGGGTCGCCCGCACGGCGCGGTTCCTCCTTGACGTTCAGTGCCTCGCCGTTGGCTTTCGCCACTGCCGCGAGCACTTCGCGGACACTGTAGCCGTGGCCGTAGCCGCAGTTCAGGACCGTCGAATCGCCGCCTTTGCGCAGGTAGGCCAGGGCGTCGAGGTGCGCCGTGGCCAGGTCCTCGACGTGAATGTAGTCGCGCAGGCCCGTGCCATCGGGCGTCGGGTAGTCTGTGCCGTAGATCGCAACGCCTGGCCGTTTGCCGGTTGCCGCCTCGCATGCGACCTTGACGAGCAGCGTTGCCTTCGGCGTTGACTGGCCGATGGTGCCACTCGGTTCGCAACCGGCCACATTGAAGTAGCGCAGCGCAACGTAGCCGGGTCCGCCGGCAGCCGCGAGGTCGCGCAACATCCACTCGGTCATCAACTTGGACGTGCCGTAGGGATTGATCGGTTGGGTCGGTGAGTCCTCCGAGGCCTTACCGCCTTCGGGAATACCGTAGACGGCCGCCGTCGACGAAAACACGATGTTCTTCACGCCGTGATTCGCAGCAGCCTCCAGGAGCGTCCGGCTCGATGCCGTGTTGTTGCGGTAGTACTTGAGCGGATCGGCGACCGATTCGGGGACGATCGTGTGTGCTGCGAAATGCATGACCGTGTCGATGTCGTTTGCAGAAAACACTTTCTCCAGCAGTGCGGCGTCGCCGGTGTCGCCGATCACGAGCTCGCCAGCGGTGACGGCGGCCTCGAACCCGGTCGAGAGGTTATCGAGCGTAATAACGCTTTCACCGGCGTGGCCCAGTTGCCGAACGACATGGCTGCCGATGTACCCGGCTCCGCCGGTGACGAGTATCTGTTTGTTTTTCATATATTTATTCAATCTACCAGGTGGTTTTCGAAGAAAATGTGAATCATGTGCGCGTGCGGGAGACCAAGTTTATCAATACTGGTGCCAGGAGTGGCGAACGAAAGTCGCACTGCACAGTGTGACCGGGAATATGAACTGTCGCCAAAAACACACACCTTGAGTTATGTTGCCGTTCAGAATTAATAGTTACTATCGGAACCAGGCACTGATACCGCGCATTGACTCATATTTGCGAAGGGATACCTAACCGAAATGATTGCCATTACCAGACCGAAGTCGTTATTGCTCTGTGTCTCGTTGCTTGCGCTGGCTGCATGCAGTAGTGGCGGGTCGGATGCGGACAACGGCGGCACCACGCCGACGAACCGGGCCCCAACGGCGAATGCCGGTCCTGCACAGACGGTCAATGAATTCAGCACGGTAACGCTCGATGGCAGCGGGTCGTCGGATCCCGACGCAGGTACCACGTTGTCGTACAGCTGGACGCAGCAGTCGGGCGCGAGCGTGACGCTGTCAAACGCAAATGTCGCCGCGCCGTCGTTTGACGCACCCGACGTAACGGCGGTCAACACGCCGGAAGTCCTGAGGTTCCAGTTGACGGTCAGCGATGGTTCGCTGAGCAACAGCGCGACGGTGGATATCACGGTTGAAGACAACGGCCAGGGCGTGAACAGCCCGCCGACAGCCGATGCCGGCGCCGACCAGGCCGTGCTGGAACTGGTGGCGGTCAACCTGGACGGCACGGGATCCTCGGACCCGGATCCCGGCGACTCCCTCAGCTATTCCTGGGTGCAGACGGACGGCCCCAACGCGGGTCTGACGGGTGCCGATACGGCGCAGCCCAGTTTCACGTCGCCCGACGTAACGGCCGGCAACCCGGTGACGCTGACTTTCGAGTTGACGGTCAGTGACGGCACCGACGATGCGACCGACACGGTCGACGTGGTCGTATCCGAAGCGTCGGCGCTGGTTACCGTGGCGGGCAGGCTCCAGTATGAATTCGTGCCACCAAACCCCAGTTGCCGCGGCCTGAATTTCGTGGCGACCGAGGCCCGGCCCAGTCGCGGCGTTACGGTGCAGCTCGTCGATGGCAACGATGACAACAACGTCCTGGGAACGACCACGACCGATGCGAACGGCAACTACTCGTTCAGTAACGTCGCCGCCAACACCGATGTCCGCATCCGCGTTCGTGCGGAACTGAAGCGCGCGGGCGCCCCGGGCTGGGATGTTGAAGTCAGGGACAACGTCGATACCTCGGGCAGTCCGCCACCGCTCGCACAGCGGCCTTTGTACGTTGTGCAGTGGGCATCTTTCAATACCGGCAATATCGATACGCTCGATGCCGACTTCACAGCGACGACGGGCTGGGACGGCACGTCGTACACGGGCACGCGCGCCGCGGCTCCGCTCGCCATTGTCGATCAGATCTATACCGGCATGCAGGCGATCGTTGCAGAGCGGGCCAGCCAGGTGTTCCCGCCGCTCGATGTGTTCTGGAGCGTCAACAACACGCTGACGAGTCCTTCCGACATCGATGCCGGCGAGCTGACTGCCTCGTTCTACCGCGGTGACATCGACTCGCTGTTCCTGCTGGGCGACGCCAATGTGGATACCGAGGAGTTCGACGACCACGTGACGATGCACGAGTGGGGTCACTATTTCGAGGACAATTTCTCCCGCTCCGACTCGATCGGTGGGCCGCACACGATTGGGCAAAGCCTCGACGCACGTCTTGCCTTCGGCGAAGGCTTTGCGACCGCCTGGGCGGCGATCCTGCTGGAGGAACAGCAATACTGCGACACGTCGTCGCCCGTGAACCTGAGCGGATTCGGCCTCAGCACGGAATTCGAAAATCGCGGCGCGCAGGGCTGGATGAACGAAATGTCGGTTGCGACGCTCATCTACGATCTCTGGGACTCGAACAACGACGGCGCCGATACGGGCTCCATCGGGTTCGGGCCGATTCTCGACGTCATGATGGGACCGCAGGCAGATACGAACGCGCTGACGACCCTGTTCTCGTTCGCAGCGGAACTGCAAGGCAGACTGAATGGCACGGACCTCGCGCTACTCAACGCGTTGCTCGACAGTGAGAATGTCGAACGTACGACCAACGATATCTGGGGCACCACGCAGAACCTGATCCTGACGGCACCCAACCAGGGCCGCGATGTCCTGCCGTTGTATACGGATCTGCCCACCAATGGCACGATCAATATCTGCACGAACAGCGACTACGACCTGGGACGCGACGGCAACAAGCTTGCAGAGCATCGGTATCTGCGCTTCGTGACGACGACCTCGAGGGCCTACGACATCACTGTGACAACAACGACGCCGACGCCGCCAACCAGCGATCCACCGCCAACACCACCGGACGAAATTCGCGATCAGAGCGATCCCGACATATTCATCTGGCGACGTGGGGCGCTCGTGGCGCTGGGCAATAGCGGCGACGATAATTCCGAGGTCCTGACGACGCAGGTACTGCCGGCGGACACCTACTCGGTGTCGCTGCAGGAATGGCGCTACGAGGATGAAAGTGCCTCGAGCGATTTCCCCGACCAGATCTGTTTCGACGTGACAGTCGCTCCAAACTAGAGGTTAAGAGATGGTGATCAATATGCGAAAAATGAATGTCTTTCCTCTGGTGGCGATTCTGCTGCTTGCGGCATGCGGTCAAGACGCAGTGCCAACTGCCGTTGAAGTCGTTGCCACGGAGAAGTCCGAGCAGGTGTCCGGAAAACCCGCGGCCGAATTCGATGGAACAGTGTCGAAAGTCGGCTCACCGTTCAGTATCAGCTACAAGATTATCGGGACACCGGTCGTTGGCAGCCCTTTAGCCGTGCAGCTGCGTGTCTCGTCCTCGCTGCCGGTGCAGCAGGCGGAAATCAGCTACAGCATTCCGGACGACTCCTCGATGGTTTTGCACGAAGCACAGCCGCAATCAGTCGCTGCGGAGTTTGCGGACAACGAACGATCGCTGGACCAGCGCGTCACGATCGTGCCGATGCGCGAAGGACGTATCTACCTCAATGTAGCCGCGTCGGCGCAGGCCGCAGACGGCCGCACGATGACGATGATGGCCATACCTATCCAGGTGGGCCAGGGCGGTCGACAGCTGCAGGAAGAGGGCGAACTGGCGACCGACGAGGATGGCGAGGCCATCCGGGTGCTGACCAGCGAGTAGGCCCCGCAAAAGGGAAAATTTTCCCAAAATATTATCCAGAATTGGATTCGCATCACAGTCTGTGATGCCCGTCGTACTTTAGAGTATTAGGCCAGAATCACGGAAGAACTGGCCAATGTACGGCGACTTAAGGGAAAAAATAAAGGCGGCTACTGAAGAGTCCGGGCTGACGAAACCCGACTTCATCGCCTTGCTTAAGTTGATCGACGCGCATTATGACAAAATGGAAGCGACGATCACGCAGTCGTTCCAGACGCAAACGCAAACACCGATCGAAGCTATTTTTGACAACGTCACCGATGCGCTGCTGTCCGTCGGCAGCGATGGCATGATTCGCAATTGCAACAAGGTCTGTTCGCGCTATTTCGGCCGGTCGCGCCGTGAACTCCTGGGCGCGCCACTCGATACGGTGTTGCCGGACTCGCGTGGCTTTTCCCCCGAGGAGTATCTCGCTCCGTTCATATCGAGCCTCGAGGACACGAGTCTCGAACTGCCTGGCGGTGAGGTCATAGCCCAACGGGATGGCGGCGAGACGTTCCATGCCGAAATCAATGCCAGCGTGCTCGAGACCGTCGGTGGCAACATATTTGTCATCAGCCTGCGCGACGTCACCGAACGCATTCGCGCCGACATCGCACTCCGCGAAAACGAAGAACGCTACCGGGCTCTCGTGGAGAATGCGCCCGAAGCGATCATTGTCTTTGACATCGATAACAACCGCTTTGTCGATGCGAATGACAAGGCCTGCACGCTGTTCAATCTTTCTCGCGCGCGCTTGCTGACGATCGGTCCGGAGGCCATCAGCCCGGCCACGCAACCAGACGGTACGCCGTCGTTCGGCGTAAGGCGTGGCTTCGTCGACGCGGCATTGGATGGCGAGCACCCGACGTTTGAATGGATGCACCAGGATTCCGGCGGGCGCCGCATTCCCTGCGAGGTCCGCTTCAGTAAATTGCCGTCCGTCGATCGACGTTTACTGCGGGTCAGCATTACCGACATCGAAGACCGCAAGCAAACAGAAGCGCTGGCGCACGCGCAGAACAAGATCCTCGAAATGATCGCTGCGAGCTCACCGCATGAGCGCACACTGCGCTCCATTTGCCGCTTTACCGAGAAGATCGGCGCGGGGTTCAAAGCCGCGATCATGGATCTCGACGCGAAGACCCGGACGCTGTCTGTCGAGCAGGCTCCCAGTCTGCCCGACGAACTCAAACTGCGCCTCGAGTATGTGGATGTCGCCGCCGACAGCCTGACGTGCGGGTCGGCTGTGCACCACATGCAGGATCGCATCACGACGAATATCGGCACCGATCCGGGTTGGCAGGGCGCGAAGCGGGAAGCCGCCGAGCACAACCTGCGGGCTGTATGGTCGTTCCTGATCTTCGGTGCGGCAGGAAGAGTGATCGGTACGCTGGATGTCTACACAGACGAGACTCGGGCGCCCACCACGGACGAAATAGACAAGCTTGGCCGGATGGCGCGTCTTGCCGGGATTGCCATCCGACGTCAACTTGATGAACAACGACTCCGCACGAGCGAAGCTCGGTACCGTGGACTGTTCGAAAGCGTAGTCGATGGTGTATACATTGCCTCGCGCGAGGGCGAGATCATTACGGTCAATCCGGCCCTGGTCGAGATGCTGGGCTATGACAATGTTGACGACCTGAAAGCTGTCGGTCGCACCACCGTCTTGTATGTGAACCCAATCGATCGCGAACGCGTTTTCGCGCGCCTTGAGGCAGAGGGCATCGTAAAGAATTTCGAGTATCGCCTGCGCCGCAAGGACGGATCGGAAATCGTTGTGCTCGAAAACTCGCGCGCGATCTACGATGCTGAGAACAACATCGTCGCGCATGAGGGCACGATTACCGACATCACAGATCGTAAACGCGCGGAGACGCGCGTGTTCGAGGAAAAGGAGCGTGCGCAGATCACGTTGCAGTCAATCGGCGACGGTGTGATTACCACGGATGCGGACGGCAACGTTGACTATATCAATCCGGTCGCACAGGACCTCACCGGTTGGGACATGCGCAGTGCCAGGGGAACGCCCGTTTCCGACCTGATGATGATCGTGAACGAGCACACCCGGGCCACCTGTGAGAACCCGGTTGTGCGCTGCCTCAAGGAAGGTCGAACGATCACCTTGCCGGAGAACTCGATCCTGATTACGAAGAACGGCGACGAGGTTCCTATCCAGGACTCGGCTGCGCCAATTCGCGATCGCATTGGCAATATCATCGGCTCGGTCATGGTGTTCCACGACGTGAGCAAGGAATCGCGCCTCTTCCGGCAGCTGAGTTACCAGGCATCGCACGACACGCTCACCGGACTGATCAATCGTCGCGAATTCGAGAACCGTATCGCCACGGCACTCGAAGCAATCCGCAGCAATGCCGAAGAGACGCATGCGTTGCTCTACATCGACCTGGACCAGTTCAAGGTCGTCAACGACACGTTCGGTCATACCGCGGGCGATGCGTTGCTCCGCCAGTTGTCGGAACAGATACAGGCGAAGATCCGTTCGACCGACGTTATTGCCAGGCTTGGCGGGGACGAATTCGGTGTCCTGATGGAACGCTGCAGCCGGGAACGCGCCATCGAGGTGGCAGAGGATATTCGTGGCTCGATCGAGGGCTATCGCTTCGAATGGCAGGATTCGTTTACGACCATCCGATGCTCTATCGGTGTCGTGCAGGTTACCAGCGAAAATACCGACGTTGCAGGGCTCATGAGCGCCGCGGACGTCGCTTGCTACTCGGCCAAGGATATGGGGCGCAACCAGGTCCACTTCTACCGGGACTGCGACGCATCGATGCGCCACGAAGAGATGAAGTGGGTCTCCAAGATCACGAGTGCCGTGGAAGAAGATCGACTTGAGCTGTTCTTCCAGCCGATTATCGGTATCGGCCGGGAGAATGGGGATCGTTGCGGGCACTACGAGCTGCTGCTGCGCATGCGGGACGAGAACGGCAATCTCGTGGGGCCGGACCAGTTCATTCCGGCGGCGGAACGCTACAACCTGATGTCGACGCTTGACCGCTGGGTTATTCACGAGGCGCTGACGGAACTGGCGGATCGTGGTGACAACGAGCACGCAAGGTACACGCTAGCCATCAACCTTTCGGGCACGTCTCTCAGCGAGGATCGTTTTCTCGATTTCGTGATCGATGAGCTGAAGAAACAAGAACTGCCGCGCGGCGCGATTTGCTTCGAGATCACCGAGACGGCCGCCATTTCCAATCTCGCGCGCGTCGTGCACTTCATGCAGACGCTCAAGAACCTGGGCTGCAAGTTCTCGCTGGACGATTTCGGCAGTGGCCTGTCGTCTTTTACGTATCTGAAGAACCTGCCGGTCGACTACCTCAAGATCGATGGCCAGTTCATAAGCAACGTCGCCGAAGACAGCGTCGATGAGAGCATGGTCAAGGCCATTCACGAGGTCGGAAGTGCAATGGGAATCGAAACCATCGCGGAGCGCGTGGAAACGCGAAAAGTCCTCGACAAGCTGGGCTCCCTGGGCGTCGAATTTGCGCAGGGATACTATATTGCCCGGCCGGCATCGGTGGCCACCTTCGAGCCCTGGGCCGGCACGGTGTCCTCAAAACGCCTCGCCTGAGGCAATTCTGCCCATGCCACAGGTGGCGTCAGCGCCGGGTTTCGGTACACTGGGCCGTATTCAGGCAGATTGCAGACCAAGGAATGACCAGAGAGTCCCACGCAGGCATTGTTCACGCGTTGCTGTCCCCCGACGAGCCCGGGCCATTTCGAGTACTCAATCCCCTGGCGGAGCAGCCGATCCTGCTCGTTTGTGACCACGCCAGCCACCGCTTCCCCAAATCCCTGGGCGATATGGGCCTCGACCCGTTTGCCCGCCGTTGCCATCTTGCCATCGATATCGGCGCGGGGCCCGTGACACAGCACCTTGCAAAGAGCCTCGGTGTCACTGCCGTACTGCAAAACTACTCGCGGCTTGTCGTCGACTGCAATCGACAGCTCATGGATCCCAGCGCATTTCTCGAGTACGGCGACGGCATCCTTGTTGTCGGCAATCGCAACTTGCGACAAGCAGACAAGGACCTGCGCGCCAGCGCGCTGTATTGGCCCTACCATTGCGCGATCGACGAGCAAGTGAAGCGCCTGAGCAAGGCCGGTCGACTGCCGGCGTTCATATCCATTCACAGTTTTACGCCGGTCCTGAACGGCGAGTCGCGCGCATTACAAATCGGTGTGATGTGGGACAAAGATGAAGTTATGCGTGACATCTTCCTCGAAGGGTTCCGCGAGGCCGGCTATCTCGTTGGTGACAATGAGCCGTACTCCGGCAAAGCGCCGCAGGATTTCACGATCGATCATCACGCTGAAGAAAACCGGTTGCCGCATGTCGGGCTCGAAATTCGCCAGGATCTTGTCGACGATGCGGCCGGCGTACGGAAAATCGCCGACGTCATGCACCGTATCATTGAGAAGATTCCCGGGCGCCTGGCAGAAGAGGATCAGCGCGTCTCGGCATAGTGAGACTTAGCAGTAGAAGGGGCAGGGGATGGGGATCCAGGAGCCGTCGTTTACGCTCGGCATAGAAGAAGAATACCTGCTGGTCGACAAGGAGACGCGGAGTCTCGTTATCGATCCACCGGACTCGTTGATGCAGGAGGCTGAGGCGAAGTGCGGTGCGCAGGTCACGTCAGAA
The DNA here is from genome assembly GCA_965368465.1 of uncultured Chromatiales bacterium. Lineage (GTDB taxonomy): Bacteria > Pseudomonadota > Gammaproteobacteria > Steroidobacterales > Woeseiaceae > UBA1847. The sequence goes on from CBDUMZ010000045.1 coordinate 12,921, forward strand.
TTGCTGCGTTCGCAGATCGAGGTCGGTACCAGGGTCTGTAACAATATCCAGGAAGCGCGCGAGGATCTCTCGAACCTGCGCCGCAGTATCATCGAGGTCGCAAGCAATCATGGACTGGCGCCGATCGCCGCGTCGACGCATCCGTTTTCATCGTGGACAGACCAGAAGCACACAGAGAAGGATCGATACGACCAGTTGACGCATGAGATGCAGGGCGCGGCACGCCGGCTCGTTATCTGCGGGATGCACGTGCATGTCGGTATCGACAATGACGAGCTGCGCATCGACCTCATGAACCAGATGTCGTACTTCCTGCCACACCTGCTGGCATTGTCGTGCTCGTCGCCGTTCTGGATGGGAAGGGATACCGGGCTGAAGAGCTACCGTCTGACTATTTTCGATGCATTGCCGCGCACGGGCGTGCCGGAGCGATTTTCGAGCTGGGCCGAGTATGAGCGGCACGTCAGTATCATGCAGGACGCGGGACTGATCGATGACTCGACACGCATCTGGTGGGACTTGCGCCCCAGCGGGCGCTACCCCACGCTCGAAACACGCATCATGGATGTCTGCACGCGTCTTGACGACGCCATCGCGCTGGCGGCACTACTCGCCTGCATTTTGCGCATGTTATATCGCCTGCGGACGCGCAATCAGCGTTGGCGTTTGTATACACCGATGTTGATTCGTGAAAATCGCTGGCGTGCCATGCGTTACAGTTTCGACGAAGGCCTGATCGACCTGGCCAAGGGCCATATCGTGCCGTTCGCAGATCTGATGAGCGAGCTCTGTTCGCTCATCTCGGACGATGCAAAAGCGCTCGGCTGCGAGGCGGAAATCAAGGGAATCCACGACATCCTGTCGCGTGGAACCAGTGCCCACCGGCAACTCAAGAGTTTTGAGCTCGAACGAGCGTCCGGTGCCAGCGCCGAGGAAAGCCTCAAGTCCGTGGTGGATACGCTGATCGCAGATACCGCTGAAGGCCTTTGATAGCGCCATTTGAGCGTGTTTTTGTGACCTGATCCACACTGTTGGCAACGGAATGCGGCACAGGTCGCATTATGTTGTGCCGGATACCGATAGCATTGCTCAAATGTTGTCGCTGACCCAATTTTTGCCGCCGGTCCTGGCGTTCTCTGCCTGCGCGTACGCCGCGCTGGCTGTGCGTGTCGCGCGAACAACCCCGCAAAACCCGAATAACCTGGTCAGTTTCTTCCTGTTTCTCATCGCGGGCATGGTCGCGGGTTCAGCGTTTTCCTACGGTGCAACCGATGCCACGTTGTACGGCATCGGGCGCACACTGAGCTTTTTCTCGGCCGGATTCGTATCGGTCGTGTTCTACATGATTTACCGGGAGTTTACGGTCGGGCCGCCCCCCGCGATCTTTATCATCGTTCTCGCAATCATCCCGGTCTCCACGACCGCACTGGCATTGACGAACTCGCAACACCAGATGATCTGGATGGTGACGGAAACGGCCGCAGGACTGGAGTTCTCCGAGCTGCTCGACCACAGCTGGTACCGCAGTTTCTACGCGCCATTTACGTATGGCTTGTTCGCCTACTCCGCCTTCGCTCTACTCGCCAGGCTGCCGACGATTGCGCCAGCCCATCGCAAACAGACGCTCATGCTGTTGGCGGCAGCGGTGCTGCCGTTCGCAATTAGTGTGGCGAATACGTTCTTCGCCGTCGGTTCGCAGGAATTCCCGTTCACGACAGTCTCACTCACATTGATGTTCCCGTTCCTGGCGTACGTCAGTCTGAAGTTACGCCTGCACGAGTTCAGCCCGCTCGCCTACCAGACGCTGTTCGATCATGTACGCGATCCCATACTCGTGATCGACAACGACCAGCGCATTGTCTGTGCCAACGCGGCCGCACAACAACTGCTGAAGGGCAGTGAACGTGAACTGATCGGGCGCAGGCTATGGGAGGACTTTCCTGCGGCCCGCGCGATCCTCGAACAGGCCAAGGAGCTCGACCTTACGCAGACGCTGCGCATGGACACCAACAACGTCTACGAACTCAGCGTGGGGCCATTGACGGGCAAGCAAGGGCAAAACCTGGGCATGGTGGTCGTCTGCCGGGACGTTACCGAACGCCGGCTTGCCTTGAGCCAGCTGGCCGACAGTGAGCACCTGGTGCGCACACTCATCGAAACGTCGTCGAACGGTATCCTGCGCTTTGCTCGCGACATCAACGACCCCGATCGCCGCTTCCGTTGCGTGTTTGCAAACCGTGCGGCGGAAGGTTTTGCGGGAGATGGTTCAGGGACGCTGGTTGGGATGCCTCTCGACAAGCTCAGGCAATTCGATCCGGAGCGCCTGCTAAGGCACTTCGAGGCCAAGGACCAGCCAGTCTCCCAGGTGAGCTTCGAGATAGAGAACGAAACCGATGACGGCAACCGCTGGATGCGCATCGTCGCCGAACCGGTTGGTGAGGACTTCTCCGTTACGCTGATCGATATTACGCAGCGCAAGCGCAATGAAGACAAGATGCTCGCGGATGCCTTGCGCGATCCGTTGACCGGCGTGCTTAACCGGCGGGGCTTCGAACAGGAGGGCGCAGCGTGCATTCGCCGCGCGAGCATCGGCGCTGTGCTGTACCTCGATCTCAACGAATTCAAGTCGATCAACGATCGCTTTGGGCACCAGGCCGGCGATGCCTTGCTGAAGGCTTTCGGTCATCGCCTCGAGTTTTGCCTGCGGCCCGAGGATGTCCTGGGGCGCCTGGGCGGCGACGAGTTCGCAATCGTATTGCCTGACGTCAGCGTCGACGACGTCCGGCATATCGCCGAACGCCTCGTACAAGCCGCATCGGAAGCGTACATCATCCAGGGTCAGGAGATTACCTGCTCGGCCAGCGTCGGCATCGCCCTGATGCCGAAACACGGCGAAGAGCTGTGGCACCTGCTCAGCGTTGCGGACGAGGCCATGTACGCCGCCAAGGATATCTCGGTGGAAGAGGCCGCAAACGATCGCGCGGCTTACGTCGAGGCCGCAACGGCTTCCTGAGTAGCGACGCTTCGGCGACAGCTGCCGAGCGCCAGCGCGCGCTGAGCCGCATTCACGAACAGGAAGCTACGGCGTCGTCGTATCGATGATATTCGCCGTTGACGGATCGCCCGGCGTATCGACCAGTACCAGCTCGTAGACGCTGCCGAGCGTTGCGTCAATCGGGTAAGGACCCGCAAGCACGGTGGTCTCACCGGGCGCGGTGACATAGAGATCCACGTTGCCGGCGAGTCTCGAGAGAGTCGGTGCCGGCTCCTCATACTCCGCATTGATTAGTGAAGCCGTGGCATCCTCGGTGAGCGGCTCGTCACGATCAAGGACATAGACGTCCACATTCGCGTGATTCAACGCCGCATGGTAGATCTGGATCCTGGCGCTGTACGAGATGGGAGCCCGGGTCGCCAGGATGCGATCAGCCGACCAGGCATCCGTATCGCCGATCATGTACATGTTCGTAAAAATTCCCAGCGCCTGCGCGGATATCGTCTGCTCGAAGAGGACCGTTGCGGTACTCGATGCCGGCGTGAAGTAGTAGGTCGTCGCCTCTTCAGGCGCCGCGAAGTACGGTGTCGAACTCTCAAAAGAGAGTCCGGCGTAAACGAGACTGGTCAGGGCCTCGTCATCGTAGATATCGACGGGTTCGAGCGTGCTCGCGGCGTGAATAAACCGTGTCTGTGCGGGGTAGTTGGCGTCAGCAAACGCCAGTGAACTGCCGCCGGACGTCATCGAATTGACAACCACCGGTGCCGTATCGCTCAGGTCGCCCTCGAAAATTGTGATCACGCGAGTAGAGCGCGACAGTAACGCCGTTTCTCTCGAGGTGAAATAGACGGTGCCCGGGTCGCCAGCGGCCGTAACGGTCATGACATAGCTACCTTCCTCGAAATCCACGGTGCTCCCAATGCTGCCGAAGGTGAGCGTGGCGGCCGGCGGATTCGTTCCCGGGACAGTCCCGGGCGGGTCGAAATAGATGTCAATGTCGGCGAGGACCGCGTTGGCGTGCGCAAAGCGAACTTCGAAGACCGTATCGGTGTCCGCAAAGGTGCGGACGTCGCTGTTCCATACCGTTACGGTCGGCGCGTCGATGTCGCCGGTCAAGAGCAGGATGTGCGCGACGTCCGCCTCGACCTGCAGGGTTTCCGTCGCCACTCGCGTGCGCGACGTGTCGCCCGGGTAGATAATTTCGAAGTTGAAGTTGTAGCTGAAGTCGTCGTACGGCTGCGGAGGCGTCGAGGTCTTGTAGCGAACGCCGCCCTGCGCCAGCACCGAGCGTTCCTCGATGAGGAAGTATATTTCAGGCGAACCCTTGATCGCGTTAATCGCGCGGATCGTGCCTTTTCCCGTCGGCGTCGGTAGTGAGGATTCGCTCGTACACGCGCCCAGCAGCAATGTGCTGACGCACATGAGTAGCAATAAAGTCCGTTTCATTTTTTCGATCTCTTCTCGTAGCCGTAAACCGACTTCAGTTCTAGGAATTCATCAATTCCGTGGTGGCCCCACTCGCGGCCATTGCCCGATTGCTTGTAGCCGCCAAAAGGCGCCGCCGCGTCGAGCCAGGCGCCGTTGATATGCACCATGCCGGTCCGCATGCGCGCCGCAATGCTGCGCGCCTTGTCGAGGTCGTCGCAGGAGACGTAGCCGGACAGCCCATAGGGTGTGTCGTTGGCGATCCGGATGGCCTCATCCTCATCGTCGTAAGGAATGATCGACAGGACAGGGCCGAAGATCTCCTCGCGCGCGATCGTCATGTCATTAGAGACATTCGAGAACACCGTAGGTTTCACGAAATAACCTTTCTCGAGCCCGTCGGGACGCCCGGTGCCGCCGGCGGCGAGGGTCGCCCCTTCGTCAATGCCGGCCTGGATCAGGTCCTGGATCTTTTTCCATTGCACGTCTGAGACGACAGGGCCGACGGCCACACCCTCATCTCGCGGATTACCGACTTTCGTTTCTGCGGCAACCCGGGCTGCGATGGCCGCGGCTTCGTCGAGGCGGCTGCGTGGGACCAGCATGCGCGAGGGAGCGTCACAGGACTGGCCCGTGTTCTCGAACATATCGCTCGCACCGGAGGCGACCGCTTTCTCGAAGCGAGCATCGTCACAAATGATATTCGCCGACTTGCCGCCCAGTTCCTGCGCGACGCGTTTGACGGTCGGCGCGGCATTCTGTGCCACCAGGATGCCGGCCCGGGTCGATCCCGTAAATGACACCATGGCGATATCGGGGTGGCTGGACAGGGCTGAACCGACTCCCGGGCCGTCGCCGTTGACGAGATTGAATACGCCCGCCGGCACGCCGGCATCGTGCAGGATCTCGGCAAACAGCATGGCGTCGAACGGCGCGATTTCGCTGGGTTTCAGTACCATCGTACAGCCGGCAGCAAGCGCGGGCGCTACCTTGACCGCAACCTGGTTCATCGGCCAGTTCCACGGTGTGATCAGGCCACAGACGCCGATGGGTTCCCTGACGATGTTGGTTGTCCCGATGCGCTCCTCGAATTCATAGGTCTTGAGCGCCTCGAGCGCCGCCTTGAAATGCTGCGGGCCGCTGGCGGCCTGCGCGTTCTTGGCGAGCCCCCACGGTGCCCCCATCTCATCCATGATGGCTTCGGCGACTTCGTCGTGGCGCCGCGCGAACTCGTCGAGAATCGCCTGCAGCAGGTCGAGACGCGCTTCACGCGTGGTTTGCGAATACGACCCGAAGGCCTTGCTGGCTGCCGCGACGGCAATATCCACGTCGGCCGCAGAGCCAATGCTGATGCGTCCGTAGACCTCTTCGGTGGCCGGGTTTACGACATCCATGGTGCGCGGCTCGACCGGGTCGACCCACTGGCCATCGATATAGAATTGGAGCTTCTCGAGCATGAACTGTCCTCATTCTGGCGAGCCGCGAATAATAGCCTAATTTCGGGTCTTCTGGTGGCCGACTTTGCCCGGGAAACCTGTCCAATTTCAGGTACTCGCGAGCGGTTGGGTATGGGGATGCGCCTGCGCCTGATCGCGCTCCTTGTCGTCCTGACGGACGCGGCGGTTTACGGCGGTGACGCTGCCCTGGCAGGCCGGCCCGGAGGGCTACCGCAGCGCAAGAAACCGCTGGCGGTACTCGGCCGGCGGAATGTTGTACCAGGACT
>CBDUMZ010000046.1:0-18855 GCA_965368465.1 uncultured Chromatiales bacterium
CCCGTGAAAGGGCGGCAAGGCTAACATCCAAGCCCTTGTCTTTCAACTGCTTATGACGCCTTCGGGCCCGTTCCTCGGCGCTTGCGGTCAGGAAGATCTTGAGCGTCGCGTCCGGAAACACGTGAGTCCCCATGTCACGGCCGTCGGCGACCAGCCCGGGGGGCTGCCGAAACGCCCGCTGACGCTCGAGCAAGGCCTGCCGGACCGCCGAGATCTGGGCGACTGTAGAGGCCCCGGCGCCCGCCTCCTCGGTCCGGATCAGCGCCGTGACATCCTCGTTCCCGAGCCATATCTGCTCGTCACCCCGGTCATCGCTGCCAAAACTGGCGTCCAGGTCGTGGGCCAGTTCTGCGAGTCTCTGGGCGTTCTCGAGCGAGACCCCCGAAATCTGGGCCGATAAGGCGACCAGCCGGTACAGCGCCCCGCTGTCCAGCAAGTGATAGCCGAGCGCCTCGGCCACGCGCCGGGCGATGGTGCCCTTCCCGGACCCGCTCGGGCCGTCGATCGCAATAACCGGCACGTCGCGTTTACGGTGCATCCAGAACCTCGATCTCGCCGCCCAGCCCCGCCATGCAGTGGCCAAAACCCGGAAACGACGTATCCACGTTGTCCACATCGCGAACAATAACCTCGCCATCGGCGACAGTCCCGGCCATTGCGAGGGACATCGCGACCCTGTGGTCGTGGAAACTCTCGACTTCGCCACCACGGAAGCGCCCGCCGTGCACAACGGCGCCATCCGCGGTCTCGTCCACCTGGATTCCCAGGCGTCGCATACCGTCGGCCATGGCGCTGATCCGGTCACTCTCTTTAACTCGCAGCTCGCCGATACCGGAAAACGTCGTCTTGCCCTGCGCCGCAGCGGCCGCCACGAACAGGGCCGGAAATTCGTCGATCGCGAGTGAGACCAGTGCCGGATCGACGGCGCCGCCCCGAAGCCGGGACGACCGGGCCCGTATGTCGGCCACGGGCTCTTTGCCCAGCCACCCTGGATTCTCGAGCGAGAGGTCGGCGCCCATCGCCTGCAGGATGGCGATGACACCGGTTCTTGTCGGATTTACACCGACATTTTCTATAAGAATATCCGCATCTTGTGACAACAAGCTACCAAGAATTATAAAGGTTGCGGACGACAGGTCCGCCGGCACATGGACCTGGGTTCCGCGCAGCACCTGCCCACTGTCGAGCGATATTCTCGGCCCGGACGTCGCAACCGTGACGCCCATCGAGCCCAGCATGCGTTCGGTATGATCACGCGTGACCGCCGGTTCGGTGACGCTCGTCGTGCCGCTCGCGTAGAGGCCAGCCAGCAGGATCGCGGACTTGACCTGGGCGCTGGCGACCGGCAGGTCATAGTGGATACCGCGGAGCTTCAGGCCACCCGAAATTTGCAGTGGCGGCGTGCCGTCGCAATCGCTTTCGATCGCAGCACCCATCGCGGTGAGTGGCTTTATGATCCGCCCCATGGGCCTACCGGTGAGCGAAGCGTCACCGGTCAACACGCTGCTAAAGGACTGGCCGCTCAACAGGCCCGCCATGAGGCGCATGGCGGTCCCGGAGTTGCCGAGATCAATATCGCCTGGCGGCGCGCTGAGTCCATGCAGCCCAACACCGTCGATGACGACATCGGTAGCCCCGGTCTGCCTGATCTCGACCCCCAGCGAACGCATGGCCGCTGCGGTCGCGAGGCAATCTTCGCCATTGAGAAACCCGCTGACCTCGGTCCTGCCCTCGGCGACGCTGCCGAGCATCAGGGCCCGGTGCGAAACGGACTTGTCGCCGGGTACCGTTACGCGGGCATCCCGCAGCTTGGAGGGTGTGATTCTGAAGTGCATGAAGGACGGTCGCCTGTCAGCCAATCGCCTTGGGATAGGCGCCCAGCACCTTGAATAGCGAAGCGCTGCGTTCGAGGTCGGCCAAAGCCTCCGAGACCGGTGCTTCCTCGGCGTGGCCCTCGATATCGATGAAGAACACGTAGTCCCACTTGCGGCGCCGCGAAGGCCGCGATTCGATGCGCGTCATACTGATGCCATGCGTGGCAAGCGGCTGCAACAGGCTGTGCAGAACACCTGCCCCGCCCGCCGTATCGCTGGTCGACACGAGCAGCGTCGTCTTGTCCTCGCCGCTTGCCGCCAGGAGTTTGCGGCCAACCACAAGAAACCGCGTGGCATTGTCAGGGCGGTCCTCGATGTTATTGACGAGGATCTGTAATTCGTAAACGTCTGCCGCCACCTCGGGACCGATCGCGGCCGTGCCGTCTTCATCCCGCGCCCGCCGCGCGCCGGCCGCATTGCTGGACATACCGATCAGCTCGACGTGAGGCAGGTTCTCCCTGATCCAGCCACGGCACTGGGCCAATGACTGCTCATGGGCACAAATACGCTCGATGTTCTCGAGGCCTTTCCGGCTACCCATCAGGTGCTGCTCGATCTTGAGTTCGATCTCCCCGGCGATTTTCAGCGGCGACGTCAGGAACATGTCCAGGGTGTTGTTGACGGAGCCCTCCGTGGAATTTTCGATCGGCACGACACCGAAATCCGCCGCACCGCATTCCACTTCCTGGAAGACCTCGTCGATCGTGTGGAAAGGCAATGCGCGGACGGAGTGACCGAAGTGCTTGAAGACCGCCGTCTGCGTGAACGTTCCTTCGGGGCCGAGGAAGCCGATCTTGAGAGGTTCCTGCTGCGCCAGGCAGGCCGACATGATTTCGCGAAACAGGCGGAGCATTTCCTCATCGCGCATGGGCCCCTCGTTGCGACCGAGGACATTGCGCAAAACCTCCGCTTCGCGCTCGGGACGGTAGTAGTCGACCGCAGAGGCCAGCTCGCCTTTCGCGACACCGACCTGCTGCGCGATCTTCGCCCTGGCGTTGATCAGCCCCTGGATGCGTTCGTCGATCTCGTTGATCTGATCGCGAATCGCCGCCAGGTCCAGATCGCCACTTTTTTCGTCCCCGCCTGCCATGCTCGTCCTAATCGAAAACCCCAGGGGTTTCCTCAGGTTACAGGCTTGCCGAGATTTCGCAACGTCAGGACACCTTCGATGGCCCGGAGTTGATCGAGCAGTGCGTCGGTCGGCTCACCATTGACATCGACGATGGTGTACGCGATTCCGCCAATCGACTTGTTCAGCAGGTCTTCGATATTGAGCCCTGCATTCGCAATGCAGGTCGAGATCTGGCCCACCATGTTCGGGACGTTGGCGTTCGATACCGTGATGCGCCAGGCATCCAGGCGCGGCAACCTGGCTTGCGGAAAGTTCACCGAGAACCGGATATTGCCGTTCTCGAGGTAGTCCTTGACGTTTTCAGCCACCATGACGGCACAGTTCGCTTCTGCTTCGCCCGTGGACGCGCCAAGGTGCGGCAGTGCCACGACTTTCGGATGCGCTATGAGCTTGGGTGTCGGGAAATCGCTGACAAAGGCATGCAGTCTCCCGCTATCGAGAGCCGCGATCGCAGCTCCGTTGTCGACAACCCCGCCTCGCGCGAAGTTGATCAGGACACTGCCCTTGTTCATCAAAGCAATTCGGTCGGCATTCACGATGTTCTTCGTGGCCTCGATCAGCGGCACGTGAGCCGTGACGAAATCCGCGTTCTGAAACAACTGGTCCAACGTTTCGGCTTGCGAGACACCCGATGACAGTTGCCAGGCATTGCTAACCGTGATCGCGGGGTCAAAACCGATCACTTTCATACCGAGCGCCAGTGCCGCGTTGGCCACCTCGACGCCGATGGCGCCAAGGCCGATCACGCCAAGCGTCTTGCCGGGGAGCTCAAAGCCCACAAACTGCTTCTTGCCGTTCTCGACCGCCTTTTTGAGGTCCTCGCCGGTTTGCTTGAGTGTCTTTACGTACTCGCTTGCCTGGGCGAGGTTGCGTGCACCCAGCAGCATCCCGCCGATGACCAGCTCTTTGACGGCATTGGCATTCGCTCCCGGTGCGTTGAACACCGGCACGCCGCGTGCGGCCAGCTTGTCGCATGGAATATTGTTTGTGCCCGCCCCGGCCCGGCCGATCGCGACCACGGTCGCGGGGATCTCCATCTCGTGCATGTTGGCCGAGCGCAGCAGAATGGCGTCGGGATGCGCAATCTCGGACGCAACTTCATAGCGTTCACGCGGCAGGCGCCGCAGTCCCTCTACGGCGATGTTATTGAGTGTCAGAACCTTGTACATGATTATCCGTTCGCCTTTTCGAAATCCGCCATGAATGCGATAAGCGCGTCGACGGCGTCTTCGCCGACAGCGTTGTAAATAGAGGCCCGCATGCCCCCGACCGAGCGATGGCCCTTCAGGTTGGCGAGCCCTGCGGCAGCGGCTTCTTCGAGAAACTTCTTGTCGAGCGCGTCGTCAGCCAGGATGAAAGGCACGTTCATGCGGGACCGACAATCCTTCGCCACGGGGTTGCTGTAGAAGTCGGAGGCGTCAATCGCGGCATAGAGCTTGCTGGACTTGCGATCATTGATTTCAGCCATTGCGGCAACACCGCCCTGGCGTTTGAGCCACTGGAAAACCAGGTCGGCCACATACCAGGCAAAGGTCGGCGGCGTGTTCGTCATGGAGCCCGAATCCGCATAGGATTTCCAGGTCATCAGGTGCGGATTGTCAGCACGCGCGCGATCGAGCAGCTCGTTACGAACGATAACGAGCGTGATACCCGCCGGGCCGATGTTCTTCTGCGCCCCGGCATAGATCGCGCCAAACCGACTGACGTCTATCGGTCGCGACAGGATATTGCTGGACATGTCGGCGACCAGGGGCACGTCGCCGCCCGGGATAAAGTGGAATTCGACGCCCGCGATCGTCTCGTTGGGCGTGTAATGCAGGTAGGCCGCATTGTCCGCACGCTGCCACGTCGATTCATCGGGAATGTACGTAAACTTCCGGTCCGAAGCATCGGCGGCAACGTTCACCGTGCAGAATTTCCTGGCTTCGCCCGCGGCCTTCTTGCCCCAGCTGCCGGTGACGATGTAGTCCACGTTGTCGCCGGGAGCCGAGAGATTCAGGGGTGCCATCGCCATCTGCAGAGTCGCACCGCCCTGCGGGAACAGCACGCTGTAATCGTCGGGAACGTGCAGCAGTTCGCGCAAGGTCGCTTCGGCGCGGGCCGCCAGCGCCACGAAATCGGCGCCACGATGGCTGACTTCCATGACCGACATACCCGAACCAAGCCAGTCCGGCAGATCGTTGCGAATGGTTTCGAGTACTTCAAGCGGCAGTGCGGCAGGACCGGCACTGAAATTATGAACGCGTGACATTGCGTTGAGGTTCCTGAGTGAGAGGCTTAGGCGATGATGAGAATAGCGGGCGTATTGTTACGATTTGGCAATCAGATTGCATTACTTACGATCGTAATTATTCGTCCTCGTCCTCGATCGATTCAATACGTGCTAACCCCACGAGTCGCTGATCGCTCTCGACGCGAATCAGGCGCACGCCCTGGGTATTGCGCCCCATGACCGAAATATCGCTCACGCCGGTCCGCACGAGCGTGCCGTTCGAGCTGATCAGCATGATCTCGTCGTCTTCCCCGACCTGTATGGCGCCGACCGTCCTGCCGTTGCGTTCCGTTGTCTGGATCGCAATGACACCCTGCCCGCCACGCCCCTGTACCGGGAAATCCTCGGCCGGCGTGCGTTTGCCGTAGCCGTTCTCCGTCGCCGTGAGAATCAGTCCATCTTCGAAGATGCTGAGCCCGATGACCTCATGCCCCTCGGGGAGCTTGATGCCGCGTACGCCTGCGGCACCGCGACCCATCGGCCGAACGTCCGATTCGGCGAACCGTATGGCCTTGCCGTGGCTGGCGACCAGCAGGATCTGGGCCTCGCCGTCAGTAATCGCAACGTCGACCAGTTTGTCGTCGCCGCGCAGATCGATGGCGATGATGCCGCTCGCACGCGGTCGCGAGAACTGGCTCAACGGCGTCTTCTTGACCGTTCCCGCCGAGGTCGCCATGAACACGAAGTGTCCTTCGGCGTATTCCTTGATGGGCAGCACGGCATTGATGCGCTCTTCCGGCTCGAGCGGCAGCAGGTTCACAATCGGCTTGCCGCGCGACCCGCGGCTGGCCTGCGGCACCTGGTAGACCTTCAACCAGTACATCTTGCCGCGGCTCGAGAAACACAGAATCGTATCGTGCGTGTTCGCAACGAACAGGTTGTCGATGAAGTCCTCATCCTTGACCTTGGTGGCCGAACGACCGCGGCCACCGCGCTTCTGGGCCTGGTAGACGTCGATCGGCTGGGCCTTTGCGTAGCCGCCGTGTGACAGGGTCACCACGACTTCTTCCTGCGGAATCAGGTCTTCGACACTGAGGTCCGAGTGATCCTGGACGATTTCCGTCCGGCGCTCGTCACCGAACGCGTCACGCACGTCCGCGAGTTCCTTGCGAATGACCTCGAGCAGCAGATCGGGGTTTGCCAAGATATCAGATAACTCTTTAATTTTTTCCAATATCTCTCTGTATTCTTTGACTATTTTATCCTGTTCCAGGCCGGTCAGGCGATGCAGCCTCAGGTCCAGGATGGCCTGTGCCTGCACGGGCGACAGGCGGTACAGACCGTCCACGAGACCGCTGCCGGCCTCCAGGCCGTCGGGACGCGTATCGGTGCTGCCGGCGCGCTCGAGCATGCCCGTGACCTCACCGGGCTGCCACGCGCGCTCGATCAGGCCGGTCTTGGCCTCCGCCGGCGAGGCCGAGGCCTTGATCAGTGCGATGACCTCGTCGATGTTGGCGAGCGCCACCGTTTGCCCTTCCAGGACGTGCGCCCGGTCGCGCGCCTTGCGCAGGTCGAATATGGTCCGGCGCGTAACAACCTCGCGGCGATGGGACAGGAACGCCTCGAGAACCTGCTTCAGATTCAGGAGTTTCGGCTGCCCCTCGTGCAGCGCCACCATGTTGATGCCGAATACGCTTTGCATCGGTGTCTGCTTGTAGAGGTTGTTGAGGACGACGTCGCTGACTTCACCCTGCCGGAGCTCGATCACGATCCGCATGCCGTCCTTGTCGGACTCGTCGCGCAGCTCGCTGATGCCCTCGATACGCTTGTCGCGGACCAGGTCGGCGATCTTCTCGATCAGGCGTGCCTTGTTCACCTGGTACGGGAGCTCGGTGACGATGATCGCTTCCTTGCCGCGCTTGTTGATCGTCTCGACTTCCGTGCGCGCACGAATGTGTACACGGCCGCGACCCGTGCGGTACGCGGCATAGATCCCCTGGGCGCCGTTAATGATGCCGGCGGTCGGGAAATCGGGGCCGGGAATGTGTTCCATGAGCCCGGGGACATCGATGGCCGGGTTTTCGATCAGGGCGAGGCAGGCGTTGATCACCTCATTGAGGTTGTGCGGCGGAATATTGGTCGCCATACCGACGGCGATACCCGACGAACCATTAACCAGCAGGTTCGGAAAGCGAGTCGGCAGCACGCCGGGTTCATGTTCGGTCTCGTCGTAGTTGGCGATGAAATTGACGGTTTCTTTCTCGATGTCCGCCATGAGTTCATGCGCTATTCGCGACATGCGAATCTCGGTGTATCGCATGGCGGCCGGGTTGTCGCCATCGACCGAGCCGAAGTTGCCCTGTCCATCGACGAGCATGTACCGGAGTGAGAAAGGCTGTGCCATGCGGACTATCGTGTCGTAGATAGCCGAATCGCCATGCGGATGGTATTTACCCATCACGTCACCGACGATACGAGCGGACTTCTTGTAGGGCTTGTTCCAGGCATTGTTCTGTTCGTGCATGGCGAACAGAGCACGACGATGCACGGGTTTGAGACCGTCCCGGACATCGGGCAGGGCCCGGCCGACAATGACGCTCATCGCGTAGTCGAGATAGGACTGCTGCATCTCCTCTTCGAGGCTTACGGACAGCAATTCCTGGGCTACTTCAGACATACAACCTCAATTTTTTTGACTCAAAATCCGAGCCCGGCCCCGCCCGGGTGAGGCGGAATCCAATGGTCAAATTCGTTCGGGTTTTGAGCGATTAATCTGGAGGCAAATACTACCACAGACGGGCTCGAAACAGCAGTTTTTCAACGGGTCAAAAAGCCCTGAAACGCAAGGCTGGCGCTGCCCTGTGCGACGCGTATACTGCGGCGACTATGCAGCACTGTGACACCCTGATCCTGCCTCGCTGGTGCATCCCCGTGAACCCGGCCGGGCAAGTCCTCGAGAACCACGCCGTAGCGATCACCGACGGGCGAATCGTGGCCGTGATTCCGGCGGCCGAGGCCAGGGCCGGGTTTCAGCCCAGCGTGCTCGTAGAACGCGAAAATCATGCCCTGATACCGGGGCTCATCAATGCCCATACTCATGCCGCGATGACCCTGTTTCGCGGCCTTGCGGACGACATGCCGCTCGAGGCGTGGCTGCATGAGGGTATCTGGCCCGCCGAGCGGCGCTGGGTCAGTGCCGAAATGGTCCGTGACGGCACAGAACTCGCTATTGCCGAGATGATTCGCGGCGGCATCACCTGCTTCAGCGATCAGTATTTCTACCCGGAGATCGTCGCTGAGGCCGCCGTAGACCTCTCGATGAGAGCCGTGGTCGCCACACCCGTTGTCGATTTTCGAACCGGCTGGGCCAGGAACGCCGACGAATACCTGCAGAAGGCCACGGACCTGGTCCACGACCCCTATGCCGACCACCCGCTGATCACCACAGCGTTCGCCCCGCATTCGACCTTCGCCTTGTCGGACGAGACGTTCAACGCCTTGCGTGTTCTGGCCGACCAGCTCGACGTTCGCGTCCAGATCCACCTGCACGAAACGGTGACCGAGGTCGAGATATCCCTGCGCGATACGGGCAAGCGCCCCTACGAACGGCTGCTGGATGCCCGGCTGGTGAATCGCTCCCTGCTGGCCGTGCACGCGGTGCACATGAGCGACGAGGAAATCGAGCGTTTTGCCCAGGCCGGCGTCAGCGTCGCGCACTGCCCGAACTCCAATCTCAAGCTGGCAAGCGGCATCGCGCCGATCAAGAAATATATCGATGCCGGCCTGAATGTCGCGCTCGGTACCGACGGCGCCGCCAGCAACAACATGCTGGACATGTTCGCCGAGATGCGGATGGCGGCCCTGCTCGCAAAGAGTGCCGCGAATGACGCCACGGCGGTCACGGCAACAGAGGCGCTGCACATGGCGACCCTGGGCGGGGCGCAGGCACTCGGTGTAGAACAAACCACCGGATCCATCGAGGTGGGAAAATGGGCTGACCTTGCGTGTGTCAATCTCGGCACACTGAACAGCCAGCCCGTCTACGACGTCATCTCACAACTCGTTTATGCCTCACGCGCAGACCAGGTCGCGGACGTCTGGATCGGCGGCCGGCGGCACCTGGAGAATGGCGAATTTGCCCATATCGATACGGATGCCGTGCTGGCCCGCAGCAACGAGTGGCGCGAGCGCATGACAGACACCGGCGAAGTACAATAGGAAGGGCAATGACTACGAGCGCAACAAGCAATGTCGACCAGGCGGAACTGGCGAAATTCAACTCGCTGGCCTCTCGCTGGTGGGATACCGAGGGCGAATTCGGATCGCTGCACGCGATCAACCCCCTGCGACTCGACTGGATACGCCAGTACGTGAAGCTGGCAGGCTGCAAGGCCGTCGATATCGGCTGCGGTGGCGGGATCCTCGCAGAGTCATTGTCGGCATCGAATGCCACGGTAACGGCTATCGATATGGCCGAGGGACCGCTGGCCGTCGCCAGGCTGCACCAGCTCGAGTCAGGGCTCGAGGTCGACTACCGACAGTCCACGGCCGAGGCGCTCGCCGCCGAGGAGCCGGGCCAGTATGACGTGGTCACCTGCCTCGAGATGCTCGAACATGTGCCCGATCCGTCACAGGTCATCCGCTCCTGTGCCGAGCTCGTGAAGCCCGGCGGTCATGTGTTCTTCTCAACCATCAATCGCAATCCCAAGTCGTTCCTGTTCGCGATTGTCGGCGCCGAATACGTCCTCAAACTCCTTCCGGGCGGGACGCACGATTACAGCAAGTTCATTCGCCCGTCGGAACTCGAGCAATGGGCCCGCAAGGCGGGCCTGGAGCTTCGGGCCAGCATCGGCATGCACTACAACCCGCTGACCAAAGAGTACTCGCTGGGCCCGAACCTGGACGTCAACTACCTCATGTATTTCCAGCGTCCCGCGAGTGAGTAACCTGACACAGATGCGGGACGGCTACTTCAAAGCCGTATTGTTCGACCTCGATGGCACGCTGGTGGACACCGCACCGGACATGGTTGCCGTCTTGCACACCATGCAGGAAGCCCATGGCGTCGAGCCGGTCGGCTACGAACAGGGGCGTTCCCAGGTTTCGAACGGTGCCATCGGCCTGTTGACCCTCGGATTCCCGGAGCACGAGTTCAGCTTCGGCGACGACATGCACATGGAATACCTGGACCGCTATGCCGAGGCCCTGTGCAAGGGCTCCACGGTGTTTGCGGGACTGGATACGCTGCTCGACCGCCTCGATGAGGCGGGTTGCCCGTGGGGCGTGGTCACCAACAAGCCGGAGAGACTGACCAACCCCCTGCTCGAGGCGCTGGGCCTCGCGGAGCGCAGCGCCTGCACGGTGAGCGGCGACTCCCTGCCCGTACGCAAGCCCGACCCGGCCCCTCTCCTCCTGGCCTGCGACATCGCCGGCGTCGACGCGTACCGGTCGATCTATGTCGGAGACGCTGCCAGGGACATTGAAGCCGGATTACGCGCCGGCACGGCCACGATTGCAGCAGGCTACGGCTACATCACCGATGACGACGATCCGCGTGAGTGGGGTGCGGACATCATCGTGCCGGATACCGACGAACTTGCCCAAATCATCCTCAAAGCGGTTAATCTTGGTACCTGATGATCTCTGTGACGCTTGATCCCGTTTACTACGAGGTAGGACTGCCCGCGCTGGGCATCGGCCTGCTCCTGGGCGTGCTCGTCATGTGGCTTGTCGCTCGACACCGCCGCAAGGCGCTGCTCATCGAGCTCGCGAATGCCCAAACCAACCTCAAGAACCAGGAAGCGCTCCAGGCCGAGCGGGAGGCTGCATTTGAGCTTGCCAATGCCAAGCTGACGCAGGCCTTTGCCGACATTTCCAATCGTTCGCTGCGCGCCAACAGCGATACGTTCCTGAAACTAGCCGAGCAAAACCTGGAGTCCCGACAGGCGAAAGTCGAAAGCAAGTTCCAGCAGCGGGAAAAGGCCGTCGAAGAACTGGTCAAACCGATCCAGGAAGCCCTGCACGCCTCGCACCGGCAGATCTCGGAGCTCGAGAAAGCGCGCAGCGAGGCCTACGGCGGTATCAAGAGCGAGCTTGAGTCGATGCAGATCCACCAGAAATCGCTCGCCCAGGAAACGCAGAACCTCGTCAAGGCGCTCCGCCGGCCGGAGGTGCGTGGCCAGTGGGGCGAGATTACGCTGCGCCGGCTCGTGGAACTTGCCGGTATGGTCGAGCACTGCGATTTCGTCGAGCAGGTGCACACCGCGGGCACCGACCAGACCATCCGGCCCGACATGATCGTGAACATGCCGGATCACCGTCAATTGGTTGTCGACGTGAAGACGCCGCTCGACGCCTACCTCGCCGCCGCCGAGGCCGAAGACGATGTGCAACGCAAGCTCGGCCTCGAACGCCACGCCAAGAACGTGCGTGCGCACATCCGGATGCTGTCGACCAAAGCGTACTGGAAGCAGTTTGACGAAAGTCCCGAGTTCGTCATCCTGTTCATACCGGGGGACCAGTTCCTGAGCGCCGCGCTGGCCGAGGAGCCGGACCTGATCGAATACGCGTTGTCGCAACAGATCATCCTTGCGACCCCAACCAGTTTCGTTGCGTTGCTCAAGGCTGTTGCCTACGGCTGGCGGCAGCTGGCCCTCGCGGACAATGCCAAGGAGATACGGATTCTCGCGGAAGACCTGTACGGCCGCCTGGGCACGTTCGTAACGCACATGAACCGGGTTGGGCGCCAGCTCGCGAGCAGTGTCGAGACGTACAACAAGGCAGTGGGTTCCCTCGAACGCAGTGTGCTACCGGGTGCCCGGAAATTCACCGAGCTAGGCGTGCACGGCAAGAAGGAAATCGAGAAGCTCGACTCTCTCGAGCCCGTGCCGCGAACCATGATTGAGGGAAATGACACTTGAGCATCGATCCACGGTCGTACACGTATCCTGACGACATCCTGCGTGACCGCATCATCCTTATCACCGGCTCCAGTGACGGTATCGGCAGGGCTCTCGCCCTGCACGCTGCGAAGCTGGGCGCGCAGGTCATCCTGCACGGCCGCAGCGTGCAGAAGCTCGAAAAACTGTATGACGCGATCGAGGAGCTGGACGGCGCGCCTCGCCCGTCGATCGCCGTTATGGACCTCGAGTCGGCCAACGCCGAATCCTATACCTCGCTGGCGCAGAGCATTGCAACGGAGTTCGGTCGCCTCGATGGACTCGTGCTGAACGCGAGCATCCTCGGCGAACGTTTTACGATTGAGCAGTACGATGCCGTGCTCTGGCAGAAGGTCATGCACGTGAACGTTACGTCGGCGTTTGCAATGACCCAGGTCTTTCTGCCCCTGCTGCAGAAGTCTGACGATCCGTCGATCATATTCACGAGTAGCGGCGTCGGTCGCACCGGCAAGGCGTTCTGGGGCGCCTACGCGGTGTCCAAGTTCGCAACGGAGGGGCTCTCACAGGTCCTGGCCGACGAGCATCGGCAAGGCAAGCTTCGATCGAACTGCATCAACCCCGGCGCGACTCGCACGAACATGCGCCTGGCGGCGTACCCGGCCGAAGACCGGGACCTGCTGAAGCGTCCGGAGGAGATTCTCGCGCCGTACATCTACCTGCTGGGCCCGGACAGCAAAGGTGTGACGGGCGAGAGCTTCGACGCTCAGTGACGTCGTCTCTTGCGTTTCTTGTGGTGGTGCGCCGGGCTGTCGGGCGGTTTCAGGCCACCGGCGATGTACAGGGACCTGACCTGAGCGGGCGTCAATGCCTCGTACTTGCCGCGGCGCAGGTTACGCGGTAGCTGCAATGGACCGTACGCCACGCGTATCAGTCGACTCACCTCGTAGCCCACAGCGTCCCAGAGGCGCCGTACTTCGCGATTACGACCTTCCCTGAGCGAGACCGTGAACCAGCGGTTCGCGCCTTCTCCACCGCCCGGCTCGATCGTGTCGAAATGCGCCGGGCCGTCCTCCAGGGTCACGCCCTTTTTCAACGATTCCAGTTCGGCCTGCGTGGGATCCCCATGCACCCGGACTGCGTACTTGCGTGTGATCTCGGCCGACGGATGCATCAGTGCATTCGCCAGTGCCCCGTCTGTCGTGAAGATCAGGAGTCCTGTCGTGGTGAGATCGAGGCGTCCAACCGCTACCCATCGTGCGCCTTTGAGCTTCGGCAAGGAGTCGAATACGAGCTTGCGGCCACCTTCATCCTCACGCGAGGTAACTTCGTCACTCGGCTTGTTGTAGACGATATGGCGATGTGGCTGTGCGATACCGCGGATAGACAGTGGCCGGCCATCGAGTGCTATCCGCTCCGTGCCCTCGATAGGCTCGCCGAGCTCGGCCATGCGCCCGTCGACGGTAAGGCGTCCTTCCCGGATCCAGGTCTCGACTTTGCGGCGTGAGCCATGTCCGGCAGCCGCGAGGACTTTTTGAATTCGCTCAGGCAACCGGGTCCGGCCATTCGTTGACGACGAGTTCCTCGTCCGCATCGCTTTCCGACTCTGCGACGACCGGCTCCTCGACGATCGGCTGCAGCTCGGGTAGCTCTTGCACGGCCTCTGCCTTGGCGAGCGCTGCGGCTACCTCGTCTTCGTCCGGGAACTCTTCACCGTCATCGTCTTCCGACTCCTCCGGGTAGAGCACCGGGAGATCGGAAACGACCGCCTCTACCGTTTCCTCGGTACCTGTCACGGCCTGGTCCTCCACTTCAGGAAGATTGAGCTGAACGCGCAGGCTCTCCCAGTCAGAGAGGTCCGCAAGTGGCGGCAAGTCATCGAGCCTCTTCAGGCTGAAGTAGTCGAGAAACGCTTTTGTTGTGCCAAACATCGCGGGCCGGCCTGGGATGTCGCGATGGCCGACCACCCGTACCCAGTCGCGCTCGAGAAGCTGGCGAATGATGTTGGAACTGACGGAGACGCCACGAATCTCCTCGATGTCACCGCGCGTAATGGGCTGGCGATACGCGATGAGCGCCAGCGTCTCGAACAATGCACGGGAGTAACGTGGCGGACGCTCTTCCCAGAGCTTGTGCAGCCGCTCGGCCATCGACGACTTGACCTGCATGCGGAAGCCCGACGCTACCTCTGACACGACGATACCGCGTTCTGCATATTCTTCGTTCAGTGTCGCGATCGCCTCGCGGATCTCGGCCTTCTCCGGCGCTGTTCGTCCGTCGAACAGGCCCTTGAGCTGGTCGATGTTCAGGGGACGACCGGCGGCAAGCAAAGCCGCCTCAATAAAATGCTTGATCTCTGTTGCTTCCATTACTCGTCTTTCTCGAATCTATTCCTGGGGCTCAGCATCAACTGCCGCATCGTCGTCGGTCACCAGGTGGACAGTCGACGCCGCGCGAACATGCAGCGGTGCATAGGCATCCGACTGCACCACTTCAATCATTGACTCGCGCAGCAGCTCAAGGATCGCGATGAACGTTACCGCGACACCCATGCGCCCTTCTTCCGGATCGAAAAGGCTGCCGAAGTCCGTGAACTTGCTGGCCTTGATACGTGCCAGGATCTCGCTCATGCGCTGCCGCACCGAAAGCGGCTCTCGCTGCATGTGCAGGTTGGAGAACATCTCGGCACGCTTCAGGACATCGTGGAACGCGAGCAACAGCTCTTTCAGCGTGACGTCCGGCAGCTTGGTAACGACTTTTCGCTCCGGGGCATCGGCGCTGGCGACGAATACGTCGCGCTCCAGGCGCGGCAAATCGGAAATGTCCTCGGCCGCTTTCTTGTAGCGCTCGTATTCCTGCAAGCGGCGCACCAACTCGGCGCGCGGATCTTCCTCTTCCTCTTCGTGCGATTCGGGGCGAGGCAACAGCATGCGCGACTTGATCTCAGCCAGCATGGCCGCCATCAGCAGGTATTCGCCGGCGAGCTCGAGCTGCAACTCTTTCATCACCTCGATGTATTGCACATACTGCTTGGTGATCTCGGCGATGGGGATATCGAGGATGTCGATATTCTGGCGGCGAATCAGGTACAGAAGCAGGTCCAGGGGGCCCTCGAACGCCTCGAGGAACACCTGCAACGCGTACGGCGGAATGTACAAATCCTGCGGCAACGTCGTAACGGGCTCGCCGTCCACGATGGCGAAGGGCATCTCGCCCTGTGCAGGGGACTGTTTTTCGTCCTGATGCGGCTTGGGGGCGTCTTCAGGGGTCAGGACTGTAAGTTCGGGCTTCATACGGCTTCCGGCTGCAATCCCGGCATTCTATCGCATCTCTGGAGAATCAGGTGAACTGACTGACGTCGCCACGACCGACACGCAGGATCTCAACCGAGCCGCCCGAAAGGTCGAGAATTGAGGTCGGCTCCAGGCCTGTTGGCCCGCAATCGACGATCACATCCACCTCATGACCAATGCGCTCCTCGATCTCGGCCGGGTCCGTCAACGGCAGCTCCTCGCCCGGCAAGGAGAGCGTGGAACTCATAATGGGCTCGCCCAGCTCGGCAAGCATTGCGCTGACCAGCTTGTGCTGTGGAACGCGGATGCCGATCGTGCGCCGCTTGGGATGCTGAACCATTTTCGGCAGCTGTCGCGTCGCCGGCAGGATGAACGTGTAGGGGCCCGGGGTGAGCGACTTGACCAGGCGGTAGGCCCAGTTGTCGACACGCGCATAGACGCTGATCTCCGAGAGGTCGGCGCAAACGAGCGTGAAATTGTGGTGCTTGTCGGTGCGGCGAATACGGTGGATTCGATCGATCGCCTTCTTGTCACCAATGCGACACCCAAACGCATAACTCGAATCCGTCGGGTACGCGATGAGCGCGCCGTCGCGGATCCTGTCAACGATTTTCCGGACCCGGTGGGGCTGCGGATCGGACGGATGAATTTCTATTAATTTGGCCACGCGCGGATTGTAGGCGAGCTTCGCCCTCGCGCATAGCCCGGCCATTGGGCTATTATTCGCGGCCACCATGAACATGATATTCGAATTCTTCCCGTTGCTGCTGTTCCTGGGGACATTGCTCCTCAAGGATATCTATGCCGCAGTCGTTGTCCTGATGATCACCATGCCCATCGGCCTGGCCATCAAGAGTTTTCGCAGTGGTTCGGTCGACAAGATGTACCTGTGGTCGACTGTCTTTGCCCTGGCATTCGGCGGTCTGACGCTGTACTTCCGCAACCCCTACTTCACTTACTGGAAGCCGACGGCGTTCTACTGGGCCGTTGGTTTCGCGTTTCTGTTGAGTACTTGGGTCGGCGAGAAACCCCTGGCGCAGCGGTTCTTTGGCCTGGTCGAAGGCATGAACCTCGAGAAGATAACGCCGCCGCAGTGGAAGAAGCTCAACCTCGTATGGGTGCTGTTTTTCATTGTCGCCGGATTGCTGAATATCTACGTGGCCTACAACTACTCCGAGAATACCTGGGCGACGTTCAAGGTGTTCGGTCTGATGGCATTCACGTTTGTTTTCATCGCGGCTCAGACGTTCTGGATCGCGGGCATCATCGGCGACGAAGACACCGAGGCGGAGTAGCACCATGTGGTACGCGATTATTAGCGAAGACGTTGAGAACTCACTTGCAAAGCGCCGGGCCGTGCGCGCGGACCACCTCGCCCGCCTGACAGCGCTCATCGACGAAGGGCGCCTGCTGATCGCCGGCCCTCACCCTGCGATCGATGCGCCCGATCCCGGTCCCGCCGGATTCTCGGGCAGCCTGGTCGTCGCAGAGTTTGCTTCGCTGGAAGACGCCAGGGCCTGGGCGGATGAGGACCCCTATGTAGCAGCCGGCGTCTACGACAAGGTAACCGTGAAGCCCTATTTGAAGGTTCTCCCATGAGCAGCGACAGAGTGAGCAGGATTGAAAGCCTGTTGAGGGACGCATTTGCGCCAACCTATCTGCTCGTAAAAGACCAGAGCCACCTGCACGCCGGGCATGAAGGCGCCCGGGATGGGCGCGGGCACTTTGATGTGACTATCGAGTCCAAGGCCTTCAGTGGGAAGCGTCCGCTGGCCTGTCATCGCATGGTCTATGACGCGGTGGGATCGCTCATGGAGACCGATATCCATGCTCTGCGCATTCAGGCAAAAGCGCCCGCCGAATAGTCCTTTCAGCGCATTTATTCGTATATCATGCGCAAACTTCGCTATGAGGAAACATTATGATTTTTTGTAAACCTGCCGGGGAAGCCCGCGCCAAGCGTATCGCCGCCCTGGTCGGTGCCGTCACTTTGACTGTCTCAGGCTTCGTGTCGGCACAAGACAATGCGGCGGTCAGCATCAGCCCCGACGTCTTCAACATGTACCTGGAATCGCGCATTCAGAAGCCCGCGGAGCAGGCGACAGCTGAGGAAGCGGCTCTTGTTCGGGAAGAACTGACAGACATCTACCTGTTGTCCGATGAGCCGCGCGCGCAAGCACTGAAGGAGAGCCCCCGCCTGAAGGCACAGATTGAACTTCAGACCCGGGCGATGCTCGCCCAGGCAGTGGCCGCCGATTTCATTTCGCGCAACAGCGCGACCGATGAGGAGATGCGTGCGCTGTATGACGAGCAAATCACACTAGCCCCACCGACCGAATACAAGGCGCGTCACATCCTGGTTGAGACACAGTCCGCCGCCAAGGACTTGATTACCGAACTCGAGGGTGGTGCCGACTTTGCCGAGCTTGCGACGACCAATTCGACTGGACCCTCGGGGCCGTCGGGTGGCGACCTGGGCTGGTTCTCCCCGGACCGCATGGTTCCGGAGTTCTCTACAGCGGTGCAGGCACTTGCAAACGGAGAGTTCACCAAGGCACCTGTTCAGACCCAATACGGCTGGCATGTGATCCTTCGTGAGGATTCACGTGAGTCCCCGCCACCACCGTTTGAGAGCGTCACCGATAACCTGAAGCAGCAGATCGAGAACGAAAAGCTGCGCGATTACATCCTCGGGTTGCGGAAACCTGCGTCGGAGTAAGTCGGACTTAACTTAATACGACGAATTTGTTCAGCTTGGGGCGCCAGATGGCGCCCTTTTTTATTTCCGCAATTGAACTGTGAATCTGGTCACACCACGATTTCGGCAGCAATCCTAGTATTGCTCGCGAGTCGTCCCTAATCGCTCGGGGATGGCTCCTCCAACCCTCGCATCTCCTTTCATAGGTTGATACGAGAAACTAAGTCGGCAGGGACGCCGACTTTTTTTTGCCTGTACGAAACGCAGGCAAAGAAAAAGCCACCAAGGGTGGCTTTCTCTTCGTTAAGCGAAAGAACGGACGATGAGCGAAATCGCACTCGCTCTTTCGACTGACCGCCTAGCGCAAACCGCCAGTCCGATCAGAAACCATTACGCCATTCGATACAGGACGCGTTCCAGCGAAGCTCCAAACGACATCTGTCGGAGCCCCACCTGCACCCAGGCTGGCGGTGTAGTCAATTGTCAACGCACCCATCTGGGCCGTGCCGGCAGCGCGGTCAACTGCGCTGAGCATTCCTGTGACAAATACTTCCGTAGCACCCGGGACATACTGCGTGTTTGATACCGAAACAACGTCCGCGTACAGCCAACCAGGCCCTACTACCGACCCTTGCACTGAGACGAAGTCACCGACGTTCATGCGGGAAAGTGCGTCACGTGAAGCCATGACGATCTGACCCATAGATTCGAACACACCGTTAACAGCGTCGATACGGTCTACTGGTCCTG
>CBDUMZ010000047.1:0-18658 GCA_965368465.1 uncultured Chromatiales bacterium
TAACGCCGTTCTCGCACATCCATGTGCTCCACGGCATAAATGCGTCCCTGCATAAAAAAGGCCGCCCAGAAACTGGGCGGCACAGTAAGCAGAAGATGTATCCGGCTGGGTTCAGTTCGCGTTCGAATGACTGAAACATCATTGTCGCATGCACTCGGCGTTGTACATTCCCCGGTTGGCAATCCGCTTCGTCAATGGCACTGACCGGGTGCAGGATTCCGGTCATTCAAGGTGGCGTGTTGAGAGGTTTCACGCAAAACCCGCCTTTGACTCACGCATCCGGCATGGCGGCTTGCCCGCATTGCCTTCTTACATCTCATCTCCGTGCGTACCGGATTGGTACGCACGGAATGCTACTACATCTTGTATGGGAAGGCGAGTAATACACTATATCTAGCCTGTGTATTCGAAAACGGGACGATTCTGACCGAAACAGGTAGGCTTGCTGCACCACGAAACCGCAGGGGGTAATCCGTTGACAGACATGCATCACGAGGGTCGCTCACGACACCAGTTGGTCGGCCTGTTTCTCGGTCCGCTGTTCGCCATCTCGATGGTACTTGCCGGGCCGCCGGACGACCTCGCGGCAACCGCCTGGATGACGGCCGCAGTCGGCGTACTGATGGCCACCTGGTGGGCAACGGAAGCGGTACCCATCGCGGTCACGGCGCTACTCCCGATCGTCCTTTTTCCACTGCTGGACATTGCGAGCATTCAGGACACCACGGCACCTTACGCCAACAAGGTAATCTACCTGTTCCTGGGCGGCTTCGTGGTCGCCTTTGCCATGCAGCGCTGGAACCTGCATCGGCGCATAGCCCTGACCGTCTTGCAGCATGCCGGCGGCAGCGGCCGATCGCTCGTCGGCGGCTTCATGGTGGCCAGCGCCCTGATCAGCATGTGGGTCATGAATACGTCAACCACGATGATGCTGCTGCCCATTGCCGTTTCGATCATCGCGGTCATCCATAACTCCGTGGACGGCCTTGACGAGGACGCGAAAGCAAACTTTCAGTACTCGCTGCTGCTTGGCGTGGCCTACGGCGCGACTATCGGCGGCATGGCGACACTGGTCGGCACCGCGCCGAACGGCATACTGGTTTCTTTCATGCAGGAGACTTACGGGACCGAGATCGACTTCTCGCGCTGGATGCTCGTCGGTCTGCCGTTGAGTGCCATGATGCTGCCGCTCGCCTGGGTTGTGCTCACGCGCTTCGCCTTCAAGGTCAACTTCAAAACATCGGGTGAGGGGCGCGCATCCCTGCGCAAGCTCAAGAGCGAACTTGGTGCAATCACGGTGCCGGAGAAGCGGGTTGCCGTCGTCTTCACGCTGATGGCGCTGACGTGGATCTTCAGGCCGTTGCTGGTCAAGTTGCCCGGCCTGTCGGCACTCGACGATTCCGGTATCGCGATGGCCGGCGCCATCGCCTTGTTTCTTGTGCCGAGTGGCGACAGGACCGACCCCATGCTCCTGCGGTGGAGCTATGCGGAACGCCTGCCCTGGAGCGTCCTGATTCTTTTCGGCGGTGGCCTCTCTCTCGCAAACGCGGTCTCGAGAACAGGACTGGCTGAATGGCTCGGCGGCAGCCTGCAGACCGTTGGCACGCTGCCTCTGCCCGTGCTCGTCATTGTCGCCGCCGCCATGATCATCTTTCTGACAGAACTGACAAGCAATATTGCGACGACCGCAACGTTCCTGCCGGTCGTCGGCGCCATCGCCATCGAGTCCGGCGTCGACCCGATTGTCCTGACCGTGCCAGTGACGTTCGCAGCAAGCTGCGCGTTCATGCTGCCCGTCGCAACGCCGCCGAACGCAATCGTCTTCGGCTCGGGCATGCTGACCATTCCCAAGATGGTCAGGGCGGGCATGATGCTCAACGTTGTCGGCATCTTTCTCGTATCGCTGGTTGCGCTCTATCTTGCGCCGCGGTTCTTATAAGGAGAGACACATTGTCGAACGAATACGACGTCAACAAACGGAACAAAGTCCGCCAGCTACGCGAAAAAGCTTCCTATGACAGGGACACGGTGCATCGCGTACTCGATGCAGGGCTCGTGGCACATGTCGCTGTCGTACAGGATGGCGAGCCGGTTGTCGTGCCCATGCTCTATGGGCGGGACGGCGAAACGCTGTTCCTGCATGGCGCGCGCAAGGCACGAATCGTTCGCATGCTCGAGGATTCCGGCAAGACCTGCATCAACGTCACGCTGCTGGACGGACTGGTGTTTGCGCGCTCCGCGTTTGCGTCATCGATGAACTACCGCTCCGTAACCGTGCACGGTACCGCGCATCTTGTCGAAGACCTCGATGAGAAAAAACGTGCGCTGCATATCATCAGCGAGCATGCGATGCCGGGGCGCCGGGCCGAGCTCCGCATGTCGCACGCGAACGAGTTGAAAATGACCGGCGTCATCGCGGTGGCCATTGAGTCGGCGGCAGCGAAGATTTCCGACAAGATGCCCGAGGACGAACCTTGTGACGTTGACGCGCCGGTGTGGGGCGGGATTCTCCCGCTCGAGTCGAAGTTCACGACCCTGCAGGCGGACAGCCTGGTAAAAGACGGCATCGAACCCTCTGCTGCGTTGAAAGCCCTGGAAGGAAAAAAACTATAGAAGGTCCTGTGTGTGCTCAGCCTCCAGTCTGAGCAGCGCTTCCTTCGTATCGAGCCCACCGCCAAAGCCGGTCAGATCACCGGTACTGCCGATGACGCGGTGGCACGGCACGACGATCGGGATCGGGTTCCGGCCGTTCGCTGCGCCCACGGCACGAACCGCCTTGGGCCGGCCTATTCGTCTCGCAATTTCTCCGTAGCTCGTCGTTTGCCCGTAGGGGATCTCCTGCAGCGCGTCCAGCACGCTCACCTGGAACTCCGTACCGCTTAGCTTGAGTGGCAGGTCGAATACCTTGCGTTGACCGGCAAAGTACTCGGTCAATTGCCTGCATGCCTCAGCGAGAGGCTTTTCATTGAATATCCAGTCGGCTTCCGGCTCTCGACGCATCGAGCCTTTCGGGAAACCGATCATCGAGAGAGCACCCTCCTCTCCCGCGAGCAATAGTTCGCCGATCGGCGAGTCGAGATAACAGTAGTACATACTAGCCTCCACTTCCTTTTTCAGAACCCCAGATCAAGAGTGCGGCATAAGCACGCCATGGACGCCATGCCTGGGCGCGTGCCAGCAGAGCGGCAGGCCGCAGCCTCTCGCCGTCCGGGGTGTCGAACGCGCGCAGCAAGCCGAGGTCCGACGCCGGGAATGCATCCGGGTTTTTCAGCGCTCGCATCGCGACGTACTCGGCGGTCCAGTCACCGATACCCTTGATCGCCAGCAACGCGGCACGGTACTCATCCACGTCCTGGGACAGGTCAAAGCGCAATGAACCGTTGACGGCCGCGCGTGCGACATTGCGAATAGTCTGTGCCCGGCTGCGTATTATCCCGAGGCTCTCCAACCTCGCACGCACCAGCTTCTTCGGTTCCGGGAAGAGCCTGTCCGGTACGTTCGCCAGCCCCTCGACCGGCACGCTGATTTGCTCGCCGTAACGCTCGGCAATCCGGCCCGCGAAGGTTGTAGCCGCCTTGACCGAAACCTGCTGTCCGAGTATCGCCCTTACGGTGAGTTCGAACCCATCCCAGGTACCGGGCACCCTGATGCCCGGATTCGATTTCAGCCAGCCGCGCAGGCTGCCGTCACGCGACAGGACACCAGTGATGTCATCGATCGGGGCGTCCAGGTCGAACATCCCCCGTGCCCGCTGCACGATCGAGAACAGGTACTCGGTACCGATGCCGTGCACGCAGAGACGCAGCGCCGCAGCGCCTTTGCTGATGTCGATGATGCCGCGCTGCTCGCCAAGCCTGACTGACCGCAGGTAACGATTGTCCTGTACCAGCTCGACGCCGGGCGTGGCACGCCCGGCGAAAAATTCGAGCAACGCCTGCCATCCGTAGGGCTCCCGGTAAGGCAACTGAACGCTGAGCGAGACTGAGCCAACCGTGCCTTCGCGACGGCGACGCAGCTCACGCGGTGTCCGTCCGTAGGTCTTGCGAAACGTATCGTTAAAACGGCGCACGCTGCCAAAGCCCGCGGCCACCGAGATCGCCTGCATGGGCAGCGCCGTCTCGTCGATGAGGCGCTTCGCGAAATGCAGGCGCTGCGTATGCGCCACCGCCAACGGGCTCGCGCCTACATGCCGGGTGAACAGCCGGCGCAAATGACGACTGGTGACGCCCAGCCTGTCCGCGAGCCGCTCGACATTGCCGTCATCGAGGGCGCCGTCTGCAATCAGGCGCAAGCCTCTCTGCACCGTGGTGGACGTGCCCGCCCAGGCGGGAGTGCCCGGTGCACACTCCGGCCTGCAACGCAGGCAGGGACGGTACCCGGCCTCGCTTGCCGCTGCCGCACTCGGGTAGAACGTTACATTTTCCGGCTTCGGCGGATTCGCCGGGCAGATTGGACGACAGTAGATCCCCGTCGTCCGGACACCAACGAAGAAACGCCCGTCGAAGCGGGCATCGCGGGACAGCCGCGCCCTTTCGTAGATGGCGTTGTTGGTGGTGGCGATGCTGCGGGTGTCCATAGCGCAAAGTATACGCCGGGCCACGCCACGCAATAGCCATAATCGGACCTGTAAAAAAACCGGGCGGGTGTTACCCCGCCCGGCGTGCACACATAATCAGGGGGAGGATTATGCAGCGGTGCGCGTTGCGCGCTGTGTCAGCCAGGCCGCGAGCTCGTCGGAGCCCCCGATCAACTGGCCGTTGATAAATACCTGTGGATACGTCGTGTTCGTCGAGACGGCCCGCAACGTGCGGTCCGTGTAGTCCTTGTTGAGAACAAGCTCTTCGAATTCCATGCCGGCGTCGTTCAGCAAGCCCTTTGCGCGAACGCAGAACGGGCACCCTTCACGCGAGAACACGGCGATGTCCTGCGGAAACTCGCATTCCGGGTCCAGGTAACGCAGCATCGTGTCCGCATCGGATACGTGGAACGGATCGCCGGGCTCTTCGGGCTCGATGAACATCTTCTCAATGACGCCATCGCGAACCAGCATCGAGTAACGCCACGAGCGGCGACCGAAGCCGAGATCTTCCTTGCCGACGAGCAGGCCCATGCCGTCCGAGAACTCGCCATTGCCATCGGGCAGGAACGTCAGGCGATCGGCGTTCTGTGCACGCTGCCACTCGTTCATGACGAATGCATCGTTGACCGATACACAAATGACATCGTCGATACCCTGTTCCCGGAACTTGGGAACGAGCTGGTTGTAACGCGGTACATGCGACGACGAACACGTCGGCGTGAACGCGCCCGGCAGCGAAAAGACGACCACGGACTTGCCGCCGAAGATATCGTCGCTGCTGACGTCGACCCACTCGTGGTCCTTGCGCGTACGAAACGTCACGTTCGGGACTCGTGTGCCTTCAAGATTCTTAAACATGGTTCATTCCCTGTTGGTGATTGATGGACGCTATATTGAGGGTTTCCTATTAACAAATAAAATGGTTTAATTCGAATATACTATTCGATTTTATCAATAATGCGCGTACCGACACTCAAACAGCTGCAATATTTTCTTGCCCTGACCGAGACGGAACACTTCGGCCGGGCGGCGGACCAGTGTTTCGTGTCCCAGTCGGCTTTCAGCAACGCGATCCAGGAGCTCGAGGCGAGCCTCGGCACACAGCTTGTGGATCGTACAAATAGAAACGTCACCATTACGGCCACCGGGCAGGAGGTCGCGGTGCAGGCGCGCCTCGTCATGCGGGATGTTGAGAGCCTGGTCGAGATCGCACGCGGCCGGAATGCGCCACTGACGGGCCAGTTGCGGCTCGGCGTGATCCCGACCATCGCACCGTTCATGCTGCCGGGCGCGTTGCCGCGCCTGCGCAAGACCTACCCGGATCTTGAACTGCTGCTCGCCGAGGACCAGTCGGATCGCATTTATCGCCGCCTCATGGACGGCGAACTCGACCTGCTGCTCATGGCGCTGCCATGGCAAATGCAGGGCGTCGAGGAGATGCCGCTGTTCAAGGACGAATTTTGCCTCGCCTGCCGGGACGATACGAAGCGCGTGGATCCCGAGAACTATCGCTACAACCGTCTCGACGCTGACAGCATCCTGCTACTGGAGGATGGCCATTGCCTGCGCGAGCACGCGCTGGCCGCCTGCCGCGTGCGCGATACGGAGAAGGTCCGTCGTTTCGGTGCGAGCAGCCTGCTCACGCTGGTCGAGATGGTCGACGCCGATCTCGGTATAACGTTTCTTCCCGAGATGGCGCGGGAGTCCGCGTTGCTGCGCAACACGTCGGTCAGGTTGTGGCCGCTCGGCGAACGCAGCTATCGGACCGTCGGCCTCGTCTGGCGCAAGGGCAGCCGGCGCGTCGATGAGTTCAAGCTGCTGGGCGAGTTCCTGAAAGACGGGCACTAGGCGTCACTCTGCGGTCGCTTTCCCGGCCGCCGCAGCCCGCCAGGCCTGCAAATCATCGTTCTGAATCACGGCACGCGCACACGCACCGATCAGAAGAACCGGCATTAGCAGGTAGAATGGTCTCATGACCCATCGTAGGCAGGAATGCGTATTGTTGGCGACTGAGTGAAAGACCAGCATAGTGAGCCCAGAGGTGACGCAATGAGACAGCCCGCTTTCCTGATCGCCGCCAGTCTTTTACTGGCAGCCTGTGCGCACGACGGCAATGACGCCGCACCGGCCCCGGACGCCTCTCCCATGGCGATGACGGACGGCGAGGCGGCCTATGCCGAACATTGCGCCGGTTGTCATGAAACCGGGATGCTGGGCGCCCCGCGAGAGGGCCAGCCGCAGGACTGGGAGAGCCGCTCCAGGCTCTGGCAAGGCGTCCTGATGGAGCATGCGAAGACGGGCTACTTCGAGATGCCGGCCCGTGGCGGCCAGGCACAACTGCCTGACGACGTGGTCGACGCGGCGGCTGAATACATGCTCGAGAAAACCTTCCCGGACCGCCCGCAGGATTAGACCACGTACTCCATTTTTCGGCCTGTGCGGCAGGCGCCTGCTTCCTGCATCGGCGCTTCGACCGTTTTTGCTAAGATGGCGTCCTTTGTTGCGCCCGCATAAAAAGGACAACCCGTGGCGGACCCCTCGGCAAGTATCAACCAGCTAAAGATCGACCGCAGTGCCCCTGCACCCGGGTCGCGAAATACGATGTCGCTGATCATCGTCATCGTCGTTGTGGCCGCTGTCGCCGGGTTGCTGTGGCTGTTGTTCGGGCGCGGGTCCGGCGCCGTGCTGGTGGAAACCGACACGGCACGACAGCCGCCCTCCGCTGCCGTTGCGAGCAGCGTTCTGGACGCATCCGGCTATGTCGTCGCGCGACGCCAGGCCACCGTCTCGTCCAAGGTCACCGGCTCAGCCAGGTCGTGTTCGACTTCGCGGTAACGCCCGAGCTGCTCGGCCAGGGCATGCGGGCCGCGCTCGTCATCGGTGTGGTCGGTGGCCTGTTCCCGGCGATCAGGGCAGCGAGACTCCCCGTGGCTACCGCGCTTCGTGAGTTATAGCTCGCGAGGAACGGCAAAAAATCAAGGGGACAGTCGACCTGACTCGACCAGTCAGCGTAACTGTCCCCTTTGCTTTTCGTCTGGTGCCGGAAGCAGGAGTCGAACCCGCGACCTGATGATTACAAATCAACTGCTCTACCAACTGAGCTATTCCGGCTGAGGGGGGCGAATTATTAGGTTTTTGCCGGCCGCTGACAAGGGCCTGGGCCGGAATTACTGCGGGCAGGTAGCCGCTTCGCGCAGCGCGACCAGGTCCTCGCCGTATTTCTCAACGATGCCCCCGGCGCCTTTTCCGGGCGGCAAACCGATGTCGACAAAGAAGATGTCGCCATCACGGGTCATCGGTGAAATAACGACGTCGAACCCGGCGGCTTTGGCCTGCAACTCAACCTTCTCGGCATTCTCGGCATTGCCGAAGATGCCGAGGGCAATCGCATACCCGTCCTCGTCGTTGCCCACGATAAACGCATCGCCGAGCCCCTGCTCGCCGAGCTTGCCGATGATGTTGCGGCCGTCGCTCCGGCTGGCAACGTTCTCGATCTGTACCGAATGGCCGACGAAAATCTGGCCCCTGACCTTGCGCAGCGCGGTTCTCATTCCCTCGTTGCCATACTCGAGTACCGCGGAGTCGGCATCACCGCTCACCTTGAACGGGCCGATGGTCACGCAGGAACGGCCGACGACGGCCTCGAGATCGGACGGCTCACCGGAACCGAGGACGGCCCCGACACTGGCGATCGACGCACTGTCCTGGCCGGCCGTGACCTGGAGCGGTGGACCGAGATCGCCCTCCTCCACGACAGCCACGCCCGGCTCCGGGTCATCCGCTGCGAACATTCCCCACATGAAGTACAGGACGTTTGCGAGGAGCAGCATGAGCAACAGGTTCTTCATCGGGCAGTATCCAGCATGTGTGCAAGGCCCTGCAGCACGAGGTGCGGTCGGTGCAGCGGGGTTTCACAAAGCGCGTTAAGGATGCGCGACGAGTCGCCACCGGTCAAGACGACGACAGGCTCATAAGCGTTTGATTGCAAAGTCCGTATTGCCCGATCGACGGCACCGGCAACGGCGTTCTGTGCGCCCTCCCGGACAGCCGCCGCGGTATTGCGCCCGAACATCCCGAGATCGATATCGCTGCGCGCGGGCGCCGGGCGCACTGCGGGGATCTCGCTCGTGGCCTTCGCCAGCGCCGTGGCCATGGTCGCGACACCGGGAATGATCTGACCACCGAGATGTTGCCCGTCGTCGTCGATCGCATCGATCGTGATCGCGGTGCCCGCATCGACGACCAGGCAGGTCCCCTGGACTTCCGCCCATGCTCCAACCATGGCGACCCACCTGTCGACACCCATGCGCCGCGGTTGCGTGTAGCTGTTGGTGACACCCCAGCCGCGTCGTTCGCTGCGCGCAAACCGCACGTCGCGATCGCAGTGTGCACCGACCACACCCGACAGGCGTGTCGCAAACGTGGTTCCGGCCACGTTACTGACGAACACATCGTCGACCTGGCGCGGCAGTTTGGTCGTCAGGACCTGCAGGCCACCGTCGCGAATGCGCTGCTGCGAGATATGCCCGGTACGGCGTATTTCGCCATCCTCCGACACGCCCCACTTGATGCGGGTATTGCCGACATCCAGGAGCAGGGTCTTCATTCGGGCGCAGCCCGGATACCCGCCATCACGACGGAACCCGACGTAATTCGACGGCAGGCGCCGGCACCGGTGTCGACCAGCAATGCCCCGTCATCGGCGACCCCCGCGCCGACACCCGTTACCTGGCGTTGCGCGGTATCAATCGTTACCTCGCGGCCCAACAGCCAGTCCCGCCCGGACCATTTGTGCGCGAAACGCCCGAAACCGCCGATCTCGAACTCCAGGAATGCCGCAACGAGGCTCTCGACCAGTCGAGCGGCAAGACGATCGGGAGGGGGTGTCTCTCCGGCATACCCGGCGATATCGGCAACACGCCGTGCCCAGTCGGTCTCACTGCCGAATTCCAGCGCGTCACCAAGGTCGACGTTGAGACCAACGCCCGTGACGACCGTGATTTCCCCGGACCGCCGCGGCTGGGTTTCGGTCAGAATGCCACCAAGCTTGCCGTCGTCAGCGACCAGGTCATTGGGCCACTTCAGTTGTACACCATGGACGCCAAGGCTCTCCAGGGCGTCGATGACGCCGAGGCCGAGAGCCAACGTCAGTGCCGGCAGGTTTTCCGGCTGCCTGGCAAACGTGTAGGCAACGGACAGGCACAAGCCGGATCCCGGCGGTGACTGCCAGGTACGGCCGTGGCGGCCGCGACCCATCGTCTGATTGTCGGTGACGACGACATGTACCCGCCCCGCAGCCGGGCCCGGCTGTTGCATCAGGTAGGTATTGGTCGATCCAATCTCCGGCAGCACCTCGAGCGCGTCCAGCCGAGCGATAGCGACGTCGCCCAGGGCCTGCCGTATCGCGTCGGCGTCAAGCCTGGTCATCGCTATCCGTCGACTTCCGGGACTTGAACAGCATGAGCCTGACATTGCGATGCTCCACGCCATCGCGCATGCGCTGCAGGTTGGAGCGATGCCAGTAAATGATGAACAAGGCCATGACGGTCAGGTAGATGAACAACGGCTGGTTGTCCGGCAAGTGCTTGAGACCTATCCAGACCGGCAGCGCGGATGCCGCCGTCATCGTTGCGAGCCCGACGTAGCCCGTCATCACGACGACCCAGCCCCAGACCAGGAGTACGCCGATGATCAGCTTGGGCGCCAGTATCACGAGCGTTCCCACGAGCGTCGCCGCGCCTTTGCCGCCCTTGAAGCCGTGGTAGACGGGCCAGACGTGGCCGAAAACCGCGGCCGCCGCGCAGGCCAGCGTGAGCCAGGTGCGCGATATCTCGGGATCCGTCGGCACGAAAGGAAGGTTCAGGCCCGGCACCACGCCGGCCCCGATAATACCCTTGCCGACATCGACGATAACCACACCCAGTGCAAACAGGACGCCTTGTGTGCGCAAGGCATTCGTTCCGCCGGCGTTGCCGCTACCCATGTTGCGAATGTCGACACCGCCTCGCAACTTGCCGACGATCATTGCGCCCATCAACGAGCCTGTGAAATAGCTGATAAGAAACTTGCTGCCGAGCTCCAGCATGCGCGTGCCGTTTTGCGAGAAGAGACTGCGGCATTGTAGCATCGGCCAATGACAACCGAGACCGTCCACCTGTTCCTCAACCCCGCCGCCGGTCGGGGTCGGGCAGGCAGGCGTGAGCCGCGCATTCGTGACTTGCTGAGCAGGCCTGGCTACGCGGTCGAGGTTCACCTCAGCCGCGACGTCGGTGACCTCGAAGCGCAAGTAGCGGAGCACGTCAGCAAGGGCGCCCGTCGCCTCGTCGTCGCAGGGGGTGACGGCAGCGTCCACGAGGCCGCCAACGGCATCATGCGCGCCAGGGGCGACGCCGCGCTTGGCGTGATTCCCACGGGCACCGGCAATGATTTCGCCAAGGCCTGCGGCATTCCCCTCGACTGGGAACACGCAACGTCATTGCTGGCGGACCGCATAGCCGCCAACGATCCGGGCCGCAGGGTGGATATCGGCCAGGTCAACGACCGCTATTTCGCCAATGGCGCCGGCATCGGCTTCGATGCGACAGTCACGCAAATCGCGCGCGCTTATCGAATGCCTATCGGCGACCTGGTGTACCTGTTGGCCATCTTTCGCTGCATGGTGGATGGCATCGCGACGCCGCACATGCGCATCACGGGAGAGGAGACGCTCTGGGACGGGCCGATAACGCTGGCCAATATTGCCAATGGGCCCTTTATAGGCGGCATGTTTCACATTGCGCCGGACGCGCGCAATGACGACGGCATCTTCGATCTGCTCATTGCGGCGCCGGTCTCCCGGTCGAAGATCCTTTCCTTGCTGCCCAAGCTCATCAGGGGAACGCACATGCGGGAGCCGGAGATCGTTCATGAACCGGTAACCGCGCTCGTTGTCGAATGCAGCGAGCCCATTGCCTCGCACCTGGACGGCGAGGTTCAGCCCCTGCAGGAACGTTTTGACATCAGGCTGATGGCACAGGCCCTGCACCTGCTTTGAACGACGATCCCGGGGGCTACTGGCCCAGCCATGCCTTGCGCCGGTCGACGATCTCGCTTTCGACATCGCCGCCCTGCTGCAGGTAACACGTGTTTGCGGGCGCTTCCGCCCACTTGAGCCGGAGCGTGATCAGCTCGTCGCCGCGAAACACCGTTACGTCCGATTTGTCGCCGGGATGATAGCGCCTGGTTCGCGCTTCGCCGCCGTTCGTGTTGATGCGGAGCCCATCCAGTGCGACGAGCTCGTCACCCGGCGATATGCCTGCAAGTTCTGCCGGGCCGCCATTGTGAACGACGCTGAAAATGGACTTGCCATTGAGACTGCCGAGTGTCGCACCCAGCCATACCGTCGGCAGACTGCCATCGTCCTGCGCCTTACCGCCCAGGTCCTTGGCGCCCCCCGATCGCCGCAGGTGATAGTCGATACCCTGAGTCTGGAGCAGGGCCTCGACAGGGAGTTCACCGGTTCCGTGCACGGTTGCGGCAAAGAAGTCCTCCAGATCCAGCCCGGACACCTCGGCGCACAGCGCCTCGAACCCGTCTTCCGGCATGCCCTCGCCGGTTTCGCCCCAGCGCTGCCACGCGGCTTTCATCACGTCATCCAGCGACACACGGCCATCGGTTTCCGAACGCAGTTTGAGGTCCAGCGACAGCGCGATCAGTGCACCCTTGGCGTAGTAACTGACGATAGCGTTGCTGGCATTGGCGTCCTGCTTGTAAAACTTCGTCCACGCATCGAAACTCGATTCCGCAACGCTTTGCTTCCGGCGTCCGCTGCTGCGAATGACGCGCGTGATCATTTGTCCCAGCAGCTCGAGGTAGCTATTCGTGTCAATGAGACCGCTACGTACAAGCCCAAGGTCGTCGTAGTAGGATGTCACGCCCTCGAATACCCACAGCAGGTTCGTATGCGTTTCCTGCGACAGGTCATACGGCGTAAACGCCGCCGGCTTCATGCGCTTGACGTTCCAGAGATGGAAGTACTCGTGGCTCACGAGGCCGAGAAACTTGCGGTACTCTTCGGACACGCCTTCATCCCCCCGTGCCGGCAGGTTATCGCGGCCGCATATCAGTGCCGACGACCAGCGATGCTCCAGCCCGCCGTAGCCACTGCCCGGCGCATTGAGGAGAAACACGTATCGATCGAGATCTCGTGGCGCGCCGAGGAACGACATGTGATGCTCGCAAATCGTCTGCAGATCGTGACACAGGCGCGCCATGTCCACGCGTGTATTGCCGCGAATCGCGATGGCGTGGGGAATCCCGCAGACATCGAACTCGCCGATCGAGAGCTCCCCGATCTCGACCGGATGATCGATGAGTTCGGCGTAATCGTCTGCCCGGTATGTCCCGAAACCGTACTGCTCAGCGCCTTTCCTGCACATGGACGTGGCGACGCGCCAGTGCTTGCCCACAGGTTTTTCCGGCGCCCTTATTTCGAGTTCGCACGCCGCGTGTTCCTGGCCCACAACGGCCGGGAACATGCAGGTTCCGTTAAAGAAGGCATGCGTCTGGTCGAGATGGGCGCCGCGCACGCTTTCATCGTGCGCAAAGATCTCCAGCACGAGCGTGAGCTCCCGGTCGGTGCCAGCCGCCTGCCACCGGCTCTTGTCGAGCTTCGCCAGAGCGACGTCGCGGCCATCGGATTCGGCGCGCGCCGTGACAACATGTTTCGCGTAGTCGCGAATCATGTAGCTGCCGGGTATCCAGGCGGGCATGGCAAAGATCTGCCCGTCGGGGTCGGGCGCGGCAACGGTCAGGCGTACTTCGAACAGGTGCGCTGACGGGTCTTTCGGCCAGATGACGTATTGGTGGGACGTGCTGCTCGTGTCATTCACTACCGGCTTGCTCCTTGGGCAGGCAGGTGGACTTCTGCCAGCATACACCGCACGCTGCCGCCTGCCGATGCTTCGATCGTGTCGATAGGCGCCGTCACGACCCGGCCATTCGCATTGATCGTGTCCCGCTGTTCTGCATCGAGCGACTCCCATGCCTGTTGCGACATGGCGATGACTCGCTCGCCGCTCGCATTGCGGAGCTCGAGCATATTGCCCGCAAATGCGTCCAGTTGCGCATGGTCGAGGTGCAGGATCGCATGGCCGGTTTCACGCAACCGCCCCAGCACGGCCTCTCGCTGGTCGTCTCTTGGAATCGCCACATCGCAGATTACGGCCAGTTCTTCGCCAACATTCAGGAGGACGTTCGTATGGTAGACAGGGACACCGCGGCCATCGACCGCGTCGAAGGCGACCACGTCGTAGCCGAGCCGCTGGGCGAAGTCGCCAAGCGGATCCAGGTGTGTCCGGCTCGAAACGCAGGCGTAGGCCACACGATGCGCCCGATCCAGCACCATGCTGCCGGTCCCCTCGAGGTAGTGCCCGTTGGCCTCGTGGCCGCTCAGGTCGATGACTTCGGTGATCGACCACCGGGCGCCCAGTTGCTCGACGATATCGGTACGTCGCTCGGTGCGCCGGTTCTCGGCTTCCATCGGGTACAGCACGACATGTCCGTCGGCGTGCATGCTGATCCAGTTATTGGGAAAGACTGCGTCAGGCGTATGTGGCTCGGGCGTGTCGTCGAAGACGATGACATCGATACCGGCCTCGCGCAGCGCAGCCACGAGCCCGTCGAATTCGCGTAACGCGGCCTCGTGCTGCTCTGCGGGTGACGCCCGTGACTTGCCCTGGAAGCGATTCGACGCCGCCGTTAACGGGTTGCTCTCGAACCCGGCTGGTCGAACCATCATCACCGTCGACGTCAGTTGGGATTCGTTGGCTATGGTCATGGCTCTGTGCATTATAGGTCCGTGGGCCGTCGAATTAGAAACGCATTGCCGAAACCCGCCCGCGTCTGATTCACCTGGGTCGGTTGATTCGCAGGCGGGGAACCGTTGCTTCAGGCAGAGGCGCTCGGGCGCTTCGCGACCTCCGTGTACCAGCGCTCGAGATGTGTCGCGTCGTCGGGAATCGCGATCTTTACCCAGCCCGCGAAATCGACCAACACCATGGCCGATATGTCGGCCATTGAGAATGCGTCTCCGGCGAGAAACGTATTCGTCGCCAGCTGGTCGTTGAGGCGGCCGAAGAAGTGCTCTACGCGTTTGCGGCCTCGAGCAGCGAGCTCCGGAATCTGGTCATACGCTACCGGTCCCGGTAGCGCGCGACCCGCGAGACCTTTCGCCGAGTTGCGAAATGCGTCCATCATGGCCAGCAAGCCCAGCTGCTCGACTTTGCCGTTCCACATGCTCACCAGCGCACGTTGTACAGGCGACGTTCCCAGCAGCGGCGGTTCCGGATGCAGGTCTTCGATGTACTGGCAGATTGCCGCGACTTCGCTGATGCAGGTGCCGTCGTCAAGCTGCAGGACCGGCACCACGCAGTCCGGATTCACGGCGCGGAAGTCCGCGACGAATTGCTCGCCTTTACCCAGGTCGACCTGGACGGTGTCGATGTCGAGGTCTTTCTCCGCCAGGAATATCCGTACGCGGCGCGGGCTCGGTGCTGTCTGGCAATCGTAGAGTTTCAAATTATTTCTCCTTCGCCCCGGCCGCCCTGAAGACGGTCTCGGAATTCTGTTCGAACATCAGTTTGCGAGCCTCCGGGTTGGTCGCCTCGCCGCGCCGCCACCCTTTGCCCAGATCAACGCCGCGCTGCACGGCGGGCCTGCACTTCTGCGCGTCGAACCAGCGTCGCACGTTCGAGAACCTGTCCAGGTCGATGCCAAACCGCCGGTAGGGGATCACCCAGGGAAAACTGGCGATATCGGCGATGGAATAGTCGCCGGCGAGGAATTCCCGGTCTCGCAAACGCACGTCCATGACCGCCAGCAATCGATCGTACTCGTTGAAATAACGTCGCCGGGCATAGGCGTGCTCACCCTCGGCGTAATTCACGAAGTGGCTGAGTTGCCCGGCCATGGGCCCGAGTCCGCCGGCCTGCCAGAACAGCCACTGCAGCACTTCAGATCGATCGCGGCTCTCGGTCGGCAACAACCTGCCGGCCTTTTCCGCCAGGTAAATGAGAATCGCTCCCCCTTCGAACACCGAGATGCCCGTCTCATGATCGACAATCGCCGGCATCCTGTTGTTCGGACTGATCGCGAGAAACGCCGGGTCGAACTGGTCTCCCGCACCGATATCCACGCGCCTGACCGCATATTCCAGGCCACACTCCTCGAGCATGATGGAGATCTTGCGGCCGTTGGGTGTCGGCCAGTAGTAGAGATCGATCATCGGCACCTACCAGGTATACGTCGCGTTCACGCTGAACTGCCTGCCGGCCGCGGGCGTGCCCGGAAACGGCTGGAACTCGCTATCGGTCAGGTTATCAGCTACCAGTGCGACGCTGAAGCCGCGCCTGCCGGCGGCGTTCCAGGCCAGGGACGCGGCGGCCAGGTAGGTACTGTCGTCGCCGGCGCGCAGCGGATTGTCTTCCTGGCTGCGATACTCGTTGTCTAGACGCAGTTCGAAACGGTCTGCAAAACGGTAGATCAGCGCCAGGGTCATGCGATGGCGCGCGAAGTTCAAAGCATAGAAGCTCGCATCAACCTGTGCATTGCCGTAGTCGGCGTCCTTGTCGAGCCAGGTGTAACCAGCGGCCAGGTCGACGGAGCCCCACTGCCGGGCTACAAAGGCCTCGAATCCGACGACATCGATATCCACTGCATTGGCCTGTCGGGCGAACGGTGTACCGGTGGAGTAAGTCCAGTCCACCAGGTCGTCGTCGTTGCGGCTGAACAACGTGGCGCGGCCCTGCCAGGCGTCCGTCTCATGCGACATCGACAGCGAGAGCTGTTTTGCCTGCTCACGACCGAGCAGCGGGTTGCCGCCGAACAGGCCGGTCGGGTTGGAGTTCAGCGCCGTGTAGCCGGGCAGCTGCGAGGTCGCGACATACTCGATACGGAACTCGGTGTAACCGGCCGCCGAGGGCATCTGCCACGACAGACCCGCCATCGGCAGTACCTTGCTGCCGTCCCGGTCGGAGTAGTCCAGCGTCACGCCACTGCGAAGCTCGAGCGAGCGGCCGTTGTCGAGAGCGAAGACGATCGCTGGTATGAGCGTTAGCGTCAGGTAATCACGCTCGGTGAACTGCCCGTTCGTGAGATCCGTGGAGCTGACGAGTTCGTCGGACGTGAATTGCGCGCCGTAGCGCCAGGAGACTCGACCGGTCTCGTGACGGCCCTGTAGCCCGACGCCGGCGACTTTCGTTTCGTGTTCGAACGAACCTGGCGCGCCCGTTTCGGTGTTCCTTCGGTCAAAATCGTAGTCGTCTTCGAGACCGCGATAGAAAGCGCCGAGTTCCCACCAGCCGCTGTCATTGACACGGCGGTGGTTGATCCCGACCAGTGTTGTTTGCGTGTCGTCGATCTCGGGCAAGCTCGCAAAACCCGTGTACGCACCCGGCCAGCCGTAGAACTTGTCCTGGTAGGCA
This sequence comes from uncultured Chromatiales bacterium, assembly GCA_965368465.1. Lineage (GTDB taxonomy): Bacteria > Pseudomonadota > Gammaproteobacteria > Steroidobacterales > Woeseiaceae > UBA1847. Next base: position 17,041 of record CBDUMZ010000047.1, read on the forward strand.
ACAACCAGGTCGGATTGGGCTGCGGTCGTTCGATGCTGCAGTTGCAGGTTGTAACGGGCGAATTCGTGGTCGCCGAACGCGACGGTCCCGTCACCGCTGGAGCGCGCCGCGGACAACGCCAATGCTGTTTCGCCGGCACGCGATTCGTGAAGTACGTTTGCGAATCGCAGCGACTGGAAACTCAGTGAATCGCTGCCACCGCCGAGCGATACAGAGCCGCCACGCTCGATCGGGCGATAAGCGTAGCTCACTGTGGCGATCGCCGAATTGAAGCCTTCCACGGCGTTGTCGATTCCCTTGTAGATCGCGGGCACCGACAGGAACGCGGGATCGACGGCGAGTTCGGCGACGTAGTGCCCGGTTTGCGGGTCCATGACCGTCACGGCGCCCAGTTTGAAGCCGGTGTTTTCGAATACACCGCCACGTACCGTGACGTCCGACTGGCCCTCTGCGAGGCCCCGGGACTGCAATTCTGTCAGCGGGTCGAAGCGCAGCAGCGTCGCGGGTGAGGCATAAGAGCCCGCCGGGCGCGTATTCGCCACGCGTTTCGCGTTGACGGTAATTTCAGACACTTCGTCGGACGGCAGTGCCTCGTCCGCCGCCAGTGCAGGCAGCGGTGCTATGAACAGAACAGGCAGACTCACTGTGAGCGCTGCCGAAAAGAACGTTTTCAGCATCAGGAGATGTCCGTAAATTTCTTAAAAAAAATCAGGTCAGGATTAGCCAATGACCCGCGCAGGCAGCCGCTCAGGCAGATGCATTGCAAGATACGTCCTGCACAAGACCTCGGCCTCTGTGCGCCGCTCCTCACTGACGTAGCCGTCACGTCTGACCGCATCGGCAAACGTGATATCGCAGATCTCAGTGAAGAACGCCAGCTTTGACAGCCAGCCCGGCACATCCGGAACCACGAAATATCGATTGAACAGCACTGCCAGGCAATCACTCATCGTGCGCACGGCATCCCTGTAACTGGCCGGCACGTTGGACCGAATTCGCGGCAACACCCGCAGCGTGTCTGCCGTCGAAGCCCAGTACTCCGCACCGCGCCGCACGATCACGTCGGACAACTCTGCCCAACTCTCGGGGTGCGTCTCCGGCTGAACGGACATCAGGTAGTCAGCCAGGTTATTGATCCATTCGGCCGCGAGGTCCTGCAGGAGATCGTCAACCCCAATGTAAATCCGGTAGGCCGATCCGCGCGACACGCCGGCCGCCTCGAAGACATCGCTGAACCTCAAGGGGCTGCCGTCGCTTTCGAGCAGCAGTCGTTCCGCCTCGGCCAGCAAGCGGCGCCGGTTTTCTCTGCCACGAGTCCGCAGCTTGGGGATACGTTGTTCGGAGCGGTGCATCTTCTTCTTATCCGACTGGCCAGGCGAGTCGCGAATTGTAGCGAACAACCTGCGGTAAACCAAAACAAGAGAGACTTCCGCCCCGCGAATGTTCCGTTTCTGCGCTACGCATTGTTTGCGGCCCGGGGTATTTGCGCGACAAGCGATTGCCGGGTCGAAGGAGCGCTTCGATCATCTTGTAGATAAAGTGGTGCGGCACCGATCGATCGCGGTTTATTCAGTGCTCTCTGCCCGACGCGTAGCGAACGACGTAATCAGCTTGTACC
>CBDUMZ010000048.1:0-18586 GCA_965368465.1 uncultured Chromatiales bacterium
GGCTACAATCCCCGGATGATTTTCAAAGACAAGACGGTCGTCATCACCGGCGGCTCGGAAGGTATCGGTGCGGCGACAGCCCGGTTGTTCGCGGACGCGGGCGCTAACCTGTTGCTCGTTGCACGCAGCAAAAAGAGTCTCGAGTCAGTTGCGGCAGAACTGCGGGACAAGACCCGGGTCGAGATCTTTCCGATGGACGTCACCGACGGTGATGCCTGCGTCGATCTCTTCAAGAAGGCCGACTTCGAGTTCGGGCGCGTGGACATTCTCGTCAACAACGCCGGCTTTCATGCTCGTGGCGATGTCCGCGACGTAGCGGCCGACGATCTGGGTCGGATCGTCGACGTCAATCTCAAGGCGCCCATCGTCCTGACCAGGCTTGCGCTGCCGTACATGGAAGAAGCCGGCGGTGGAGCGATCATCAATGTCGCCTCGCTACACGGTCGGCTGGCCAGCGCCGGCGCGACCACCTATTCGTGCAGCAAGTTCGGACTGCGAATATTCTCGCTGGCACTGCGGCAAGAGCTGGAAGGTACCGGTATCAAGGTCGCGGTGGTTTCACCGGGCCCCGTCGATACGGGATTCATTATGGAGCGTATCGAGGAGGTCGACGACATCGTCTTCTCGCAGCCCATGAGTTCGGCCGAAGAGGTCGGGCAGGTCATTCTCGACCTCTGCGGCAACAATATCGCCGAGCAGTCCATGCCGACGTCGAGCGGCATCCTCACGACCGCGGCCTACCTGATGCCCTGGTTGCGCAAGTGGCTAAAGCCCGTGCTCCTGAAGAAGGGCGCCCGCGTAAAAGCGCGGCTCCTGGCTGAGCGCGCGAAGAACAACGCCGGCCAATAAAAAGACGGCCCACCCGGGGAGAGGGCAGGCCGTCGTCAAACAACAGCGTCTTGGGGGAGTAAGGCGCCGCCTGTTTTCCTGTTGTCGTCAGGAGCCGGTTGCCAAGGCTCGGCGCTCAAGGACGGCGAGGTTGGCGAGAGCCGATGCTTCATTCGACTGAAGCGCTACGGCCATCTCAAACATCTGTTCGGCGCGCTGGCGCTCGCCGGCCAGCGCATGCAGGACACCGCGGTTGGACAGGGCGATAGCACGGCCGGTGTTGGCGACACGCTCAGAGTCTCTTCCGAACCGTTTCGCACGCTCTATTCGTCTGGCCTCCTTTGCCGACGATTCAATGGCCGAATCGCAGGCCTCGACGGCCAAATCAAGCTGTTTGGTTTGTGCATAGGCGACACAAAGGTTGACCTGGGCCTGAAGGTATTTCGAACGGGCACCTTGTTTCGCCGATAGTTTCTCGATCGCCTCGGCAGTAGACCCGCCGAGAATCTTGTCGCCTTGCGCGGCATCCGAGTAGACAGTCATGACGAATCCCTGCGGGGGTTGCCCGTCAGCCTGTGCCGATAGCGCAGCGAACAGTCCTGCCACAATTACAAATACTCGTGTGAGTCCAACGGTTTCAGGTTTCATTTACTTGCCTCCAAGCGTAAGCGGATCTTGTAACGTAGATGTTGGCCGCAAATGTAGGACCTGCCACTGCGCATGACAAACGAAGTAATTTCTGTATCGCGACAAATTAAAATCATCAGTCAAGTGCGAACTCCTGTAATACCCAGTCGCGAAACGTTCGCATGTGTTGCTTGCCCGGTGCTTCATCGGAACAAATGATGTAGTAGGCCTCCTTGGACTCCAGTTCCTGGTCGAACAGCTGGACAAGGGCGCCGGACCGGATGCTTGCGCTGCACAATTGCGCAGGTACGAGCGCAGCCCCCAGGCCTTGCTCCGCAGCCCGTGCCACCGAGATCATGGAGTTCAGCCGGATCACCGTCGGGTTACGCGGCAAACTAATGCCCGAGGTCTTCTGCCAGCGTTGCCACGCCTTGGGGCGTGAGTCGTGCATGATGATCGGAAAGTCACTGCGGATGCGTCCTGCGACAACGTCGATGCTGTCGTAGAACGCCGGTGTGCCAACGGGGATCAGGCGCAGGGAGAACAGGCGGTCGCTTGCCAGACCTTCCGGCGGTGATGAGAAGAGCCTGACAGATACATCCGCTGTCCTGTCGTGACGATCGGCCTCGACATCGGTTGTGTCGACCGTGATGGAGATGTCGGGATTGTGCGCGACGAATTCGGACAGCTTCGGTACGAGCAATTCGCTCGCGAAGAACGGTTGCACAGAGAGTCTCAGAACCGTATTGCCGGCACTTTCGCTGTGGCGCTCAACGACCTCATCCAATTCGAACAAGACCGGTCTCAGGTCATCGAGGAGGGCCTTGCCTTCCTCCGTAATCCGCAGGGACCTGGGCGTCCTCGCAAACAGTTGCACACCGAGTGCACTTTCGAGTTGCCTGACCTGGTGACTTACCGCGGATGCCGTAAGGAACAGGTCCTCTGCAGCGACGCGAAAGCTCTCGCGTTGGGCAGCGGCACAAAACGCGCGCAATGCGCGCATCGACACGTTTCGATTCCACGATGCCATGCACATTGAAATGCATAAAGTGTGCCAACGGCGATGTGGGGCAAGTCACTGAATGTCGGTGCGAGCGCGGTGCAGACTGCACCGAAGTCGGTCATTCAGGCCGTGCCACGCACCGTTATGACGCGCGGGCGAACGCGTCGCGAGTCAGGTTTTCGCTGCCATCAGCCAGGACGCGGATGTCGTCTTCGATGCGGATGCCGCCAAAGGGGCGTAGCCACTCCACGGTGTCCCAGTTGACGTGAGTCTGGGCGGGCGTACCGCGCAGGTTCTGCAGCAGCATGTCGATGACATACAGGCCGGGCTCGATCGTCAGGACCATGTCTTCTTCAAGCACGCGTGTCAGGCGCAGGTAAGGGTGACCGCTGGGCGGGTCAATAACGTTCCCCGACTCGTTTTCCTGGTGGCCACCGACATCGTGAACCTGGATGCCGAGAAGGTGGCCGAGGCCATGCGGAAAGAAGGCCGACGTAACGCCGGTCTCCAGCAAGGTGTCCGGGTCTCCCGCAGCCAGTTCCGCGTCGACCAGCACCTCGGCAACCATCTTGTGCGTTTCCACGTGCAGGTCACGGTAGTCGACCCCCGCCTTCACCTTGTCGATGATGGCGAGTTCCATCGTATTCATGCGCTCGATGAGATCCTGGAAGCGCTGATCGCCGTTGGCATAGGTACGCGTAATGTCGGATGCGTAACCGTGGACCTGGGCTCCGGCGTCTATCAGGAACGAGCGAATCGACGCAGGTGGCTCCCGGTCGAGATCGGTGTAGTGCAGGACGGCGCCATGCTCGTTCAGCGCAATGATATTGCTGTAGGGCAGCTCGGGATCCGTGTGACTGACCGCTTTGCAGTATGCCCTGTGGATATCGAATTCCGATTTGCCCTCGTGGAACGCGGCTTCAGCGGCAATATGTCCCAGCGCGCCGCGCTCTGCCGCCAGGCGCATGACGGCGAGTTCGTAAGCCGTTTTTCGGCCGCGCGCGTAGTGCAGGATATTGACGGCTGTATTCGGGTTAATGCGTTCGATACCGAATGCCAGGGTCTCATCATGGAATTCACCGATGGCGATACACTTCTCCCGGTCTGCCGGCAGGTGTGCAGCGATCTCTTCGATCGAATGGACGATGCGAACGTCGAAGTGGCGGGTCCAATAGCCATCCGGCGCACCGGGTACGACGTGCCAGTAGTCGTGAGGCTGGAAGTAAACCAGGACCGGCGTTTCCCCGGGGGTATAGACGATGTAGGAAAACGGCAGCGCGGTTAGCGGGGCCCAGCTCACGAAGTGCGGGTTCGCCTTGAACGGGTGATGATAGTCGTCCAGGAATGCGAGCCTGGGGTTGCCGGAGTAGATCACCGCATGACTTGCGCCAGCCTGCTCGAGGGCGTGGTTGTGGCGTGCCGCAAGGGTTTCCAGGTGACCGCCGTACAAGGCACCAAGATCGGGGTTCTTGTCGCTGTATTTGGTATTCATGGCGAAGATCATACCCTGTTGCCGCGCTACTCGGCGAGTGCCATTATTGGCAGCCCATTTCGGGGTGTGGAGCAGAGGATGAAACGATTCGTATGCCTGGGTCTCGCCGCTTGTTTTGCTTTCGGGAACACCGCCATGGCGGCTGATCCCGGCTACGATCGCGTGGCCGGTCGCGCCCACGCGTCGCGCTCGGAAGTCATTGCACCGCATGGCATGGCCGCGACGAGCCAGCCACTCGCCACGCAGGTTGCCCTGGACATCTTGAAAGCAGGCGGTACGGCTGTCGACGCCGCGATCGCGGCGAACGCCATGCTCGGCCTGACGGAGCCCACCGGCAGTGGCATCGGTGGCGATCTGTTCGCCATCGTCTGGGATGCCGACAAGAAGGAACTGACGGGTCTGAACGCGTCGGGGCGTGCCCCGAAGGCGATGACGCTCGACTATTTCCAGGGCCGCGGAATAGACACGATTCCCAAATTTGGACCGCTGCCTGTCAGCGTGCCGGGCGCCGTCGACGGCTGGTTCGAGTTGCACGCTCGCTACGGACACCTGCCGATGCAGGAGATCCTGGCGCCCGCGATTCGTTACGCGCGCGAGGGCTTCCCGGTCACCGAGGTTATCGCGCATTACTTCGTAAGCAATCGCGATCGAATCGGCCATTACCCCGGATTTGCAGAGACGTTCATGCCGAACGGCGATGTGCCGAAAAAAGGCGAGATGTTTCGAAATCCACGACTTGCAAACACTTACGAGGCCATCGCGACCAAAGGCAGGGACGAGTTCTACAAGGGCGGCATCGCGAAAAAAATAGACGCTTACATGGCGGAGCAGGGCGGGTTGCTGAGCTACGACGACCTTGCATCCCACACGTCCGAATGGGTGACGCCTGTATCAACCAACTACCGTGGCTGGGACGTGTTCGAACTCCCACCGAACGGACAGGGCATCGCGGCGCTGCAGATCCTGAATATCCTCGAGGGCTACGACATCGCGGGCATGGGTTTCGGCAGTGCCGAATACCTGCACACATTGATCGAAGCCAAGAAGCTCGCATTTGAGGATCGGGCGAAGTACTACGCCGACATGGATTTCGCCGACGTTCCCGTCGACTGGCTGATCTCCAAGGACTATGCCGACGAGCGCCGCAAGCTGCTGTCGCCTGAGCGTGCGTCGATGTCCTTGCCTGCCGGCGATCGCAAGCTCGAGGACGGCGATACGGTGTACCTCACCGTGGCCGATGCAGACGGCAACATGGTGTCGCTTATCCAGAGCAACTATCGCGGTATGGGCTCCGGAATGACGCCGGGAGACCTCGGCTTTGTCCTGCAAGACCGTGCGGAGCTGTTTTCACTGGATCCGAATCACGCCAATGTTGTTGCAGGTGGCAAGCGGCCATTTCATACAATCATCCCGGCCTTCGTCATGAAAGACGGCGAACCCCTGATCAGTTTCGGTCTCATGGGTGGCGCGATGCAGCCCCAGGGTCACGCCCAGGTTATCGTGAACATGGTGGACTTCGGGATGAACCTGCAGGAGGCAGGCGATGCCGCGCGCATTAACCATATCGGCTCATCGGAGCCGACCGGAACCCGCATGACAGACGGCGGCGTCGTTCACCTCGAAAGCGGATTCAGCGAAGCCACTCGCCAGGCGCTTGAGAAAATGGGCCATACACTGGGCGACTCAAATGGCAGCTTCGGTGGTTACCAGGCAATCATGTTCGATAAGGAGCAGGGCGTGTACTATGGCGCCTCCGAAGTACGCAAAGACGGGCAGGCAGCAGGCTACTAATGACGCAGGAGATATTTCTTACCGGTATCACTACGACCGGGACGCCGCATATCGGTAATTACGTCGGCGCCATCCGGCCGGGTATCGAAGCCAGCAAGGACCTCGATACAAAACACTTTTATTTCCTCGCGGACTACCATTCGCTTGCGAAGAACGAGGATCCGGACAAGATCGGCAGGTCGACACTCGAAATCGCCGCTGCTTGGATGGCGCTGGGGCTCGACACCGAGCATGCGTATTTTTATCGGCAGTCGGATATCCCGGAGATCCTGGAGCTGACGTGGATCCTGCATGGTATGACGGCCAAGGGCCTGATGAATCGCGCACACTCCTACAAGGCATCGGTGCAGGCCAACGTTGAGAGTGGCAACAAGGACCCGGACAAGGGCATCATGATGGCCCTGTTCAGCTACCCGATCCTGATGGCCGCCGACATACTCATGTTCAAGTCGACGAAGGTACCGGTCGGCCAGGACCAGAAACAGCATGTAGAAATGGCGCGGGACATCGCGCAACGGTTCAACCACAACTACGGCGAGACGTTCGTGCTGCCAGAGGCGGTTATCGGCGAAGATACCGCAGTTCTCAAGGGGCTGGATGGACGCAAGATGTCGAAGAGCTACAACAATACGATCCCCCTGTTCGCCCCGGAAAAGAAATTCCGCAAGCTGATCATGAAGATCAAGACGAACAGTCTCGAGCCCGGAGAACCCAAGGACACGGCTGACAGTACGCTGTTCGATATCTACAAGGCTTTCGCGACACCGGAGGAAACAGCGGCTGTTGCGAAGGCATATGCGGACGGGATCGGCTGGGGCCAGATGAAGCAGCAGTTGTTCGAGTACGTCAACGATCACATCAAGCCTGCCCGGGCAGAGTATGAGCGGCTGGTCGCGGATCCTGCTGTGGTTGAGGCAGAATTGCTGAAGGGCGCGCAGCGTGCCCGGGAGTTGTCGGTACCGTATCTCGCCGACATTCGCCACGCGATTGGCATTAGAACACTTCGGACGCTGGGTTGAGGGTATGAGCAAGGAACGAATCAAGAAGTTACTGGCGCAGCTGCAGAAGGAAATCCGCAGCACGGATATGGACGATGAGCTCAAGACGCTCATGGCCGATCTCGACACCGATATTCACAATGTCATCGAAAACGACGAGGAAGTGAATGCACTGATCGAACGCGCGAAAGAAGTAGAGGCAGGTTTTGCCACGCGCTACCCGGCCGCCGAGCGTTTCATGCGGGAAGTCATCGACGCGCTTGTCAGGATGGGCATCTAGGCCCGACACGCAGCCTTGATTGCGAACCGGTTGGGGATTAGGCTGTGCAGCCAATGGAGACTCGGTTTGCATCGAAGGTCGACGGCTGGCTGATACCCGTGATGGTATTGACGGTCGGCGGCCTGATTGCGGCGCTGATCGCCGTTCTTATCGAGGAAACGCCCTGGCCGATTCGCCTGCTCGTCGCATTGGTCACCGTCGTCGTGATCCTGTTGATGTTTGCGATTTTCAGGAATACGCACTACACGATATCCGGCGATACCCTGCGCATTGTCTCCGGACCGTTCCGGTGGAAAGTCCCCGTCGCCGATATCAGGGACATCACGCCAAGCCGAAATCCCTTGTCGTCGCCTGCGCTGTCTCTCGATCGGCTGAAGATATCCCTGGGCAAGAGGAAGTTCGTCCTCGTGTCGCCACACGACAAGGCGGGTTTCATCCGCGCTATTGAGCAGGCCAGGCAGGCGTCGCAGTGACCGCCGGGCGCCGGGCTCACTGGGAAGACGTTTACGGTAATAAGGCATCGACCGAGGTGTCCTGGTACCAGGCGGTGCCGGACAAGTCGCTTGGCCTTGTGCGCGGCACCTCGATTTCGACAGAGGATGCAATCATCGATATCGGTGGGGGCGCGTCGACGCTGGTCGATCACCTGCTGGATGCGGGGTACACGGACGTGACCGTGCTCGACCTCGCAGCGGGCGCGTTCGACCAGGCTCAAGACAGGCTGGGTGCACGCGCAGCTCGCGTCAACTGGGTGCACATGGACGTTACGGAGTTCGAACCGGAGCGCACGTACCGGCTCTGGCATGATCGGGCGGTGCTGCATTTCCTCACGGAGCCGGCGGACCGGACACGGTACGTCGAGGTGCTCAGAAAAGCGCTCGCCCCGGGCGGCTACGCGGTTATCGCGACGTTCGGTCCCGACGGTCCGCTCAGGTGCAGCGGCCTCGAAATCCGCCGCTACAATGTCCGCTTGTTGGAGGAACTGCTGGGCCCCGGGTTCGAGCTGCAATCCCATGAACTCGTAGACCACGAGACACCATTGGGCGCAGCGCAGCAGTTCCTGTATTCCTGCTGGATCAGGAGGGGGTAATAATGAGTATCAACTTTTTGGCCGTGCTTGCCGCGGCTGCCTCGAGCTTCGTCCTGGGCGGGCTTTGGTATTCCCCGGCCCTGTTTCTGAAACCGTGGAACAAGGCCATGGGGCGCAGCGACCAGGACAACGGGCATCCAGCCAGGGTCTTCGGCCTGAGCTTCGTGTTCGCGTTGGTTGCCGCCTTCGTGTTCGCCATGCTGCTCGGGCCGTCCCCGGTATTGTCCGAGGCCTGGAAAGCCGGGCTCCTCGTGGGTGCCGGTTTCGTGGCGATGAGTTTCGGGATCAATTACCAGTTCGCGAATCGCCCGATCGTTGCCTGGTTGATCGACGGCGGTTATCACACAACCCAGTTCGTTCTCTACGGGCTCATACTCGGGGCGTGGCACTGATGGCCGAATGGCAGCTCGAAACGGACCGACTCATCCTGCGTCGCGTTACCCTCGATGATGCCGACCTTCTCCTCGCCGTGTGGAACGACCCCGCGTTCATCAGGAATGTCGGGGATCGAGGTGTGCGGACCATTGCGGAGGCGGAGGAAGCGATGCGCGCCGGCGCGCTGAAACTGTATGCCGACCACGGTTTCGGTCCCTACGCCATGGTGCGCAAGAGCGATGGCGTCAGGATGGGGATCTGCGGCTTGTTCAAGCGCGACAACCTGGAACATCCCGACATTGGCTTCGGCGTTCTGCCGGAATTCTGCGGCCAGGGCTACGCAGGCGAAGCCTCCTTTGCTGTCCTGGCACACGCGCGCGACGACCTGCATCTCGAGGAACTGACGGCGATCGTCTCACCGGACAATGCCCCCTCCGTGGGGCTGATAAAAAAGCTGGGCCTGGAGTTTGTCGAAATGATTACAATGCCCGGGGACGACGAGGCGATCTGCCTCTACAGCAAGGCGTTGGGACAGCAGTAGTATGGAGATATTCAAGGGCGACGGAGCCCGCACCGGCTTGTTCTTCGGCGCCACATCGGGCGTTATCACGACGATCGGGCTGATCGTCGGCCTGAATTCCGGCACCCGGTCGATCACCGCGGTGCTGGGCGGCATCCTGGTTATTGCCGTGGCCGATGCGATGTCGGATGCGCTCGGTATTCACCTGGCGGAAGAGGCCAATCCGGAGACCGATCACAAGCACGTGTGGGCGGCGACGATCGTTACGTTCCTGACGAAGTTCGTATTCTCGATCAGTTTTGCGATTCCACTGTTGCTGCTTCCTCTCGGCCCGGCCGTCATCGCATCGGTCATCTGGGGGCTTCTGGTCATTGTGGTGTTGAGCTATTTTCTTGCGAAGTCACAGGATGAGTCCCCGCTGGCGATCATCGGCGAGCATGTTGGTATCGCCATACTGGTACTCGTATTTTCGCACTACATCGGCGTTTGGGTGGCCAACACGTTCGGTTAGGAGGCACCATGGGACAGGCATTGAGGCTCGCATCCAACTTCGTCGTATTGGACGACAAGTTCAGGGCCGATACCGTCGAGGTGACCCCGGAGCTCTATGCGCGGCTCGACGAGGAATACAAGGAATTCGCCGGCCACCTCCTGATATCGAGTTACGCGTTCGACGACGACTGGCCTACGTGGGAAGTCCATCCGGCGGGCGATGAATTTGTCATCCTGGTGTCGGGCGATGTCGACCTCGTCCTCGCGAAGGACGGCGGCGACGAGACGGTACGCATGACTGAACCGGGGACCTTCGTCATCGTGCCGCGGGACACCTGGCACACGGCTCGCGTACGCAAGCATTCGGTCATGATGTTCATCACGCCGGGCGAGGGCACGATCAATGCCGCGGAGCCCGTCCGGGAGAAGTGACTCATGAGTGACGACGCGGCGACAGTCAGCTGGCGGCAGTTGCGCGAGTTTGCCGACGTCGATTTGACGCGGTCCTTCGTACTGTCGTGGCATGTGGAGGGTGAGGCACTCATCATCGATGTCGATCTCTTCCTCGAGCCCGAGCATCCTTTCTACGAAACGCCACGGCCCGCCGAGAAGGTGTGCATTCGGCCCGCGACGATCGAGTTCGCGTATTGCGACGAGCTGCAATCGGCGGACGTTACTGGCGGCGAAGTGACTGAAATTGCAGGAAAATTAGGACATGGAGCGATCCGCGACCTGGTCGTGCTCGATGATGGCCGATACGCAATCAGTGGCGAATTTGGTACCGTGTCCCTCGTTGCCGAGCGCCCGCTACTACGACTAAAAAGCGCCTGAGATCCAGGGAGATGTCATTGAGACCCGAGAACCGAATTGACTATGTAGAGATTCCCGTGACGGATCTGCCGAAAGCTCGAGCGTTTTTCCAAAGCATGTTTGGCTGGGAGTTCCAGGAGTGGGGTGACGAATACTTCAGTTTCAGCGATGGGCGGCTCGACGGTGGAATCCGCAAGGCGGATAAGCCCGCGCCTGCAACCGGAGTGCTACTGGTTTTCTATAGCGATGACCTGGAGCGCGATGTTGCGCGTGTACAGGAGCTTGGCGGCACGATCAGCCAGGCGATATTTCCGTTTCCGGGAGGTCGTCGTTTCCACTTCGTTGACCCTGTCGGCACTGAGTTCGCCATTTGGTCGGAAACGACAGAGTAACGGAGTACCTGCATGGCCATACAGATTGATCATCCCTGCGTACAGCACAAACTGGGCATCATTCGTGCGACGGACACCGGGCATAAACGCTTTCGCGAACTTGCGACCGAGATCACCAAGTTCGTGTGCTACGAGGCGCTCAAGAACATCAAGACGAAAGAGGTGATTGTCCAGACGCCCGTGGCCGAGGCGAAGTGCCGCAAGATCGACACAGACATCGTGGTTGTACCGATACTGCGTGCCGGTGTCGGTATGCTCGAAGGGATTCTCGAGCTGGTGCCGACTGCCCGCGTCGGCTTCGTCGGCTTGTACCGGGACGAAGAAACGAAGAAGCCGGTAACCTACTACGAACGCTTTCCGGGTCAGATCAAGGGCGGCACCTGTATTGTCATCGACCCGATGCTGGCGACAGGCGGCTCGACCGTGGCTGCACTGGACCTTCTCAAGAGCAGCGGCGCGGAGCATATCGTCGTCATCTGTATCGTGACCTGCCCCGAGGGTATTGAACTCGTCGAGGCGGCTCACCCGGACGTGAAGATATATGCAGCGGCAATCGACGATCACCTTAACGAGAGGAAGTATATCGTTCCGGGCCTGGGCGACGCCGGAGATCGTTTGTTCGGTACCTCTAACTAGGAGAGTGAGGCGATGGCAGAGAACAAGACGAAAGCGACAAAGGCGAGCGTAACCGAGTTCATCAATGCGATCGATGACAAGGAGAAGCGCGCCGATGCTCGCAAGGTCGCGGCAATGATGCGCAAGGCGACAGGGAAACGCGCGCAGATGTGGGGGCCCAGCATCGTGGGCTACGGAACCTACCACTACAAGTACGAGAGCGGCCGTGAGGGCGATTTCATGATTACGGGTTTTTCGCCACGCAAGCAGGCACTCACCGTTTATATCCTGGCCGGCTTCGAGCGTTATGATTCGCTCATGGCCAGGCTGGGCAAGTACAAGACCGGCAAGTCATGCCTGTACATCAAGCGACTCTCCGATGTGGATGAGGACGTACTCCAGCAGCTCATTGACGGCTCCGTCAAGTACATGCGCAAGAACTACGAGACCTGGTGAATCGAATGACGACAGAAATACTGAGTTCCCGTCTCGAAGGCACGAAGCTGATCGTTGAGACCGAGGCGGGAACGAGATCCTACGACTCGCAGTTCCTGGTTGCGGCGTTACTGGTGTTTGTCGCCCGCGGCAGCGGCAGTATCGAACCCGAGGAGGCCGCAAAAATGATCGAACTCATCGAGAAACACTTTCATTTGCAGGGGCCCGAGTCCCTGGAGCTGATCACCACGGCGATGTCCGAACTGACGGACAAGCCAACGCTGACCACATTGTTAGCTGACCTCGGCCCGACCCTGTCGGATGGCGACAAGGAGGATATTGCCCTCATGGGACTCAAGGTTGTTGCCGCCGATGGCACCCGACATGTCGCAGAGATGGAGCAGTTCAGCAAAGCGATGGAGGCGGTCGGAATTTCGCCCGAGACGGTGCATCGGGCGTTTGACCGCTACTTTGCAGAGACCATGCCGGGCGACTGAGGACCCATGCAGGCAACAATAAAGAACTTTCTCCGCCTGGAGTCGGCGGGTGGCATCGTCCTCATGGCGGCCGCAGCGCTTGCAATGCTCGCGGCGAATACGGGCGCGGCCGGTCTCTACGCCTATTTTATCGACACGCCCGTTGAGGTTCGGGTCGGCGGCCTGCAGATAGCAAAACCGTTGTTCCTCTGGGTCAACGACGGTCTCATGGCGATCTTCTTCTTCCTCGTCGGTCTCGAACTGAAACGCGAGTTCCTCGAGGGCGAATTATCGCGGCCGGCAAACGTCTTGCTGCCTGCTCTCGGGGCCGTCGGGGGCATGGTTGTGCCGGTCGGCGTGTTCGTGTTCCTGAATCACGGCGATCCTGTTGCGATGCAGGGCTGGGCAATTCCGGCTGCGACCGACATAGCGTTTGCGCTCGGCATCCTGACACTGTTGGGGTCGCGCGTGCCCATTTCGCTCAAGGTGTTCCTGGTCTCGCTGGCGATCTTCGACGACCTCGGTGCCATTGTTATCATCGCGATCTTCTATTCCGCTGAGCTGTCGACGGCAGCCCTCGCGGTAGCGGGGGCCTGCCTGGCCGCGTTAACGGTCCTGAATCGGCGCAGCGTCATGAGCGTTTCTTCGTATGTCCTCGTCGGTATCATCATGTGGATTGCCGTGCTCAAGTCCGGCGTACACGCGACCCTCGCCGGCGTTGCGCTGGCTGCATTTATCCCGATGCGCGATCCGGACAACAAGGGCCATTCGCCTCTACTCGAACTCGAGCACGACCTGCACCAGGTTGTTGCGCTGGGTGTGCTGCCGTTGTTTGCGTTCGTCAACGCCGGCATCGACCTCGGCGGCGTCAGCATCGACAATCTCCTGCACCCGGTTCCCATGGGTATCGCTGCCGGGCTGTTTGTCGGCAAGCAGGTCGGCATCTTCCTGTTCTGTCTCATCGCCATCAAGCTGGGTCTTGCGCGACTGCCGGACGGCGCCAACTGGGGCGGTCTGTATGGCGTGTCGATACTGTGCGGCGTCGGTTTCACGATGAGCCTGTTTGTCGGTTCGCTCGCCTTCGAGAACACGGTCATCGATCCTGGCATGGTATTCGATGAACGACTCGGCATCATTCTCGGTTCATTGTTGTCCGGGATAATGGGCTATATCGTGCTGCACTTCGCGCTGCCCGCGAACCGCGAGTGAGCGCGTGGCCGCGACAGGACGGTGGCTGGTCCCTGGCGCTCGCGGCCGACGCTGACTTCGATGAAATAATGGCCTGGTTCCAGGATGCCGCTGCGGTAGACACCTGGAGCGGACCGAATTTCCGTTACCCGTTCACGGGTCGGACTTTCCGCGAGGACTGCCGTATCGACCTCATGACTTCCTACGTCTTGCGGGCGGCCGACGGCAGGCTTGCGGCGTTCGGCCAGTCCTACGAGCGGGACGGCCGAGGGCACCTGGCGCGCCTGGTCGTGAACCCCGCGCTGAGGCGCCGCGGAGCAGGCAGACAACTGGTCAGCATGATCATCGCGGAACTGGCCGCCTCGCATGACTACGCTGAGTACTCGCTGTTCGTCTACCGCGATAATCTGCCTGCCTACCAGTGCTACCGCTCGCTGGGATTCGTCGTCGTGGACTACCCGGACGATGCGCCCATGCCCGACAAGTGTTTCTTCCTGATCAAGAAAAGCAACGAGGAGTAAATAATGACCCCTGAACTTACCAGTCTTGTCTGGGTGGTTGCCCTGTCAGCCGTAATGTGGGTGCCGTATGTCCTGAATGTGATCATGGTCCGCGGTCTCGTCGATGCCGTGGGCTACCCGGAAAATCCGAAACCCATGGCCGCCTGGGCCAACCGCATGAAAGCGGCGCACTACAATGCCGTTGAGAACCTGGTCGTATTCGCGACACTGGTTCTGGTCGCTCATGTCGCGGGCATCAGCAACCCGACGACCGTGCTCGTCTGCCAGGTGTATTTCTGGGCCCGCCTCGTGCATGTCGTTGCCTACACGCTGGGCATCCCGTGGGTACGCACGCTGGCATTCGTCACGGGCTGGATCGCCTGCGTCGCGTTGCTGTTCGAGCTACTTTAGGAAGGAGTCCTGCAGCGTTTCGAGCTCACCCCATCGCTCGATTCGCTGTTCAAGGCGCTTTTCACTTTCGCTGAGACGGTGTAGCTCGTGCTGCACGATCTCTGCATCCTGTGCATAGAAGTCGGGTGTTGCGATCGTCGCCTGCAAGGCCGCGATCTCCGCCTCGATCCGTTCGATCTCCGCCGGCAGGCCGTCGAGTTCGCGCTGGTCCTTGTAGCTGAGTTTCGTCGCTTTCCTGTCTTTGCGGCGCTCGAGCGCTTCGCGTTTCCTGCGTTCGACTTCGTAAGGATTGTCGGTTACCGCCAGTTCGTGGCCGCGTCGCAACCAGTCGCTGTAGCCGCCGGCGTACTCCTGCACTTTGCCGTCCTGTTCGAATACCACGGTGCTGGTAACGACGTTGTCGAGGAACTCCCGGTCATGGCTGACGACGATTAACGTTCCGGTGAATTCGCAGAGTTTTTGCTCGAGGACTTCGAGCGTCTCGATATCGAGATCGTTGGTTGGCTCATCGAGAACCAGCAGGTTGGCGGGCCGGGTAAACAACTTCGCCAGGATGACCCGATTGCGCTCGCCACCCGACAAAGACTTGACCGGCGTCATCGCTCGCTTGGGACTGAAAAGGAATCCCGTGAGATAGCCGACGATGTGACGGTCCTTGCCATTGAGCTTGATATAGGTGCGTCCCTCGCCGACGTTGTAAGCCACCGACTTCTCGGGGTCTAGCGCCTGCCGCAGCTGGTCGAAGTAGCCAACTTCGAGGCCCGTACCCGTTTTCACCGTCCCGGCCTGCGGTTCCAGTTCGCCGAGTAGCAGCCGCAGCAATGTCGTCTTGCCGACGCCGTTGTTGCCGATCAAGCCGATCCGGTCGCCGCGCATGATCTTGATGCTGAAGTCGTCGATGACCTTCTCGTCACCGTAGCTGTAACTGATGTTGCGTGCGCGGATGACTTTGCGACCGGACTGCTCGGCTTCCTCGATATGAATGCGGGCCTTTCCTTCCCTGGCAATCCGCGCCTCGCGCGCCTCGCGCATCTTCTGGAGGGCACGCACGCGGCCTTCATTGCGCGTGCGCCGGGCCTTGATACCTTGCCGGACCCAGGCTTCCTCCTCGGCCAGCTTCTTGTCGAACTTGTCCTCGGCCACGGCCTCGTCTTCGACTAATTTTTCCTTTCTTCTCAGGAAGTTATCGTAGTCGCCGGGCCAGCTCG
This sequence comes from uncultured Chromatiales bacterium, assembly GCA_965368465.1. Classification (GTDB taxonomy): domain Bacteria; phylum Pseudomonadota; class Gammaproteobacteria; order Steroidobacterales; family Woeseiaceae; genus UBA1847. The sequence continues at coordinate 15,532 of CBDUMZ010000048.1, forward strand.
TGAGCCGCCCGCGGTCGATTTCGAGAATGCGTGTCGCCAGTCGCTGCAGGAAAGCCCGGTCATGCGTAATGAACATGACGGCGCCCGAAAAATTGTAGATATGGTCCTCCAGCCACTGGATCGTCGCGATGTCCAGGTGGTTGGTGGGTTCGTCCAGCAACAGGAGATCCGGTTTCTGCACCAGTGCCCTGGCCAGTGCGACACGTCGACGCCAGCCACCCGAGAGCTCGTTCATTTTCTTGTCAGCGGGCAGGCTGAGCTCGGTGATCGTGGTTTCGACTCGTTGCTCGAGGTGCCAGCCATCGTGCGCATCGATCTTCGCGTGCAACGCCTCGAGTTCCCGCAGGCCGCGCTCGTCGAGTGCGAGCTTCGAGCGACGTTCGTACTCTTTCAGCAGCGCTTCGATGCGGGTCAGTCCCGAGCGAATGACATCGGTCACGGGCATGTCCATGCCCTCCGGCAGTGTCTGTTCGAGCTGGCTGACGATCAGGCCGTCTTTCGCAATGATCTCACCGCGATCCGGTTCGAGTGTGCCCATGATCAGCTTGAGCGTCGTTGACTTGCCTGCACCGTTCCTGCCGATGAGGCAGACACGCTCACCGGACTCGATCGAAAACTCGGCGTTGCGAAGAATCAGCTGGTCGCCGAACTCGAGGCTGATATCTTCGAAACGAAGCAGTGACATAGTGGGTTCCGCAGGGATTTGGCGTGTATCCTACCTGAATAGGAAACCGCGAACAGGGGGAGGCCATGAGCGAGGAACGATTCATCGATCTCGAAACACGACTGGCGCACCAGGACCAGTTGCTGCACGAACTCAACGATGTCGTCACGACTCAACAGGCGAAATTGATGCAACTGGAAGGACTTTGCCGCTCGTTGATCGACCGTGTAAAGGCCGTCGGTACCGAAAGCGCGGAGGGCGATCCGACCGATGAAAGGCCACCGCATTACTAACCCTGGGTGACGCCTCACTGCGTTGGCGTATAGTGTCAGGCACGCATTGCCGGAGAGCCATCATGCGTAAAAACATCATGCCATTTGTTATCGCCTTGCTGCTCACGGCGGGCACGGTTTTCGCCCAGGACTATGTCCCCGACGAACTTGAGGGCTGGCAGAAGTGGGTCCTGAAAGACAAAGAGTACCTGGACTGCCCTTTCCATTTCGATGGCAACGGTGTTGAACGATCCAATTTCCTCTGCGCCTGGCCAGGGCGCCTGCAACTCGACGTAACGTCGACGGGCGGCCGCTTCACGCAGCAATGGACACTGCATGCCGAGGAGCAGTGGGTCAGCCTGCCGGGCAACGCGGAACACTGGCCCGATCGCGTAACGGTAAACGATCGCGCCGTTGAAGTAATCGCGCGCAACAATGTCCCAAGTGTTCGCCTCGGGCCGGGTACGTACCGGATTGCCGGTCGTTTCGAGTGGGAGGAACGCCCCGGCGTGCTGCGTGTGCCGCCGGAGAGTGGCTTGTTGTCCCTCAGGGTCGATGGTCGATCCGTTGCGCGCCCCGAGCTGAACGGCAATGGCGTATTTCTCGGCGAGCGCGAACGCGACACGCGCGCGGTGGACTCGGTTCGCTCCGTGGTTTACCGGCTGGTTGTTGACGAGGTGCCGACGCGTCTCGTCACGACGCTGCGGATCGACGTTTCCGGCGCTGTCCGTGAGGAGCTGTTCGGCCCGATCCTCCCCGACGGTTTCATACCGACAGGCCTGCAGAGCCAGCTACCGGCGAAACTCGAGTCCGACGGCAACCTGCGGCTCCAGGTCCGTCCCGGTCGCTGGGTGATAAACCTCACCGCGCGGGCGCCCGACGTGACGAACAGCATCGGCAGCCCGGTCGCGGGACAAAACCTGCCGGCGACGGAAATCTGGAGCTACCAGTCCAATGACCGGTTACGTGTCACGGCGGCCGAAGGCCTGCCGCCGGTGGATCCCGCGCAAGTTGAGGTTCCCGCCAACTGGCAGTCGTTTCCCGCGTTCCGTGTAGACGCGGGCGCCACGTTCGAGATCACCGAACGCAGCCGCGGCGTCGTGTCCGCGAGCAACGAGCTGCAACTCTACAGGACGATGTGGCTCGGCTTCGACGGCAAGAGCTTTCTCGTCGAAGACGAAGTAGCCGGGAAGATGCGCACCGGGTGGCGACTGGACATGGGCGCCCCGTATACCCTGCTTGCAGCCGAGGAGGTTGGCGAGGCCCTGCTCATAACGGACGGGGCGCGCGAAGGACAAACAGGCGTGGAGATTCGTCGGACGGATGTCAGCCTGAATGCGCTTGGGCGCAGCGAGACCCGCAGTGCCATGCCCGTCACGGGCTGGCAGGCACGTTTCGCCGATGTCGAGACAAGCCTGAATCTGCCGCCGGGACACAAGCTGCTTACGGCGCCAGGCGTGGATCGCGCCGCCGGAAGCTGGGCGAGCGAATGGGAGCTGGTCGATTTCTTCCTCGTACTGATTATTACGGTCGCAATGTGGCGGTTATTCAGCCCGGTCGCCGGCGTCGTCGCTCTGCTGGCGCTCGTCCTGAGTTTCCACGAAATAGGAGCGCCCAACTGGCTCTGGCTGAACCTGTTGATCGCCGTCGCCCTGCTGCGCGTGGCGCCCGAAGGCTGGCTGCGGCGCATCGTGCGCAGCTACCAGTTGCTGAGCGTCGCAGCACTCGTCGTCGTGCTCGTGCCGTTTATCGCAGGCCAGTTGCGCATCGCGATATACCCGCAGCTCGAACCGCAGTATCGGGGGCAGGGCTTCAACATGTTTGCGGCCGCCGACAGCGAGTACTACGCCGAACCCGAGGCGCTAAAAGTCCGCAGGGCGCCCAGCACGATGGTGCAGTCAGTACCGGCCACAGCGGACGAACTCCAGGAAATCGTCGTGACCGGTGCAAAGCAGTCGCAGAATTTCTCGCGCTATGCGCCCAACGCCATCGTCCAGGCCGGACCCGGTATACCCACCTGGCGCTGGAACAACTACACCCTGCAATGGAGCGGGCCCGTCGACGCCGAGCAGGAAATGCGGCTGATTATCCTGCCCAGCTGGCTGGTCAGCCTCCTGCG
>CBDUMZ010000049.1:0-18379 GCA_965368465.1 uncultured Chromatiales bacterium
ATTCCTGAAAAGTCTGAATGATGTCACCTTACGTACAGCGCTTCGTCATGCACATTGGCGAAATGGGCTCCCGCTGGGGCCTGAACCGCACCCTCGGGCAGATGTGCGGCCTCCTGTACGTGACGCCGGAGCCCATGAATGCCGACGAGATCGCCGCAACGCTCAATATCTCGCGTTCCAACGTGAGCATGGGCCTCAAGGAGCTCAAGACCTGGCGCCTGGTGCAGCCGGCGAGCGTGCCGGGCGACCGTCGCGAGTACTGGACCACGCCCAAGGACGTCTGGGAGGTGTTCCGCGTGCTGGCCGAGGAACGCCGGCGCCGCGAGATCGACCCGACGCTGTCGATGCTGCGCGACACCCTGCTGGCCGAGCCGGCCTCGACGCAGGATCGCTACGCCCGGGAACGCATGCAGGAAATGCACGACCTCGTCGAACTGCTCAACAACTGGGTGGATGAGATGAACGGCCTGCCGCCGAAGACGCTCATCCGTCTTCTAAAGCTCGGCCGCAAGATCAAGCAACTGCTCGATCCGCGCCGCAGCAACAAAACCCCGACCAAAGCCACACGCCACTAGAAGGACTAACGCATGGACGCCCTGGCCCTCGCAAGAGTGCAGTTTGCCGCCAACATCACGTTCCACATCCTGTTCCCGACCATCACGATGGGGCTGGCGTGGCTGCTCGTGTATTTCAAGACGAAGCAGGATCGCACGGGCGACGCGCACTGGGTGGAGGCGTATCGCTTCTGGGTGAAAGTGTTCGCACTGACCTTCGCGATGGGCGTGGTCACCGGCATCACCATGAGCTTCCAGTTCGGCACCAACTGGCCGGGCTTCATGGAGACCGTCGGCAATGTCGCGGGACCGCTGCTGGGTTACGAAGTGCTCACCGCGTTTTTCCTGGAAGCAACGTTCCTCGGCATCATGCTGTTCGGCCGCAAACGCGTCAGCAACCGCGTGCACACGCTCTCGACGTGGATGGTCGCGATCGGCACGTCGCTCTCGGCATTCTGGATCCTCGCGCTCAACTCGTGGATGCAAACACCCACCGGGTTCGAAATGCGCGACGGGCAGGCGTTTGTGCTGAGCTGGATGGACGTCATCTTCAACCCGTCGATGCCCTACCGGATCGCGCACATGATGCTGGCATCGGGCCTGACGGCCGCGTTCGTCGTTGCCGGGCTGTCCGCGTATCGGCAACTGCGTGGCGATACGACGAGGGCCAACAGCGTTGCGCTGCGCGTCGCCACCTGGCTTGCCGCAATTCTCATCCCGCTGCAGATTCTTGCCGGCGACCTGCACGGCCTGAACACGCTGGAGCACCAGCCGGCCAAGGTCGCCGCGATGGAAGGACTCTGGGACGACACCGAGGGTGCCGACCTGTTGCTGTTTGCCTGGCCCGACGAGGCGCATCGCGAAAACCATTTCGAGATCGCGATACCGAAAGGCGCGAGCCTGATCCTGACGCACGATCCCAACGGCCTCGTGCAGGGTCTCAACAGCTTCGAGGACGCGCACCCGCCGGTCGCGCCGGTGTTCTTCGGTTTTCGCATCATGGTCGCTGTCGGCATGCTGATGTTGCTCGTGTCCTGGGCCGGCGTGTGGGTGATGCGCAAGGGCAGGGCGGCACCGGCCTGGCTCGCCCGCGTGCTGGTGGGCATGACCTTCTCCGGCTGGGTCGCGACCGTGGCCGGCTGGTACGTCACCGAGATCGGCCGGCAGCCCTGGCTCGTGCAGGGTGTGCTGAAGACGGCACAGGCCGTCGGCCCGGTGCCCGCCGCGCCCATCGCGGTCTCGCTAACGACGTACCTGTTGCTGTACCTCGTGCTGCTCATCGCGTACGTCTCCGTGGTTTTCTACCTCGCGGCACAGGCCGCGGTGGGGCACATACCGCGTGAACGCGAGCGGCTCGACAACCCGTTGCAGCAGCCGACAGGAGCATGACCATGGACTTCTGGCTTCCCGTGGTATTCGCAGGGCTCATGGCGCTGGCCATGCTCATCTACGTCGTGCTCGACGGCTACGACCTCGGTGTCGGTGTGCTGTTGAACGGCGCCAATGACAGAGAGAAGGACCTCATGATCGCCTCGATCGGCCCCTTCTGGGATGCCAACGAAACCTGGCTCGTGCTGGGTGTCGGCATCCTGCTCGTGGCGTTCCCGATGGCGCACGGCGTCATTCTCTCGTCGCTGTACCTCGAGGTCGCGGCAATGCTCGTCGGCCTCATTTTGCGCGGCGTGGCTTTCGACTTTCGCGTGAAGGCGCGCGAGCCGCACCGGCCGCTCTGGAACGCAGCCTTCTTCGGCGGTTCCCTGCTCGCGTCGCTGGCACAGGGCTTCATGCTCGGGCACTACATCACGGGCTTCGAGCACAGCGTCGGCGCGTACGCCTTCTCGGTGCTCATCAGCGTCTGCGTCGTCGCCGGCTATGCACTGCTCGGGGCGACCTGGCTGATCATGAAGAGCGAGGACGAACTGCAGAGGAAAGCGGTGCGCTGGGCACGGCTTGCCCTGTGGTTGACGGCGGCGGGTATCGCGGCCGTGTCCATCGCGACGCCCCTGATCAGCTCACGTGTCTTCGACAAGTGGTTCGCGTTTCCGCAGTTCCTGTTGCTGTCGCAGATACCGGCGATTTCGATCGCGCTGATCCTCGCCTGCCACTTCCGTCTGCGCAAACTCGCGAAGCAGATCGACGGCCGCGAGTGGCAACCGTTTGCGTTCGCCGTGTCGATATTCCTCCTCGCGTTCGCCGGACTGGCGTTCAGCCTGTTCCCCTACCTGGTCATCGATGAGATCACGATCTGGGAGGCCGCTGCCGCGACCAACTCGCTGCTGTTCGTGCTCTGGGGCGTGGTGATAACGTTGCCGGCGATCCTCGTCTACACCGTGTTCGCCTACCGGGTGTTCTGGGGCAAGACGCGCGAGCTCAGCTACGATTGATACCTGGCGCGCTGGAAGCGTTACAATAGCGGGACCGAATCGAGTCGCTTTTCTGGCAGCTGTCATGAATCACTTTGATTACATCATTGTCGGTGCAGGATCGGCCGGCTGTGTATTGGCTAATCGACTGAGTGAAGACCCCGCGATTAGTGTTTGTCTCATCGAAGCAGGCCCGGTGGACAGCCATCCGCTGATTCACATGCCCATGGGCTTTTCGCTACTCAGCGAGCACAACAAGACCAACTGGTGCTTCGAGACCGTCCCGCAACAAGAGCTAAACGGCCGACGCGGCTACCAGCCCAGGGGCCGGGTTCTGGGTGGTTCCAGCTCGATCAACGCCATGGTCTACATCCGGGGCGTGCCCGCGGATTACGATCGGTGGGCGGAGGCGGGGGCTACGGGCTGGTCCTACCAGGACGTCCTGCCTTACTTCAGGCAGTCGCAGGACCAGGAGCGCGGCGAGGACGCGTTGCACGGCGCAGGCGGGCCGCTGGCCGTCAGTGACCTGCGTTACAGGAATCCGTTGAGCCACATGTTCATCGAGGCGGCGCGGCAGCTTGAATTGCCGGCCAACGAGGATTTCAACGGCGCGTCGCAGGAGGGTGTGGGCTTCTACCAGGTGACACAGCGAGAGGGCCGCCGGTGCAGCGCCGCCGCCGCTTACCTGACGCCCGTGCTCAGTCGCAGCAACCTCGAAGTGGTCACCGGGGCGCGCGTTGAGAAGGTCGTTTTCGAAGGCAAACGTGCCGTCGGCGTCTCGTTCCGCAAGGGTGAGCGCCAGGCGACGCTACAAGCCAACCGGGAAGTGTTGCTCGCAGCCGGCGCGCTGCAGTCACCGCAACTCCTGATGCTCTCCGGTGTCGGCCCGGCCGCTCATTTGCAGGAACATGGCATCGAGGTCGTCCATGCATCGCCAGGCGTCGGCGACAACCTGCAGGATCACTTCGACTACACAGTGATCCGGCGCGTGACCTCGGTACACGCGATGGGATTCACGCTGGCGAGGACCTTGCGTGTGATTCCCGATCTCTTTCGCTACCTGCGTCGCGCAGGCCCGCTCACCTCAAACCTGGCCGAAGCAGGCGGATTCCTGCGCACGTCGAGCGATGAGCCGGCACCGGACATCCAGTTGCACTTCGTGCCGGGCATCGTCGACGATCACGGCAGGAAGAAACATTTCGTTGGCGGCATTTCCTGCCATGTCTGCGTGCTGCGCCCCGAGAGCCGCGGCAGCGTGACGCTGCTCGATGCCAACCCGCGCTCCGCGCCGAGCATCGACCCGCGCTACCTGAGTGCGGGCGACGACCTGGAGCGCACCCTGAAGGGCGCGAGGCTGATTCACCGCATCCTGGACGCGCCCGCGTTCGAGCGCGTCATCGGTCCGGGTATGTACGTGGACGGCACGGCGGACGACGACGAGATGATCGATGACATCAGGCGTCGTGGCGATACGATTTACCACCCTGTCGGGACCTGCCGCATGGGCTCGGATGAGGCCGCCGTCGTCGACCCGTTCGCCCGGGTTCGCGGCGTGCAGGGGCTGCGCGTCGTCGACGCCTCCATAATGCCAACGCTGGTGTCGGGCAACACGAATGCGCCGACCATCATGATCGCGGAAAAGATCGCGGACGCGATCAGGCAGAACCCAGTCGATCGCTGATGTAGTCGTACTCGTCGGCGATAAGACGCTTGCAGTCCTTCGCCACGAACTCAGCCAGGGTCTTGCCGACGAAGGGAATGCCGCACTCGACCGTCATGTGAACGTGGTTGACGCAACCGTCGTCCAGCGGTTCCAGCAATAGCGTTCCCGTGATGGTGACCGGGACATTGGCGATATCGATGACGAGGTCGGCCTCATAGACATCGTCGTCACAACAACGCCATTCCTCGGACTGCTCCACGGTGTTCCAGGGCTGCAGGAACTTGCTCAGAATGCCGGGCACGTCGGCCGGCAACTCGCGGACGAAGCTCACGGCCGCACCGTCCGTGTTCTTCCTGCATTTCTCGATTCGAATATTCCGCGCGCCCAGCGCCTTTTGTTTTGCCCGGATCGCCTTCTTGTCCGTAAACATCGCATACACGGCGTCCGTGCCATGCGCGTACTCGTGGTCTCGATGGATTTCCATGCTAGCGGTTCCGCCCCATCTTCTCGTGGCTGCTGACCCATTCGTGCGCCAGTATCGCGGATGACAACGACAAGTCACCAGCCAGTACAACAGCCGCGATGATCTCGGCGAATTTGTCCACCTTGCCATCGCCGTAGCAGTCCATCATCTCGAGGCATTCACGTTGTGTCGGCAGACCCGTGCCCCCGCCGTAGGTCGCGCAGATCAATGCCGGCAGTGTCACCGACGAGTACAGATCCCCGTTGTCGAGCAACTCGAAATAGGTCATCCCCGCGTGGGATTCAGAAACATTTGCCGCGTCCTGGCCCGTGGCGATAAACATCGCAGCAATACCGTTCGCGGAATGGGCGCCGCTATAGACTGCGCCGGACAGATGCGTGCCGATACCTGCGATCTGCCGGAACCTGTACAACCATTCCGGTTCGATGCGAAGAAGCTCTTTTGCCACCTCCTTCTTCAGGACGAACTCCGCGACGACGCGTTTGCCGCGCGTCTGGATCATGTTCATGCTCGAGTGCTTCTTGTCCGTGTCGATGTTGCCGGACAGGATGTAGCGTGGTTTCGCCGGGTGATGCGCGCGGATCCACTCGCAGGCATACAGCGTGGCTTTGCCGGTCATGTTCTGGCCGGCCGCGTCGCCCGTCGTGTAGCAAAACCGCGTGTACAGCATCTTGGCGACGATGTATTTCTCGATTTCTATCAGTCGGGGCACGTCCACCGATGCCTTGACGACGCCACGAATCGCATCGATGTGTTCGTCCAGCCACTTGCCGAACTCGCGCGCCTCCAGCGCATTGTCGAACAGGAAGACCGGCGCCCTTTGCATGGAGTGCTTCACGACCGTGGTCCTGGCGCCGCCGCATTCGCTGATGACGCGCATGCCGCGGCTGTAGCTCGCAACGAGGGTTCCTTCGGTCGTGGCCAGGGGGATGTAGAAATTACCCTTGGCATGTTCGCCGTCCATGAGCAACGGCCCCGCGAGACCGATCGGCATCTGTGCGGTACCGATGAAGTTCTCGATGTTGCCGTTGGTGACCGCGGGATCGATCGTGTAGCTCGATACCGTGTCCATCGTGCGGCCCGTCATTGCCTGAATGAAGGCGGCACGCTGCGAGGCCATCTCGCGCGTGTGATCGTTGTTCTTGTCGCGTGGAATACGGTCGGATTTCGACATGATGTTCTCCGGTAAATATTTCGTCGCGGCCTACAGCATTTCTTCAAGTTCGGCCAGTGACAACTCCAGGTAGTCGATGAGACGCTGCACCTGGGGCACCGTGCTGCGGCAAGCGATGATGCCGAAGTCGAGGTTGCCGTGATAACTGACAAACGTGATGTTCAATGCGAAGCCGTGGAAGACTGCAGAAACAGGATAAGAGCCGAGCAAGGGAGCGCCGTTCCAGTAAAGCTGCTCCCTGGGACCCGGGACATTCGAGATGACCGTGCTGACCGGTGGGAACCAGTCCGCGACGCCCATCATGCTGGTGATAAACAGTGGCGTCTGCATCAGGGTCGCGTACAGGCCGGCTTCCCGGCGCGTAAGTTGGCCGAGCATCTCCTTGCCGGCTCGCGTCGACTCCGTGATTGCCTCGAGCCGGTCCATCGGATCCTCGTGGCGTGTGCCGAGGTCGGCGATGATGTAGCTGATCGCGACCGACGAATCGAAATCGTCTTTATCCCGGACCGACACCGGCACCAGTGCGCGCAGTGAGTGCTCGGGAAGCTCGCCCTGTGCCTCGAGGTAACGCCGCAGTGCACCCGAGCACATCGCCAGGACGATATCGTTAATGGTGACGTCGGCTGCTTCGCTGACAGCCCGGATGCGATCGATGCTCCATGACTGGGCCACGAAGCGTCGTGAACTCGAGACCTCGGTGTTGATCATCGTGTGTGGAACATGCCGCCAGGGTACTGCCAGGCCTTCGCCGATACCCAGCCACGTCGCCGCATAGTTCTTGATCACGCCAAGAAAGTGCGCCGATGTGTCGAACTGCGTCTTGAAGAACTCCGCCATCGTCTTGAGTTCGAACTCGCTCGGCGCGGGCTCGACAACACGGTGGTTGCCATGGCGCGCTTTCAATCCTTCGTGCGCTTCGAGTGACAACGGCGACAGGTTCATGCGGGCCGCAGGGTCCGTTGAGCAACCGCCTTCGGTCAGCCGCACGCCCGCAACGCCATCGATCGTCGCGTGATGCACCTTGGTGTACACGGCAAACTGGCGGTCCTTGAGGCCCTCGATCAGGTGGGCCTCCCAGAGCGGGCGGCTGCGGTCGAGCAGGTTGGCGTGAAGTCGCGAGACCAGTGCGAACAGCTCGCGGTATCCGCCCGGACTCGGCAATGCCGAATGCTGCACGTGGTAATCGAGGTCGAGGTCCGGGTCGTGCTCCCAGTACAGCGGGCCGAAGCGTCCAAGCGCGCCGTGAGTCACTCGGTGAGCGAACGGCTTGCGAAGCTCGGTGGTTGAGCAATAGGCTTCGCGAAGTTCGGACATGAACCGGCGCCGGTGCACGCGTGCCGGGAACTCGAAGAGATTCAGGCAGGCGATGTGCATCGGTGATTCGGGACTCTCGAGGTACAAAAAACCCGAGTCCAGAAGTTCGATTCGGTCCACACCCCGATTTTACCGGAACGCCGCGCCGGATCGGCGTGACAGTGCATAGGTAGTTTCATCAATGATCACGCGGCGCTCATTTGGTCGATCCACACGGCTGTATTAGGATGCCCTGTCAGGCTATTGGGCCGGCTACGAAACACATCATGGGGCGCTCACCAATGAACAAGATCGGAATCAAGCAGTGGGATGAGCTGGAAGATCGCAAACCGGTCGCCGCATTGGTCGCCGGCGTCGACCTGGTGATTGTTCGCTTTGACGATGCTGTCACGGTGCTGTACGGACGCTGCGCGCATCGCGGTGCGCTCATGGCGGATGGTTACGTCGACGGCGACAACCTGATCTGCGGCCTTCACGGCTGGGACTACCGACTCGATACCGGCGTCAGCGAATACAACAACAGTGAGACCTTGCCCCGGTTCAACGCCTGGGTGGAGGAGGGGCAGGTGCTCGTCGATGAAGACGAGATTGCGGCCTGGGCCAAAAAGCACCCGCAGCCGTACAAGCGCGATGCCTACCAGGGCGCCTACCAGGATCCGACGGGCACCCGCGATGAGCCCCACGTGAAGTTCATTCGCAAACTCGCGAGTGAAGGCCTGAGCAAAGTCGGGCACCACGGCCCGTCAGCGGCCATGGGCGTACCGCGAAGCAGCCTGCCGACGTGGGACGACCTGCAATTCGTCGTCGGTCAGCTCCACAAGCTGCCGTTGCTCGATGAGGACGAGGTTGGAACCGACCTCGTTATCGGGCCGAACGCAAAGCGGCCATTGCACCTCGATATTCCGCTGTTTGTTTCCGACATGAGTTTTGGTGCGCTGTCCGAAGAGGCGAAGGTCGCACTCGCGAAAGGCGCGGAACTGGCCGGTACGGGCATATGTTCGGGCGAGGGCGGCATGCTGCCCGAAGAGCAGGCGGCGAACTCGCGCTACTTCTACGAGCTCGCGTCGGCGCGCTTCGGTTTCTCGTGGGACAAGGTGCAGAAGACGCAGGCGTTTCATTTCAAAGGCGGGCAGGGCGCCAAGACGGGCACGGGCGGACACCTGCCTGGCAACAAGGTGCAGGGCAAGATCGCCGAGGTGCGCAACCTGGCCGCAGGAGAGCCGGCGATTTCACCGGCACGATTCCCGGACTGGACCGAGCTGAGCCAATTCAGGGATTTCGCCGGCGAGGTGCGTGAGAAGACCGGTGGCATCCCGGTCGGCTTCAAACTCTCGGCGCAACACATCGAGAAAGACATCGACGCGGCGCTCGACATTGGCGTCGACTACATCATCCTGGATGGTCGCGGTGGGGGCACCGGCGCTGCTCCGCTCATCTTCCGCGACAACATCTCCGTGCCGACGATACCCGCACTGGCCAGGGCTCGACGGCATCTCGATGCCTGCGGTGCAGACGGCGTGACGCTCATTGCGACGGGCGGCCTTCGGCATCCGGCGGACTTTGCCAAGGCGCTGGCGTTAGGTGCAGATGGGGTGGCGGTATCCAATGCCGCGATCCAGGCAATCGGCTGTCTGGGTATGCGTGCCTGTCAAACCAACAATTGCCCGGTCGGTATCGCCACGCAAAAGCCGCATCTTCGCGAACGCCTGCCGGTGGACGTGGCCGCCGAGCGCCTGGAGCGTTTTTTCTCAGCGTCGGTAGAGCTCATGACGGTGCTGGCGCGTGCTGCCGGGCATCGTCATCTGCGCGAATTCTCGGTTGGCGACCTGACGACGTTCAAGACTGACATGGCGCAGCTGACCGGGGTTGCCTACGGGGGTGTGGCACCAATCGGCGCCACCCGGTAAAAGGCCGGCGACACACGGCAGGGGGAGGACCGTGGCCGCCGGCCGACACATCAACGCCGGTCTTGCCGACGCTCTCCGCGTTCCTTGCGTTTCTCCTTGCGGTCTTCTTTCAGTTCCGCAAGCTGTGCGCGTTGCTCATCGGTCAGCACTGCATGGATCTCGCCGCGTACACGTGAGAACAACAGGGTTGCCTCCGTGGCGAGCTCACCGTTCGACGCCGCGATGTTCTGAACTTCCGGATCAGCGGCGTCCAGCGCTTGCAGCGCATCGTGGTTTGCGCGCAGCTTCTCGCGCAGTGCTTTCATTTCGGGTTGCGCCGCTTCCATGATGTTCTTCACGGTCTCACGCTGGGTCTCATCCAGGCCGAGACGGTCGGCCATGCGGCCGGAAATCATGCCCGGGTCAGGCATCCCGAAGCCCGGTCCGCCGAAATGCCGGCCAGGGCCGCGCCGTCCGTCGTCGTCGCCCGCGAAGGCGCTCGCGGACAGCATCGCCGTCGAGACAAGGGCCAGTAGTGCGGTCTTGCTGAATCTCATGGTGTTCTCCTCAGGTCGCTGGGTGTGATGCTTAGAGTACGGCGTCCCGTATGGAGTTACGTCAGTGCCGTGCAAAGGAGTGTCAAGAACTGTCAGGATGGTGTTTCCCACATTGCAGCAGGCGCGGGATTGATCCACGATGATGCTTCCCATGACCGCTTCGAAGATCCTCATCATCGATGACGACCGGGAGCTCGGCGACATGCTCAAAGAGTTCCTCGCACCCGATCATCTGGACGTCAGCGCCCGACTCAGCGGCGAGGACGGCTTGCAGGCCCTGCGGGAGGAACCCTGGGACCTGCTGATACTCGACATCATGCTGCCCGGGATGAACGGCATCGACGTCCTCAAGGAAGTCCGGCGGTTCAGCGACATACCCATCATCATGCTCACGGCGCGCGGCGACGACGTGGACAGGATTCTCGGCCTCGAGTTCGGGGCCGACGACTATCTCTCCAAACCCTTCAACCCGCGGGAGCTGCTCGCGCGCATCAAGGCCATCATGCGGCGCTCCCGGCCCGACGAGAAACGTGGCGGTGCACTCAGCGTCGGTGCGTTGGAAGTGGACGCGCGTGCACGGCGCGTCAGCGCGGGCGGTGAGTCGATACGCCTCACCGGCACCGAGTTTGAACTGTTGCGCTGCCTGGCCGAGTCGCCCGGCAAGGTCGTTCCCAAGGAACAGCTCACGCAACAGGTGCTCGGCCGACGCTACATGCCGTACGACCGCAGCATCGACACGCACGTGAGCAACGTGCGCCGCAAGCTCTCGAGTGCGGGCGTGGACAATCCGTCCATCCGCAGCCAGCGCGGCGTCGGTTACCTGCTGCTCGTGGACGGGCAGGGGCGCCCGGATGCGTAGCCTGCTCATCCGCATCTTCGTCTCGTTCTGGTCGATCATCGTGATCACGATCGTCGCAGCCTCTGCGCTCGGCTTCTGGTACGCCGAGCGCACGCGCGAGATGATGCAGAACTTCGAAGACAGCGACGCGGTTATGGAGGCGAGCGCGGCGCTCAACGCGGAAGGCCGTGAGGGACTTACCCGGTGGTTACGCTCACTGCCCGGCGCGACCGAGTCGCTCGTGTACATCCTGGACGACAACGGCGAGGACCTCCTCGGCCGGAAATTGCCGGCACCCGTGCGCATTGCCATGGTGCGGTTCGCGGATCCGGATCGCCGACGCCGGCCGCCACGGCATGACACACGCAACATCCGCCTGGCCCGACCGTTTACGCAACTGGTGGCGCCCGACAACCGCATCTACACGGTCTTCGTGTTACCCACCAGGAGCATCACGACGCGCTGGTTCGTCGACCGTGGCAGGGGAGCGCTTGCGACGCTCGCGCTGCTCATCAGCGCGATCGTCTCGTTCCTGCTCGCGCGCACGATCTCCCGGCCCATCCGCCGCTTCCGCGAGTCGGCAAATGCCATCGCGGGCGGCCATCTCGACACGCGCGTCGCGGAGCACCTCGGCAAGCGGCGCGATGAAATCGGGCTGCTTGCCCAGGACTTCGACCGCATGGCCGACGGGCTGCAGCGCGCCTGGTTGCAGCAAACAGAACTCACCCGGAACGTGTCGCACGAGTTACGATCCCCGCTGGCACGCTTACGTGTGGCGCTAGAGCTGGCGCGCCGCAAAACGGGCGACCTGGTCGAACTCGACCGGATCGAAAAGGAAACGGAACGGCTCGATGAACTTATCGGCCGCATCCTCGAGTTCTCGCGGCTGGATTCGGATTTTCACGAGGGCCGCTCGACGGTCAGCCTCGACGAATTATTGCGCTCGGTCGTGGATGACGTGCGCTACGAGTACGGAAACCAGGGTGCCGATGCAAGGATCGAGCTGGAACCGGGCGCCGAATGCACGCTGAGCGGCTACCCGAACGCGCTGCGTAGCTGTGTCGAGAATGTCATCCGCAATGCCCTGCAGCACAGCCGTGACGACGGCAACGTAACGGTCGGGTTGACGGTCGACGACTCGCAGGCGCTGGTTACCATCGAGGACCAGGGTGGCGGCGTGCCCGACGACGAGCTCGAGCGCATCTTCGAACCGTTCTATCGGGCAACGGCGCGACAGGCCAACACGGCACAACAGAGTGGCGGGCTGGGCCTGGCCATCGCCGCGCGCGCAACGGCGTTGCACGGCGGGGCGATAACGGCCAGGAACACGGAGAACGGCCTGCGCGTCGAGATCAGCCTGCCGCTGGTGCCTCCACCTTGATGAGGTAGTGAGCCAGCGCGGGCAGCAGGGTCAGCGCGCCGAGCATGTTCCAGAGGAACATGAACGTGAGCATCAGTCCCATATCGGCCTGGAACTTGATCGGTGAGAAGATCCACGTGCCGACGCCGATCGCCAGCGTGATACCCGTGAACGCAACGGCCATGCCGGTCGTCTGCAGGGTCTTCACGTAGGATTCGAACACGTTGATACCGCGCTTCAGGTAGGTGTCCATCTTGCTGTAGATGTAGATACCGTAGTCCACGCCGATGCCGACGCCGAGTGCAATGACGGGCAGGGTCGCGACTTTCACGCCGATGCCGAGGTAAGCCATGAGGGCCTGGCCCAGTACGGATGTCAGCGCGAGAGGCAGCACGATGCACAGCACAGGTCGCCACGACTTGAAGGTAACGAATACCAGGAACATGACCACGGCATAGACCAGCGCAAGCATCTGGTACTGGGCCTTGCTGATGACGATGTTCGTTGCCGATTCGATGCCTGAGTTGCCGGCGGCCAGCAGGAAGGTCACGTCGTCGCTGTTGTACTGCGCGGCAAATGCCTCGACGTCGCGCACCACGGCCTTGAGTGTTTCGGCCTTGTGGTCATCTAAGAAGATCAGCACCGGCACCATGCTGCAATCCGTATTGATCAGGTTGCTCGGCACGAGCGCCAGCGAGTTGTTCAGTATGTAGCGGTTGCGACTTAGCGTGTGCCACTTGGGATTGCCCTCGTTCATCGCCATCGTGACGCGCTTCGAGATGTTCACGAGCGAGATCACGGACTGCACGCCCGGGGTGTCGAGCATGACTTCCTGGAAGCGATCGACCGCGGCGACCGTCTTGTAGTCGCCGCAAGCCTGCGGCGGCGTCTCCACCATCGTGACGAATACATCCGTACTCGTGGAGTAGTTGCCGGTCAGGTAGGCATTGTCGAGGTTGTAACGCGAATCCGGCCGCAGCTCCGGCGCACCGGGATCCAGGTCACCGATACGCAGGTCCTTGCCGCCGTAAATGCCGAGCGCAAACAATGCGATGCCGATGATGACGGTGATCGGCGCGAACGGCGGTTTGGCGAAGCGGGCAATGAACGGCCACAGGCGGGACGGCTTCTCCTGCCTGCGTTTCACGTAGGTCATGCAGTAGTTCGTGAGTCCCGTGTAGGACAGCAGGACCGGCATCAGGAGCAGGTTGGTGAAGATGAGCACGGCGACGCCGATACTGGCCGTGAGCGCCAGCTCCTGGATCACGGGGATCTCGATCACCCTGAGCGTCAGGAAGCCGATGCCGTCGGAGATCAGTGCGATGAAGCCGGCGATGTAGAGGGCACGGAATGCGCGCCTCGCCGACCACAATGCGCCAACGCCGAAGAAGAAACGCGCCGCGACGTTGTTGATGATCTGTACGCCGTGACTGATACCGATCGCGAACACGAGGAACGGCACGAGCATCGAGTAGGGATCGAGACCGAACCCCATCGTGTGCAGCAGGCCGAGCTGCCACACGACGGCGACGGTCGAGCAGAGCAGCGGTATCAGCGTTGCCCAATAGCAGCGCGAATACAGCAGCAACAGGACCTTGGTGATGATGAACGCGGCCAGGAAGAACAGCGCGACTTGCGCGGCACCTTCGATCAGGTCGCCGACGATCTTTGCAAAACCCGTCACGCGGATCTTGATCCGGTCGTTTTCGTACTTGTCGCGAACCAGTTGCTCGATGCTCGCCGAGAAGTCCCGGTAGTTGAGCCGCTCGCCCGTCACTGGGTTGGTGTCGGTCAGCGGTGCGATAATCGTCGCCGAGCGGAAGTTGTTGGCGACCAGGCGGCCGACTTGCCCCGAGCGCAGTACATTGGCGCGGAGCTGGTCGAGCGATTGCTCGGAGCCATCGTAGTCACTGGGAATCACGGTGCCGCCGCGGAAGCCTTCCTCGGTGACCTCGCTCCAGCGAATATTGGGTGTCCAGATGGACTGCAGGCCGGCACGGTCGACGCCGGCGATATAGAAGACCTCGTCGTTGATCTGTCGCAGCGCCTCCTGGAAGTCCTTGTCGAAGATGTCGCCGTCGGTCGATTGCACGATGATGCGAATCGAGTTGCCAAGGCTCGCGAGATCGGCGCGATTGTCCAGGTAGTTCTGGATGTACGGATGCGACGTCGGGATCATCTTCTCGAAACTGGCGTCCGGTCGCAGCTGCATGGCCTGGTAGCCGAGGAACAGGGTGACGAGCACGAAGACGATGATCACCGCGACGCGATTCTCGAACAGCAGTCGCTCTGCGAGCGGTGCAGGGGCTCCGTTCAGGCCGGTCGGATCGCGTTGCGTCTCAGTCATCGTCGTGTTCCGCCATGATAGAAATGCCACCAAAGCCGACGAGCAGGGCGCTCCCATCCTGGGCGATGGTGACGCCGCTGTAGACTTTATTGCCCTCGGTAGGAACGACGTGGAAGCTGGCACCGTAGTCGCGGCTGTGCAGCACCACACCTGCGGAGCCGGCCAGGACGACGGAACCGCTGTTGTCAGCCGTGCCGCACATCAGCGTACGCTGGTCGCCCGTATCGACGGCTGTCCAGCTAGTGCCTTCATCGGTCGAGCGGAATACGTTGCCGCGCAGGCCGAAGATCAGCAGGCTGCCGTCGCCGCTGGCGACCGTGCCGAAGAAGGAGCCGTTATAGGGCGTCTCGAGACGTTCCCACTGGTTGCCCCCGTCCGTTGAGCGCAGCAGCGTGCCGGCTTCGCCCGCCAGGAGCAGCGTGCCCGCGGTGGACTGTGCGATAGCGTAAAGATGGTAATTGTCGGGATTGTCGAGCCGGTTGCCTTCCACGGTCCAGCTATTGCCGCCATCGCGGGTGCGCAGGAAAGTGCCGTAGGCGCCGACCACGTAACCTTCCCTGTCATTGGCAAACCAGACGTTCAGCAGCGGTGACGTCATGCCCTCATCGATCGCCGCTTCGGCTTCCTCGAGCGCGAACATGGCGTCGTCCAGCACCCACCCCAGTTCTTCCTGGTCTTCGGGCGCCGCGTCGTCGACGGCGACCTGCAGTGCCGCCACACGTTCCTCGATGGCGCCGACCGACAGCCGCGCGACATCCGACCCCGTCAGTTTGACCTGCCAGGTCGTCCCGTTGTCGGTCGACCGCAGCAGGTAGCCGTCATGGGCCGTGGCCCAGGCCTGCTCATTGCCGGCGAAGGCAACCGAGGTAATGGCGAGGGATACGGGAACGTCGGCATGCACCCAGTTCTGGCCGCTGTCGTCCGAAAACAGGATGTGACCCGCTTCGCCGGCGACCAGCAGGCGCCTGCCGTTGCGCGCGACGTCCAGCAGCAGGCCCTCGAGCGCGCGATCCGTCTTCAGTGCGGGGAGCAGGGCGTACTCGGCGGCCGTGGCAGGGATTGCCGCCAGCCAGCTCAACAGGCAGGCAAGGACCGCCGCCCGTGAGGCGACGGTCCCGGGTACCCGTTTACGGCTAGCGAACACCTGAGCGACGCAATGCCGCCGGCGTGTACTCACGCTCGGTTACCTTGTAGTCCCACTGGTACTGGTAGCCGTTGAGCTCGTTGTCGAGGCCCTGTGGCAGGTGACGACCGGAGATCAGGTCGTGCGAGGTCTCGAGTGCGTACCACGGCACCTTGACCTGGTAGTGCGACAGGTTGTGTGCTTCGCGAACGCGCCAGAGCTCACCACGGCCGTCGTAAAGGTCGGCAATGCTGATCTGCCAGGTGTCCTCATCGACGTAGAAGGTCCGCCGTGCGTAGATGTGCCGCTGGCCGTCTTTCAACGTGGCTTCGACAACCCAGACACGATGCAGCTCGTAGCGCAGGAACTCCGGATTCAGGTGGCCCTTGAGTACGATGTCCTTGTACTTGAGGTTCTTGTCCAGGAGCCTGTAGGCGTTGTACGGGATGTAGAGCTCTTTCTTGCCGAGGAGCTTCCATTCGTAGCGATCCGGCGCGCCGTTGTACATGTCGAGATCGTCGGAGGTCCGCAGGCCGTCCGAGGCCGTGCCCGGTCCGTCGTACTTGACGTCCGGCGCGCGGCGTACGCGACGCTGGCCGGCGTTGTAGATCCACGCCGCGCGTGGTTCAACGATCTGGTTGATGTTCTCGTGCACGAGCAGCACGTCACCCTCGAGCCTTGCGGGTGCCTTGATCGCCTGCTTGAAGTAGAACAGGCGGTTCTCCGGGGATCCCGGCAGGTAGTTGGCAAACGTCAGCTGCTCGTCGAGGACGACCGGGCTGAACGCACCGTTAGCCTGTACGGGGATCTGCGCATACACGCGCCGCACACTGCCACCGCGATAGCGGAGGATGTGATTCCAGACGACTTCGATGCCGTTGTCCGGAATCGGGAACGGCAGGTAGGAATCGACGTTCGCAAGGCCGTTGCCGCCGTCGGTGGTCGTCGCCGTCACAGCGTCTTTCTTGTAGTCGGCGTACAGTTCATCCGGGTAGGCCGCCGTACGATGGGTCTCAAAGACCGGCATGCGGAACGTGTCGGGGTAGCGTTTCAGCAACGCGATCTGGCCCGGTGACAGGTTGTCCTTGTACTGCTCGAAGTTGGCCGCCGTAATCGTGAACTTCGCCTGTTCGTTCGGGAACGGGTCGACCAGCGGCTGCCCTTCGACATAACCGGCCGGCAGTTTGTCGAGTCCACCGGTCCAGGCCGGAATCGTACCGGCCGCGTTGCCGGCGCGCTCGGCGCCGACCGGCGTCAGTTCAGGACCGCCCAGGCTGTCGGCCTGGGCCTGTGTGATTTCTGCAAACGCGCCCTGGGCCACAAGGCCGAGCGCCGCCAGCATCGAAATTCTTGTAAGAGTTCTCATTTTGTTTATGCCCCTAATATTCAATTCAGAAACTGACGGAGAGCGACAAGGACAGGAAATCGCGGTCCTTGATCGTGTTGTAGTCACCGCCCGAGAACGTCGTGTATGCCAACGTCGCCGCGTACCGGTTGAGGTATTCGGCGGTCAGGTCCAGCGTCAGCGCCTTGGCGTCTTCGGTAAAGTTGCTGTTGGGTGAGTATCCATCGACGTCGTGCGACCATGCAAGCCGCGGTGTCAGGTTGACGCCCGAGAAGACATCGTTGTAGGTGAGTGCCGCGCGGACGCGGTAGCCCCACGACGAGTCGGTCACGTAGCCGTCGGTCGTGCAGTTTCGCGCGTTGGTATTCGGCGGCGCGACACCGGCCAGCGAGTTACCGGCCTCGCAGGTGATGAACTGGCCCGGAGGCAGCGGCGGCGATGGCAGCGGGATCGGCTCGAACCAGCCCATGCCGAACGTCGGTGAACGGCCATAGCGCTGGACGGACTGTTCCGGCAGGTCGCCGACCCAGTTCGCGCCGAATTCAGCCGCGAATGCCAGGCGGCTGGCGCCGAGCACCTGGTCGAAGAAGCGGATGAACGTGACCTGTGCCTGTGTCACGGGCAGCAGGTCGTAGCCCGAGGCGGGTGCGCCCGGTCCGACCGCAACGATGATGGGTGTGACCGTCGACCAGGGTGCCATGCCCACGGCGCCCTGCAGCAACTCGGTGGTATTGATCTGCACCGGGAAGTCGGGGCGGTAGCTGACCTCACCCGACACCGCGAAGCCCCAGAGATTGGTGGCCACGCTCAGGCCGAACAGCTCGATGTCCTCCGGGAACTCGGCGAAGTACTGCGGGTTGCCGCCCAGCGGGTCGTTCGGGATAAACGGCGTATTGGGCGGACCGCCCAGTTGCTCGTTCGAGGAAGAGAAGCCGCCGAGGTAAGGAATACGGCTGTGGTAGTTCATGTAGTAGATGCCGAACTCGGAGCCTGCGAGCTGCTCCGCGAAGTAGCGGAATGCCACGCCAAACTGGCCGCTGTCATCCGGCTCGATGTCCGGACGACGCGTGATAAACAGTCCGCCCAGCATGTTGTTCCGGTCGCTGGCCAGCCCCGTCAGCGTGACGACGTTGCAGCCCGTGGCCGCGACATCAGCCGTCGAGAAGTAGGTGCCGCAACCGTCGATCACGGTCTTTTCCCACTTGATCTGGTAGAACGCCTCGAAGCTGATGGCGTCGGTCAGGCCCGCGGACATCGTGAACATCGAGACCGGTAGCAGGCCTTCCTTGATTTCGGCGCCCGGGCGACGGAATGCAGAGACGTCGATCGGGTTGATCGAGTTGATGCCGTTCTGGATGAAGGTGCTCTCGC
>CBDUMZ010000050.1:0-18228 GCA_965368465.1 uncultured Chromatiales bacterium
CGTATCTCGGATAGCGGCACGATATCGCTGTCGAACAGGTAACGATCGAAAGCGGTGCTTGCTTCCCCAGGTTTGGCTATCAGGAAAGCGACGCTGCGTGAGGGGTCGCTTGCGGCCGCGAGCATCCGCCCGGATGATAAACTGTTGCGGCGGCTTGTGACCTGAAGCAGGGTAATATTCCGAGCCACGTTGAAGACTCTCGAGGAAATGAAGATGCTGAGAACGCTGTTTCTGGTTCTGCTGTTAACTATAGGTGCAGGCGCTATGGCCGAAGAACAAACTCGAACGATAACTGTCAATGGCACAGGAACTGCCGAGGTAGAGCCGGACCGCGCGACGCTGCGGATGTCGATTGTTGCGCGCGAGCCGACGCTGGCTGCTGCGCAGAAGGCCGCCGCGGACGTAACCACAAAAGTCCTGAAGATGACCGATCGTATGGATATTGATCGCGATCAGGTGGATACAACGGGTGCCTCGGTGCGTCCGGACTACCGCTGGAACCGTGACAAGGAAGAGCAGGAACTTCGCGGCTACATCGCGGAGCGACAGATTACCGTGGTCATCGAGGACCTCGAGAAGCTGGGTGCTGTTGTTGAGGGTGCTGTAGATGCCGGCGTAAACCAGGTTTCACCTCCGCACCTGGACAGTAGCAAGCGTAAGAAGACCTATCGCGAAGCGCTTCGTGCTGCCGCCGATGACGCGAGGGAAAACGCATTCCAGCTCGCGGACGCGTTGGGCGCGAAGCTGGGCAGGGTTATCAGTATCAATTCCGGATCTAATGCGCCACGACCGCCGGTGCCATACGCCGCCAATGTGCGAGCCATGGCGGCAGAGTCCGATGCCGGGGAAAGCTACAGCGCCGCCGATCTGAGTTTTAGCGCTACGGTTACGGTTGTCTTCGAACTAACCGAATAGCCTGGATGGTAAGAAGGGGTCATTCAGCTCCAATGCCGGTCGCTTGTTCTTGAGAGGCAAAGGGCTTCGTGCGCTTATTGACAAAGAGATGTCGAAACCGCTCGACTATTGCGACTGGACCCTATATCTGATTTTCGTATGGATGACTTCAAGGACCCGAACGTAGCCAGAAAGTATCAATCCTACCCGGAAGAGATGCGGCAGAAGCTTATGTTTCTCCGCCAGATAATTATTGAAGTGGCGGCGGAGTCTCCGGACATCGAGCACCTCGAAGAGACATTGAAATGGGGTGAACCGAGCTACGTAGTGAAGGGTGGCAGCACAGTGAGGGTAGGCTGGAAAGAATCCAGGCCAGCGAACTACGCGATGTATTTCAACTGCAATACGAAATTGGTCGACACATTCAAGGAACTCTATTCAGAATCATTCAATTTTGAAGGCAACAGAGC
This sequence comes from uncultured Chromatiales bacterium, assembly GCA_965368465.1. Taxonomy (GTDB): domain Bacteria; phylum Pseudomonadota; class Gammaproteobacteria; order Steroidobacterales; family Woeseiaceae; genus UBA1847. The sequence continues at coordinate 1,365 of CBDUMZ010000050.1, forward strand.
GATCGTTTTTCACCGAAAAGACAAGGTTCCGTCAAAAATACTAAAACACTGTGTTTCTTTGGCGCTTCAATACCACAAACTGAAGCGTCTACCGTTACTCGGCGTTTGATTCGTTGGATCGAGAGAACTTCATCCAGTCGCAGACCGCCAGCCGCATTGGGTTGTGGTCACTTTATCCGGCACGCAGCTTTTATCCCGCCTTCGCGTAGAAGTCGAGAAACATTTTCACTGCGCTGTCGAGAAACATCTCTCGTTCGGCGCCTTGTGGGATGTCATGGACCTCCGTGATACTTGGCCAGAAGAAAATACCCTCGAGTAGTGAGTGGAACAGCCGCACGGCGGTCTCGACGCTGTCGATCTCGAGCCGGCCGTCGTTCACCGCGTCCTGGACCCAAATCATGAGCGGATCATCCTTGGCCTTGGCCTCTTTGAGGGCTTCTTTGCAGACGAGCGGCGACGTCAACATCCCGGCCAACAACATACGTGCTGTCGACACGGTTTCAGCGTCAGTTTCCATCTCGACCTGCCGATTGGCGATGGTTCTTAGTTGGTCATAAAGAGGCGCCGCCGGGTTATAGCTAAGCCGTGCCGCATCCTTGAAACGCTGGATCATCTTGTCAACGATTGCCTCGATCAGCGCGTCTTTGCTCTCAAAGTGGTTGTACACGGTGCGTTTGCTGACGCCAGCGCGCTCGGCGATTGCGTCCATGCTGACATCCGAAAAGCCGTATTCCTTGAAGAGCTCAGATGCCGCCTCGAGAATGTCGAGGTTCTTTTGTTCGCTCAAAGTCAATGACTGCGCCATTTTTAGGCTCCAAGTAAAAATACTTACACTGAGGGGTTTACTTTTTGCAGCCCATCAGTAAACTACACCGTCTAGTGTAATTACTCGCGGCGGCCTGATCAAGTCCGCGAGACCCGAGGAGAACCTCCATGAGTGCTCAGTTGCGTAACTGGACCCCTGACCGCCTCCCTGATCTGAATGGCAAGACCTACCTTGTGACGGGTGGTAACTCGGGTATCGGTTTGGAAACTTCCAGAATGCTGGCCGCGGCCGGCGCAGACGTAGTTATTGCCTGCCGCAACCCTGCCAAGGCGAAGAAGGCTGTGGCCAGGATCGTCGCCGCCGGTGCCGGGATAGCTGACAGCATCACCCTGGACCTCGCGAGCATGGACTCGGTACGCGAGGCCGCCGCTGAGTTTCGTGCTCGCTACGATCGTCTCGATGCGCTCATCAACAATGCCGGCATCATGCAGACGCCCCGGACGAGGACAGTAGACGGTTTCGAACTGCAGTTCGCGACCAACCACCTTGGCCACTTCCTGCTCGCAGGCCTGTTGTTCGACCTCGTCGAGAAAGTCGATGGCCGTATCGTGACAGTATCGAGCATCGGTCACCGCTTCGGCAGCATCCACCCGGATGACGTGATGCTGCATGAAGATTACACGCCGACGAAGGCCTATACCCAATCCAAGCTCGCCAATGTGATGTTCACGCTCGAACTCGATCGGCGACTGCGGAGTTCCGGGAGCAAAGTCAGAAGCATCGCCTGCCACCCGGGCTACTCCGCAACAAATCTCCAGGAGACCGGGCCATCCGGTGTATTGACCTGTGTTTATAAAGTCACCAACGGGCTCATGGCGCAATCTGCGCGAAAAGGCGCGATCCCGACGGTATTGGCTGCTGCCGGCGTTGAAGCCAGGTCCGGCGGGTACTACGGACCTCGATTCATGAGTGAGACACGCGGACCGGTTGGCAATGCTGAGGTCGCTAAGCATGCGCGCGACGAGAAAACGGCACGCCGCCTGTGGGAATTGAGTGAAATACTCGTCAACTTTAGATGGCCCGTGCCCCAGGCACACAGGATACAAACGAAGGCGTACGCCTGAATACAGATGCAAAAAATTATGAATCGTCCAACTCTTACACAAGCGCTGATCGCGCTTCTCGCAATGGTCGTGCTTTCGGCCTGCGACTCATTGAACAGTGATGCAGCACCACCACCGCTGCCTCGCCCTGTAAAACTGATTGTCGTTGATGGCACGCACAAGGACGTGTCGCGCAGCTACCCCGCGACGATCGAGGCAGCCGATCGAACCGAGCTCAGCTTTCAGGTCGGTGGCCGTATCCAGGAGCTACCTGTCGTCGAAGGCGACGAAGTTAAGGCGGGCACGCTAATCGCGCAGCTCGACCAGCGCGACTATCGCAACCAGGTCGCGTCAGCCAAGGCGCAATTCGACAATGCCGAAGACGAGTACCGTCGTTCTCTCCGGCTATCCGATACCAACGTAATCTCGCAGAGCGAGCTTGAGCTACGCAAGTCGCAACGCGACATTGCGAAAGCGCAGCTCGATACGGCCGAGAAAGCCTTAAGCGACACAACTATAAGGGCACCGTTCGATGGCCAGATTGCAAGCCTGAACTTCCGGCGACTGCAATCAATCAAGTCCGGTGACACGCTTGCGACGTTTATAAGCTCCCGTTACCTCGAGGCAGTTATTCACATGCCAAGCAGCGTGATTGCCGGCATTCCACGTGACACGGGAGAGCGCCGTGAGGACAGCCCTGTTTATGTTTCTTTGGAGTCGCTCCCCGAACTGCGATTCGAAGCAATATTCAAGGAAGCGCAGGCGATTGCCGATTCGACCTCGCAGACCTACGAGGTCGCCTTCCTGTTCGAGCGGCCCGTCGACGTACTCGTGCTACCGGGCATGAACGCGACGGTTGAGATCGAGCGCTTTCCGGTTCGCGCCGGTACGGGCGCCAGCGGAATCAGCGTACCCCTGACCGCAATCTTCAGCGATGGCACCCGGCAGTTCGTGTGGGTCTACGACGAAGAGCCGCAGACCGTTTCGCGGCGAGCCGTTGAAGCTGCGGAAGGCATCGGCGAAACCCTACTCGTGACAAGCGGCCTCGAGGCCGGCGAGACTATCGTTGCGGCCGGCACCTCGTACTTGTCCGAGGGCATGCGGGTTCGACCCTGGACCGACTGAAATGAACATCGTCGAACTGACTGTTCGAAACAAGCTGCTGAGCAGCATCGTGATTCTGCTAATCGTCGCCGGCGGTGTAACGGCGTACCTCGATATGCCGCGCTTCGAGGATCCTGAATTCACGATCCGCGTTGCCCAGGTGTTCACGGCTTACCCTGGTGCCAGTCCCGAGGAAGTTGCCCGGGAAGTTACGGAGCCCCTGGAGCGCGCCATCCAGGAACTGCAGGAAGTGGAAGAGATAGTCTCAACGTCTTCCGACGGCGTGTCGGAGCTGCAGGTTGAAATCAAGTTCGGGTTCTCACGAAACAAGGCCGATCTGCAGGTTGTCTGGAGCAAGCTGCGGAACAAGATCGACGACGCCAGCAAGTCTCTGCCACCAGGTGCCCAGGCGCCCGTGGTCTACGACGACTTCGGTGACGTATACGGCCTCTATTATTTCATCACCGGACCGGGCTACTCGCCTGCCGAACTCCGACAGTACGCCAAGGATCTGCAGCGCGAATTATTGCAGGTCGACGGCGTTGCCAAGGTCGTGCTGGCCGGGGAGCAGAGCGAAGCCATTTTCGTCGAGATTTCACGCGAGACAGCTGTATCACTTGGCATCTCGCAGCAACGTATCTACGACATTCTCGGTCAGCAGAACGCCGTCGTATCCGCCGGTGATGTCCTGGTTGGCGGGCGGCGAATCATCATCGACCCTTCGGGAGAGATCGACTCGGTCGAAGCGATCCGTAATCTGCTTGTCACGACCGCCAATGACGGCCGCATCATCTATCTTTCCGACATCGCCCGCGTATGGCGTGGTTACCAGGTGCCGCCTGCCAGCGTCTTCCTGAGCAATGGCGAGCCGGCAATCGCGATCGGCATTGCCGGTCAGCTGGGCGGCAACATCTCGAAGGTCGGTGCCGCTGTAAGAGAGAAACTCGCCGAGTCAGAAAGCCGCCGGCCGATTGGCATCGATTTGCACGAGGTATATCACCAGGGCGAAGCGGTCGATACATCGATCAACAACTTCGTCTTGAATGTCCTGGCGGCGCTCGTCATCGTTATTGTGACGCTGCTCGTATTCATGGGTCGCAAATCGGCCAAGGTGATCGGTGCGATCCTGTTGCTCACCGTCTTGTTCACGCTCGCAGCAATGAACCTGTTTGGCATACCGATGCACCGGATCTCGCTCGGCGCGTTGATCATTGCGCTCGGCATGATGGTCGACAACGCGATTGTTGTGACTGAGGGTATTCTCGTCGGTGTCCAGAAAGGCGAGGACAAGCTCGCCGTCGCCAAACGCACTGTCGGCCAGGTGAAATGGCCGCTGCTCGGCGGCACGCTCGTCGGCATCATCGCGTTCGCACCGATCGGTTTGTCAGAGGGCGAGGTTGCAGAGTTCACCGGGCACCTCTTCTGGGTCGTGCTGATATCGCTACTCGCTAGCTGGGTATTCGCGATAACGCTTACGCCGCTATTCTGCCACTGGCTGTTCGGTGACGACGATAAAACGAGCAAAACAGACGATAAACCGAACATCATCTACAGGGCCTACGGAGCGACGCTTCGCACGGTGCTCAAGCACCGGACATGGGTGGTCATCGGCGCGGTCGCGGTTTTCGTGGTGTCGATGTGGGGGTTCCAGTTTGTTAAACCCGGCTTCTTCCCTGGCTCGACGACACCGCAGATGGTCGTTGACTACTGGTTGCCGCAAGGATCAGACATTGAAACCACGCTCGAGGACATTCGGGAAATCGAGACGTTTATCCGCGGCCAGCATGGCGTCGAATCGACTGCCAGCTCGGTGGGATCCGGTGGCGTTCGTTACATGCTCGTCTATAGCCCGGAATCACCAAACTCTTCCTACGGCCAGATCATCGTGCAGCTCGAGGACTACACACTCAACGACACGCTGATTCCGGTCGTTCAGGGATTCATCGACGAGCGCTTCCCCGAAGCACAGGCCAAGGTCTGGCGTTTCATGCTGGGGCCCGGCGGCGGCTCGAAGGTCGAGGCCACGTTCAAGGGGCCTGATCCCGTCGTGCTGCGGGACCTTGCCGCGCAGGCTAAGGCGATCATGGTTGCCGACGGGGGCGCGCTATCGATCAAGGACAGCTGGCGCCAGGTGGTACCCGTTATCGAGCCCGTTTATTCCGCTACGGCCGGGCGTCAGACAGGTGTCTCGCGAGAAGACCTCGCCAAGGCGCTGCGCACGAACTACTCGGGCGACACGGTCGGTTACTACCGGGAAGATGACGACCTCATTCCAATCGTTTCGCGAGCGCCCGCCAACGAACGTCGTGACGTCGAGAATATTGAGGACATCCAGGTTCTGAGTTCTACCACGGGGCAAATCGTGCCCATCACGCAGGTCACGGAAGGTTTTCGTACGACCTGGCGCAACGCGATCCTCAAGCGCGAGAACCGAAGCTGGACGATCAAGGCTCAATCCGATCCTTATCCTGAGGAGCTGCCTTCGGACCTGCTCGGTCGCGTGCGACCGCTGATTGAGGCGATCGAGCTGCCCGACGGCTACACGCTCGAATGGGACGGCGAGTTCGGGGACTCCGCCGAAGCCAACGAAAAACTGATGTCGACAATTCCGCTGGGATTCCTGGCAATGGTGCTCACCGTGATCGCTTTGTTCCGTTCGCTCCGGCAGCCTGCGGCTATCTGGGCCCTCGTACCGCTGGCGCTGATCGGCGTAGTACTCGGCCTCGTTGTTACGGGCCTGCCACTCGAGTTTATGGGCATTCTCGGGCTGCTGTCCCTGTCCGGCCTGCTCATCAAGAACGGAATCGTGCTCGTCGATCAGGTTGACCTCGAGATCCGCACAGGCAAGCCGCGCTTCGATGCGCTGGTTGAGGCGTCCACGAGTCGTCTGCGTCCGGTCATGATGGGCGCGCTGACCACCGTGCTCGGCGTTGTTCCGTTGTTCATGGACGCGTTCTTCCGCTCAATGTCCGTTGTGCTTGTTTTTGGACTTTCGTTCGCGACGCTATTGACGTTGGTAATACTGCCGAGCATCTACTCGTTGATGTTCGGTATCACGCCCTCGGAGTCACGATAGAACGCATTTGGCCGGGCGCTCGAAAAACCACTTTCAGAAAACACTCAGCGGCCGGTAACGGGGCGCAGGAGCATCAAGATGAGATGCGAAAAATTCGGACCGATGGGCTGGACGCCCGAACGCTTAGGCGCGCTGAATGGCAAAACCTATGTCATCACCGGCGCAAACGCGGGCGCGGGATATGAGGCCAGCCGCGCGTTCCTCTCCAAAGGTGCCCGCGTGGTGATGATGAACCGCAGCGTCGAAAAATCAAAAACCGCCATCGCGGGATTGAAACAAGAATTCGGCCCCGACGCCGACGTAACATTCGTGCACATGGACCTCGCGGTTCTGGCCTCTGTTCGCGAGGCCGCAGCAGAGCTGTTGAAGAAGGTCTCCAGCATCGACGCCCTTATCTGTAATGCAGCCATCGCTCAAGTGGCCAAACAGGAAATCACAGTAGACGGCTTTGAGAGCCAGCTTGGCGTGAACCATTTCGGTCATTTCCTTTTGTGTGGTTTGCTGTTTGAGCGGATCGGGGAGTCGGCTGGTCGCATCGTGGTCGTCGGCAGTAATGCCTACAAAATGGGGCTCAAGCGCATTCAGTTCGAAGATCTCAATTTCGACAAGAAATATACGGCGTGGAATTCCTACGCCCAGAGCAAGCTGGCACAGATGATGTTCGCCTACGAATTGCAGCGCCGGGTCCACGCAGCAGGCAAGACCGTTGTGGTCCAGGTCTGCCACCCCGGCGCGTCACGAACCAATTTGTTGATGGACACGGCCAGCCCCTTCAACAAGATTGCCTGGTCCATACTCTCGCGTATTATCGCGCAATCCGCCGAGAGGGGCTCCTGGCCAGAAGTTATGTGCGCCACGGAAGAGGAAGTGGAGTCTGAAACGCTCTATGGCCCTACAAGAAGAGCAGAGACGGTCGGTCCCGTAGGCGAGTGCCCGTTGGACGAGTGCGCCCTTGACCGAGAAACGGCAGCCAGACTATGGACGCTCTCCGAGCAGAAGACGTCCTTGACCTGGTCGCCATAGATGCCGGCTCGATAGCAACTTCTGCCGCTCTCCAACGGTCTGGCGAGGCGCCCAGTCGATGCTAGATTCCCGCCGGTGTGTTTTTTGGGAATTGGAGTTGTCAGAAGAGCGCGTCCAACTCATTGAATGTTCGGTACCCTGGCGGGCGATATCTGCAAGCTTAGGTGTCGGAGAGCGAATGGCCGGTTATTCAGTAAGCCGTCGCTCGAACGTCTTGTTTGGGGAAACGGCGAACTTCCGCTAACGGCTGTGACTTCAATTGGCATCAAGGTCGTAACCTTGTTCAAGTAACCCTGCTTTCATACATGCGTCATCTGCAGCCCGGCTACGGTCCTGCCACTCGTCCCAACTGATCTCCCCGCTCGCCCCTGCTTGTGTCAATTCCGGGTCGAGGTCCTCGGGATACCACTGGTAGCGAATCCAGAAACTGTCGTCAATTGAAACCTTGCACCAACCGCAGTCGATGTCCTCAAAATCATCAATGCACTCTTTGATCGTGCTGGACATATTACCCGGGTCTCGAAAGAGCTGGATCACGTATCTCCGGCTCCTGTGATCTGATTGAGCTGCGATGCCGAGTTCTATTTCACCGGTGGAGCGCCTGTTAATTGACATCACGCCTGCGTTCCTGAACATCTTGGCGTATTCGCGATTTCGTGGATTTTCAGCCTTTTGCCACATCCCATCGACAATCTTGTAGCTAACTGAATCCCACTCGGAATGAGGCTCGTCAGCAAAACACGGCTGGCAAACGATTCGACCAAAGTCGGATTTCTTGAATTCCGATACTAACTCCTCCATTTGTGGTTTTCGATCGCTTACGTATTCGGTCAGACCTTGACCTTGCGGCGGCCAATCTCCGCACGCAGACAGGACCGTAGTGACAAGAAACACACAGATAGATATTGGTATATGTCGAATCTCAAGCACCTTTGGCGACCAGAAATGGTGGATTGACGAACGGCTGCTGTGGGTCAGTTGCAGAAGTTATAGCACGAACCGGGCGACTGTCACCTTACGCCCAGAAGCGGAAGTTTGCGGTCGCCGACAATTCCTCGTACTAGCCTGAATGCGGCGGTCGTTTGTCCGATACAAATGGAAACAGATTGTTACTGCGGCGACACCAGTCAGGCCGTGATGGCCGGCAAAGTTTACGCAATATCAAACAGGGGTAAACATATGGCTGCTCGTCACAAGATGCTCGCACTTGCCGTAGTGGTCGCGCTGGGCGCGCCGACGGCCGCAGGGGCGCAGGATATCAACTTCACCTACGTCGAGGGCGGCTACATCGCCGGCTTCGTCAATGACGTGGAGGAGTCCGGGGCGTTCACGGACAACGGCACGTTCGAGCTTGAGACCGATTCCGGCGGTGGCGGCTTCATCGGCGGCGGATGGCAGTTCCGGGAGAACATGCACCTGTTCGGTGAGTATTCGTCGGCCGGTCAGGAACTCGAGATCAGCGACGGCATCGACACCGTCGACGGTGATTTCGACGTGGTCCGCTGGCGGATCGGTGTCGGGTACGCCTACCCGTACTCGCCCACGGCGAGCTTCTACGGCCGCCTCAGCTTTGACAGTGCCGAGTTCAAGGATGTGCGGGTCGCCGGTTTCGATCTCGCCGCCGACGTCGACGACAATGGTATTGGTGGCGAGGTCGGCATGATCTGGACGGCGACGCCAGCGCTCCACCTGCAGGGTCACGTGCGCTACACGTCGGTAGGCGAGGTCGTTACCGAGGGCTCCGACACCTTCGACTCCGACACGCTGGTCGGCCTGAACGGCCGCTGGTACTTCCGGCCTGACATCGCATTCATCACTGGCTACGAGTTCGGCAAGATCACCACCTGGAACCTGGGAGTGCGGTTCACGTTCTGAGTTTTTCGAGTCCGCTGCCTCTCCCACTGGAGGGAGTCCGGCCGCGATGCCTACTCGACCGTGACGCTCTTCGCCAGGTTGCGCGGCTGGTCCACATCCGTGCCCCTTAGCACCGCAACGTGATACGCCAGTAGCTGCAACGGCACCGTATAAACGATCGGCGCGATCAGCCTGTCGGCATGCGGCATCTTGATGACTTTCATGCCTTCTTCACTTTCAATGCCCGTATCCGCATCGGCAAATACATACAGCTGGCCGCCACGTGCTCGCACGACCTGCATGTTGGATTTCAGTTTGTCCAGCAATTCGTTGTTCGGCGCGACGACAACGACCGGCATTTCCTCATCGATCAGCGCCAGCGGTCCGTGCTTGAGCTCGCCCGCGGCATAAGCCTCGGCATGAATGTAGGAAATCTCCTTCAGCTTCAGCGCGCCTTCCATGGCGATCGGCCACATCGGCCCGCGGCCGAGGAACAACGTGTGTTGCTTGTCCGCAAAGTCTTTTGCCAGTTCTTTGAGTTCGTCGCTCATCTTGAGCGTCGAATCCGACGCGGCGGCCGCGTGTGTAAGGTTGGCAACGAAATCCTTCTCTTTGTCGACAGACATGCCGCGGTGCTTCGCCATCATCAGGGTGACCAGCAAGATCGAAAGCAACTGTGTCGTAAATGCTTTGGTACTCGCGACACCGATCTCCGGCCCGGCCTGCGTCATCATGACGAGGTCCGACTCGCGCACCATCGAGCTGTGTGCGCTGTTGCAGATCGTTAGCGTGCCAATGTAGCCAAGCCTTTTCGCCATGCGCAGCGCTTCCAGCGTATCCGCTGTTTCACCCGACTGCGACAAGGTGACGAACAGCGAGTTCTTCGGTACGAAGACTTTCCGGTAGCGATACTCGCTCGCAATCTCCACGTGCGTCGGCACGCCTGCTATCGCCTCGATCCAGTACTTGCCGACACAGCCCGCGTTGTAGCTCGTGCCGCAAGCGACGATATGAATATTCTCGACGCGCCCGAGTAACTCGTTTGCCTTTTCCCCAAGCGACTCGGGAATGACGCGCTGGTTTGCAACACGTCCGTAGAGCGTATCCGCCAGCGCGCTTGGCTGGTCGAAGATCTCTTTGAGCATGAAGTGCTCGTACGGCGCTTTTTCTGCCGACGCGCTGTCCCACTCGGTTTCATGAACCTCGCGCGTAACCTCGTTGCCGGCCGAGTCGACGATGCGCACACCGTCGCGGCGAATCTCGGCGAGATCGCCCTGCTCCAGGTAGATGAATCGTTGCGTAACCGGCAGCAAGGCGGGTACGCCGCTCGCGACGTAGTTCTCACCGTCGCCCAGACCGATGACCAGCGGGCTCGCGACGCGGCTCACGACGATCCGGTCGGGGTCTTCGGCATCGATGACCAGCAGCGCGTAAGCGCCTTCGAAGCGCTCCACCGCCTTGCCGACCGCTTCCACCAGGTCGAGCCCTTGCTTCAGGTAGTCGTGCACCAGGTGCGCGGCAACCTCGGTATCGGTCTCGGACTCAAAGACGTAGCCCTTTGCCAGCATTTCGTTCTTGATCGGCTGGAAGTTCTCGATGATGCCGTTGTGAATGACGGCAACACGACCGCCGGACAGGTGCGGATGCGCATTGGCCTCCGTCACGCCGCCATGCGTCGCCCACCGCGTGTGCGCAACGCCTGTTTTTCCGAGCAGCGGGGTTTTCTTGAGCTTTGCATCGAGCTCGGCGACCTTGCCTACCGTGCGGCTGAGCCCGATCGAGCCGTCATCGCGAAGCACCGCCACGCCGGCTGAATCATAGCCACGGTATTCGAGGCGTCGCAGGCCTTCGATAAGTACCGGGACAATGTCTTTCTCGGCGACCGCGCCGACAATTCCACACATCTATTTTGTTTCCTTCTTGGTCGGTCTCTTCCATCCTGGAATCGTTACCTGTTTGCTGCGCGCGACTGTCAGCTCATCCGCCGGCGCATGCTTCGATATGGTCGACCCCGCGCCGATCGTTGCGCCGCTGCCGACGTTTACCGGGGCAACGAGGTTGACGTTGGAGCCGATAGATGCGCGGTCACCGATAACCGTCTTGTGTTTGTTGACGCCGTCGTAGTTGCAGGTAATCGTTCCCGCACCTACGTTCACGTGTTTACCGATTTCTGCGTCACCGATGTAGGTCAGGTGATTCACTTTGCTGCCATCGGCGATGGTGCTCTTCTTGACCTCGACGAAGTTGCCGATCTTTACGTCGTTCGCCAGCTCGGCACCGGGCCGCAGTCGAGCAAACGGCCCGATCTCGCAGTTGGTGCCCGTGGTTGCACCCTCGATGTGGCAGTTCGAGTGAACGAGAGCTCCCGCGCCGAGCTTGCTGTTGCGAATGAGGTTGTTCGATTCGATCTTCACGCCGTCGCCGAGTTCGACATCGCCCTCGAACACCGCGTTGATGTCGATGAAGACATCCTTGCCACACCGCAATGAGCCGCGGATGTCGACGCGGGCCGGGTCGGCGAAGCCAACGCCCTGCGCCATGAGCTCATCGACGAGCCGTGCCTGGAGTGCTCGTTCGGCCTCCGCGAGTTGTTTCTTGTCGTTAATGCCCATCACCTCTGTCCAGTTGTCTGCCTTCACCCCGTGAACGGCCACACCGTCATTGACGGCCATGGCGATCACGTCGGTCAGATAATACTCGCCCTGTGCGTTGTCGTTGCCGAGATCCGCCAGCCAGTGCCTGAATTTGTCAGCCGGGCCCACGAGGACACCCGTGTTGATCTCTTGCACGGCCTTCTCTTCCGGTCCGGCATCTTTTTCCTCGACGATGCAGCTGACCTTGCTGCCCTCGCGAATGATGCGGCCGTAGCCCGTCGGGTCCTCCATATCCACGCTGAGAACCGCGATGTCGCCAGCCGGGGTCTCGTCGAGCAGGCGCTGGCAGGTCGCGGGGGTCAGCAGCGGCACGTCGCCGAAAAGCACCAGGACCCGGTTGCTGTCCGGCGTGCCGGGGATCGCCTGTTGCAGCGCATGACCGGTGCCGAGTTGCTCGGCCTGCAGCACCCAGCGCAGCGATTCGTCGGGGAACGCGTTCTTGACCGCGTCACCGCCATGCCCGTAAACCACGCAGATGTCGTCCGCCGACAGGGCCGCGGCACAGTCGAGGACGTGGCCCAGCAGCGGCCGTCCGGCCAGCGGTTGCAGCACTTTTGGCAGGTCCGAGCGCATGCGCGTGCCCTGGCCGGCTGCGAGGATGATGGTGGATAGGCCCAAGCCGCATAACTCCTTGATTCTCAGCCTGCGCATGATACATGAAGTCGGTATCTGCGAACTTGCTTCAGGTCTCGTTAATACTCGTGACGTATGCTGCATCCATGCGATTCCTGTCCATTTTGGTGCTCGCAAGCCTGTGCGGCTGTAACACGTCCATCTACACACGTGATGGCGTGACCGACGGCGACGCGTTTTACCTCGCCCCGCGGGCCTACAGCGATGACGACCCCGTACTGCAGAGCTGGGTTACCTACAGCCTCGTCCGGAGCGCCTGCCAGCTCGAGATGGGCGGCGACAATCCGGCGCGTAACAGCAACTACGGCTGTGAGTTGACGGCGAGACAGCATCTGCTCGATACCTGGGAGGAGCAGCGCGCCGAACACGCTGCCGCCAGCGATGCCTACCTCGACGAACTGCTACGGGTTCGTGAGGCCGGCTTCCTGGACGAATACACCGTGCGCTACTTCGGCCGCGATCATTGGCGGGTTCCCGCGGAAGTCCGCGTGCCGGCGTTCAGAGACTGGCAGCGCGTGCATCTGCGAGACCACCGGCCGCAGACCCGCATCATCGGCTCCTGGAACTACCGCACGCTGTAGCCGACACGAAGGAAGTAGAGCGGGCCGTCGAGCGTCCCCGCATCGGCACCCAGAACATTCCACGAGGGTGAGTATTCTTCGTCGTGCACGCGCCCGAAATCGGCGAAGTGGACCCTGAATGCCACGAACAGTCCGCTGTTGTGGTCCGGTCGGCTCGCACCGATGTCCCAGGTTCCGCCGATGTAGGCACCGGGCCTTGCCGAGCTCCAGTGCTCGAACTCATACGTGCCGTACCATTGGATATCGACCTGTGCCATGTCGACCATGTGGTAACCGATCCCCGCATCCAGCGAAACGTTTTGCCGATCACCCAGTAGCCACTTTGCCGACGCGCCGATATAAAGCTGCCTGGCCTGCAGGGTTTCGAAATCTCCCCTGATGCTGCTGCCGGTCACGGCGATGCTGCCGTCGAAGCCGAACAGGAGTTCGCTGCCGGCGAACCGTGTGACGGGCCAATGAAACGACCCGCCGAGACCTATGCCGACGGGGTCAAAGGAGCCGGCGCCCGCGGGCTGCAGATCCCTCAACCCGGGCCAGGTGGGTACGTCGAGCGAGATGTCCCAACGTACGCTGTGCGCTGGCGGGCCAGGCTCCTGGCCGCGCGCTGCTTCGCAGGCAAGCCCCATCGCGAGCAGGGCAAAGAGAATGCTGGCTGCAAAAGTATTGAGTGTCATGGCGGTCCTCCCGGGCCGGTTCTCCCATGACGATCATCGCGTGATTGGCAGCCAGGAAACTGATGAACACCTGAGTGTTGGCTGATGCCAGGCCGGCCGGGGTGGTACTAGCGCTTGCCTTTCAGCTTCTGGGCGGCGCGGTAACGTGCGCGGGCCTCTTCGAGTTCCGCCTGCGCACGGGCCAGGTCCGTCTCCTCGGACGCGCCCTCGAGTGCTTTCTCGGCGCTCTGCTGGGCGGCCAGTGCCGCGGCTTCGTCGAGCTGGTCACCGCGCAGGGCGGTGTCGGCCAGCACGGTGACCTGCTTCGGCTGCACCTCGAGCATGCCGCCCGTGATGTAAAAGGTCTCTTCCTTGCCGTCGGCATCCTGGACCCGCACTTCACCGGGCTTCAGGGTCGTCAGCATCGGTGCGTGACGTGGCGCGATGCCAACCTCACCCATGGACGCGGGCGCGAAAACCATCACGGCTTCGCCGGAGTGGATTTCGCCTTCCGCGGAAACGATGTCGACCTGAATAGTAGCCATTACTTGTTCTCAGCTGATTACTGGTACTTCGGCGCGTTCTCGACAGCTTCGTCGATGGTGCCGACCATGTAAAACGCCTGCTCCGGAATGTGATCGTAGTCACCGGCGACGATGCCGTTAAAGCCACGAATCGTCTCGGCCAGCGTCACGTATTTACCCGGCGAGTTCGTGAAGACCTCGGCGACGAAGAAGGGCTGCGACAGGAACTTCTGGATCTTGCGCGCGCGGTTGACGATCTGCTTGTCTTCTTCCGACAGCTCGTCCATGCCCAGGATGGCGATGATGTCCTGCAACTCCTTGTAGCGCTGCAATACCGCCTGCACGCCACGCGCACAGTCATAGTGCTCCTGGCCGATGACGAGCGGATCGAGAATTCGCGAGCTCGAATCGAGCGGGTCCACGGCCGGGTAGATACCCAGCTCGGCGATGTTACGCGACAGTACGAGCGTTGCGTCAAGGTGAGCAAAGGTCGTTGCCGGTGACGGGTCGGTCAGGTCGTCGGCAGGTACGTAAACGGCCTGGAAGGAGGTAATGGATCCGGTCTTCGTCGAAGCAATGCGCTCCTGGAGGACGCCCATCTCCTCGGCCAGCGTCGGCTGGTAACCTACGGCTGACGGCATACGGCCGAGCAGCGCGGACACTTCCGTTCCGGCGAGCGTGTAACGGTAGATGTTGTCGATGAACATGAGGACGTCGCGGCCTTCGTCGCGGAAGGCTTCGGCCATCGTCAGGCCCGTCAGTGCAACGCGAAGACGGTTGCCGGGAGGCTCGTTCATCTGGCCGTAGACCAGCGACACCTTGTCGATAACGTTCGACTCGGTCATCTCGTGGTAGAAGTCGTTACCTTCACGAGTTCGCTCGCCGACACCGGCGAACACCGAGTAGCCCGAGTGCTCATGAGCAATGTTGCGGATGAGCTCCATCAGCGTCACCGTCTTGCCGACGCCGGCACCGCCGAACAGTCCGACTTTACCGCCTTTGGCGATCGGCATGATCAGGTCGATAACCTTGATACCCGTCTCGAGCAGCTCGGTCGTCGCGGCCTGGTCTTCGTAAGACGGCGCTGCGCGGTGAATCGGCAGGTGCTGCTCCGCGCCGATGTCACCCTTGTTATCGATCGGGCGGCCGAGTACGTCCATGATGCGGCCCAGCGTCTTCTCACCAACCGGCACCGTAATGGCGCTACCGGTGTTGCTGACGTCCATGCCACGTTTCAGGCCTTCCGAAGAACCCATCGCGATAGTGCGAACAACGCCGTCGCCCAGCTGCTGCTGAACTTCGAGCGTAATCTCGGCCTCGTCAATGACGAGTGCATCGTATACCTTCGGAATGTGGCCCGCCGGGAACTTTACGTCCACAACGGCGCCGATAACCTGCACAGTAGTTCCAGTGCTCATTAGTAGGTCCTCTAACCTGATACAGCGGCCGCGCCGCCGACAATTTCTGAAATTTCTTGAGTGATTGCTGCCTGGCGAGCCTTGTTGTACTGCAGCTGCAGTCCATCGATGATCTCGCCGGCGTTGTCCGTAGCGGACTTCATCGCAACCATTTTCGCCGCCATCTCGCAGGCGAAGTTCTCAACCGCTGCGCGGTAAACCTGCGACTCGATGTAGCGCATCAATACGTGATCGAGCAGCTCGCTGGCCTCGGGCTCGTAGATGTAGTCCCAATGCTCCTGGAGACTGTCCTCGTCGGTGGCAAAGCCCTTGGCCGGCAGCAACTGCAGCACGCGGGGCGTCTGCGTCATCGAGTTCACAAACTCGTTGTGCACGACAAAGAGCTGGTCGATCTTGCCCTTCTCATAGGCCCTCAGCATGATCTTGATCGAACCGATCAGGTCGTTGACGCTCGGCTTGTCACCGAGGTGCGTCGCCGTGCCCAGAACGCTGCCGCCCATGCGACGGAAGAACGCCACCGCTTTGGCGCCGACCAGTACGAGGTCGACCGCAACGTTCTTTTCCTGCCAGTCCGCGATCTCGCCGATCATGGTCTTGAACAGGTTGGCGTTGAGGCCACCGCAAAGACCGCGGTCGGTCGAGATGACGATGTAACCGACGCGCTTGACGTCGCGCTCGTTCAAAAACGGATGCTTGCTCTCGGAGTTGGCATACGCAAGGTGACCGACCACGCGACGAATACGCTCCGCGTAAGGGCGCGACGCTTCCATCTGCCTTTGGGCCTTGCGAATCTTGCTCGCCGCGACCTTTTCCATCGCGCTCGTGATCTTCTGCATGTTCTTTACAGAAGCAATCTTCGAGCGGATTTCCTTTTCACCGGCCATCTATAGGCTCCTAGTAAGCGCCTTTCTCAGCGAACGCTTCGCAAATGCCCTTGAGCGTTGCTGCGATGTCGTCGTTGTAATCACCTGACTCGTTGATAGCGTCGAGGTCTGACTGGTTATTCGCACGAGCGAAGTCATGCAGCGCCTCTTCGTAGTCAACAACCTTGGCAACCGGAACGCCGTCAATGAAACCTTCGTTTGCCGCGAACAGCGACAGCGCCATTTCGGCGACTGACAGCGGCGAATACTGCTTCTGTTTCATGAGCTCGGTAACGCGCTCACCGCGCTCGAGCTGCTGGCGTGTGGCCGCGTCGAGATCGGAGGCGAACTGTGCGAAGGCCGCGAGCTCGCGATACTGCGCGAGCGCGAGACGCACGCCGCCGCCGAGCTTCTTGATGATCTTGGTCTGTGCCGCGCCACCTACACGCGATACCGACAGGCCGGCGTTAATGGCCGGGCGGATACCTGCGTTGAAGAGGTCGGTCTCCAGGAAGATCTGGCCGTCGGTAATCGAGATTACGTTGGTCGGTACGAACGCCGATACGTCACCGGCCTGCGTTTCAATGATCGGCAGCGCCGTCATCGAGCCGG
>CBDUMZ010000051.1:0-18195 GCA_965368465.1 uncultured Chromatiales bacterium
CGCCATTCACCGAAAGCCGCCATTCGCGAGCAGCAAGTTCCAGGACGTGATCGGGAATCTCGAGCGGAAAGTATCGGCCGTTGGTCATCATTGGCACCTCTTTAGTGCAAACGGCAGTCCGACACAATTAGCTATTGGAAAACTGGGCCCGACCATCGCTGGTCGGGCCCGGGCACTCTCGGAGAGAATGGAGAAGAAACTTGTCGCGGGAGCAGCGTCTAGTGCGCGGCTATCCACTCGCTGACCATGGCATCACCCTGCTTCACCTGCTCGGGTGTCATGCGCGTCGCGATGAACTCGCGCTTGTAGGATGCGTCAACGTCGCCGAGATGCTCCGCAAGCGAGAACCACTTGTACGCCTCGACCGGGTCGTAGGTATCGAGGAAATCCATCGCGTAATAGCGGCCGAGCGCAACCTGGGCGGCGGTAACACCCTGCTCTGCCGCCTTCCGGTACCATTCGTTCGCTGCTTCGTCGCTTGGAGGCACGCCCCAGCCATTCTGGTGCATGACCGCGAGATTGAACTGCGCCTCCGCGTGGCCCTTCTCGGCCGCCTGGCGGTAATACTTGAGGGCCAGTTCATCGTTCATGTCGACGCCAAAACCATTGCCGTACAAGAGACCCATGCCGTAGGACGCACCGACGTCACCGGCATCGGCCAGATCCTGCCATTCGGCCAGCGCCGTCGCGTAGTCGGTGGAGCTATAGGCTTTCCAGCCCTTCATGAAGTCGCCTGACCAGGCGAGCGTCGCGAACAGGAGCACGAAACCTGCGAAAAAAATGCGTGAAAACGTGCGCATGCTACTAACCTCCAGGACAACTCAAAATAGCGCAGGATCAGAGGCGCCACGCCCATGATCGCAACGGGAAAGCGACCGAAGTATTCGTGGTATTACCTACGGATCCCGGTAAAAGCGCCACTCGCTCTCGAAATCCGGCGCTAGCGCCTGTCCGGTCAGGCGGGCTCGAACCAGCTCGACCGGCAGCGTACCGCCCTGCATCACGGCGTCGTGGAACGACCTCTCGTCCATGTCGCCGTTGACCACGAGGTCTTCGTAGAGGGCCCGGAACTGCAGTGCGCCGACCATATAGGCGATCTGGTAAAGCGGCGCATAGATCGTCGTGCGGCGCACCTCCGCCTCGGCATTGGCGCGTTCATGCCCCACACGCTCCACGAGGAAATCAACGCATTCCTGCGGCGTCCAGTTGCCGAGATGATAGTTCAGCGAGAACACGATGCGGGCCGCGCGGTGCAGGCGCCAGAACAACATGCCTATCCGGTCCGCGTCGCTGCGCGGGAAGTCGGTGTCCCACAACCTGAACTCCCAGTAGAAAGCCCAGCCCTCGCTCCAGAACGGCGTCCACGACAGGTAACCACGGTGCGCATTGAACCGCTGCGTCAGGAAGCCCTGCATATGATGGCCCGGCAGCAGCTCGTGCTGCACCGTACCGAAATTGAAGTGCGGCGTATTGCCGCGCATGCTCATGAGCTTGTCGCGGTGCGCCATGGTATTCGTCGGGTACGAGACCCGGGTCTCTTCGCCACCCGTAAAAAAAGGATTGCGAAGCTGGTCTTCGGGCGTTTGCATGCGCAGGCGCCACACCTCGCGGGCCAGCGGCGGCAGGGTGATGTTGTCCATTGCCTCGACGTAGTTTTCCGAGTAGTCGCCGATCTCAAAGATGATCCAGGGTTTCTCACCGGGCGCCGGAGCGAGATTCTTCGTGTATTCCAGCGCAGCCTTCCAGTCGTCGCCGAATCCCATCCTGTTCGAGACGACCCGAAATTGCTCCTCGATCCACTTGAACTCCTTGCGTCCGATGTCGAGGAGCTCGTCGGGGGAATACGGAATCATCTCGACGGCTAGGTCGGCCCGCAGCCCTTGTGCAAGGACCGGATCACCGATGATGGGCGCCTCGTCCTCGTCCGAGATGCCCACGAGGTGCCGTCGAATTCCCTCGGCGTATTGCGCCAGGCCTTCGTCGACGCGCTTGTAGGGCTCCGGTACCCAGAAATTGAACAGCGGGTCGTACCCGGCATAAAACGTGTTCCAGTCCGCCAGCACCTCCCGGATATGGTCGACCTGGTTGGACGCGCGCCAGGCAACCACCGGGGAGACCCGGGTCTTGCCGGCGGCCATGTTTGGCAAACCCGCGTTGAGCTCAGCGAGCTGCTCCGCAATGCGATCCAGCATTCCGGCGACGGCCCTTGGCTCGACTCGTTTCCGGTTGTGCCTGTCTTCCTGCAAGAGACGCAACTCGTCGAAGAACGGCACTAGCGGCGCAACCTCTGCCCTGCGCCGCTCCTGCTGGTCCAGCACTTCGAGGTCATAGCGAAGACGATTGCGGAGCAACAGGTAGTCGACCTGGCCCTCGTGATTCAGCGCCTCGAAATCGACGGCTGCGAGCTGCGCCTGCCAACCCCTTGCGAATGCGCGCAGCCGTTCAATGCGGGCCGGCGAATAGAGGACTTCGTAACGTCGCTCGATGGCCGCCTTGTCGAAGACGTAACGGTCGATGGCGACCCGCAGGTCGCTCTCCGTACGTGCGAACGTCACCAGCGACTCGATTGCGGGCGGGTCCTCGGCCCAGCCGGATGGCAGGGATTCGGCACTGCCGGGAGCGGCAGCTGCCAGGGGAACAAGGGCGAACAGCAAGTAGCGATGTTTCATTTCGACAATGCCTCCACGATGTCTTCTTCTACCCTGACGATATGGTCATGCAACAGGGACTTTGCGGCCCGCTTGTCACGTTTGCGACACAGCTCGACCAGTTCTCGATGTTCTGCTTCTGCGCGCTCGATGTGATCGCCATCCAGTAGCTGCAGGCGAATGTAGCGGTCACAGTTCTTGTGCAACGTGGCCAGTAGCTTCATCGTCTCCGGCCGTCCGGCCGGGGCATACAGCATCGAGTGAAATTCAAAGTTGTAATCGCTCCACTGGTCGATCTCGATGCGCCGATCCAGCGCACGATCGAAACGACCCAGGACCTGCTCCGCCCGGGCCAGGTCCTCTTCCGTAATCCTGTCGATCGCAGCACTGATGAGATCGGTCTCAATGAGACGGCGCAGGTTGATCCACTCGCGCGCTTTGTCGAGCGTCAGTTCGGTGGCAACGGCGCCGCGATGCGACTTGAGCTCGACGAGCCCTTCTGACTCGAGTTGCCGCAGCGCCTCACGCACGGGAATGATGCTGGCGTCGAACTTCCTGGCAATCGCTTCCTGCCGAAGCGGCTCGCCACCCTCGATCTCGCCATTCAGGATCTGCTCACGAATTTGCGCAGCGACCGACTGCGCAAGTGTCAGTGGCCGGCTCATGAATACGACGCGACGGGCTTGCCGAGCTGGTCGAAATCCGGTTCGATGCCCAGCCCCGGCACCGTGCCGGCCGCCATGCGCCCGGCTTCGCGACGCGGTGCGCCGGAGGCGTTGCGAACGGTTACATAGCTGTTGAAGTCGGTCGCGGAGAATCGGCAGTGCTCTGGCGTCGAATGTGCGAGGTGGGCAATGGCCGCCGTAATGATGTCACCTCCCCAGCTATCCTCGATCGTCATTGGTATGTTGCGTGAGACGCACACATCGCGCATCAAGCGCGCCTTGCTGATGCCACCCACTTTCGAGATCTTGAGGTTAATCGCGTCCATAGCGTCGTCGTTGCAGGCGCGAAGCAGCGCGTCCATGCCGTCGATATTTTCATCCAGGATGAAAGGCAGTGACGTACGCCGCCGTATCGACACACTGTGCTCGTAGGAAAGACAGGGCTGTTCGATGTAGACGTCGATATCCTGCACCGCCTTAACGACACGTGCCGCGTCGTCCACACGCCAGCCCGTATTGGCATCGGCGATCAGCGTCTCTCCCGACTGCAACACGGATGCTGCTGCGCGAATTCGGGCAATGTCGTCTGCCGGATCGCCGCCGACCTTAAGCTGGAACTTCCTGTAGCCCTGGTCGCGATAGGACGCAACGTTGTCGGCCATTTCGGCGGCCGGGCGCTGGCTGATTGCCCGGTAAAGCTCCACTGACTCGCCGTGCCTCCCGCCCAGCAGGTCGCAGACCGGGCGTCCGCAGGATTTGCCGAGCAGGTCCCAGCACGCCATGTCGATGGCCGACTTTACGTAGGGGTGACCCAGCAGAGCCGTGTCCATCGCCACGTTCAGGGGACCGATGGCTGTCGGGTCGAGGCCTAGCAGATGCGGTGCGAGCTCACCGATGCCGGCGCGCGCGCCGGCACCGAAGGCCGGAAGATAGAACGGGCCCAGCGGGCAGACCTCACCATAGCCGCGCAGGTCGGTGTCGGTCTCGATCTCGACAACGGTGCTGTCGAACACTTCGACATAGCGGCCATCCGACCAGGTGTAGCGACCTTCGACCAGCGGCAGGTCTACCTGGTAAACATGTAGCGCGGTAATTTTCATCGTGGCCTGTCCGGTTACGACGCTGCATCGTCGGCGATAACATCATCGACCGGATCGTCACTCAGGTCGAGCCAGATCGTCTTCGTCTCGCAGTACTGGTCGTGCGCCTGCAGCGAATTGTCGCGACCGCCGAAGCCGGACAGCTTGTAACCGCCGAACGGTGTCGTCGCATCCCCTTCCGAGTAGCAGTTCACCGACACCGTACCGGCCTGCAGTGCTCTCGCGAAGCGATGCGCCGTCGTCACGTTCGACGTGAACAACGAGGCCTGCAACCCGTAGCAGGTGTCGTTGGCGACCGCGAGCGCATGCGCATCCGAGGTGACTTCGATAATCGCAAAAACCGGGCCGAAGATTTCTTCCCGGGCAATGGTCATGTCCGGTGTGACGCCGTCGAACAGTGTGGGCTGGATGAACAAGCCTGCACCGGCATCCATGGCGGCGCCGCCTTCGAGAATGCCGGCGCCCTCTTCTTTGCCCTTCTCTATGTACGAGAGGATCTTGTCGTACTGCTCCTGGCTGACGATCGCGCCAAGATGGTTGGTCGGGTCCAGCGGGTCACCGGTCTTCCACGAACGCATTTGCTCGCGGATCTTGTCGACCAGCTCGGCGCGCACGTTCTTGTGCACGATCACGCGCGAGTTCGCGGTGCAGTTCTGCCCCATGTTCCAGAGCGCGGCATACGTGATCTGCTTCGCGGCATGATCGAGATTCTTCGCGTCCGACAGGACCACGGCCGGGTTCTTGCCGCCGCACTCCAGCACGATCCGCTTGAGGTTGCTCTGCGCAGAGTATTCCAGGAAACGGCGCCCGATCTCGGTGGAGCCTGTGAACGAGACGACCTGGACGTCATCGTGACGTCCCAGTGGCTCGCCCACGTCCGGCCCCTCGCCAGGGAGGATATTGAGAACGCCGTCCGGTAGCCCTGCTTCGCTGGCAAGCTCCGCGACGCGCAATGCCGTCATGCTGGTCTGCTCGGCGGGCTTCACGATCACCGAGTTGCCGGCCGAGAGCGCCGGCCCGATCTTCCAGGCAAGCATCATCAGGGGAAAGTTCCAGGGCAGCACGCAGCCAACAACGCCGGCCGGTTCGCGGATCACCAAGCCCAGCGCGTCATCGCCCGACGGCGATACCTGGTCGTACAGTTTGTCGGTGGCCTCGGCATGCCAGTGGATGCATTGCACGGTCTCCGGCACGTCGGTCAATGCGCACTCGCGAATCGGCTTGCCGGACTCCAGGCTTTCCATGACCGCGAGCTCATGGCGGTGCCGCTTGATGAGTTTGCCGAGCTGGATCAAGACCTGCTTGCGTTCGCGTGGGTGCAAACGCGACCATTCACCCCTGTCGAATGCCTCGCGCGCTTTGCCGACGGCGAAATCGACATCGCTCGCATCGCATGCCGCCATCTTGCCCAGCCGCTCCCCGGTCGCCGGGTTGAACGTATCCATGGTCTTGCCCGACTTCGGCTTCATGAACCTGCCGTTCACGTACGCGTTCACGGGCAGCGAGAGTTCGGCTGCGATGGCCTTGTATTCGTCGTGTGTTAGAAGCTCAGACATGGCTATTCCTTTTCTTCCAGGATCGCGCGCAGTGTGCGTTTCGCCGTGTGCACGATTTGCAGCACTTCACGCTGGAGTTCTTTTTTCATCGGCTGCATCGGCGGACGAACAGGGCCCGCCGGCCGATCCATGAGTTCGCAAGCGTACTTGACGCTCTGCAGGAACTTGCCGCCCTTCTCGAGGCAATTCATGATCGGCAGGAACGCCATCATGATCCTGCGCCCGGTTACGAAGTCGCCCTCGAGCACGCAGATTTCGTGAAAGCGCACGGCCTCGTGCGGGAAGAAGTTCGCCACGACCGACACCCAGCTGCGCGCGCCCCACGCATAGAACTCCAGGACAAGATCTTCCGCACCTGCACTCAACTGCAGCTGCGGGTATTCGCGCGCGAGCATGTGGATGCGTTCGATGTCGCCGGCGCTTTCCTTGATGGCGACGAAGTTGCTGCTCTGGGCCACGCGATCCAGGAACTCCTCGTCCATCGACACGCCGGTGCGGCCCGGGTAGTTGTAGAGAATGATGGGCAGGTTCGCGACGCGATCGATCTTCAGGCAGTGCGCCACGAGCTCCTTCTGGCTGGGCAGCGAGTACGGCGGGGCCGCGACCAGCAGCGCGTCGACACCGGCGTCCCGCGCCTTGGCCGTGTGCGCATAGCAGCGGTCGACCAGCAGGTCGTTCACGCCGGCGATCACGGGAATGCGACCGTCCGCCCGCTTGACCGCGAACTCGAGCTGCTCCACTCGTTCGTCGTCAGAGAGCGAGAAGAACTCGCCCGTCGAGCCGCCGACGATGATGCCGTGCGTGCCGTTCTCGACCTGGAAATCGATGACCTCGCCAAAGCCGTCCCAATCGATTGAAAAATCGTCCCTGAACGGCGTGATGATCGGCGTGTAGATGCCTTCGAATTGCATTTGTTGCTCCCGGAATGCTTGCCGGCCAAGGCGGCGCCTCGCCGATAATCATATATAATATATTATTCTTCGTGCCAGGAACAACTGTTCGGGTGCCCGAAGGCCGGTTCTCCCTATTCCAGTTCGTAGACTCGGACGTAGTCGACGAGCATCTTCTGCGGGAAGACACTGTCATCGATGCCTCCGCCCGCGCGGCCCCACATTCCTCCGACGGCCACATTGAGAATGAGATGAAACGGATGATCGTAAGGCCATGAACGCCAGCCATCGCCCTCGTTCATGTAAGTGAAGTACAGCGTATCGTCCATGAAGATGTCGATGCGTTCGGGTGACCACTCCAACGCGTAGAGATGAAATGCGGTGTCTACATCGTCGACCAGGACGCGCCCTTTGCGCTGCTCCCACTTGGCCCAGTAGTACGCTTCGTTGTGTACCGTGCCATGTACATGGCCCATCTGGTAACCAACATGCTCCATGATGTCGATTTCGCCCGAGTTCGGCCATGCGTCACAATCGGCACTTCCCTGCCACACATCGCCTTCCTCGCAGCGCGTGGCGTAACGGAACGGGCTGCTTGGCAGCATCCAGATCGCCGGCCACGTGCCTTTGCCGGCGGGCAGCTTCGCAAGCACTTCGACCCTGCCATAGAGGATATCTCCGGCGCCCTTCGAGTGAATTCGCGCGGACGTGTAGCTGGCGTTCTCGTGCTGCTCGCGATGCGCTTCTATCACCAGGTGACCGTTCTCCACCCGGAGATTCCTTGCATTGTCGGTGTAGGCCTGGTCTTCATCGTTGACCACACGTGCCGGCCAGAGATCGACGGTCCAGAGTGACCTGTCGAGTCCGGTATCGAACTCGTCACTCCAGACAAGCTCGCCGCGACGCACACGCGATGTCGCCGGTCTGACCAGCACTGCACTGAGGACCGGCTCCATGGCCGATGCGCTGAACTCGATACTGAGTGCGCCGTCGTCGACCCGAACGCCAGGTATCGTCACAGTCAAAGCCGAACGTACCTTGCCATCCCTTGACGCCATTACATCGAGATCGTCGATGGCCGTCTTCCCTTCGATAATGGCGTCGAAGACGCGAGCCCCGCCCTGCACGTCATCGGGCTCCGCGAAATGCAGTGTTACGTCGTAAATCCCGTTTGCCACCGACCGGGACAGGGTCATCTCGCCGCGGCGATAACTCTCGTAGAGGAACGCGTCCTGGGATCCCTTGATGCCCTGCAAGCTCGCGACGGTACCGCCAAAGGAGGCGTCATCGGACTCGTAGTCGACGCCGTCCACGGCCTTGTATGCCGGGCCACCCACGTTGACCGCCCAGGTCAGGTCATCGCTCCGGGCCTCGTCAGGCAGGTCACGCGAGCACGCAGCGCCCAGAAAGCAAAAAAGCGGGATTGCCGCGAGAGACAGGCATTTCGATCTACGACACATAGCTTGACGACCAAAGTGAATCCTCTGATATACTAGATGACAGCGTTGTCAATAACAATCTGAAAAGACACGCGCCACGGCCATTTGGAGGTATCAGGGGATACAGCAATGCCTTATTTTCGCGAAAATCCTCAGTCGGAGCCTCCGTTGAAGAATAGCGCCTGTACAGAGAAGCACGCTGCCCAGGCGGCGCAGGACGACGTCCGCGGGGAGTTCCTGGACTTCGCGGGCGAACGGTACTACGCCATTCGCAACGTAGGCCGGACGGCGCCGTTCTTCATCAGCGTCATCTCGGCCAGTGATCATTGGTTGTTCGCCTCATCGACAGGGGGGCTGACGGCAGGACGCGTCTCGCCGGAATCAGCGCTGTTTCCATACGTCACCGTCGACAAGCTGCATGACTCCGCCAATAGCGCGGGCCCGCGGACCTTGCTTCGGGTCGGCAATGGCCCGGAAGCGGTCCTCTGGGAACCGTTCAACTCCCAGCAGCGCGGCAGATTTTCGTCCACCTGCAATCTCTACAAGAACACGCTCGGCAACAAGCTGTGTTTCGAGGAGATAAACCACGACCTGGAACTCGTATTCCGGTACACCTGGTCCACGAGTTCGGAGTATGGATTCGTGCGCCACTCCGAGATTGAGAACCTGGGCGTAACGAAGCAACGTGTCGACATCGTCGACGGGCTGCAGAATATCCTGCCCGCCGGCACACCGCTCTTTACGCAAACGAACTCGAGTAATCTCGTCGATGCCTACAAGTGGTCCGAGCTCGACGAAGCCACCGGGCTCGCTTTCCTGACACTGTATTCAGGGATCTCCGACCGCGCCGAGCCCTGCGAATCATTGAAGGCAACTGTGGCGTTCTGCCTGGGACTCAGCGACCACAAAATACTGATTTCGGAGAGGCAACTCACTGACTTCGTCGAGGGTGCGAGCCTTCACCAGGAACGTCACAGACGCGGTATCCGGGGAGCCTACTTTGTCAATCACGCCTGCGAACTCGCCGGCGGTGAAACCAGCGAGTGGCGCATTGTGCTCGACGCCGAGCAAAGCCAGGTGGATGCTGTCGCGTTGCGGCAGAAGCTCCGCGATCCGCGCCAGGTCGAGGCAGAAATACTCGCCTCGATTGCGGCGGGGTCCGACAAACTGGCAAGAATCACGGGAGCCGCGGACGGCTTCCAGGCCGTTGCGGAAGAGCCTGTCTCCGTGCACCACTATGCAAACGTGCTATTCAATGTCCTGCGCGGTGGCATCTTCGACGATCAGTACAGCGTCTCATCCCGCGACTTCCGGCGGACCATCCGGCACTTCAATGCGCCCGTGTTCGAACGTAACAGCGACATGCTGCACGGCCTGCCCGAGCGCCTGCGTTTCGATGAGTTGCTGGCTATGATCGAGGCGCGCGGCGACCGGCAGCTGCAGCGCCTGACCATGGAGTACCTGCCCATCACATTCGGGCGACGCCATGGCGATCCGAGCCGGCCCTGGAACCACTTTGCGATTCGCCTCAAGGATGAACACGGGGAGGACCTGCTGTCCTACCAGGGAAACTGGCGCGACATCTTCCAGAACTGGGAGGCCCTGGCATTCAGCTATCCCGGGTTTGTCGAAAACATGATCGCAAAGTTCGTGAATGCCTCGACCGTCGATGGCTACAATCCCTACCGCATCACCAAGGAGGGTATCGACTGGGAGGTCGAGGAACCGGATAACCCCTGGAGCTATATCGGCTACTGGGGCGATCACCAGATCATTTACCTGCTAAAACTCCTTGAGCTGTCACGAAGCTTCCACCCGGACACGCTGCGGCGCCTGCTGCACGAACCGCTGTTCAGCTATGCGAACGTACCTTACCGGATCAAGCCACTTGCGGACCTCCTCGAGGATCCGAAAAACACCGTGGTTTTCGATGATGCTTTGGCCGGGCTTATCGACCAGCGTGTCGCGGCGGTCGGCGCCGACGGCAAGCTGGTCCTTGATGACGATGGTCACGTCTACCAGGTCAATTTGCTCGAGAAGTTGCTGGTGCCGTTGCTCGCCAAGCTCGGCAACCTCGTCACGGATGGCGGGATCTGGCTGAATACGCAACGCCCGGAGTGGAACGACGCGAACAACGCGTTGGTCGGTCAAGGCCTGTCCATGGTGACGTTGTACTACATGCGGCGCTACCTGGGCTTTCTGCAGACCCTGTTAAGGGACGAGTCCGGCACCTTCGCTATATCTGGCGAAGTCGGGGACTGGCTCGAAGGAACAAGCGTGGCCTTGAAAAGCGTGCGCGCGCAGACCGGCAACGGCGATATTGACGATGGCATCCGGTACCGTTCGCTTGTCGATCTCGGGCAAGCTGCCAGCGACTATCGGGATACTCTTTATGAGCAGGGCGGATTCGCCGGTCTTCGCTACATCGACGTGCGCAATGTAGCAACGTTACTCGAAGATGCTCTCGTGATAATCGATCACAGCATTGCCGGGAACCGGCGCGAAGACGGCCTGTATCACGCCTACAATATCGCCGGGTTTGACGACGGTGCACTGCATGTAGAGGACCTCTACCCAATGCTCGAAGGACAGGTTGCCGTGTTGAGCAGCGGAGCAATCGGCGCAACCGAGACCGTCGCCGTTCTCGACGCACTCTTCGCCAGCGATATCTACCGGGAAGACCAGGACAGCTTCATGCTGTACCCGGACAGAAAGCTGCCGGGCTTCCTTGAGCGCAACCGGATCGCCGACGAACAGGCCGGGGAAATCCCGCTCATCGGGAAAATGCTGGCCAGATCCGACATACGCATTGTTCAGCGTGACGGTACCGGGTGCCTTAGATTCAATGCTGACTTCGCCAATGCGGGCGATGTTGACGCGATGCTCGACAAGATCGGTGGCGATTACGGGGACGTAGACGCGACCACCCGGCAGGCAATCCTCGACCTGTACGAAACGGTATTTGATCACAAGGCCTTCACCGGCCGTTCCGGAACGATGTTCGGATTCGAGGGGCTCGGTTCGATTTACTGGCACATGGTCGCGAAGCTGTTGCTCGCCGTACAGGAAAATTTCTTCGCAGCGCTCGACAACGATGTCGACAGCGCGATACGGCAACGACTGGGAGACCTCTATTACCGGGTGCGGCGCGGTATCGGTTTCAACAAGACACCCGCCGAATACGGCGCGTTCCCGACCGACCCCTACTCGCACACGCCAATGCATGCCGGTGCGCAGCAGCCCGGCATGACGGGACAGGTCAAGGAAGAGATCCTGACGCGTTTCGGTGAACTCGGAATCCGGGTCAGCGACGGTGCGATAAGCATTCAACCTGCTTTGCTGCGCACCCGCGAATTCCTGTCTCATGAACGATCTTACCGGTACCTGGACGTGGACAACGCATGGCAGGATCTCGAACTGCCGGCCCCGAGCCTTGCGTTCACTTGGTGCCAGGTACCGGTGGTCTATGTGCTGGACGGCACGTCCGGCTGCGCACTCGTTGCCGCGCTCGACGACGGTACCGAATTATCGTTTGCCGACCTTGCATTGCCCGCCGACATCAGTGCCGAGCTGTTCAGGCGCAGCGGCCGAATTCGCAAGATCACTGTCACGTTCGCCGCTGACCTGTTGTTCGGCGACTGAGGAACAAACAATGTCCAACTTGTACAAACGCAGGATGTCGCTTGCCGGGATCGATGTCGCATCGCTGACGACCGCGGACTTGCGCGATCTGGTGCGAAAGATACTCGAGTCGAAGATCCACGGTCTGTCATTCAGTCCCTATATCGAGGGTCAGGGTCCCGGAACCGTCGTTGAGGAAGCGCAGATTCGACAGCGCCTCGCCGTTATCGAGCCGCACGTTCGCTGGATTCGGACTTTCTCATGCACGGACGGCCACGAGTTGATCCCCGCGATTGCACGAGAGCAAGGCCTCAAGACCATGGTCGGCATCTGGCTCGACGACGATCATGAGCACAATGACCTGGAACTCGAGAACGCCATTCGCATCGCAAACGAGGGCCACGCGGACATTCTCGCTGTCGGCAATGAGGTTCTGTTGCGCGGCGATCTCACCGAAGACGAACTGCTCGACTACATGCGACGCGCGAAACAAGGCGCGCCGCATGTCGATATGGGCTACGTGGATGCCTATTTCGAATTCGTTGACCATCCCCGGATTACCGCAGCCTGCGACGTATTGCTCGCCAATTGCTATCCCTTCTGGGAAGGCTGCCCGGCCGAGCACGCCCTGCTCTACATGAAAGACATGTATCGCCGGGTCATGCACGTTGCCGATGGCAAGCGCGTGATCATCAGCGAAACCGGCTGGCCCAATATCGGCACGGCCGAGGGTGCGGCTGTGCCGTCCTTCGAAAATGCGGTCAAGTACTTCGTCGATACCTGCCGCTGGGCCGACGAGGAAGAGATCGAGATCTTCTATTTCTCGTCGTTTGACGAGTCCTGGAAAGTCGGAGCCGAAGGCGATGTCGGTGCGTACTGGGGATTGTGGGACAAGGATGGCGTACCCAAGTACTGGCATGCACCCGGGACGCGAAATTGACAGCGCTAACATCCAGGACTTAGTCTGGTGTTCGAAATAACTCCAGCGCTCTAAATACGACTAACATGCCGCGACCAACGATCGATGATGTTGCCACGCTTGCCGGGGTATCCATAAAGACGGTATCCCGCGTCGTCAACCGTGAACCCAACGTTCGCGAATCGACCCGCGACAAGGTCGACAAGGCGATCGCAAGCCTCGGCTATAGCCCGAATCCATCGGCACGCAATCTCGCAAGTCATCGTGCGCGCCTCATCGTACTCGTCTATGACGATCCAAGCGCTTATGAAGCACCGAGTTCGGGCTACATTATCAACATGCAGGAAGGCGCACTGAGAGCCTGCCGAAAGTCCGGCTTTGAGCTCCTGATCCATCCCTGCAACTACCGCAACAAGGACGTTGGCAAGGAACTGACCGAGCTCATTGGCCAGGTCCGGCCGGCCGGCATTATCGTCGCAGCTCCACTCTCAAACATGCCGAAGATCGTGCGTGCGATAAGCGCCACCAAGACACCTTGCGTGCGCCTGTCGATAGGGTCTGCCAATGTGAAGGAATACACGGTAGCCACGAATGATCGCGACATCAGTGCGGAAATGACGCGCTACCTCGTTTCGCTGGGGCACCGTCGCATCGCGTTTATCAAAGGCAATAAACGCCACAAAGCGGTAGGCAATCGCTTTGACGGCTATTGCGACGCGCTGCGGGAATCGGGTATTGCGTATGCGAAGAAGCTTGTCGTCGATGGCGACAACTCGATCGGCTCAGGCGAGCGGTGTGCCGAGCAACTCCTGAAACTGAAGCCTCGACCGACTGCAATTTTTGCTGCGAACGACGACATGGCGGCCGGTGTGCTGCGCGTTGCTACGCGCCTTGGAATAAATGTGCCGCGCGAGTTGTCCATCGCCGGTTGCGACGATATCTCACTCGCACAGCAGTTATACCCCGCCCTGACGACGATTCGGCAGCCGCTGAGCGCCATGGCGGAAGCCGCTTCTCTCGCGTTGATTGACGGGTCTCGTGGCAAGCCGCACGCGCCGAAGCTGGAGACGATCCCGGGCTCGATCCAGGTACGAGAGTCGACGGCACCCCCACCGAAATAACGGCGCTCTAGCGCACGAAGCGAATGCTGTCGAGGTAGATCGTCACGGGCGATTGCCGCCCTTGCAACGTCACCACGAAGCCGGTCTTCAGGCTCGACAGGTCCCGCCCCTTGAGATCCACGCGGAAGCGTTGCCAATCGGATGTTAGCTCGATCGTTTCCGTCTTCTCGATGGCCGAGTCCGGATAGCCACGATCCGCCCCAAGCAACCCGACCCCGAACGTGACCTTCTCACCGCCGTACTCGCCGCGCGCCCACAGTTCGAGTTCGGTCGCCCCGCGTAGATCGAAGCCACCATCCTGGTCACCCCAGTTGTTTGGCGGGTTCTGCCATGCCACCCCAACCCAGCCAAAGGTACCCGTGTAGCGCATGCGAATAGCCGCGGCGCCCTCATGGGTGTCTGCCGCGAAATTGCCGTCGAGCGTCAGTGCCTCGGTGTTGCCCATCCAGCCCGATGGCGCCCATGGCATGGCCTCGAAGCCGTCCTCGTAGACGGACACCGGCATACGCGGCCGCACGGTGCCTTTCACAAGCATTGGCAGGTTGGCGGTCGCGGCATTGCCCGCTGGATCGTAGGCATACACGAACAGGCGATAAGGGCCAGGCTCGACAGGCATCCGCAACACGGCCTTGCCATCGGCGGCAGCGACCACGACCCCGTCAATATCGGGTAACGCACGCCGCAAATCCCCGCCCGTCTGGTAGTCACCCGATTCCGCCCGCAGCACCCAGCGGAGTGTGAGCTCCTCACCTTCGGGATCTGCAACCGCCACGCTCGCACGGACTTCTGTACCCGGCTCGACAACGGACGAGGGATCGAGCTCAAGTGGCTCGATCCGCGGCGCCAGATTCTCAGGCGCCATGCCGGACCAGAGTTCCGTCATGGTATCTACGGCGCCGAGCCTGGAGCCGTCGCTGAGAAACATCCCCAGCCAGGTCGACGTACCCTCCATCTTCGACCCCCACGCGAACGCGTAGGACCCGAGGGACCAGCCCGGCGCCGCGAGCACGGCTTTCTCGTAGCTTGACCGGTAAAACTCAGCCTTCTGTGTGCTCGTTTGTTCGTAAGGAGCGCCCCAGTCGGTCGCCGGCATCTCCCACGACCCCACAGGGCCGAATTCGGTGATCACGTAAGGCTTGGTGCCGCCGCCCTCACGCAGGCGCTCAGCCACCGTCTGTGCCCCACCGTAGGTATTGATGCCGTGAATATCGATTGCCGGGCTCTGAGCGTGAAGCATGGCGATGCGCCCTCCCCCGATCTCGGCGGTAACGGTCATCGTCGGATGGTTGGGGTCGAGTTCTTTCACGAGGGCGGCCACCTCATTGACGGCCGCCCAGATGACCGGATCGTCGCCGTCCTCGAAGCCCTCCATCTCGTTGCCGATGCCCCAGAGAAGCAGCGCGGGATGATCCCGATAGGCGAGAACGGCAGCACGGGCATGCTGCAGTTGTTCTTCGAGCTGGGACTTGTCGCGATAGTCGAAGCCATGGCGTTCGTGGCCGAGCCAGATGCCAACCGTGACCGTCAGGCCAAGCGCATGAGCCTCGTCGAGTATGTCGCCCGCACCCTCGACGCCCCAGGTGCGCGTGGAATTCGCACCGGCCGCCGCGAGTTTCTCCAGGGACGCATCGCCGCCGGCACCCTTGATGAAATAGGGCTCACCGCCGCGCAGCAGCTGCCAGCCTTCGGTGGTCTTTCTGAGTTCCACGGGAACGGCCTCTGCCGTTGCCGTGCCCGGCGCGAGCAGAAGCCCCGTGACCAGCAGCGCGAGAACGTCGCGCACGCGCACTAGCCTCCGTTGATCGTCACCAACCCGTCGTCGAAATTCGGCGGCGTTGCGGGACGGTAGGTGTACCCCCATTCGGAGATCAGCGACAGCGTATTCAAGGGGTCGCCCGGGACGAGCCGCACGTAGCCCGTCGAATCGGTTCTGTACAGATCGTCGGCTGTTTTCTCGTTCAGGTTGACGGAGAACGACACACCGCCACAGCACTCGAAGAACGTGACCGAACCCCAGAAGTTGTCGAACATCGACCGGTATGCGCGCAACGCCTGTTCCTGGATCAGCGTATCGCTGTTCGCATCGAACAGCTCATGCAGCGCGCGCGCTGTGTACCACTGGTTCTCACCGGACGGGAAACGCGCCAGGGCCGTGGCCCACAGGTAGAAACGCGCCTTCGCCCCCGTCGGTCCAGCCGGAATAGAGTTTGCGAGATCGAACTTGGTCCTCGCATCCGGGTCGTTGACGTTGAACTCGGGCGTCGCGACCAGCGCAAACGGGTTCTCGGGATCGTCCAGGACACAGCGTTCGAAGCCGATGCCCGCGTCGGCACAGGCGAGATTCAGCAGCGTGTCCGTCGGCAGCAACAGCTCATTGATGACCTGCCCGTCGCCCTCGCCGGGCGATTCGCAACCACTCATCGCGAATGCACTCAGGGCCAGCACCAGGAGGGTGAAGCTCTTCACGGCAGGGCGATCGTCTTGTCGATATGTGTTTTTCATAATTTCGAATCCTTAGCTACCAGAGTGCAGCAATCAGAACTGGTAAGTGAGATACAGTACCGTCATGAAGACGTAGTCACCGTCGATGAGCGGATCGAGGTCGGACTCCGCATCACCGGAGCGGTACAGTGCCCTGATGCCGATCCTCGTAGCCTCGTTCTCGCCCTGCGCCGAAACAAACGACCCGGCGTTGCCGCCCAACAGAATCGAGTAATCGAGCTTGACCTGCTCCGGGTACGTCACGTTGAACTGCCGGTAGAAGTCGTAGGGTCCCCAGGCGTCTTTCATGAAATAGCCGGAGAACATGTGCTTGTTACCGAGAATGGCCTTCCAGTGGAACTGCCAGTAGTCGCGCGTACCGCCCTCGGGATTGCCGGTCGACTGGTCGAAGCCGCGCACGAGTCTCGTGATGTACTTCCGACCCGGTTGCGGGTTGAAGACCATGCGACTCGACAGGGTCCACACATCTTCGGCAGGCAGTCCCTGGCCGAATGACGCGTTGACACCCAGCGGCTCCAGGAAGAACAGGTTGGCGTCCGTGAAGGTCGGGTATTCCGTGTAATTGGCCCCGAAATCGAAAGCGAATTTCGCGTCTTCACGCCAGTCGTTGTCCCAGCGGTAGAATTCGCTCGCGCCGGTCGGATCCCACTTGAACACCACCTCGGCTGAACGAGCTTCGCGATTACCGAGTACCGCAAACGGATCGCCGTCCCGGTCGCGCGGGGTCAGGCCGGGATTCAGCACGCCGCCCGGGCCAATCGACGCTTCAATGAACGGATTCGCGTCGACGAGGTTGTCGCGGTACATGAGACGCGGGAACACCATGAGGTTGCCGAAATTCATGATCATGCCGGCCTCGTACTCGCGCTTGTTACCAAGGCCCGAGTACGGGAGGCGACTCGGATCGTTGATGCCGAACACCTTGTGCACCTGGCCGCCGTCGGCCACCAGGCCGGCGTGATGCGCCTGCACGTAGGTCTCCGTGCCGAGAAGCGGCATGGTCAGCTTGGCTTTGAAGCCAAGCGTATCCTCGAAATCGATCTGGTCGAGAATGATGTTGCCGCTGCCGTCAATGCGCGTGTAGACGTCGTCAACTTTCTCGTAGGCCGACATGATGCCGCCCAGTTCGAGCTTCCAGCCGTTGCCGAATTCGCGCTCGGCAAACAATGTCGTCTGCCTGGACTGTCGCTCGGTGGCCTGGGTCGCGCTGGCGCCTTCGCCGGACCGGGCTACGTCTTCCGAGTGGATAAAGGTCCAGTCAAACTTCGCGAGGTTGAAGTCATACTTCACGATGAACTTCGGGTTGGCGCCCCAGTAAACTTCGGGGCCCATCAGAACGCGAAGATTCTTCCACTTGTTCTTGCCCTGGATCTCGATGCCTTCAGGCGCTTTCGCATTCCAGATGTCCATGCCGTAAACGTCGGTCGCTTCGTGCACCAGGCCGAAGAAGTCGCCTTCGTAACCCCAGTGGAAGCGCGGCGTGTGATAAAAGCCCGTGATATCGAAGTTCTCGCCCTGGTACGTCGCTTCGAAGTCGTAGATCTCGACGCGCTCACCGGTACTCAACTCCGTCTCACGAATGAACTCGTTGCCGTCGAGCTCGCCCACTGTGAAACCGGTAACCGGGAGGCCACGATCCCCGTAGGTGAACTCGAGAGGTTGTTTGTCGGCGACATTGCCGAGGATATTCAGCGAGAACTGGCCCTCGAGATTCTGGGTCGGCTGGAACTCGAA
>CBDUMZ010000052.1:0-18184 GCA_965368465.1 uncultured Chromatiales bacterium
TTCGACTCCTCACCCAACCACGGCGGTATGGGTGGAACGGGCGGCGGCCATCACGGCGGAATGCATGGCTCAGGGGAGCCACGGTTGCCTGGCGAAGGAATTGACATCATGCGATTCGACGTTGATACAGCGGTTGCGGATGACGTGCAGTTGTATGACCAGTTGCCGCTTGGCGCAGAGATCTGGAATCGGCTCTCAACTGAAAATGCCACCAATGAACGCACGTTTGTGATGTCGTGGTCACACGCGCCGGGCGTATTCCTGATCAACGGCAAGCAGTACTCGGAAGATCGTGTCGATGAAATGGTGGAAAAGAATGCGACCGAGATCTGGGAGATTACGAATACATCACCGGTTCCACACCCGTTCCATGCGCACGCGATTCAATGGCAGGTGCTGGACCGAAACGGTTCAGCCCCAACCGGAGCCGAGCGCGGCTGGAAGGATACTGTTCTCGTCAACCCGGGTGATAGCGTCCGAATCGTCGGCCGCTTCGAGCCCGTCAACTTCGGCAAGTACGTCTATCACTGCCATATTCTAGAACATGAGGACAAGGGAATGATGGGTTTGTTCGAGGTCATGCAATAACGGTCAGTCAGCTCCGTCAATGGCCTCGGCTTCGATCTTGAGCCGTACCAGCTGCGCCAGCGTCTGCACACCCAGCTTGTGCATGATGTGCGACCGATGCGCTTCCACGGTGCGCTCGCTAATGCCGAGGTCCTGAGCGACGACCTTGTTCATTTTACCCTCGGCAACCAGTTCCAGAACGTCGAGTTCGCGCTCGGACAGGCCGTTGAATCGTTCCAGTACTTGCTGTTTATCCAGCTGTGTTTGCCGTTTGCCATCCTCAATGTCGAGCGCTTCGTTAATCCGGTCGAGGAGATTTTGCTCGCCAAACGGTTTGCGAATGAAATCGATCGCCCCGCGACGCATCGCCTCAACCGCAAGCGGAACGTCGCCGTGCCCGGTGATGAATATGATCGGCAGCAGCGTCTCCTGTTCGATGAGTTTCTGCTGAAGCTCCAGACCGCTCATCCGCGGCATGCGGATGTCCAGCACCAGGCAACCACGCATACCATCGTGGTAGTCCTCGAGAAACGCCAGTGCCGTCTCGTAGGCTTTGTAGCGCTGCCCTACCGTATCCATCAACAAGCCAAATCCCTCTCGGACATCGGCGTCGTCATCGACGATGTAGACAATTTGCTCTTCGGTCATCATGCACCTTTGCCAACGGCTGGCGGGAGCGTGAAGAAGAACGTCGCCCCACCCGCCTCGTTGTTTCG
Source organism: uncultured Chromatiales bacterium (assembly GCA_965368465.1). Taxonomy (GTDB): domain Bacteria; phylum Pseudomonadota; class Gammaproteobacteria; order Steroidobacterales; family Woeseiaceae; genus UBA1847. The sequence goes on from CBDUMZ010000052.1 coordinate 1,284, forward strand.
AAAATCCAGTCGGCCGCCGTGCGCGGTGACAATGGCACGACTGATCGACAGCCCCATCCCCATGCCCGACTTCTTGGTGGTCGAGAACGGCGCGAACAGCTTGTCAACCTCCGCATCCGCCACGCCCGACCCACTATCGATGACCGCAAACTCAATCGTGCCGTCGTCAAGCTGGCTGGCGTGCAGGCCAATGGTGTTGCCGTTCTTGCAGCCGACCGATTGCATCGACTCCATCCCGTTTCGAAGGAGATTCAGGGCGACCTGCTGAATCTGCACCGAATCCACCGAGACATCAGGGAGCCCAATCTCCGTGTCAACGTTGATCGTCATGTCGCGTATTCGCGCTTCGGCATCGGCAAGACGCACGACGTCTCGTACCAGGTCGTTGCAGCTGACGGTGGTCCTGGCGCTCTCCCGGCGCCGTGCGAGGTTTTGCATGCGTTCGATCACAGCACTGGCACGGTGTGCGTGCCGGATCAGTTTGTCGAAGATCTCCGGCAGCTTTTCGATTTTGCCTTCATGCGCCATGCGGCCGCCGGCCTGTACAAACAGCGAAATCGCGGTTAGCGGTTGATTGATCTCGTGGGCGATACCCGTGGCCATTTCGCCCAGCAGGTTAAGCCGATCCACGTGCGCCAGGTGCTCGCGATGCTCACGGGCCTCGCTCTCGGCTGAGCGTTGCTCCGTAATGTCCGTGACGAAGCCCTCCAGGTGTACGTCGTGATTGACCTCTGACGCGGTCACGCGACCCCGCTCCCACATCCAACGCGTCTTACCGTCGGCATCGGTGATGCGGTACGAGACTTCAAAAGGCTTGCCGCTCGCAAACGCATTCTCAATATGTGATTGGACCCGACGACGATCATCCGGGTGCACCAGGTCGAGCCAGTCTTTGTCGCCCTCGGCGAACACCTCACGAGCATATCCGGACAATGCCTGGCAGCCTTCGGAGACGAAAGCCATTGGTGCTGTCGCGTCTTTATTGCGCCGATACGCCATTCCGGGCAAGTTGCGAAACAGCGTCGCGAGCTGCAGCGCAACGTCGTGGTACTGATGCGAGCGATCGCGTGCCGCGAAGCCGAAGTACACCGCGGCCGCGGTCAGGCCACTCAACAGCAAGCCGACCACCAGCACCAGAGACGACGCATCGGCGTGCCCGGCCGACAGAAAGGAGGTGGTGGGCGTTACGCGCATTTCCCACGCGAGGCCATGCGAGGCAAACGGGTGCCGGATCGTCTCCCGAGGATCGAGCGTGTCACGCGGCGCATCGAAACGATAGATCGGAAAACCCTCGAGCAGGATCTCAATATGATGATCGTTGTTCTGTAACTCGCCGATCACCGATTCCAGCCATTGCCTGGGCTCGATGACTCCCGCGATGACACCTTCGTACTCGCCATGATGGAAAACGGGTGCGATGACGGCAATGCAAGGATTGCTGCGCCCGTCAATCCGAAAGATGTCGCTGAACACCGGGCGGCTGTCCGCCTGGGCGCTCTTTATGGCCGTCTGCACGGCCGGGATGGCCGCGATGTCGTTTCCTGATGCCTCCGCGTTCACGCCGGTGCCGACCGCCCAACGCGTCCCAAACGCCGGCGTGATCCATCGAACCGTTTCAAAGCCCGGCATGTCCGCCAGGTATAGCTTCGCGTCGGCTTCCCAGTCTGCCTGTGACAGATGACTGTCGGTGACGGAGCGAAGCGCCAGGCGGCCGAGCGCTAACAGGCGATTGTCAGCATCCTGTCGAATCAACAGCGTGTTCATGTGGACCGCATGATCGATCGAGGACCCGGCGTGCTCATGGGCGCGCTGATCGACAACGTACCACAGCGCCAGGACGCCCACGGCCATCAGGGAGCCGGCCAAAATGGCCCACCCCATTGCCGATCGCTGGGTTCTTTGCTCCGTGTGCACAATCGTCTCTCGTGTCATATCACCGCATATGCCTTATGCCGGACCGGACGTTTCAGTCTAGCACCGGTCCGACAGGCAAGGCCGCGCGGTGAACCGTGGCCGTTGGGCGTCAGTTACTCGACGCGTTCCTTACCTTCGCGTGTGGCGTACACACTGGTGGTGCCGTCGGCGTGATATGCAACGATGTCGTACTCCACGGGGTTCGGACCTTCCATGCCCGGCGATCCCGCCGGCATGCCCGGTGCGGAGATGCCACGAATATCCTCGGGCTTGTCCGTAATCATCCGCTTGACGAGATCGGCGGGTACGTGCCCCTCCACCCAGTAGCCGTTGACCGTGCCGGTGTGGCAGGAGAGCAGCTCAGGCGGCACACCGTACTTCTCACGGGTCGGCGCCGTTGAGGTCACATTTACGACCTCCACGGCAAACCCGTTGGCCTTCAGATGATCGACCCATTTCAGGCAACAGCCGCATGCTTCCGTTTTGTAAACGGTCACCACGTCGGCATTGGCGTCAGCCGATACGGGCTCGCCGGATACATCGCTTGGCGAGCGGGCCAGAAAGATGAGTGCGCCGATGGCAACGACAACACTAATGGTCAGCATAGTTTTGAGGTTCATAGCAGTAGTCCTGGTATTCATTCCGTCAAGTGAAGGGATCGCGAGCGCCAAATGAGGAACAGCGCAGGGATTACGATAAGGGTGAGAATGGTGGCGCTGACCATACCGCCCACCATCGGTGCGGCAATGCGGCGCATCACCTCGGAACCGGTGCCGCTGCCCAGCATGATGGGGAGGAGGCCCGCGATAATGGCCGCGACCGTCATCATAATCGGTCGTACGCGTAGCACGGCGCCGTCAATGACGGCCTGGCGCACATCGGCAATTGTCAGGGCGCGCGATTCCGACTCGGCCGTCGCCATGTGTTGTCGTATCGCCTGGTTGAGGTACACCAGCATCACGACGCCGATCTCCACGGCGACACCAGCGAGTGCAATGAAGCCCACACCCACGGCCACCGAGAGGTCATAGTCCAGCAGATACAGCAGCCACAGGCCGCCGATCAGCGCCATTGGCAAGGTGCCGATGATGATCGCCACCTCGGCAAAGCGCCGGAAGTTGAGGTAGAGCAGCAACACAATGATGGCGAGCGTTACCGGGCCCACAATCGAGAGACGTTCCTTGGCACGCACCATGTACTCGTACTGCCCCGACCAGGCCAGTGAATAACCCGCCGGCAGGTCGACAAAGTCTGCGACCACACGTTGCGCCTCTGCAACGTAGGAGCCCAAATCCCGGCCGGTAATATCGACGTAGCTCCAGCCGTTGAGTCGCGCGTTTTCGCTCTTGATCACGGGCGGGCCATCGACCACCTTGACCTCAGCCACGTCGGCGAGTGCGATACGGGCACCGGAGGGTGTCACGATGGGCAACAGGCGAAGCTGCTGTACCGAGTCGCGCACCCGCTGTGGGTAGCGCACGTTGACCGGGTAGCGCTCCAGACCTTCAACTGTTTGCGTGACGTTCATACCACCCACGGCCGACTTCACGACATCCTGTATGTCGGCAATGTTGAGGCCAAAGCGCGACGCTCTCTTGCGATCGATATCGACGTCCACATAGCGGCCGCCCGCTACGCGTTCTGAGTACACCGAGGCCGTGCCCTCGACATTTGCAAGCACGCGTTCGATGTCCTGGCCGATGCGCTCAATGACTTCGAGGTCCGGGCCTGCCACCTTGATGCCCACCGGTGTCTTGATACCGGTCGCCAACATGTCGATGCGCGTCTTGATCGGCATGACCCAAGCGTTGGTGAGGCCGGTGTACTTGACGACGCGATCAAGCTCGGCGCGCAATCCTTCCGGCGTCATGCCTTCGCGCCATTCCTCACGGGGCTTCAACTGGATGACGGTTTCGATCATGGTCAGCGGCGCCGGATCCGTGGCCGTTTCGGCACGACCGATCTTGCCGAACACGCGTTTCACCTCCGGCACCTGCATGATCATGCGGTCGGTGTGCTGCAGCATTTCACGGGCCTTGTCGATAGAGACACCGGGATAGGTGGTCGGCATGTACATCAGATCACCCTCATCCAGGGGTGGCATGAACTCCGAACCCAATTTGGTGGCCGGCCACAGGCCGACGACCAGTATGGCCGCGGCCGCGGCCAGCGTGCCTTTCGGGAACCGGATAACCGCGTTGATCACAGGCTGATAAGCCGCAGTCAGCACACGGTTGATCGGGTTCTTGTGCTCCGGTGTTACGTGACCACGAATGAAGTAACCCATCAGGACCGGCACCAGCGTGATCGAGAGGCCTGCCGCGGCCGCCATGGCGTAGGTCTTGGTAAATGCCAGCGGCGCGAACAGCCGCCCTTCCTGCGCTTCCAGTGTGAACACCGGCAGGAAGCTCAGCGTAATGATAAGCAGCGAGAAAAAGAGCGGCGGCCCGACTTCGATGGCCGCATCGGTCATGATGCGCCAACGGTTCTCGTCGGTGAGCGGTTCCTTTTCGATGTGCTTGTGCACGTTCTCGACCATGACAATCGCTGCATCGACCATCGCACCGATGGCGATAGCAATGCCGCCGAGGGACATGATGTTGGCGTTGATGCCCTGCATCTTCATGACAATGAAGGCCGCGAGGATACCGACTGGCAGGCTGAGAATGATCACGGCCGATGAGCGCAGATGAAAGAGGAACACGGCGCACACCAGGGCAACCACGATGAATTCCTCGATGAGCTTGCCCTGCAAGGTCTCGACGGCGCGGTGAATCAGGCTGGAGCGATCGTAGGTAGTGACGATCTCAACGCCGTCGGGCAGGCTGCGCCCAAGCTCTTCGAGCCGTGCCTTGACCCCGTCGATGGTGGCGAGCGCGTTCTCACCCCAACGCATCACGACCACGCCGCCGACCACTTCACCTTCACCGTCGAGATCGGCAATGCCGCGACGCATCTGGGGGCCCAGCCGAATCTCGGCGACGTCCGAGAGCAGCAATGGGGTCCCCTGAGCATTCACCCCGAGCGGAATGTGCTCAAGGTCTTCGAGACTCTGGATGTAGCCGGTGGCACGGACCATGTACTCGGCCTCGCCCATCTCGATCACTGAGCCACCGGTTTCCTGGTTGCCCATCTTGATCGCCATCTTGATCTTGGCGAGCGGAATGCCAAAGGCCCGCAGCTTGTCGGGATCGACGACCACCTGGTACTGGCGCACCATGCCGCCGACCGTGGCGACCTCGGCGACACCTGGGACGGTTTGCAATTCGTACTTCAGGAACCAGTCCTGCAGGCTGCGAAGCTCGGCAAGGTCGTGCTGACCGGTACGATCCACGAGCGCGTACTCGTACACCCAGCCAACGCCGGTGGCATCGGGCCCCAGCGCCGGCTTGGCGTTGTCCGGCAAGTTACCGGAGACCTGGCTCAAGTACTCGAGGACCCGCGAGCGTGCCCAGTACAGGTCGGTGCCGTCCTCGAAGATGATGTACACGTAAGAGTCGCCAAAGAACGAATAGCCGCGCACGGTTGTCGCTTTGGGTACCGACAGCATCGCGGTGGTCAGGGGATAGGTGACCTGGTCTTCAACGACCTGCGGCGCCTGCCCCGGGAATGAGGTCTTGATGATCACCTGCACGTCGGAGAGATCCGGCAAGGCATCGACCGGTGTTTGGCGCAATGAGTACAGGCCCCACGCGGTCACCAGCACAGTTAGTACCAGCACCAGGAAGCGGTTCTGGATGGACCAGCGAATGAGTCCTGCAATCATGCCTCATCCTCCATCGGGTGCTGGGAGTGATCCATCTCGGGATCCATCGTGGCCGGCACCTCCGCCGGTGCCATGTCGTGCTGCGAATGGTCCATCTCGGGGTCCATCGCATCCGAGGTCTCGGTTGGTTCCATGGTGTGCTGGCTGTGATCCATCGCTGGATCCATCGCCTCGCTTTCGTCAGGTTCTTTGTTGTGCTCGCTGTGATCCGCTTCGGTGCCATCGTTCATTCGGGCCAGCGCGCTCTCGATGTTCGACTCGGAGTCGATGAGGAACTGACCGGAGACGACGATGGTGTCACCGGCCTTGAGGCCGCTACGGATTGCAACCCGATCGCCGGATTCGATACCGAGGCGCACCGGTTGTGCCTTGAAACGACCATCGCCCAGTGCTACCACTACTCGGTCCATGGACCCGCCGCGAATGATCGCCGCTCTGGGCACATTGACGACGCGGCCGAAGCCTTCGGCCTCGATCGCCACGCGTGTAAACATGTTGGGACGCAGCAGTTCGCCGGCATTGTCGAAACGCAGCCGCACCCGCAAAGTACGGGTCTTCGGGTCGAGCTCCGGGTACACGTAGTCCACTTCACCCTCGAGCGTCTTGCCCGGCAGGTAGTCGAGCTCGACCACGGCCTTCTGACCCGGCTCCACCCACGAGGACTGGCGCTCGAACACCTCGGCAATCACCCAGACCCGATCGAGCTTGGCGATCGACATCACCTCGGTGGCCGGCGTGATGTAGATGCCCTCGCGTACGCCCAGGTGGGCAATGACGCCGTCGGATTCCGCGTACACACGCACGCGTTGCTGCACGGTACGCTCCTTCTCAAGGCGCGCAATCGCAGACGGGGAAACGCCCAGGGCATCAAGACGATCGCGGGAGGCTTTCAGCAACAGCGCATTGCCGCTGCGCGTGGCCGTGAGGTACTCCTCCTGTGCGTTCACCAGCGTCGGCGAATACAGCTCAAAGAGCAGCTGGCCTTTGCTCACTGGATCACCCGTCGCCTTGGTGTTGAGCTTTTCGATCCAGCCATCTACGCGCGTGTGCACGTGCTGCACCGTGTCCTCGTCGTAGGTGACGTAGCCGACCGTCTCGATGCGACGCATCAGGACGCTGCGCTCGGCCGTAGCTGTGCGCACACCAAGATTGTTGATGATCGTGGCATCGATCTTCACCACACCGGGCTGGTTGTCGACCTCGTCCGCGTAAACCGGCACGAGGTCCATGCCCATGGGCGATTTACCGGGCTCATCGCGCCGGTAGTTGGGGTCCATGGGAGCAACCCAGTAGAGGACCTCCCGACCGCCGCCGTCAGCCGAGCCGCCCGCCCCGGCCGCGCTGTCGTTGAAAGAGCGCCCTGCAAAGAAGGCGATGGCAATGGCCACCAGCAAAACGGCGGCAAACGTCAGTGTTTTGTTCATGATGTCAGTCCTGCGAGGTTGGCAAGCACAGCGTAGGACTGCGCCCGATCAACGCTCAGACGAAGGTGTTCAATTCGAGTGTTGAGGTAGCCGATGCTGGCGCGCATCACATCGGCGAAGTCGCCGGCATCGCTCTGGTAGGCCAGCAGCGCGGCATCTGCCTGGCCCTTGGCCTGCGCCAGGATCTGTGCGTCATAGAGCGCAAGGCGCTTCGTTAACTCGCGCCACTGGGCATGCTCGGCGTCTAATTGGCGGCCGAGCTCGCGTTCCAGCCGCAATTTCGAGGAGCGCGCGGCGCTGCGTTCGTGGAGTGCCGCCGTCAAGGTGCTATCGACCGATTTCTTATTGAAAAACGGCAATCCGACCGTCACGCCGATCGTGACGAGATCGGAACGCGGTTCGCCGCTCGGCAGGTTGCCCTCGCGGTAGCCGTAGCCGATGTCCAGGGCCCAGTTGGGTTTGGAGCGCTCATCGGCGATTTTTACACCCGCCTCACTGGCACCGACCTGCGCCGCAGCCGCGAGCACTTCCGGATGCTGCGATACGCCTTGCTCGAGGTCCGGCAAGGGTGGCAGCGTGTCCCAGCGCGGAAAATTGCTGGCAATCGGGCGCTCGGCCGCGTCCCCAATCCACTCGGCCAGTAAGGCACGTGCACGTGCACGGCGCCGCTCAATATCAATCAGGCGATCGTCCAGCCGGCTTAATTCAAGCTCGGCACGTAGTACGTCCTGCTGATTCTTGCGGCCCACGGCGTACAATGAACGCGTGATTTCGGCCAGATCCGAGAAAAACGGGCGCGATTCATGAATCAGCGCCTCGGCATGATCGAGGAAGTACAGCTCCAGCCAGGCTTTCTGCGTGGCAGTACGCACGTTGCGTCCGCGCGTTGCCGCATTCTCACTCATGGAGTCAGCCAACAGACCGAATCGTTCGAACGATAGCGAGCGGGTCTTGCCGGCCGGAAACGCCTGCCGGTAGCTCACCATGGCCTGGGTCATGCCCTCGGTGCTAAAGCCGCCGGACTCGAGTGGAAAGTTGTTGAGGCCGACGCGCAACATTGGATCGGGCAACGCGCCGGCGACAATGGCGCGCTCATCGAGCGCGGCCGCTTGTGCCTCGAGCGCCAGTTGCCCGGGCTCAGTATTGAGCGCGAGGTCTTCGGCCTCGGCCAGGGTCAGCGGAAGGTCCGATTGAGCGTACACCGACGTAACGGTGATAAGGGCGATGAGCGCCGCGATCAGCGAACCACGAAACGTTAAGACGCCGTTTCGATGGGACCTTGAGAGTTCGGGATGACTCCCGAGATGAAAAACCATGAGAAAGCTCCTGCGTGAATAACCGGAAAAATGGGACGGCTAGAACGCAGGGCTTAATCGAGATAGACGCAATACAAGACGTGTAAAGGGACCGACCCACCGGAAGGCTCCGGCGGGCCGGCTGCGTTTCCAGGATCCTCGCATGGACCAAGACGAGGCTGCGAGGCTGGCACGCTCGTGGGGAGGCCGGGCGTGTCGTCGTCCACACCAGTGGTGTCGACGCGCACATTGACGATGCCCTCGTCGAGGTCACAGCACTCGGCTTGCACCGAATCGCAGTTCGGCAGCTCGTCCGGCATGGCCTCTGCGGCAGGATTGCAGTGTGATTCAACGGCTACTACCGCTGCCTCATTCTCCGGCGGACAATGCGGGCAATCGCTCTCTGCGACCGCTGCGATAGCACAAGGCTGCAATACAAGACCGGCCCATATCGCGGCAAACAGGCCGAGCAATCTCGTCCTGGCGCGTTTGGAGTGCGGTTGGGTGTATCGTTCGAACACGGTGTCTTGGTCCTGTTCTGTGCCTTGCTGGAAAAAATCGTTGTCAATTATTCATTCACAACATTGCAGCGGCCTTGCCTCATCAATCGTTTCTTCATTCCCCGGGTCCGTTGCCAAAGCAATACAGGACCTAGGCTGGAATCTGTGCGTGATTCTGGAAGGTGTACGCAAGGTACAAGTCAAGCCTTTAATCTATTGAATGCATAAGCAGTTTCCGCGGCCTCCATTTCGTAAATCGCCTACGCCCGGACTGCCGCTCGTCCCTAAATTTCGGGCCAAGAGTCAGCCTTTCGCTTCGAAGCTACTTAGGCGCGTATTACACCGATGGCATCACCAAGCGCCTGGTCAATTTGTTCCCGTTCGACCACTAGGTTTTTACAATCAATGTCCGCCAGCGAGTCCAGCAAGGACTGCGCGAATACCGTGCTGGTCTTCATACTCATCACCTGATTGTCGAAATCTGACTTATTCGTAATTAGGGTCTTGTAGCGATCCATCGTGACATGGGCGAGTGCTTTGAGCCGGAATCCTCCGCCGAATGCTGTCGGCAGGAGCGACTCCGTGTATGACCGGCCGCTTCCGACCGGAAATTGCAGTATGGAATCGTACGAACCGAGCACCTCTTCGAGCTGATCAGACGACGAAACTCCGGAAAACCGCCCGTGCATCCTCAGGAAACGATTGATCGCCGTCTTACCTTCGGCCTTCATATCTTCGACAAAATTTGTCAGGGCATTTTCGCCTACGGATACCACCAAAACTCGCTTGCCGTGTTCATTCACCAAAGCATCGTAAATCGGCTTCAGATCCAGGTAGTACTCATGAGTCATGTACTGGGCATCATCCAAAAAGAGGACCATTCTGTTGGCTCGACTTTCCTCACAGACCCGAAGAAGGCCGGCGATTGACTTATTCAACATGTCAATCTCAACGGGTCTAGAACTCATCTTCGCAAAACCAAGTTTTGATGCAACGTACTGCCAGAAGATGCGTTTCCGATCTGGCAGTTTTGTCATCGGAATTGGCGTAACGGCAACTCCTGGACCGAGCAGTTCTCGACGGATTCTTCTAATGTACTTGATCGCCTCCGTCTTGCCGTAATTGGACTCGCCGACAATGGTGCCGCCCGTGATTCCCTTTCGCATCCAGAGCGCTACGATCTTTGCCATGTTCGCAATACTTTGAGTTGGCATCTGGTACTGTCCTTCATACAATGGATGGCACTGCCGAGCGATCGGGTCCACCGGATCGAACGCCAGCTCATTCTCAGGTTGGTGAAGTGCGGTGACTTTTTGTCGTTTTGCCATATTGATTCCTTAAAATGCCTTGAATGGAACGACGATGTTGTCGAGCCGTTGATCTCGCTCGTCGGTCGGTGTCGGGACCCTTCGATCTTCGGATTCCTCAACCGGTGAATCCGAGTACTCAGCGAAGCTGGTCGCAAGCTCCGGATTCTCCAGTAGCAAACGTTGCAACTGATTACGTGACTTCTTGCAGGATCTCGCCTGTTGGGAGAGATGTCGAAAAACTACTTGAGTCGGATATTCACGCGGGGCATGCTCATTCTGCTTCATAATTTGGATGTATAGACTGCGAACCCAGAAACTGTGCGGGACTCTGAACCGTCGCTCCACCAGGAGCGTGTCGAAATACGAACCATCAGCGAGGAACATCTTCACGCGAAGAGAGTCTTTCCGGTTGAGGAGTATCAACACTTCTTCCCCAAGCAAGTCCCAGCGGTTTCGAAGCCGCTCACTGGTATACTCCGCCTCTTTTATTTGCACGTAAGGTGGAGCCTTCCTACTGCCACCACCCTGAACCGTGCGTTTCTCCCATGCCTCATGCATGGTCCAGTTTCTACGTTCGTCGGGTGGCACACGTCGGGCGAGCATGTCGCTATTTTGAATTGCCCTCTCCAGGTGAATGATTGGAGCGGCTCTCACCGCCCCTGGCGGCGCAACGCCGTTCTTTCGGAATAAGTACGTATCCAGTGCCTGCAGCAATACGTCGTAGTCGAATCGATACCGAATTGCCGCCTCCTCTGCGTTTTGTCGACGATGATCATTCGGGCCGCTGCCGGTCGTATTCTTGAACTGATGAAAAAGATCCTCTTCAATGGTATTGAAGATATTCTCGACATTAGGGCGTCCATCCGGGTGATAGCCCTCGCCGATGTGCACGATGCCGCCGCCTTTGAAGCAAAGGTCTTCGTGAAGGTCGTTTGACCAGTGTGCTTGTTCGTTGTCGAACGAGTAGATTGTGGGCAGGCGATATGCGCAACCGTCGATGTCGGATGCTGGAAACCCTCCAACCTCGTGGTAGGCCAAATCGGGGATGGTCAGATTCAGTCGCTCTTGCGGGACAATCGAGCGGGTGATCGCCTCAGCAATGTCGTCTTTAGTCGGGTTTTCGCCAAATGCGAGGGAATACCCGAGCACGGCGGTCGCTTTGACTTCCAGTACAACGATCAGCCAGATCCGCTTCAGCGGCAAATCGATCGGTACCCCGTCCGGCGCTATGATGGTAAGAATGATGATGCCATCAATTCTGTGGGCGTCGATTTCAACCAGTTCATAAGGTTCGACGTAGCGGCGAAATTCTTCGTTGTCGGTCATCGCTCGCCCAATTTTCTTGGCTGCTGCGGGGCCGAAGCAGAGCTTGACGCCACGTAACGGTTTCTTTTCCCGAACGCGCTTGACGAATGCCGCTAGCCCATTCTTGCCTTTGTTCTTTACCGTATACGGGTATCGACTGACAGACGCACCAGCTCGTGTAAGCAAGGTGCAAAAAACCTCGTGGATATCGATTTGCCGCACGGCGCTAAACTCAGCGTGCTCACCGTTGATGACCTTGACAAGATCCGCTTCGATACCGGTTCGTTCCAGCAACTGGTTGAAGATGCCAGAGTAATTTGACTCAGACTCGGTTACGCGAACGTATCCGTTGACGCGTAGCCACTTGATAAGTCCGGAGCGACCAATGAAGTTGCCGACGTCATCGCGCGTGAAACACTTTCCCACGGCACGACTCAGGGTTGTCTTGTGTACACCTATTTCTAACGCGACCTTTTCGAAACTCCCGTGGTTGGCGCAATAGAGTTCGAGACCCTTATTGAGAGTGATATACGAGAGCGTTTTTGATTGATCGACGCCGTTTTCGTCTATCCCAGGGTGTGGCCAATCAGAAATATCTGCATGGTCAGGATGCAAGCCGCGGCTGGCCAGGAAATCGTATATACCCATATCAATCTCCAGTTGGTCGGAACCGAAGGCATCGATCCACAGGTTGATCTTTTAGGGGGGCGGATACACGACCTTCCTGGTACAAGCGGAAGGTCTGAGCACGAATATCATCGCCGAAACTACTTGCGTGATAGCTTTCGATCTCACCGAGGCTTATCGGCGGGCGTTTAGCTATTAGGTTGAGTATCGACTCCCGAAGCGCTCTATCGTCGTGGTAGTACGCACGTGCGACGTGACCGATGATGTGGTCCCAGTTGGAAAGCAGATATGACATATCATCCAGATAGGCATCACTAACAACAACTGGTTTTCCTCCGAGTCGATCGACGGCTTTGCGCACAGCCGCCCAATCGGCTGGTTCCAAATTGCCATCTTCGCTCTCAACCATCTCGGACTCCGGCTTTACTTCGCCGTACTCTTGCGTCCCACAACTCCTGTAGGCCCAGAAGTCAAGCACGTATGCTGTGCCATCTTTCCGAGCCTTCGGGATTTTGAGTGGCTGCTCGCACCAAGCGAGAACGTCGCGGTCCTCTTCCAGCCGCTTGGCATTCTCAAACTCCCATGGCCCATAACAGGTCACAATTCGGCCGCCCGCTTTGTAACTCCAGAATCGCCAAATGTTGTTCTTTTTCTTAATGCCAGGCCCTAACTCGACCGGGGACGGCCGAAGCGGCAGCTCGATTTGTGAGCTCGCAGAGGTGTGTACTCTATTGATCACATTCTGCCCCTTGTCAGCTCCGTTGCGGGCAATCTCGCAGAGTATTCAGGCCACGTAGGGCTAGTCCTGCGGGACGCCGCCGCGGATTAATCCGTATTGGAAGATGCTGCCGCTACAGGGGCATCGGTACTGAATTTGAGATGCCCGGACATAGCGTCGCTCTGCCAATGTCTCGACAGAATTCCTGGGCGATAGAAACTTGACTGAACTCGGAGAAGAGCGGATACTGTTCGTGACGAAAGATGCAGTATTTACTTCTGCGACTATTCAGAAGCCGGTTTCCCTGCCAGGAAATCGGTTTTCTTTTTGTGGGTGGCGCAACAGCAAGATCAAAATCTCCGTGCGCGTCCAACGGTTTCGCCTACATTCCTGCTAAGTCATCTCGATTCCCCCTAATTCTCTGTGAGGTGCGCTCGAACGACCGCAGCGCGTCGGCGACCTCCACAGCAGTCGCGAACAACCCTCGACGCTCCGGGAACTGCCCCAAATTTACTGGCAAGCGCCCAGCAGCATGCGCTTTACGGACGCACTCGCCGCTCGAGTAGCGAAATACGCAGGCCACGTCATCAACATCCAGAAGAATGCCATAGCGCGTTATTAGGTAGCCCGTATAGTCAAATTCACTGGCTGACTTCACTGCCCCTTTCCGGTGGATTCCTGCCTATTCCGGCATACGGATAGTAGCGCAGGCCTTGTCCGGCGACGGTGTGACACAACGCTGCTATATTTTGAGTTTGTGTAACACCAATAAAGCGTTGGAGTTGAGTCATGCCGAACCGGAATCTCCCGTTACATCTAGAGCTACAGCGCTACCATTGGTATGAACTGGCGAAGCGAGAAACCGGCTTTTCCAATACACAAATGAACAAGTACCCGGATAGAACTTACGATTCAAAAACCGCGGGTGGCTGGCAGAAGCGAGAGCACGCCCCGAGCGAAGAGAGCATTGATCGGTTCGGCGAAATTGCCCCGAAATCCTATCTCTTTTTCCAATGCGCACCATATCGCCTGCTTGCTGATGAACGGCTGGAAATCGAAGAGATTTCGGATCTGATCTCGGTCTACCGGGGAGACGCCGGATCAGAAGCGTGTACCTTCCCCAACGATGGGATCACCACAGATTCAGTGCGATCAGAGGAATATAAAGACGCTATCTCGCTCGAAGACCTTCGTAGGCGAGGCGACATCTACGCATTCTTTGAAATTCTCGCGCGAGTCCGCGACGCCGAGGCTAAGGAACTGTGGACGGACTATGTTGCCGCTCTGCGGACTCTGTATGCTTGCCTGCCGTCCCTAGGACGCGATGAGTGGCTCCGGGAGGATTTCGGCCTGATGTGCCGATTAGTCCGGGATCTACAGCATCGAACAAAACACGTCGACGATGTTCTAGTCATCGACTGGTATATCGTCGAGGACCAGTTCAACGATCCCGAATTTGAGCCTGATCCAGCTAAACGGCCGACTGATCCAATGACGGGCAAACCCATTGCGATCGCAGAGCCGACTCACTTCTTAAGCGCAAAAGACATCGGCCAACCGCCCTTCTGGCTCGGCGAAGGTCATTCAGACTTACCAGAAGAGCTTGACGCTCTATCCGTCCAACTGGACTACGATGGCCTAAACGAACTATTTGGCGACCAGATCTTGTGGATGGCGTACATGCAAGCAATGGAGCTCTGGGGTATCGGCAAGAGTGACTGGGCATCATGCTTGGGTGTCGAGTATTCGACAATATCCACATGGCAATCGACTGCTCAATACTCGTTCGGAATCGTCCCGAGGACGAGAGTACTCGCACTGATAATTATTCGAGACATCTTGCATCGAGTCAGTGACTACCGAAAAGGCCCGCGAGAATATGTGCGACGACCACAAGCCTTTCTCAATGGCGGGAACATTGTCGGCGCCCTGAAGAACGGGCATATATTTGATGTCCTCTCGGCATTCGTTAAGAATCCGGAAATGCCTAGCCATAACGGTCCGAAAGGTATGTTGCCAGTAATCCCCACGGGTGTCCTCCGCCTAGGCCCGCACCTGGCCGATGCGTTTGCCGAAGACATAGCCTTACCGACATAGGCAATTAAGACTCGTTCAGGAATTGGTCTGCCGTATCATGCGTCACTGGAAGTGACAACGTGCGTTCAACCCAGCGACCTTCGCAATCAAGCTGGCTCGACCGGCGGATCAGGTGCATTAAGTCTCGCTGCCATATGTGAAGCACAGGGAATGTTGATCCTTCGGCGTGAGGGAACTCGAGAGCGAAGAAAGCATGGTGAATATGTCGAATTGGACGGTCCGGTGGTCCCAACAATGTCAGCTTAGCCGCCTCGATAGCAAACGTCTCCAATAGTCGCTGGTTCAGTAACCAGCAGACCATCCACTCAAGAATTTCGGACTTGATCGACGCAGCGGTCGATGAGTCCGCGCTCGCCCTCCTAGCCCGATATCGACCCCATTTGTCTTTGACTGTTCTGGACTTCCTACCCAGTGTTGTGTCCCGATACTCCATCTGCAGGGCATAGAACGTATCCGAAGCCCAGATTGTCGATCCTGTACATCGGTCACGATATCGCCGATCTCGCTCGGTGCTGAATAGATTGGCTGAGCCCCATTGAGTCGTTTTCAAGTGTCTGTAACGATCCCAATGGCGCAACCAGCGATCGAACGCGATAGTCCAAGGGCAACAATGGAAGGTTTCACCAGCAACCGACTTCTCTACGTCAACGCCTTTTCGAAAGCATTCCGCGTGCTTCGAGAGAAGCTCATTGCGAACAAAGAACCGGAAGCCACTTTCTACTTCGTCATAGATTTTACAATTCGGACTGGCACCCTCACAAATTTTTTGATCCCAGAAGCGGTCGACCTTTGTTCTCCAAGTCGGACGGAGGTTTTTCGGCCGCAGTGGCCTGCTCATCGGATCGAAATTTACGGCCCCCCTCAATGCTTGTCTGTCTATCACCGTCAGGAGCTCAAAGTCCCAAGCGGTATGCCTGATCTTCTCGTTGGTCTTGAATACGCGATCGATGATGACATCTGGTTGGTTCACATGCCGATGCATCCTGGGAAGCAAAGCCACTAGGCTATGCCGCTTATTGCTCTCGACGGGCGTTCTCTCGAGCGCAAAGAGGAATCGGCCTGCAAACCGGTCGGGCACAGGGGCCTTCTGCTTAAAAAAGCAGTCCGCAAGAGCTGCAATCTTGTAGTCGTCTATTAACCTGGTTGCCGGGACAACGTCCCGGCCGCGCCATAAGACGCCTCCGCAAGCTGGGCAACCGTAAGCAAGCGACAGTGCATCCGAGTCGATCCTGTATAGGATCTTCCGCGCGCAACTCGGGCACTCATCCTCAACGGGGCTTCCATGAATCGGGCATTCTTCGATCCATGGCATCTGGAAGAGAGGGCTGTGAAAGCCTAGAGAAACACATTCCTTGCAAAACCTCAGATGATCCTCCTGCTCAAATGCGCCAAGTAAAGATGTTGAGTCTATCTGGTAGTCATAAGGGCGAGACTCAGCGAGAATTATTTGCGCATCCGATAGGCCTAGTACCCGCTTGAGCTCTGAAAAGCTGAGATCGTTCCAGGTATTACCATCTCTGAAGTTTGGCGGCCCGACGCGAAACCCCGTCGGCTCCCACAAGATTTCCGTTATCTCTTTCGGCGTCAGACAGTTCCAATGAGAGAACTTGTGGACGATTGACCACACGGATTCGAAAGACTGAAACGCCTCGCTGCCCCACCTCAATCGTCTGTCAGCGTTGCTCAACGCTTGTACCATTGCCCATTGCAAGTGCGAAGAAAAGTCTCGGGGAGTTTAGCTCCAGGAAATCGCGGGCGTGGACACACTTTACGTACGGTCGTGGCCCCACCATTATGGAGGTCAGACGGAACGCGGACACAGATACGTTTTCTAGTGATTTGCGGTAGCGAAGCAGACACCACAAATTGTGTCCGAACCGGGAATTCTCCGACTCACCTCAGCGGTGGCGCCGTTCCTTTGGACACGTTATCTGGGAGGGCACCG
>CBDUMZ010000053.1:0-17550 GCA_965368465.1 uncultured Chromatiales bacterium
GTGCGAGTCCTCCCAAGGAAATAGTAAACGAAAAAAGGCCCGCATGAAGCGGGCCCTTTGTTCGTTTGGTACTCCCTAGGGGATTGATTCGGGCCTGCGGCCCTCACCCCTGCGGGGCGCGCTGTGCGCGTCTGTCGGCCAGCGAAGCTGGCCTCGACTCGAACCAGCTGTCCGAATCCTTCAAAGGAAATACAAAACGAAAAAAGGCCCGCATAAAGCGGGCCCTTTGTTCGTTTGGTACTCCCTAGGGGATTCGAACCCCTGTTACCGCCGTGAGAGGGCGGCGTCCTAAACCACTAGACGAAGGGAGCGTAGTGGCACTCGATAGCTCGAGCGGGCGGGTATTATACGATCAAAGAAGAAATGCTCAAGGCCTGTCCGGACGATATTCGCCGGATTCTGTGGCACGGGGCTTCGGGCTGCTATCATACGGCGCAATTCATAAGCTTCAGACGGACTCATCGTTGAAAAAGAACCCGCATAACGGGTCGATAATAGAACCACGCATCATTCCCCGCGCCGCTCACAACGTCACTCGGGCCGAGTTCTCCAAGAGCGCGCTCAAGGTTCTGTATCGATTGAACACAGCCGGCTACCAGGCCTTCCTGGTTGGGGGCTGTGTGCGCGATGCGATGCTGGAGTTGCATCCCAAGGATTTCGATGTCGCTACCGACGCGACCCCGGAGGAGGTCAAAGCCCTGTTCGGCAATTGTCGCCTTATCGGTCGACGGTTCCGGCTGGCGCATGTGCGTTTTGGTCGCGAGATCATCGAGGTTGCGACGTTCCGTGCGGCTGCAACGCTCGAGCACGAAGACCACCACAGCGACGACGAGGGGCGCATCCTGCGGGACAACGTCTACGGTTCTATCGACGAGGACGTGTGGCGCCGGGATTTCACCTGCAACGCGTTGTACTACAACATCGCCGATTTCAGCATCTGGGATTACACGGGCGGCTTCGAACATATCAAGGAAAAGCGCATTGTCCTGATCGGCGACCCCGAGACGCGCATGCGAGAAGACCCGGTCCGTATGCTCCGGGCTGTCCGTTTTGCCGCGAAGCTCGGTTTCGACATCGATGAGCCGGTCATCCGGTCGATCGATCACCACTCGCACCTGCTCACCAATGTTCCTGCGGCACGACTTTTCGATGAATTCCTGAAGTTGTTCCAGGCCGGCAACGCTGAGCGCACGTTCGACTTGTTGCGGGACCATGGCCTCTTCAGGGAGATATTTCCGGCGACCGACAAAGAACTCGAGGCCGACGCTGACTTCATGCGGTTCACGCGCGCCGCTCTCCAGAACACCGATCGCCGCGTGCAAGAGGGCAAGTCGGTTACGCCGATGTTTCTACTCGCCGTATTCCTCTGGCTACCTATCAAGAAGCTGGCGGAGATCCGACGCTCCGAAGAAAAGATGTCGGAGTCGCAGTCACTGGCGCTGGCGGCGTACGAGGTTGTTGCTCAACAACAGCGGCGCATTTCGATTCCGAAGCGCTTCACGGTGCCCATGCGTGAAATGCTGGCACTGCAGCCGCGTTTCGAGTCCAAGCGCGGCAAGCGCGCGATGAAACTGCTCGAGCACCGGCGTTTCCGCGCAGCCTACGATTTCATGCTGTTGTTGTCCGAAGCCGGAATCGGCAGTGAGGACACCGCCAGGTTCTGGACCGATGTGCAGACGCAGTCGGCAGAAGAGCGCGCGATCAGCTTCCAGCTTGGCGAGCCAACGGGGCAGAAGAAACGCCGTCCCCGGCGACGCCGCCGCAAGAACCCGGCCCGGAATTCGTGACGCCAGGCCAGCACTGGTACCCGGCCTACGTCGGTATTGGCAGCAACTTGCAGGGACCGTCACGCCAGGTCGAAGCCGCGGCCGCATTGCTCGCCGAGATACCTGGTACGCGCCTGGTTGCAGTTTCGTCGCTTTACCGTTCGGCGGCCTTCGGCGGCGTCGAGCAACCGGACTTCGTGAATGCGGTCGCGGCGATCCTTACGACCCTGTCGCCCACCGCTTTGCTGCGGGCATTGCAGGCTATAGAGTCGCGCCAGGGGCGCGAGCGGGGCGCGGCGCGCTGGGGTCCGCGCGTCATCGATCTTGACCTCCTGGTCTATTCCCGCGAGAAAATCGATAGCCCGGAACTTAACGTTCCGCACCCGGGCATCGGCGAGCGAAATTTTGTATTGTTGCCCCTTGGAGAGATCGCCCCGGACCTCGTTATCCCTGGATTAGGCAGGGTGGCCGACATTCCGGTCAACATGAGCGAACCCGGGATTTCCCGAATCGCGTGAAGGACGCCTGTGTCAGTTAGACCGCTGCAAAGCTCAGCCAATTCATCTCGCTACATCGCGATCGAGGGGCCGATAGGCGTGGGCAAGACTGCCCTGGCCCGGCGACTGGCCGAGAGCCTGTCTGCCGACCTCGTGCTCGAGGAAGTGGAGGAGAACCCGTTTCTCGAGCGCTTCTATCGGGACGGTCGCTCGGCCGCCTTGCCGGCGCAGATGTTCTTCCTGTTTGCGCGGGCGCGCCAGATCGAGGACCTCCGCCAGTCCGACCTGTTTTCGAATGTCCGTATTTCGGATTACCTGTTTACGCGGGACCGCCTGTTCGCCGAATTGAATCTTGATGTCGAAGAACTCAAGCTCTACGACCAGATCGCCGAAAACCTGGCCGTGGAGGCGCCCGTACCCGACCTGGTCATTTACCTGCAGGCATCCGTCGATGCGCTGATGCAACGGCTGGTGCGGCGCAATGCGAGCTGTGATCGCTACGTCGAGCGCGCGTATCTCGAGAAACTGACCGATGCCTATGCCCGTTTCTTTCACGCCTATGATGACGGGCCCTTGCTGATAGTTAATGCGTCGCAGATCGATCCGGTTAATAATGATGCCGACTACGATCAGCTATTCCAGCAAATAGAGCGCACTACGGGCGGTCGCCATTTCTTCAACCCGGTGGCCGCAGCACTCGCCTGACAGGTACCAGTCAATGTACACCCAGCTCGAACAACGCGGCATGCCGGAGCCACCGGTCAATGTCTCGACACTGCGCAAAATGAAACACGATGGCGACCCGATCGCCTGCCTGACGGCCTACGATGCCAGTTTCGCGGTGTTGGTGGATGCGGCGGGCACCGACCTGGTGCTCGTCGGAGATTCGCTCGGCATGGTTATCCAGGGACACGATACGACGGTGCCGGTAACCGTGGACGACATCGTCTATCACAGCAGGACCGTCGCGCGCGGCCTGCGGCGCGCGTTTCTCGTCGCCGACATGCCGTTCATGAGTTACACGAAGCCGGACCAGGCACTCGACAACGCGGTTCGCCTGATGCAGGACGGTGGGGCGATGATGGTCAAGCTCGAAGGTGGCGATGACCAGGTGGAGATTGTCGAACACCTGGCCCGTCACGATATCCCCGTGTGCGCGCACCTGGGACTGAAGCCCCAGTCGGTGCACAAGATCGGGGGATTCAAGGTGCAGGGCAGGGAGCCCGACAAAGCCCGGGAGATGCTGGTAGCGGCGCAGCGATTGCAGGATGCCGGGGCAGACATCGTATTGCTGGAGTGTGTGCCGAACGAGGTGGCCGAGAAGGTAACGCGGGCGCTCGACGTACCCGTCATCGGCATCGGCGCGGGACCCGACGTCGATGGTCAGATACTCGTGCTTTACGACATCCTCGATATTACGCAGGGGCGCACACCGCGCTTCGTCAAGAATTTTCAGGAAGGCTGCGACTCGCCGCTCAAGGCACTGCAGTCTTATGTCCGCGCGGTCAAGGAAAGAACTTATCCCGAGCCGGAGCATTGTTTCTCTTAGCAGGTCAATAACAACGTGTTAGTTACTCATACCAAGCAGGAACTCGCCGAACGAATCGCCGAGTGGCGCCAACTCGACGAACATGTGGCACTTGTGCCGACCATGGGGGGTCTGCATGCGGGGCACCTGTCCCTCGTAGAACTGGCTCGCGAACATGCGGAGCGCGTCGTGGTCAGCGTGTTCGTCAATCCGACGCAGTTTGCGGACGGCGAAGACTTCGATGAATATCCGCGCACGCTGGAGCGTGACAAGCTGCGGCTGAAAAAGTCGGCAGCCGACATGATTTTCGCGCCGGATATCGACACGATTTACCCGTTCGGCCCGGACAAGGCGACAATAGTGTCCGTTCCGGGTCTGACTGAGAATTTCTGCGGTGCAACGCGTCCGGGTCACTTCGACGGCGTCACCACCGTTGTGGCTCGCCTGTTTGCGATCGTCCAGCCCGACGTCGCCGTGTTCGGGCAAAAGGACTACCAGCAACAGCTCGTCATTCGCCGCATGACCGAGGATCTGAATCTGCCCGTCAGCATCATCACGGGAGAGACGGTCAGGGCCGACGATGGGCTCGCGTTGAGTTCGCGTAATGGTTACCTGAGCGACGAAGAACGCGAGGTTGCACCGATCCTGTATCAGACGCTGTGTTCTGTGGGGCAGGAGCTACAGAGCGGACGTCGAAATTTCGAGGAGCTCGAGGCGACGGCGAAGAAGCGTCTCGTTGCCGCCGGGTTCGAGGTTGACTATTTCGCGATCCGTCGTGCACTCGATCTTGAAACCCCTGACCGGGACTGCGATGACCTGGTCGTGCTAACGGCGGCCCGACTCGGCGCGGCGCGCCTGATCGACAATATTGTCGTTTCGATCTAAGCCTACAGGGAGACGGTATTTCTGCCGGCATTCTTGGCGCGGTAGAGCGCCTTGTCGGCTGCGCGGATCAGGGAGTCGAGGGTTCCCTGCGCCTCCAGCTCTGCGACGCCCATCGAGATCCTGAGCGGAATCTGGATCAGGGAATCCGAGCTATCGCCGGTTTCGCCGCAAACCGATTGCCTGACACGCTCGCCAATAGCCTTCGCCTGTTCCGCCGTGACGGCCGGCAGCAACACGGCAAATTCGTCGCCACCGTAGCGCACCAGCAGGTCACGCGGGCGAAACTGCGTGCGCAGGATCTTTGAAACGGCGGACAGTGCACGGTCACCGGCGATATGGCCGAACATGTCATTGAACTGTTTGAAGTCGTCGACATCGATCATCATCATCGAGACCGGTTCATCGTTCTCTAGACAATGGGCGATCAGGCGCGGGAATGTTTCTTCCATGGCGTGGCGATTGGCCAGGCTCGTCAGTGCATCCGTCGTGGCATGCCGTTCGAATTTCTTGAGTTCACCGAAGTTATTGGCAATGACTCGGTTGTGACTGCGCACACGCTCGGAGAGTACGACCAGCAGGTTCTTGGCAAACGCATGCGACGCATCGACCATCTCCCACAGTATCGACTGGTGGATCACGAGCAGGTGTGTTGCTTCGGCACCGATGACGAATGCCGAAGGGTCGCGGTCCTCAATGATCGACATTTCGCCGACGCATTCTCCCGACTCCATCGTGGCGATAGCCGATGCATCCGGCGAACCAACGTGAACGTTCACGCTCCCCGACAAGACGACGAAGACGTGTTCGTTTTTCTCGTGCGGTGAGAGCAGCTGTTCACCTTCCGCGAGATCGCGGCGATCGCAACGCTCCAGCAACTTCTGCACGTCGTCCGGGTTGACGCCGCGGAAAAGCTCGAGGCTGTTGAACAACGACCTCTTGTAGTCCGAGTTGATTGCGAGTGTTTCCTGCATCCATGCATTTTCGCGTGATTGGCAGTCGGGGACTGCCGACCAGACCACAGATTGCGTGTGAACTGCGTCACTATTCGTCGTCGTCAAGCTCTTTTCGTGCTTCTGCGAACTCGGCACGGTCTGCGGCGGACGGCTCAGGGTACCGCAGGCCGATACTCTGCAATGCGTCGATAATCGTGTCCGCCACGCGCGCCCGCATATAAGGCTTGTCGTCCGCTGGTATCGCATACCACGGCGCCCACGGCCTCGACGTGGCGTTCAGCGCGCTCTCGTACGCGCGCATGTAATCGTCCCAGTGGCGCCGTTCCTTTACGTCGTTGGGTTCGAATTTCCAGTTCTTCTCTGCCTCGTCGAGACGCGACAGGAAGCGGCGCTTTTGTTCGTCCTTGGAGACGTTCAGCCAGAACTTCAGAATAACGGTGCCGTTGCGTGCGAGATGCTCTTCCTGCTGGCGAATCGATGTCAGGCGATCGTCCCAGATCGAGTCCAGGTCGATCTTGCCCGGGAGTTTCTGGTACTCGAGGATCTTGGGGTGGACGCGAACGACGAGCACTTCTTCGTACTGGCTGCGATTGAAAATGCCGATGCGGCCGCGTTCCGGCAAGCGGCATGTTGTACGCCAGAGGAAGTCGTGATCGAGCTCGAGGTTCGAAGGTTTCTTGAAACTGAACACCTGGCAGCCGGACGGATCGACGCCCTGCATGACCGAGCGAATGGTGCTGTCCTTGCCGGCCGCATCCATTGCCTGGAAGATGAGCAGGACCGAATGCTTGTCACCGGCGGCGAGGACGCGCTGCAACTTGTTCAGGTCTTCCGTTCGCTGACGCCGATGCTTGCCCTTGTGAGGCTTGCCATCGGTTAGTGGCGTTGTGCTTGCTTCCGCTACTTTGAAGCTGCCGTCGAACGGCACGAGGTAGGCGGATTTGGGTGCCTCAAACATTGTTGTTCTCCGGTGAATCCTGTGTGTGTTGCGCGAGCGCCCAGGCGATGTGTTCGGTCACCATGGCGGACGCATCATGCTGCCGTG
Organism: uncultured Chromatiales bacterium; assembly: GCA_965368465.1. GTDB lineage: Bacteria > Pseudomonadota > Gammaproteobacteria > Steroidobacterales > Woeseiaceae > UBA1847. Next base: position 6,675 of record CBDUMZ010000053.1, read on the forward strand.
ATTCGAGGGCGGCGACAACCTCCGGTGACGTCTTTGCGTTGCCGAGCGCAATGGCGACGTTGCGCAACCACTGCTCGTGACCAATGCGCCGAATGGCGCTTCCTTCTGTGTTCTGCAGAAACGTTGCCTCGTCCCAGGCGAAGAGCTCGGTCAGCGTGGCGGAGTCGAGGTTGTGGCGTGGTGCAAAGTCCGGCTCTTTCGTGCGTGTCGCGAACTTGTTCCAGGGGCAGAACAACTGGCAGTCGTCGCAACCGTAAATCCGGTTACCTATGGCCTTGCGAAACTCGGTCGGGATCGGGTCTCTTGATTCGATCGTGAGGTACGAGATACAGCGGCGCGCATCCAGCGAGTAGGGCCCAACAATCGCAGCCGTCGGACAGACTTCGATGCACGCCGTGCAGGTTCCACAGTGTGATTCTTCGGGGCTGTCCACCGGCAGTGGGAGGTCGGTATACAGCTCGCCGAGAAAGAACCACGAACCCTCGTTTCGATTGATGAGGTTTGTATGCTTGCCGACCCAACCCAGCCCGGCTTTCTCGGCGAGTGCTTTTTCGAGCACCGGCGCGCTGTCGACGAACACGCGGTAACCGAACTTGCCGATGTGCTCCTCGATGCGTCGTGCAAGCGCCTGCAGCCGGTTACGCATGACCTTGTGATAGTCCCGGCCCAGGGCGTAGCGGGAGATGTAGGCGCGCGAATCGTGATCGAGGAGCGCTTGCATGGCCTCCTGGTCCTCGGGGAGGTAATCCATGCGCACGGAAATCACGCGAATCGTGCCCGGTACCAACTCGTCCGGACGACTGCGCTTGCTGCCGTGCCGTTCCATGTAGTGCATGGAGCCGTGAAAGCGTGCCGCGAGCCAGTCGTTCAGGCGCGATTCCGCGAGCGAGAGATCGATATCGCCGATACCGGTTTGCTGAAAGCCCAACTCACGACTCCAGCAGGCGATGTCCGACTTGAGCGACGCCATTGCGGTATTGCCGTATTGGTCTGCTGATTGGGTCAATGTACGTTCGCGAGGTAGTTTCCGAGGCTGGATCAGTATAATCGTGCCGATGCAGAAGTTGCCCACTAACATTTATTCCGTGGCCGCTGTGCGCGAGATCGATCGGACGACGATCGAGGACCACGGGGTTCCGGGCTATACGCTCATGACCCGCGCTGCTGCGGCCGCCGTGCGCGAAGCGCGGGCGCAGTTTCCGCACGCGCAGCGCTGGCAGGTAGTCTGTGGTGCCGGGAACAACGGCGGCGACGGCTACGTCATGGCACGCCTCGCCGCGCATGAGGGCATCGTGGTGTCGGTGCTCACGCTGGTGGACCCGGACAAACTCACAGGAGATGCCGCAACGGCCTGGGGGGACTTCGCGGCCGAAGGCGGTGTGGTCATGCCCTGGTCCGGCGATCTCGACGCTGAGGCCGACCTCATCGTCGACGGGATACTGGGCAGCGGACTCGAACGCGACGTGGGCGGAACCTTCGCCGAGGCGGTTGCGGCGATCAATGCGCATCCGGCGCCGGTCCTGGCCCTCGATATCCCGACCGGTATTCATGGCGATACGGGCAAGGTGCTGGGCACGGCCGTGCGTGCGGACGTGACGGTGACTTTTGTGGGCTTAAAGCCCGGGCTGTTTCTCGGCGATGCAGCCGATTGTTGTGGGGCGATTCGTTTCGCGGACCTCGACATACCGGCGGACTATCGTGACGGTGTGGAGCCGGCCTACCGCCGCGTCGACGACGCGCAGCTTGAATCTGCCCTGAAACCCAGGCCCCGCGGGGCACATAAGGGCGACTTCGGCCACGTGCTGGTGATCGGCGGGGGAGAAGGCATGCCCGGCGCCGTGCGACTGGCCGGCGAGGCGGCACTCAGGACGGGCGCCGGACGGGTGAGCATTGCGACCCATCCGTCACACGCGGCGCTGCTGGTGGCAACCCGGCCCGAACTCATGTCCTACGCCGTCGCCAGCGCCAGCGAACTGGAACCGCTGCTGGAGAAGGCCGACGTCATCGCGTTCGGTCCTGGCCTCGGCCAGACGGAGTGGTCGCGCACGATGTTTGCGTGCGTGGCGCAGTCGTCGCTGCCGGCCGTCTGGGACGCCGACGGGCTGAATCTCCTCGCGCAACAACCAGCCAGGGCCATACACAGGATCATTACACCGCACCCCGGCGAGGCCGCCGCGTTGCTGGCCACGACCACGGCCGACGTCCAGTCCGATCGGGCGGCCACATTGGCGATGCTTGCAGATCGCTACGGCGGTACAGCCGTGTTGAAAGGTGCGGGCTCGCTCGTGTCGACGGATTCTGTACCGTTCCTTTGCACGGCGGGTAACCCGGGCATGGCCGCAGCGGGTATGGGCGATGTCCTGACCGGTATTATTGCCGGACTTCTCGCCCAGGGCCTGTCGCTGCAGGACGCCGCGACGATCGGCGTCGAAGTCCATGCGCGCGCGGGAGACCGTGCGGCACTGGCCGGCGAGCGCGGGATGCTGGCCTCCGACCTCATGGCCGAGCTGCGCGGCTTACTGAATCCATGACGCGGTTTCTTCCTGACGAAGCGGCCACGGCCGCGTTTGGCCGGGAATTGCTCGATGCAATCCCGGGCGACCTGGCGGGCTGGACCCTGCTTCTGACCGGGGAGCTGGGGGCAGGCAAGTCGACCCTCGCACGGGCATTTATCAAGGCGGCCGGCCACACGGGCGCGGTGCCGAGCCCCACCTACACGCTGGTGGAGCCCTATAGCCTGCCGCGTGGCAACATCTATCATGTTGATTTGTATCGTGTTTCCAGCGAGGACGAACTTCGCTACCTTGGCTGGAACGAGCTCGACGATGGCTGCCGCATCGTCGAATGGCCGGATCGGGCACCGGGACTCACGGCCCAGGCGGACCTCGCCATCCACCTCGCCTACGAGGGCGAGGGCCGCTGCGTAGAACTGACTCCGCTCAGCGAACGCGCGGGGAAAGTAGCCGCTGTCCTCGATGCGGTAACCGCTAGCTGCCAGCTATAAGTGAGTAGATTAAAAAGGGGTGGTATCCCCATAATTTTTCAACGAAAACCTTTGGATTTTGCGCAGAGGTTTGTATACTCACCCGACATAATCCACGAACTCCGGCTACGCGATTCGCCATGATGCTCCGACTGAGATTCACAAGCCTTGCGCTGCTCCTACTGCTGACATCCGCGGCATTCGCGGGTTCGACGGTCGAGAATGTCCGTATATGGTCAGAAAGTAACAAAACACGGGTCGTGCTGGACCTGAGCAAGTCCGTGGAGCACACCATATTCACCCTGCGCGGTCCCGATCGACTCGTTATCGATCTGAAGGACAGCCGCCTGGCACAGGCCCTGACCTCGATGCCGCAGGGCGCGGGCGCGGTGCGTTCCATCCGCAGCGCGGTGCGTGCGGACGGTCAGCTGCGCGTTGTCCTGGATCTCAATACCGCGGTGCGGTCCCGGACATTCACGGCCGGTCCCAACGCATCCTACGGTGACCGGCTGGTCATCGACCTCCAGGCGGCCGGGGGTCCGGCGACGGTCAAACGCGCGTCCGAGGGCTACAAGCCGGGCCGGGACATCGTCATTGCCATCGATGCGGGACACGGTGGTCACGACCCGGGTTCGTCCGGTCGCGTCGCCAAGGAAAAAGACATCGTGCTCTCGGTCAGCAAGGAGCTTGCCCGCCGCATCAATGCCGAGCCGGGCATGCGTGCCGTGCTGGTCAGGGACAGGGACGTATTCATCAACCTGAAAGACCGCGTGCAGATCGCCCAGAGTCATGATGCGGACCTGTTTATATCGATCCACGCCGACGCGTTCGGCGACAAGCGCGCGAACGGCGCGTCGGTTTTCGCTCTCAACCTGGACAGGGCCGACCGGGTGGCGCGCGAGACCCTGTCTCGCCGCAACCGCGAAACCGTCAAGGTTGGCGACGTGGTGCTCAACGACAAGGACCCGGTGTTGGCGTCGGTCCTCTACGACCTGTCGCAGAACGCGGCATTGAGCGCCAGCAATGACGTCGGCCATCGCGTCAGCAAGCAGTTGAGCCGGGTGGCGAAGATGCACAGCCACAAGGTCAAGGAAAAGAGCCTGGCAGTACTGACGTCCGCCGAAGTGCCGTCAATCCTTGTCGAGACCGGTTTCATATCGAACCCCGGAGAAGAGAAGAAGCTCCGGCAGAAGGAATACCAGGGGAAACTCGCGGGCGCGATTCTTGCCGGCGTTCGTGACTATTTCTACACCAATCCGCCGCCTGACACGCGGATCGCGATGGACCTGCGGCGCCAGCCGGCCAAACAGGTGCGCTATGTCGTGGCGCGTGGCGACACGGTGTCGGAAATCGCCCAGCGCTACAACGTACGGGCAGCGGATATTCGCCGCGCCAACAAGCTCGCCAACGACAAGATTCGCGTCGGCCAGACGCTGAGTATTCCGATCTTCGCCGGCGGGTAGGGGACTTTTCCTTCCTGATCTGAAAAAATGGCGCCCCTTTGGCGCCATTTTTCTGTCATGCCTATTCAGCAGCTCCCGAGTCACCTGGTCAACCAGATCGCCGCCGGCGAAGTCGTCGAACGGCCGGCTTCGGTCGTGAAGGAGCTCGTCGAGAACAGCCTCGATGCCGGGGCGCAGTCGGTACAGATCGATATCGTTGCAGGTGGGCAGAAGCTGATCCGCATCCGCGATGACGGCAAGGGCATCGACAAAACCGAACTGGGGCTCGCGCTGTCCCGGCACGCGACCAGCAAGATCTCGAGTCTCGACGACCTCGAGGCCGTTGCGTCGCTAGGCTTCCGCGGCGAAGCGTTGCCGAGCATCGCGTCGGTCGCGCGGCTGACCCTGTGCTCGCGCTCGGTCGCTGAGAGCACGGCCTGGCAGGTCGAAGCCGATGGCGGTGCCATCAGCGATCCGGTACCCGCCGCGCATCCGCAGGGTACGACGGTGGAGGTCCACGATCTTTTTTACAATACGCCGGCACGCCGGCGCTTCCTGAGGACGGAGCGGACCGAGTTCGGGCACATCGAGAAATGGATACGACGACTCGCTTTGTCACGCCCGGAGATTGCGTTCACATTCACGCATAACCAGCGCACGGTCCTGCAACTGCCTGCGGCAAAGGACGAGGAGGCACAACGCTCGCGAGTCGCGAAGATTTGCGGCGACGCGTTTGCCGAGCAGTGTATTTACCTTGAGAGAGACGTTGAGGGTATCGCGCTCTCCGGCTGGCTGGCGCTGCCGACGTTCAACCGGAGTCAGCCTGACCTGCAGTACTGGTTTGTCAACGGCCGCAGCATCGCCGACAAGACGCTGGCACACGCCGTACGGCACGCCTACCGGGATGTGCTGTTCCACGGGCGATATCCCGCCTACGTGCTGAATCTGACGATGGATCCGAAAGGCGTGGATGCCAACGCGCACCCGGCCAAGCACGAAGTCAGGTTCCGGGACGGCCGCCGCGTGCACGGCGTGGTATCGCAGGCTGTGGAAGTCGCACTCAAAGAGACCCGGCCGGGAGGTCACGACGTCACGCCGATCCCCATGACGCGGGATGCCGTATTCAACCAGGGGTCGATGCCCCTGCCGCATGGCCCGTCCCGAACCGCCGTGCGCGAAACGCTGGCAACGTATCGTGCCATGGCAACGGCGCCATCACTGGCCGACGTGCCCGAAGACGCCGCTGCGGTACCGCCGCTCGGTTTCGCTGTGGCGCAACTTGCCGGCGTCTACATCCTGGCCGAGAACAGGGACGGCCTTGTGGTTGTCGACATGCACGCCGCGCATGAGCGCATAACGTACGAAAAACTGAAGCGCAGCTTCGATGATCGCGATCTTGTGCGGCAACCGCTGCTGGTCCCCGAGACCATTTCGGTCGCGGAGAGTGAAGCGGACCTCGTGGAGCACTCGGGGGCGGCTCTCGAGCAATTGGGTCTTGTCGTCGATCGTTCGGGGCCGACGACGCTCACGGTCCGCGAAGTGCCGGCGCTGCTCCGCAATGCCGACGTCGAATCGCTGCTGCGCGATATCCTGTCGGACATGTCCGAGTCCGGGCGCAGCAATCGAATCGACGACGCAAGCGACGACTATCTCGCCACCATGGCCTGCCATCATTCGGTTCGTGCCAATCGCCTGCTTAGCATTGACGAAATGAACGCCTTGCTTCGTGAAATGGAGCGCACGGAGCGCGCTGACCAATGCAACCACGGTCGCCCGACGTGGACGACCATCACGATGGGCGAACTCGACCGCCTGTTCCTGCGCGGCCGCTGATCCAGAACATGCAACGGACAGCGATCCTTTTGATGGGTCCGACGGCGACGGGCAAGACCGACCTTGCTATCAGCCTGTGCAAGCGTTTTCCCTGCGATGTCATCAGCGTGGATTCGGCACTGGTGTATCGTGGCATGGATATCGGTACGGCCAAGCCCGATCCGGATACGCTCGCACGCACGCCGCATCGCCTCATTGATATTCGCGAACCGGAAGAGAGTTACTCCGCCGGTGAGTTCGTGCGCGATGCATACCGGGAAATGGATGACATCCTCGCGGCGGGTCGCATCCCCCTGCTGGTCGGCGGCACGATGATGTACTTCCGCGCGCTGACGGAGGGGCTCGCGAAGCTGCCGGTGGCCAGCGACCGGCTCCGGCAGGCCATCGATGCCGAAGCCGGGAAGGTGGGCTGGCCGGCCATGCATGCCGAACTCGAGACGATCGACCCGGCGGCCGCGGCGCGCATCAAGCCCAACGACCGGCAGCGCATCCAGCGCGCGCTGGAGGTTTATCGTTCAAGTGGTAAACCATTGTCGGAGTGGCAGCGTACGTCCGCGCCACCGAGAGACGACATCGAGTACCTCAAGGTCGGACTGAATATCGAACCGCGATCGATTTTGCATGACCGGATTGCGCAGCGGCTGGACCGCATGGTCGCCGACGGTTTTCTCGAGGAAATGCAGCGACTTCGGGCAAGGCAGGGACTGACGGCCGATTGTCCGGCCATGCGCTCGGTCGGCTATCGCCAGTTCTGGCAGCATCTCGATGGCGCATACAGCCTGGAAGAGGCGCGCAACCGGGCATTGTTTGCAACACGGCAGCTTGCGAAACGGCAGATCACCTGGCTGCGGTCCGAGACGAATGTTTTCCGCGTCGATCCCCTTGAAGCCGGCGCAATCGATGCCATATCGGCTTTTCTGGCGCAGTCCCTGTGATAGACTTTTTAAACGCTTAGGCTGAAGACCGCCGTTAGGGCACCCCGGCGCCACCGGGGCGCGGTTTTCAAAACGAATAAGAATAAGGAGACCCAATATGGCTAAAGGGCAAACACTTCAAGATCCCTTCCTGAATATCCTGCGTAAGGAAAAGGTTCCCGTTTCGATTTACCTCGTCAACGGCATCAAGTTGCAGGGACAGGTCGATTCGTTTGATCAGTTTGTGGTCTTGTTGAAAAACAGCGTAAACCAGATGGTTTACAAACACGCTATTTCGACAGTCGTTCCGTCGCGCAACGTTCGACTGCCGTTGCCGGGCGACGAATCGGGAGATGGTGACGAGTAAGTCCTCACTGCAGAGTCCGATCCGGGAGGTCGTGATTGTTTGAACGACCGCAAAGTGGCGAGCAAGCTGTGCTGGTCCACGCAAGTACCGACGGATTACCTGACGAATCTGAACGCGAAGAGTTTGCCGAACTGGCCCGGTCCGCGGGCGCGGTGATTGTCGGTGAGCTTGTCAGTTCTCGACGCCGGCCCGATCCCCGTTTGTTTATCGGTAAGGGCAAGCTCGACGACCTGCGCAAGCTGATCGAGGACAACGACGCGGAACTCGTAATCTCCTCGGCGGCGCTGAGTCCGAGCCAGGAACGCAATCTCGAGAAGGAGTTGCGGTGCCGCGTACTGGATCGCGCCGGACTGATTCTCGATATCTTTGCCCAGCGTGCCCGCAGTTTCGAAGGCAAGTTGCAGGTCGAGCTGGCGCAACTCCGGCACCTGTCCACACGGCTGGTGCGCGGCTGGACCCACCTCGAGCGCCAAAAGGGCGGTATCGGTTTGCGCGGTCCCGGCGAAACGCAGCTCGAGACGGACCGGCGCCTCGTTGGCAAGCGCATTCGGCAGCTGACAGAGAGACTCGAACATGTCGACACGCGGCGGAAGATCAATCGCCGCAACCGCATGCGCGCGGAGATACCGACGGTTGCACTCGTGGGTTACACGAATGCCGGCAAGTCGACGCTGTTCAATGCCCTGACCGACGCCGGTGTATACGTGCAGGACCAGCTGTTTGCCACGCTGGATCCCACGGTCAGGCGTCTCGAGTTGCCGGACGGCGATCCCGTGGTGCTTGCCGACACGGTCGGGTTTATCAGGGATTTGCCGCATGAATTGATCGCCGCGTTCCGGTCGACCCTCCAGGAGGCCCGGGAAGCGGACCTGATCCTGCACCTGATCGATGCCAGCGATCCCAACCGCTGGCAACGGATCCGGCAGGTCAACTCGGTACTCAAGCAGCTCGATGCCGACCAGGTACCGCAGATCCGGGTGTACAATAAGATCGACAAGCTGGAACGGAAACCGCGCGTCAGGAACAACAAGCAGGGTGAAGGGCGCGCCGTGTGGATTTCGGCTGTCACGGGAGAGGGGCTCGATCTGCTCAAGGATGCCATCGCCCGGCAACTGCAACAGGAAACCGTGCATCGCCACATACACCTGGAACCTGCCCAGGGCCGGCAACGTGCCAAACTATTTGAGCTCGGTGCTGTCCTTAGTGAGGAGCTTCTCGAAGATGGCGGCTGGATGCTCGAACTGAAAATGACAGAAAAGGACTTGCGGCGATTCCTGAAGCATGAAAATCTCGCCGAGGAACACCTGGCGTCGGTCGTTGCGAAGCAACCGGCACCTGCAGCTAATGAGTGAATGACATTATGGCGTGGAACGAAGACGGAAACGGTAAAGATCCCTGGAAGCGTGACGGGAAACAGCCCAACGATCTGGATCAGATCGTGCAGGACTGGCAACGGCGGTTTGGCAGCATCCTGGGTGGCGGCAATCGCGGCGGCGGTGGCGGTGCGGGCGGCATTGCGCTCATCGTACTGCTGATCATCGGCTGGGGGCTTAGCGGCCTGTACCGGGTCGACGCGGCCGAGAGAGGGGTCGTGCAACGCTTTGGCGCTTATATGGAGCCCGTGACGATGCCGGGTCTGCGCTGGCATCTCCCGTATCCGATCGAAACCGTCGATGTCGTCAATATTGAGGCGCTAAACGATTTCAATTACTCGACCGAGATGCTGACTGCCGACGAGTGGTACGTGTATATCGATATTGCCGTGCAATACCGACGGACAGACCCGGTGAAGTTCAGCTTCCTGGTCGAAGACCCCGAGCAGACGCTCCAGGACGTAACGGAAAGCGCGCTCCGAGGCGTGGTCGGGACCAGTACGCTCGAGTCACTGATCGGTGAGCGCCGCGGTGAAATCCCGGCGAGGACGATCGAGGAGCTGCAGGACACGTTGAACGCCTATGGTGCGGGCCTGACTGTGACATCGATCAATATCGAAACCGTCAATTACCCGTCGGCTGTGGAAGAGGCTGTCGCCGATACCCAGCGTGCACGCAACGATCGTGAGCGTTACCAGCAGGAGGCACAAAAATACGCGAACGACATCGTGCCGAAGGCGCGAGGACAGCGCGAACGGGTGTTGCAGGATGCGGAGGCTTACCGCGAACGTGTCATTGCCGAGGCCGAGGGTAATGTATCTCGATTCGAGGCACTGCTGACCGAATACCAGAAGGCGCCACGGGTGACCCGGGATCGCCTCTACATCGAAGCCGTAGAGCGCGTTTACGGCGATTCGGCCAAGGTCATCATCGACACCGATGGCGGCGGCAATCTCCTGTACCTGCCATTGAACGAAATCATGAACCGGTCGGGTATCCAGTTCCCGGCTGCCGAACAGAACAACGATCCGGATGCGGCGACTACGAGGACTGAATCAGATGCCCGACAGGAGCCACGAGACGCGCGCGAGAGGGGGTCACGCTAATGGGTAACAAAGGTGTTGGAACAATCCTGGGCGTCGGCCTGATCGTCATCATCGTCCTTCTATCGGCTTTTACGGTCAACGAGCGCGATCTCGCCATCAAGCTGCGTTTTGGTGAAGTACGGGAGGCTAATTACAGCCCCGGTCTTCACTGGAAGATCCCGGTCATCGAAACCGTTCGCAAGTTCCCGCGGCGAATCCTGAAGATCGACGACGCTCCGCAGGAAGTATTCACGCTCGATCGCCAGAACATGACGGTAGATTTCTTCGTGAAGTGGCGCATCGTGGACGAGGTCAACTTCTATACGTCGACCGGCGGTTTGCAGCAGGTCGCGGCGGATCGCCTGCGTGAGATCATCAAGAACTCGGTCGTGACCGAGTTCGGTAAACGCTCTACGCGCGAGGCTATTTCCGTAGAGCGCATGGAATTGATGCGCGACATGCTGGCACTGGCCCGTCCGACGGCCGAGGGGCTGGGCGTCGAACTCGTGGACTTTCGTGTTAAACAGGTTGAGTTCGTGGCGCGGGTCCGTGAGTCTGTTTATGATCAAATGCGGGCCGAACGCGAGCAGCTTGCCGCGCAAACCCGTGCGGAGGGACGCGAGGCTGCAGCGCTCATCACCTCGACGGCGGACAAGGACCGTACGGTGATCCTCGCCGATGCCGATCGTCAGAGCCAGATCATTCGCGGTGAGGGCGACGCCCGAGCTGCCGAGATCTACGCTAATTCGTACATGAAGGACCCCGAGTTCTATGCGTTCTATCGCAGTATCAACGCGTACAAGAATGCAATTGGCAAACACGGAGACGTTCTCGTCCTGGATCCGAACAACGAGTTCTTCCGCTACCTGAACCAGTCGG
>CBDUMZ010000054.1:0-17256 GCA_965368465.1 uncultured Chromatiales bacterium
GTGCCGACCGCCATTCAACGTGCACTGCGCGCTCGCGACAACCACTGTTGCAGGTACCCTGGCTGCCAGAATCGCCGCTACCTCCACAGCCATCACATTGAGCACTGGTCGAATGGCGGTGAGACGAGTCTCGACAATCTCATGCTGCTATGCACCAAGCATCACACGCTGGTGCATGAAGGCAGTTTCAGGATCGAACGCGACTTCCAGAACCGGTGGTATTTCATGCGGCCCGACGGAATCGCTGTTCCCGAATGCGGCTACAGCATGCTGGATACGGTCGATCAGGATGTATCCAGCGCGTACAAGATTCCTCCACGTGGAGGATTGTTGAGCGCCAAGGAAAATTCGGTAGCGGAGCCGGCAGTGCCGGCCTGTTTGCACTAACCGGTTGCGAGCTCGCATAACGCGCTGTCGAGCGCATCCACAAACAGGTCGGCGTGCTCGTGCCGGAAGATCAGTGCCGGCCGCAGCTTCAGGATATTGCCATCGCGGCCCTCGTTGCCGACGAGCACATGCCGTTGCCGCATGAGTTCGAGTAGCCGCAGCGTTTCTTTTGTTGCCGGCGTACGAGCGTCGCGATCCGTGACGAACTCCAGGCCGACCAGCATGCCGTGTCCGCGAACGTTGCCGATCAGCGGCTGCGTCTCTGCAAGCTCGCGTAGCCGCTCGCGAAGATAGTTGCCTACCACGATGCCATTCTCGATGAGTTCATCGCGCTCGATGACATCGAGCACGGCGTTGCCGGCGGCACAGGCAACGGTGTTGCCGCCAAACGTGCTGAACAGGCCGGTCTTCTCGGTGAAGCGCTCGAGGATCTCGCGCCGCGTCACGATGACGCCGAGCGGGTGGCCGTTGCCGACCGGCTTGCCCATCGTCACGAAGTCGGCTTCGAGCCCGTGGAGCTCGTGTCCCCACCACTGTCCCATGCGGCCGAAACCGGATTGCACCTCGTCGCAGATCATCAGCGCACCGGCCGCGCGAACGTACTTCTCCACGTTGCGCAGGTAATCGTGGGGAGTCTCCGGAACGCCGCTGGAGCAGAGCGCCGAATCGATCATGAAAGCCGCGGGCTCATGTCCTGCACGCGCCAGGTCGGCGATCGCCCGCTCGGCGTCGGCGGCGTACTTGGCCCCGATGTCAGCGGTACCTTCACGGTAAGGCCCGCGATAGGGATCCGGCACGATGAGGCCCTGCAGGTGTGCGGGCAGTTTCCTGTCGGGGTGCCCCGGCGAGAATTCGCGAATCGGCCCGGTAATGCCGTGGTAAGCGTCCTCCATGAGCAGGCCACCTGAGTCGCCGGTCATGACCTTCGCCATCTGCCAGGCGATATCGTTGGCCTCGCTGCCCGAGTTCACGAAGATGCAGGTATCGAGATGCGGTGCGAGCCTGGCGGTGAGCCGCTCGGCATACTCCAGGATGCTGCCGTACAGGTAACGTGTGTTCGTGTTGAGCGTGGCCGCCTGCCGTGCGATCGCTTTCACGACATGCGGGTTGCAATGACCTACCTGCGGTACGTTGTTGTAGCAGTCGAGGTAGCGGTGTCCGTCGGTGGAGTACAGGAACGGGCCGCGGGCCTTCTCGAAATGCATGGGTCGAGCATAGAAATGCGTCGCGTTCCTGCCGAGCAATTGCCGCCGCTTGTCGAATAATTGCGCTTCATCGGTGCTCGTAAGGGCCGGCGCGAAACGGCAGGCGCGTCGAATACGGCGTGTGCCGGCTTCGGTGCCGATGGACATGAGCTGGTCGAGTGCCTCCACGAACGCCGTATTCGAATCCAGGTGCCGTGGCTGGTCCCCGTGCAGTTCGTTACGAGCTGCGACAATCGTTGCACCGAGCGCGTAGCGCGCACAGATGACATCGAACAACAGGTCGACCTCGTTTTCGAGAAGCGGGAACGCGTCGTCGAACCCGGCAGCCGCATTGCAGATGACATCGAGCAGGTCGTCTTCGCTGTGTGCGGTCCTGTCGGGCACGATGGCGAGGTCGGCGACGATCGGGCCAAACACCATGTCGCCGAAATCGATCAGCCCGGTGATGCGTTCCGGGTTGTCGGGGTCGACCAGGACGTTGCCGCAATGGGCGTCCTGGTGGATGACCTGGTGGCGCGTTGCATCGAGGCGGGGCTTCACGTGATCCCTGAAACGCTCGAACATCGAGTCGACGAGTGTGCGTGCGGACGGGTCGGCGATGTGCCGGGTCAGGGGCTGGAAACGCAGGCAACTCGCGATATCCCAGGGGTGGTCGTTGGCGCGGGCCGCGGGGTGATAGAAGCTGCCGAGTGCGACGTTCAGCCGGCCCATCAGCGCACCGATCTCGCGCCAGGTACGAAGGGTTACCGGGGCATCCTCGACCGGGACGCCGGGCAGGTAGCTCACCAGGCGCAGGATATGCGAGCTGCCGGATGCGGTCGTCACGCGGTGCATGGCGAGACCGCCAGGCCCCGGCAGGACCTCTGGAACCGGTAGCGACGGGTCACGCTGTCGAATGTGCCGCAGGACATCGACCTGGAGCCCGACAACATCCTCACCATCGGCCGCATTGCTTATCTTGAAGATGAACTCGCCGTTCTCCGCGGCGACGTGGAAGTTCAGGTCACGTTCGCCGCCGAGCGCACGTACCTCGCCCTCCACGCCGTAACACGTATGCAGGAGCTGGCGAGCTTCGTCGAGCGACACATCCGGCAGGTTGCGGTCAAACAGCCTGATCTCCGTGTCGGGCATCAGTTACGGCGCTCGAGCAACGTGGCGAGCGGGTCCGGACCCATGGCTTCATCGGCGGGCAACTGGAGCGCGTCGAGCAGCAGCCCGAAGACCTGGCCCTGCGATGACACATGCAGCTTCGAAAATATGCTCTTCTTGTGATTGCGCACCGTTCCCGGGGTGATGTCGAGCTCGCGTGCCGAGAGTTTGTCGGAATAGCCGCGCATGGTCAGCTGCATGATATCCATTTCGCGCGCCGTCAGTATCGAGCAACCGAAGTTGTCCATAACGTAGCGCAGGTGTGCGTGGAAGGAATTCGCTTTTTCCGCATCGCTTTCGAAGTCGGCCCTGCGCGCCTGCCAGAACTTCCGCAGCGTCGCGACCACGACGGCGCTAATGGCGGTCAGCACGTCGATATCTTCCTGCGAGAACCGTTTCGATCCGCCGATGCGAGACAGGGGAACGTGAATGACCGTGTCCTCGTCGATATGGGTGTTGATGCTGAACTCGGAGACGATGTCGACATTGCTCCAGTACTTCAGGAAGTAGTCGGACTCGTAGAAATCGTCCGGGCAGATGTCGTCCAGCAGCGCGCAGGTCGGCAAGGTGCCCTTTAAGAAATGGTCATAGACCGGGTCGAGCAGGTACAGGCTCTCGAGATAGGAAATCGCCTCGGCGCCGGGCGGGATGTCGTCGAGTATCGCGATGGGCGCCGAATGCCGGCGCAGGACGAATACGCCCGAGAAATCGACCGGGACCAGTTCGCCGATCGACCGGCACAGGCGCCGCGGCGCGTTGACATCGGCGATGGTATCGATAACACGTGCGAAGCCGTCGGACCAGGCTTTGAGTTCGCCTGCGCCAAGTGTTGTGGGACTCTCGGGCATGGTTCGGTTTTAGGACCAAGTGGACGAAATAATAGCACCGAAAGCTTGCCTGGCAGGACATTTAGGATATTGTCCATCGACGGCATCGAGACCATCATGCATGGCTGAACGACATCGTGGAGTGGATCAATGAGTGCGGTTGAGAAAAAGCAGATACCAACGGGACCGAGCAACGCCGCCTGGCAGGAGCGCAAGCTGGCCGCGATGGCTCGCGGGCAGGGGAATATCGCCCCTGTCTACGTCGACAGGGCGGTAAATGCCGAGATCTGGGACGTCGAAGGCCGCCGCTACATCGACTTCGGCACGGGCATCGCGGTCTGCAACACGGGCCACAGCAATCCTAAAGTCGTGGCCGCCGTGCAGGAACAGCTCCAGCGCTTCAGCCACACCTGCGTCATGGTCACGCCGTACGACTCGGCTGTGCGGCTTGCCGAGCAACTGAACGAGCTCGCCCCCGGCGCGTCGCCGAAGAAGTCGATGTTTGTTACCACGGGCGCCGAGGCCGTCGAGAACACGATCAAGATCGCACGCGCCTACACGGGGCGCCGCGGTGTCATCGCGTTCAACGGCGCTTTTCACGGCCGCACGATGCTGGCCATGGGGCTCACGGGTAAAGTCACTCCTTACAAGAACCTGTTCGGGCCGTTTCCGGGCGAGGTCTACCATGCACCTTTCCCGATCGAGTACCACGGCGTCAGCGTTGCAGATTCCCTCAAGGCGCTGCACAACCTGTTCAAGGTCGATATCGCACCGTCCGACGTTGCTGCGATCATCGTCGAGCCCGTGCAGGGCGAGGGTGGTTTTTACCCGGCGCCGAACGAATTCATGCAGGCGCTTCGCGCGCTTTGCGATGAGCACGGCATCGTCATGATTGCCGACGAGATCCAGACGGGCTTCGGCCGAACCGGCCGGTTTTTCGCGTGCGAATATTCAGGCGTTGAACCGGACCTGCTGACCACTGCCAAGGGCCTCGCCGGCGGCTTCCCGCTCGCGGCTGTGGTCGGCAAGGCCGAGATCATGGATGCACCGTTACCCGGCGGGCTGGGCGGCACCTTCGGCGGTTCGCCGATCGGCTGTGCGGCGGCACTCGCCGTTATCGAGGTCATTCGTGACGAAGGGCTGGTTGAGCGCGCCAACGCGATCGGCGCGAAATTCAAGGGGCGGCTCGAAGCACTGCAGGCGAAGCGGCCAGAGACCATCGGGGCGATTCGCAGCGACCGCGGTGCGATGATCGCCGTCGAACTGGTCGAAGACGGCGATGCCGGCAAGCCGGCGGCGGACCTCACCAAGGCACTGGTGGGCGCGGCCTACGAGGCCGGTCTCGTCCTGTTGTCCTGTGGCGTCAACGGCAACGTTGTGCGCTTCCTGCCCGCATTGACGATCAGCGATGCGTTGATCGATGAAGGCTTCGACATCCTGGAGACCTGCCTGGATGGCTGCCTCGCCGGATAAACTGCCGCTGACCGTTGGCGTTCTCGGTGGCATGGGCCCCGATGCGACCGTCGATTTCATGAGCAAGGTAATTGCGGCGACGCCGGCAGGGACGGACCAGGAGCATGTACACATGCTCGTCGACCACAACCCCCATGTTCCGGACCGAACGCGGGCGATTCTTGGCGACGGCGGCAAGCCGGGCCCGGTCCTGGCTGCAATGGCGCGGCAACTGCAGCAGGCCGGTGCCGCTTTCCTCGTCATGCCCTGCAATACGGCGCACGCATTTCAGTCGGAGATCGAAGCGGCAATCGATGTTCCGCTGGTCTCGATCATCGACGAAACCGCCGCGGCCTGCGACGGCCACAGTGCGGTCGGCCTGTTGGCCACACGCGGCTGCCTGGCGAGCGGCATCTACCAGGATGCGCTGGCGACGGCGGGTATCGAAGCGATCGTGCCCGACGAAGACGAGGTGACCGCGCTCGCCATGCTGATAGCCGCGATCAAGCAGGGTGATTGCGGAGCGGACGTTGCCGCGGGCATGCAACGGCTGGCCGCAGCACTGGTCGCGCGGGGCGCCCAGGCCGTCATCGCCGGATGTACGGAGATACCGCTGGTCCTCGACCAGTCGATGCTCGAGGTGCCACTTGTTTCATCAACTGACATACTGGCCGAGGCGACCGTAGCGTACGCGCTCGGCAAACGACAACTAGACACCAGACAGCAAGGCAGTGCGGCATGAAGACACTACTCAAAGACCCGACTCTTATCAGAACGCAGGCGTACATCAACGGTGCATGGGTCGATGCGGACAGCGGCGAGACGTTCCCGGTACTCAACCCGGCCACGCAGGAAGTGCTGGCCGAAGTAGCCAGTGTCGGCGCGGCGGAGACGCGGCGCGCGATCGAAGCCGCCGAGGCAGCTCAAAAAACCTGGGCGGCACGTTCCGCCATGGAACGTTCGGCAATCCTGCGGCGGTGGAACGACCTGATCCTCGAAAACCTCGAGGATCTCGCGATCATCATGACCCAGGAGCAGGGCAAGGTGCTCGCGGAGTCGCGGGCCGAGATTGCCTACGCGGCGTCATTCATCGAGTGGTTCGCTGAAGAGGGCAAGCGCATCTACGGCGACGTCTTCCCATTACCGCAAACAGCGAATCGCGGCGTTGCAGTGAAGCAGCCGGTTGGCGTTGTGGCAGCCGTTACGCCCTGGAATTTCCCGAGCGCAATGCTGACCCGCAAGTGCGGTCCCGCACTGGCTGTCGGTTGTGCGATGGTGGCCAAGCCGGCACATGAAACGCCGTTGTCGATGCTGGCACTGGCAGAACTTGCGGATCGGGCCGGGTTGCCTGCGGGCCTCCTGAGCATCGTTCCCGGCGCGCACGCCAAGCCGATCGGTGACGAAATGTGCAGCAACCCGATCGTGCGCAAGTTCACGTTCACAGGCTCAACACGCATTGGCAAGATGCTTGCGGCCCAATGCACGGCAACCATGAAGCGCACGTCGATGGAGCTGGGCGGCAATGCACCGGTTATCGTCTTCGACGATGCGGACCTCGACAAAGCGGCGGCAGGCGCGGCGGCCTCCAAGTATCGAAACTCTGGCCAGACCTGCATTTGCGCGAATCGCATCCTTGTCCAGGACGGCGTGTATGACGAGTTTGTCGAGAAGCTGAAGGGCGTTGTCGGCAAGTTCAAGATCGGTGACGGCATGGACGAGACCTCGACGCATGGGCCGGTCATTACGCGCAAGGCGCTCGAGGATATCAAGTCGATGGTCGATGACGCGGTGGCCCAGGGCGCGGAAATCGCCGCGGGCGGTCAGTTCGGTGAGGGCGGCGAGCAGTTCATCCAGCCGACGATCCTCTGCAATGTCACCGAGGACATGCGCGTGTTCAAGGAGGAGATCTTCGGGCCGGTTGCGCCGATCTTCAAGTTCAGGACAGAAGAAGAAGCCATTGCGATGGCCAACGATACCGAGTTCGGCCTGGCCGCCTACCTGTATACCAAGGACCAGGGACGATCCTGGCGTGTGGCCGAAGGTATCGAGTACGGCATGGTCGGCGTGAATGAAGTGGCCATCACATCAACGTTCATTCCGTTCGGCGGCGTCAAGGAGTCCGGGCAGGGTCGCGAAGGGTCCAGGTACGGCGTCGACGACTACCTCGAGATCAAGTACATCTGCTTCGGAGACCTGGGCGCCTAGTCGCCTGTTCTCGCGATCGGTTCAGCCGATGGAGTGGCTGAACGTCAACGTATCCAAAAGGACGGACGCGAGCACGACCGGCACCAGGATCCGATGAGCGAGTCGATTTCTCGTGACGGTCAGAACGGCGCAGATAAGCAGGATCGGTATCCCGCTCGCGTGGTCGATCACCCACAGGGGATCGCCGAATGCGACGGGCCGGAATAATGTCCCGATTATCACGGTCAGGCCTGCAAGCGGCCAGATGAGCGGTGCCCGCTCGAAATAATAGTCGTCGAGGCTGGTGCGTTCGTCGTGCTCCGGAAAGAGCACGTACGCCATGAGGTACAGACAGATTGGCGACCCCAGCATCAGCAACATTGCCGGAAAGGACCACATTTCTATCGTGCGGAGACCCCAGCTCTCCCAGAAGGTTTGTAGCAGCGCTACGAATACAGCCATCGTGGCTGCGCCATGAGTCCAGGGAATTTCGTGACTGCGGTTCTTCTTCAGGAACCTGGCTATGCCCGAAAGAATTTCTGCGACACCCAGCCCCACTATCAGGGACAAAAGGATCATTAGAAACTCGAACAGGTTCATGCGCTAAAGCACCCCTTCAGCCGGTTTTCCGACGAGCGGCGTCAGAACGAATCGACTGCGATGGCCATCGTCAGGTCGGGGTCCGATGTCATCGCCGCGAGGTAGCCATGGGCGCGTGGCAGCACATGCGCGCAATAGAATGCCGCGGTTGCCAGCTTGTTCTCGCCAAAGGCCTTGCTGCTGTCGCTTGTTGCGGATACAGCAATCGCCGCTGCCTTGGTCAGGTAGGCACCACCGAGCACGGTACCGGCCAGCATCAACAGGTTGAAACTCGCTGAACCCGCGGCAGCCGGACTCTTGGCCGCATTGGCAATCAGCCAGTTCATGCCCTGTTCCAGTTGATCGAGACCGCCCCGGATGTCCTGGGCAATCCCGGCAAGCCGCTCGTCGTCTGCGACCGAGTCGCAGAGGTCGCGCAGCTCGGCAATGAGGGCGCCGAGTTCGCGGCCTTCGTCAGCCAGTATCTTGCGCCCCGCGAAGTCACCGGCCTGGATGCCGCTCGTACCTTCGTAGATCGTGAGAATCCGCGCGTCCCGGTAGTGCTGCGCTGCGCCGGTTTCCTCGACGAAGCCCATGCCGCCGTGAATCTGTATGCCGAGCGACGTGACCTGTTCGCTGGTCTCGGTGCACCAGCCCTTCACTACGGGGGTCAGGAGCGAGAGGCGCTTGTTGGCAGCGGCACGAGCGTCGGCGTCGGCCGCGTGATGTGCGATGTCATCGAAAGACGCAGCCGAGTAGGCGAGTGCACGCATTGCTTCGACCTGGGCGCGCATAAGCATGAGCATGCGGCGGACATCGCCGTGATGAATGATCGGTGCCCGTTCTTCCTGCCCCGGGACACGGCCCTGGACACGATCGTTGGCATAGCTTCGGGCCAGCTGGTAGGCGCGTTCACTGACGGCGAGTCCCTGCAGGCCGACGCCCATCCTGGCGTGGTTCATCATCGTGAACATTGCCGCCAGGCCCCTGTTTTCTTCACCCACGAGGTAGCCAACGGCGCCATCGTTGTCGCCGAAGCTCATGACGCAGGTCGGGCTCGCGTGGATGCCGAGCTTGTGTTCCAGGGAGGTGGCTTTTACGTCATTGCGTTCGCCGGGCTCGCCGTTCTCGTCGAGCAGGTACTTCGGCACGAGGAACATCGAGATACCGCGCACACCTTCGGGTGCCCCGTCGATGCGTGCCAGCACCAGGTGAATGACGTTGCCGGACAGTTCGTGGTCACCCCAGGTAATGAATATCTTGGTGCCGCGAATCCGGAACTGGTCGCCATCGCGCTCGGCGCGGCAGGCGACGGCTGACAGGTCGGAACCTGCCTGGGGTTCGGTGAGGTTCATGGTGGCCGACCACTCGCCCGTGGTCAGCCTGGGAAGGTACTGTGCCTTGAGCGTGTCGTTTGCGTGGGCGCTGATGGCCGCAACGCCGTCCTGCGTGAGCATGGGCAGAAGCGAATAGGCGATGTTGGCGCTTTGCACCATCTCGGCGGTCGCGAAAGCGATGATTGCCGGCAGGCCCATGCCGTCGTGCTCCGGGTTGCCGGCGACGGATTGCCAGCCGTTCTCGACAAACTGCCGGTGGACATCGGCCAGTTCGCCGGCCACATGCACCACGTCGTCGGCAAGGCGGCAACCGTGCTGGTCGCCCGGCACGTTGGTCGGTGCAATGACATCGCGTGCGAACTTGCCGGCTTCCTCGACGATCTGTTCGAGGTCTTCTTTCTCGAACCCCGCAAACGCATCGAGGGACAGGATGCCCTCAATGTTCGCGAGGTGCCGGATGCAAAAATTAATATCAGTAAGAGGCGGCTTGTAGTCGGTCACGTCAGGTCCCCGGGGTGGTTTCACAGCTTATTCCGAACCGCCTGATTTTACTGGCAGAGCGCGCCGGCTTGAATCATGCATCGATGGTAGGCGTGGCCGACGGTTAGTCCTGCAACTCTTCTTCGTAGACCTGCGATGTGGTCTGTGCCGACGACAAGGCGTCGCTGAATGCAATGGGCTGCTCGGCCTGCGTGCCTTCCTTGAAATAGCGATACGTAACGAACCCGATCAGCAGGATGTGCACGACGGCCGTGAACACGAACAGCCCTTCCGCGCCCTGCAGCGTCATGAGCGCGGACGCCGCGAACGGCCCGATGATCGCGCCGATGCCGTACATCAGCAGCAAGCCTGCGGAGACTTTCACATACTCTTTCGGGTTCGCGTAGTCGTTTGCGTAGGCGACGGCGATGGAATACATCGGGAACGCAAACGCACCCCACAGCCCGCCGAGGACAACGGCGGCGGTGGGTCCCAGTTTCGGTTGCAGCAAAGCCAGGGCGAGACCGGCACTCGCGCCGAACACGCACACGCCGAACAGGACCTTGCGACGGCCGATCGCATCGGACAGCAGGCCAAGCGGCCACTGTAAAATAGCGCCGCCGATCACCGCGGCTGCCATGAACCAGGCCGCCATCGTTACCGCGTCGCCTACCGAGGCAGCGTAGATCGGTGACAAGCCCCAGAACGCGCCGTTCGACAGACCAACAACAAAGCAACCGACCGTGCCGGTGGGCGACACCTCGATAAGCCGGCGAACATCGGTTTTCGTGGAGGCCGGCTGTGCGGGTGATGGCGACAGGGACAGCGCGATAGGCACGGCGCCGATCGAGAACAAGACGGAAGTGATGACGAACAGTTGCAGCCCGACCGGGTCGTAGAGCAGCGTCATCATCTGGCCTGCCGCCATCATGGTTAGTGTAATCATGGAATAGGTCGCGAAGATCAGCCCACGGTTAGCGTTGGTCGCATGTTCGTTCAGCCACGACTCGATGACGATGTACAGGGACGCGAGGCAGAACCCGGTCAGGACACGCAGCAAGCCCCAGATCACGGGTCCGACCAAAAGGCCGTGCAACAGCGGCGCCGCGGAGGCCATGGCGCTCATCGCGAGAAAGACACGGATATGGCCGACGCGCCGCAGCAGTTCGCCGCCCTTGAGGCAGCCAAGCGTGAACCCGAGGAAGTACGCGGCGCCCATGGTACCGATAGCCACCGTCGAGAACTGCTCAAGCGAAGCACGGACCGGGAGCAGCGTGCCCTGCAGGCCCTGCCCGGCGAGCAGTATCGCGGCGCTAAGTAATAGTGTTGCAACGGGAGCCAGGGTGCGAATCGGCATGGTATGACCTGAAGAGGAGTGCCGGGGGGTGATGCCCCGAAAGGCGGGTACTCTACCAGCCTTGCTGCGGCCTACAAATGACTTTGTCCAACCATCCATGCGGCAACGAGAATACCGAGCAGGACGCCGGGCCCGGCAACGACGAGCTGGGCGATGTTGAGCTTGTGTGTCGTTCGCTCGAACCCGCCGCGCAGACTCAGCCAGGCCCAGGTGGACGCGCCAAACGAAACCACACCCAGGCCGACCAGGTACGCGGCCGCGAACATGACAACGTAGGCGAGCGCCATGCCGGTGTCCGTGTCTGACGGACCGGTGTTCGGCGCATTGACGAGGTACACAGCGGCGAACACCAGGAACAGCCAGCCACCGACAACGCAGATCAGGATCAGTGCATTGAACAGCGTACTGCGTACCAAAAACCCGGGCACGAATGCCGCCGCCCGGCGCGGGAAGAACCAGCACAGCGCAAGGGCGGCACCGACCAGGAGCAGTACGACATTGAGCAGCTGTTGCTGCGACATGAAGCCGCCGCTCATCGAGCGGATCAGCACGGGAGCAAACCAGAATACGAACGGGAGAGAAATGATCCAGCCTGCGATGCGGCGCTCGTCCGGGTATTGCCAGTAGACCCATATTGCGAACAGGAAGAACGCCGAGAACAGCGCATAGATGATGAAGAACAGGCCGACCACGGCAAGGCCGCCCGGTCCATGTGCCATTGCCGCGGCGATGGTCCAGAAGATGCCGAGGACGATCTCGGTGCCGAGGATTATCTTGAGTGCCGTTGTCATTGGGCGTCGTGCTCCTCGATGCCGGCGCTGGAGAAAGACCGCCGCTCCCGCATGTGCAGGAAGTAGTCCCATACGAGTTTCACGGCGATCAGGAGCGCCGGGAAGGTCGTGTAAGTCAATACGCCCGGCCAGGTCTGAATCGCGGTCAGCCCGGCGGCGATGGTCACGAGCAGTGCGATGCTGCGTTTGAATGGCAACCACATAAGGGCGCCGACGCGAGCCCGGCGAAATTCGCCAAGGAAGAGGAAGTTGATGATGTACGAGAGCCCGTGGCCCGCGACGAACAGCATCGAGCACTTGAACAGCAGCGGTGCCTGTTCGCGAACGAACGCGTTGCCGTCGAGGCCCGTGAGCTCCTGCTGAGCGACGATGAGAGCCACGCCGGCAAGCATTACGATCAGGAAGAATGCGCCGCCCGACTTGACGATGGCAAACAGGGACAGGAACAAACCGCTGCCGCGTGAGACGTCGACCCAGCGGTTCTCATACGGGTCGCCGAAGAGCGAGGCGGTTACCAGTTTCAGGCCGCTGAACAGCCCCACCCACAACGCCTCGAACCAGTAGACGACCACGACTTCGAACAGCGTCAGGTCGAGGGCGAAGAACAGGAAGAGCATGCCGGCATTGGCCGCAAACAGGCTCAACGCGGCAACACCCCGGGCCCCGAGACGATGCACGGGGCCGCCGGTGTCGCCGATGCTGTCACTGAACGCATGCATGCGCCCACAGTACGAGACATGGCCGCTGCGGTCGGAGACAGGGTTCACGATCTTCGCAATTTCCTGTTTTGCGTTAAGCTATACGTCGCCAAACGAGGGGAACAACAACAATGGCACAAGCATCGGGGAAGACCTGGTCCTCAGGATTTACCTTTATTCTCGCGGCCGTGGGCGCCGCGGTGGGTCTCGGGAACATCTGGAAATTTCCCTACATCGTTGGCGTCAACGGTGGCGGTGCCTTTGTGCTCGTGTACCTCGGTTGCGTCCTGTTTATTGCCATCCCGATCCTGATAGCCGAGCTCTGGATTGGCCGTGCGGGTGGCCACAGCCCACCGATCGCCATGGCCAATGTGGCACGGCAGACGGGCCTCTCGCCGGGCCGCTGGTCCCTGGTCGGCTACATGGCGATGATCGTCGGTTACCTGATCGCGACGTACTACAGTGTCATCGCGGGCTGGACCCTGGCCTACATCTTCAAGGCCGGTAGTGGCTTTGGCAATGCCGAGCCCGCCGCGGTAGCCGCCCAGTTCGACGGCATGCTGGCGGACCCGAAACTGCTGACCTTCTGGCATACGATCTTCATGGCCATCGCCCTGTTCATCGTCGGTCGCGGTCTCAAGAACGGTATCGAGAGAGTTGTGACCGTGCTGATGCCGGCGCTGTTCGCGATGCTGCTCCTCATGATCGGTTACGCGGCCGTCGAAGGCGATTTCGCCGAGGGAATAAACTTCCTGTTCAATACCGACTTCAGCAAGATCGATGGTGGAACCGTGCTCGTCGCGATCGGCCAGGCCTTCTTCTCGATCAGCGTGGCGATGGGCCTGTTGATGACCTATGGGTCCTATGTGCCCAGGAGCGTGTCGCTGACGAAGTCGGCACTGATTATTGCAGGGGCCGATACCATGGTCGCGCTCCTGGCCGGCCTGATGATCTTTCCGCTCGTCTTCGGCAATGACCTCGACCCCGGGTCCGGCCCGGGACTGATTTTCCAGACCTTGCCCGCCGCGTTCGCCGGTATGCCGGGTGGCCGGGTATTCGGCGTGATCTTCTTCATCCTGCTGGCATTTGCCGCGGTGACGTCGATCATCGCCATCATCGAGCCGATCGTGCGGTATGCCGAAGGCAAGTGGCACATGCAGCGTCGCAACGGTGTGCTGGTCTTCGGCGGGCTTGCGTGGGCCATCGGCCTGCTGACCGTGTTCTCGTTCAACATCTGGTCGGATGTGGCGCCGCTCGGGCGTTTCGAGGTATTCGAAGGCATGGCGCCGTTCGCTTTGATCGACTATTTCACAGCCAATATCATGATGCCGCTTGGTGGCATCCTGATGGCGCTGTTCGTCGGCTGGCGCATCAAGCCGCAGACGCTGACCGACGACCTGTCATTCAGCAATGCGACCCTGTTCAATGCCTGGCTGTGGATGATTCGCGTCGTTGTGCCGCTGGCAGTTCTCTGGGTAATGCTTGACGGACTGGCGCCGGAAACCGTCAGTTCGGTACTGACATGGCTGCGTGATATTTTGCCTTTCTAGAGCGTAATACCGCCACCGACAATCAGGGTCTGACCCGAAACGTAGTTCGACTCCGGTGTGCAGAACAGGTACACGCCCCCGGCAGCCTCCTCGACGGTGCCGGGACGGCCCAGCGGTATCATGCCGCTGAATCCCTGGTGTACTTTCTTCGGGATGCCGAGCGAGACCTCGTTGCCGTCGACGATCGTGGTCATCTTCTCGTCGGTTGCCGTCGTCAGGCGAGTGTCGATAAAGCCGAAGGCAACGCAGTTGACGTTGACCTTGAGGCGACCCCATTCCTTGGCCAGCGACTTGGTCAGGCCGAGCACGCCTGACTTGGCCGACGAGTAGTTGGATTGGCCGATGTTGCCGCCGGTGCCGGCGACCGACGAGATGTTCACGACCTTGCGGAACACTTCGCGCTCCTCGGCGGCCTCTTCGGCAGCCGCGTTGCGGATAAACGCCGATGCGGCTTTCAGGATTTGCCACGGCGCCTTGAGATGCACGTCTATCATGGCGTCGAACTGCTCGTCGCTCATCTTGTGAATCATCGAGTCCCATGTATATCCCGCGTTGTTCACAATGATGTCCACGCCACCGAAAGTCTCGATACCCGTATTGATGAAACGCTCGGCGAAGCCGTCTTCCGTCACGCTGCCGGCAACGGCGATTGCTTCGCCGCCGGCCGACCGGATCGCCTCGACGACCTCATCGGCGGGTTCCTTGTCGAGATCATTCACGACGACTTTTGCGCCGCTATCGGCGAGCTTCAGCGCAACCGCGCGTCCAATGCCGCGGCCGGAACCGGTGACGTAGGCGACTTTTCCTTCGAGCTTTCTCACTTCAGGTTTTCCTCAAACAGTTTGTAGATCCGGCGGTACCCGTCGAGCCAGCTTTCCGGGTGCTTGAAGCCGTGGGGGTCCTGAGGATACAGCGCTATTTCGAAGTTTTCCTTCTCGAGTTCGATCAGGCGTTGCACGACGAAAACCGAGTCCTGGAAAAATACGTTGTCGTCCTGCATGCCGGCTTCGATCAGCAGCGGATTCTTCAGGCCCTCGACGTAGTTGATCGGCGAGCTGATGTAGTACGCCTCCGGGTCGATTCCCGGCGTGTTGAGGATGTTCGAGGTATAGCCATGGTTGTAGTGTGCCCAGTCGGATACGGGGCGGAGCGCCGCGCCGGCCTTGAAGAGGTCGGGCGCCTTGAACATGGCGACGAAGGCCATGAAACCGCCGTAGGACCCGCCATAGATGCCGATACGATCGCGATCGACGCCATAGTTCTCGACCATGTAGTTCACGCCGTCGACGTAGTCCTCGAGTTCGGGAACCCCCATGCGCCGATAGATGGCGGTGCGCCATTCGCGGCCGTAGCCTTCTGAGGCTCGATAGTCCATGTCGATGACGACATAGCCGTGCTCGTTGAGCAGGCTGTGGAACATGCCCTCGCGAAAGTAGTCCGGCCAGCCGTAGTCGGCGTTCTGCAGGTAGCCGGCGCCATGAACAAACACGACGGCCGGGTAGTTTCGCGCCGGGTCGTGATCGGCCGGCAGGTAGACCTTCGTGTAGATCGGCGCGTCCACGTGCGAGGAGGGTATCGCGACGATCTCGGGCCGCCGCCAGTTGATGCGCTTGAACGCCTCGCTCATCGTGTCAGTAAGCTGGCGCGCCTCGGCGCCCGGTGCGTTGGCCTGGACGTAGAGTTCGGGGTGCCGGTCGAGTTCCGAATGCGTGATCAGGAGTTTCGATTCATCGGGCGAGACGCTGACCTCGTTGAAGCCGCCGAGCGTGGTGAGTTGCTCTGTCTTGCCGGACTCGAGGTCGAGCCTCCAGATCTCGTAGATACCCGGATGCTCCACGTTGGCCTGGTAGTAAATGAACTTGCCGGACGGTCCGAGCTCGGGATCGAAAACGACATGTTTGCCGGCAACCCGCGCCTTGCTGCGCCGCTCGTCGATGTGCTTCGTGTAGATGCCGAGGTAGTCGTGGTCTTCGGAAAGAAACCAGATCGTCTGGTTGTCTTTCAGCCAGCCGTGCTCAATGTGGTTCCAGTTGTTCCACGCCTCGTCCGTCAGGCGGTGCTGGTTAACCAGCTTCCTGTCGTCGAAGTCGACGGTCGCGATCCAGCGGTCCTTGTTGTCCGTGGAACGAACCCACAACAGAACCTGCGAGCCGTCCCACGACCACACCGTCGAAAATACCTGGGCGCCGCGCGTCTCGGGCGCCTTCAACCGTGCCGCGGCCTTGTCCCTGTCTTCACCCAGTCCGACGTAGTGTTCGATTGCGCTCGCCCGCAGGTCCGCCAGCGGGTCCTCGTCCATGCCCGGCAGATCACCGAGGTCGAGTTCGTGCTTGTCGCCCGACTCGAGGTCGATGAGCCAGACCGAATGCGGTGCATCGCCGTTGCGGCCCACCCGCGTGCGGACTTCGCGCGTCTCCGTGTAGCCGCTAAGTGTCACGTAGTTCGGCATCGTGCCGCGCTTGCCCGCATCGGCGTCCTTGGCAGAGGTGACGAGCAGGAGCCGCTTGCCGTCCGGTGACATCGCGAAGCCTTGCGACTCGAGCTTGTCTCCCATGTAGATCGGTGCTGCGCTCAGCGCCGCGTCGAACCGATACAGCGAATCGCCGTGTTCGCGCGCTTCGTCCTTTTTCTTTTCTGCCTCGCGAAGTTGCTCGTACAAGCGTTCCTGGTGAACGCGCATGACATCGAACGCGTCTTCCTCGGCCGGGTCTTTTTCGAAACGCAGGTTACTGATCTGCTCGACAAAGCCGTTGCGCGGGTCGAACAGGAATACCTGCCCGTCGCGCTGAAACGCGAGACGCCCATCGTTCATAAACGTCGGCACAGATTCAGTGGCGGCCGTGCGCGTGACCTGGCGGACGGTATCGCGGTCGCCGAGGAAAACGTCTCCGGCGTAGGTCCAGGCGTGTCGATCGCCGGCCGCGTTGTACACGGCATCGCCCCGGGAAACCTGTGACCAGTCTCGTTCCGCGATCTGTGCGATCGCCCCGTCGCGGCTGTCTACCATGAACAGGTCGCGGAGTTCCGATCCCTGCCGTTTCTGCTGGAAATAGATCACGGCGCTGTCGGCGCCCCAATAGGCGTTTTCCGGCTGGTTTCCGAGCCAGTCGGCATCGGCCATGATCTGTTCGAGAGTGAGGCCCTCGGCCGCGGCCGCTACCGGGGTGAATGCAATAGCGAGGAAAGCAAGTTCACGAATTGTCATCGCTGCTCCGATGGGAAATGAGTACGAATCATACCCATTCCGACCACCGGGGCGA
>CBDUMZ010000055.1:0-17006 GCA_965368465.1 uncultured Chromatiales bacterium
GCAGCATTGAGATCGGCGATGTGCAGGACCAGCAAGGCATTACCGACCCGTTTACTGAGGATTATGCCGGGCTTTCCCTGACCTACCTGGCCACCAAGTCCACACTGATCCTAGGTGCTCGGCTGATTGACGAGGACTACCTGAATAGCGCCGTGTCGGCGCGGAATCGCCAGATCCAGCGCTTGTCGGCGAGCCTTACGAGGCGCCTCGGCACTGCGTGGGAGGTGGGTCTTCAAGCACAGCAGAGTCGCCACGACTACCAGGAGATTGGGCGCGAAGACGTTGAATTTCTTGCCAGCGCAAGTCTTACCTGGAGTAGATTGCGAACGATTGCGGTTGAATTTCGTGTTGACCGCATTGACCGCGAAAGCGAGCTCCCGCTGGACGAATACACCGAGAACAGGGTCTACCTGGGTCTCCACTACACGCCGGATATCGGCAACTAGACCCGATGTTAGAAAGCTCGAACATGTTCAGTGTCGACGTGGAGGATTACTTTCACGCCTCGGCACTCGCGGAGGGCGTGAAGGCAGCGGGCCTACACACGCTTGAGCACCGCGTCTGCAATAACACGAGGACTATCCTGAATGTCCTGGACGAGACGGCCGTTACCGGAACGTTTTTCGTCCTCGGCTGGGTTGCGGAGCGCTACCCTGAGTTAGTGAAGGAAATCCAGGGCGCAGGGCATGAGATTGCCTGCCACGGGTATTCGCATTCCGTTATCTACGAGCAGTCGCAGGATGAATTTCGTGCCGAGACCCTGAAAGCCAAGAAGCTGCTCGAGGACATCACCGGCGAACCGGTCCTGGGTTACCGTGGCGCGAGTTTTTCCATCACGGATAAGTCTCTCTGGGCGCTGGACGTGCTCGAGGAGGCCGGGTTTGCCTACGATTCGAGCATCTTCCCGGTGCATCACGATCGTTACGGTATTCCGGACGCCAATCCGGTCCCTCACAGACTCCCTTTGAGCGACGGGCGTTCGATCCTCGAAGTCCCGATGACCGTGGCCAGATACGTCGGCATGAACATGCCGATATCGGGGGGCGGGTATTTTCGTTTATACCCTTACTGGTTCAGCCGCATGGCGGCGCGGGGCGCCAATGCCGAGGGAAGGCCCTGGGTTTTCTACGTGCATCCCTGGGAAGTCGATCCGGGGCAGCCGAGACTCGATGTGAAACCTTTGTCGCGCTTCCGGCATTACAACAACCTGCACAAGACTGAGGCGAGGCTGCGCCAGATGCTTGCCGATTTTCAGTTTACGTCGATGAGGTCCTATCTCGTCGATGCGGGACTACTACCTCTCACCGGGCCTTGTGACTACAGTCACGTTGACCGGGTTGCGAATCAGCGATAATCAGCGGCTATGTGTGGTGTAGTCGGCATTGCGGCCATCAAGGGCCGCGCGGTACCGGAGCGGGAGCGACTCTCTCGGATGGTATCGGCAATTCGTCACCGGGGCCCGGACGACGAAGGCTACTTCGTGGCGCCCGGAATCGGGCTGGGGCATGCCAGGCTCAGCATCATCGACGTAGCGGGCGGCAAGCAGCCGATCCACAACGAAGATGAGAGCATCTGGATCTGCTACAACGGCGAAGTCTTCAATTACATTGAACTCCGCGAAGATCTCGTCAAGCGCGGGCACTCTTTCTACACCTCCACCGACACCGAAGTCATCGTGCATATGTACGAGGAGTTTGGGCTGGATTTCGTGCACAAGCTCAACGGGCAGTTTGCGATCGCGCTCTGGGATTCGAACCGGCAGCGCCTGGTCCTGGTACGCGACCGCGTCGGCATCCTGCCTCTCTACTATGCGAACGACGGTGACAACCTCGTGTTCTCATCGGAGGTAAAAGGACTGCTTGCCAGCGGATTGGTGAAGCCTGAGCTGGATCCCACGGCTCTGGACGATCTTCTCACGTTCTGGTGTCCGGTCGCCCCGAAGACGATATTCAAGGGCGTGCAGCAGGTGCGGCCCGGGGAGATGGTCGTGCTCGAGAACGGTGCACTGACAACTCGCCAGTATTGGGACTGGGAGTATCCTGTCTACAACGAGTTTCTTCGGGGTGAGCCACAGAGCCTGGCTGAAGAACTCGAAAGCCTGCTGGGCGATGCGACGAGGATACGGCTAAGAGCCGATGTTCCGGTTGGAGCCTACCTGTCGGGTGGTCTCGACTCATCGTCACTTGTCGCGCTGATCCAGAAGCAGGAACTCAGTGAGTTGCGGACCTTCTCGATTGCGTTCGAGAGCAAGGCGCACGACGAATCCGGCTACCAGTCGGAGTTATCCAGGCACCTGAACACACAGCACTCCAGCATTCGTTGCTCCCAGGACGATATCGCCGACAAGT
Source organism: uncultured Chromatiales bacterium (assembly GCA_965368465.1). GTDB lineage: Bacteria > Pseudomonadota > Gammaproteobacteria > Steroidobacterales > Woeseiaceae > UBA1847. The sequence continues at coordinate 2,349 of CBDUMZ010000055.1, forward strand.
TCATTAACTCAGTCTGGCATGGTGAGTCGCCGATCCTCAGGACGGCGCCCGTGCCGATGAACCTGTTGTCAGGACTCGTTCGCCAAAACAACTTTAAGGTTGTCCTGACCGGCGAGGGCGCCGATGAGGTTCTTGGAGGTTACGACATCTTCAAGGAAGCCAAGGTTAGAGAATTCTGGGCGAGGAACGCTGACTCGTCGTGGCGTCCGATGCTCCTGCAGCGTTTGTACCCCTACCTCGATTTCAGCGGCCAACGAAACCAGGCTTATCTCAGGAAATTTTTCGGCGACGGTTTCGACACCGTCGACCAGCTTACCTTCGCTCACCAGCCTCGCTGGAACATGACATCGCAGATCAAGATGTTCTACTCGGACGACTTCAAGGCCAGCGTCGTTCAGGACGCGCCGGCTCGATTCGAGGCTGCGGCCAATGCGTCCTGGCCCGCCTGGAAGCGCTTCAACCGATGGGAATACGTGGAGGCCAGGACGATCCTGCCCGGCTACATTCTTTCGTCCCAGGGCGACAGGATGCTCATGGCCAACAGCGTCGAAGGCCGGTTCCCGTATCTCGACCATCGTGTGATCGAGTTCGCGAGAAAGTTGCCGCCGAAATTCAAGATGCGGGGCATGTGCGAGAAGTACCTCCTGAAGCGGGCCATGCAGGATAGTCTGCCGGATTCGATTACGCGCAGGACCAAGCAACCGTACAGAGCCCCGAATGCTGAGGCACTGGCAGCCGCATCCGGCTTTGATGAGATGGCGGAATTGCTGTCTCCAGGGAACGTCGCGAGCGCCGGATACTTCGATCCGAACAAGGTGACGATGCTCCTCAACAAGGCAAAAAGAACGAAAACGCTTGGCGAGCGCGATAACATGGCGTTTGTCGGTATTCTCTCCACCCAGGCATGGCACAGGCTCTTCGTGGAAGGGCAGAATGAACAGTTCAGGTTTGCCAGCTAGTATTTTGTAACCAGATATCGGTATATAAGGAAGAAAGGAACATGGCTTCAGAGCTTCAAACCCAGGTAAGGACATTCATACTTGAGAACTACCTGTTCACGGACGACGAGTCGGCACTTGGGCCGGATGAGTCCCTCCTGGATCGCGGCATCGTCGACTCGACGGGTATGTTGGAAATTATCATGTTCATCGAGGATGAACTCGGCGTACAGGTTGCGGATGAAGAGATGATTCCGGAGAACCTGGACTCGGTAAATCGTATTGCCGCGTTCGTTAGCAGGAAGAAATAGGAAGCGACTGTCATGCAGCAGTCTGTCGCACGGTCATTTCTGGATTCGGTAGATCGGCATCGTTCGTCAAATGCTCTCATAACAAGTGAGCGCGCCTGGACGTATGAAGAACTGGGTCGACTGACCGGGGCCGTGTCCAGTTTTCTCGGCTCAGCGAAGCTAGAGCGCGGCGATCGAGTTGCGATTATCCTGCCCAATTGCCCCGAATACGTTGCAGTGTTCTACGGCATTCACCTGGCAGGGTGCGCCGTCGTCGCTCTGAACACGCAGGAACCGGCACCTGTGCTTGCACGATTGCTTGAGCATTGCGGCGCCAAGGCGCTATTCGTTGACGACAAGTTGCGAGAGCTGCCGCAGCTTCTCGAACTAACGTCGAGCAATGACCTGCGCATCATCCCGGTTTCCAAAGATTCGGGCGAGTGGTCGGAGATCGTGAGTGGCAGTCTTCCCGATTTCAGGCGGCACGTAGTCGACAGTCGCAGCAGTGACCTCGCGGCCATCATTTACACGTCGGGGACGACTGGCAATCCGAAGGGCGTAATGCTCAGCCAGAAGAACCTCTTCGCGAACACGCAATCCATCCTGAACTATCTGCCCATTAGCTGGGTGGATAAGTGCTTCAATGTATTGGCTTTCTATTATTCTTTCGGGAACTCCATACTTCACACGCACATGACGGCCGGCGCATGTTTGATCCTGCAGAATCACGTGGCCTTTCCGCACGCGGTCCTGAGGAGAATGGGGAAGGAAAAAGCAACGTCGTTCTACGGTGTTCCAACGACATTCGCGTTGCTGTTTGGGCACGATCGGCTCAAAGACGCCGACTTGTCCTCGCTCCGTTACATCGCACAAGCCGGCGGCCCTATGTCTGTTGCGCAGCAACAGCAGTTGGCGGAAGATCTTCCTGGGACTGAGATATACGTTATGTACGGCCAGACGGAGGCGACGGCGCGCCTGAGCTATCTCGAGCCCGCGCACCTCGTTGACAAGGCCGGATCGGTCGGTAAGGCGATTCCCGGCGTTACGCTTCGAGTTGGGGCATCTGACGAGAGCAAACACACTGCCGATTCTCCAGGCGAGGTCTACGCGTTTGGAGATAACATTATGTCCGGCTACTGGAACGACTCCATGGCAACGAGCGAAGTACTTCGCGAAGGCTGGCTTAGAACAGGCGATCTTGGCTATTTCGATAAGGACGGATTTCTCTTCCTGACCGGACGATCGTCTGACATGATCAAGACCGGTGCTAACCGAGTCAGTCCCGCAGAAATCGAGGACGTGATTTCACGTCTTGAAGGCGTCGCCGAAGTCGGCGTTTACGCAATTGACGACGACATTCTCGGACAGGCGGTCGCTGCTGCAATCGTTACGGAGCCAGGTGTCGAACTCGATGTGCAGAACATTCAACGTCAATGCCTGGCCGGACTGTCGAGTTTCAAGGTCCCAAAATCCATCAAGTTTGTAGAGTCACTCCCCAAGACGAGCTCCGGGAAACTGAAGCGGCACGTTTTGGCAAAGGACTACGAGGAGAAAGAGCAAAGTGAATAAGAAACAAGGAGTGCTTTCGGCACAGTCGCTGGATTTCGACATGGATGCCGAGATTGACCGGATTAGCGCGAGACTGAAAGAAATCCTGTCGAAGACGCTGCACAAGCGCGGCCTCGTCGTTGCGATTTCGGGCGGAATAGACAGCTCTGTGTCCGCGGCGTTGGCAGTTAAAGCCATTGGCAAAAAGCGTGTGTATGGGCTCCTGTTGCCCGAGCAGGATTCGGCGGCGGCAAGCACGTCAAGAGGCGACCAGCTCGCGAGACACCTGGGTATCGACTACGAAGAATTCAACATTGCCCCAACCCTCGAGGCCATCGGTTGCTATGAGCAGCGAGACCAGGCGATCCGGAGCGTATTTCCTGACTACGGCGAAGGCTGGGCGAACAAGATCGTTATCCAGGGTGGACTGGAAGGCCGAGTCAATCACTTCGTTCTCGTCGTACGCACGCCGGACGGCGAGATGAAAGAGGAACGGCTGCCGCTCCAGGAGTACCTGAAGATCGTGGCGGCGACCAATTTCAAACAGCGTATTCGTAAGACGATGGAGTACTTCCATGCGGATAGATTGAACTACGCTGTAGTGGGGACACCCAACCGTCTTGAGTACGACCAGGGCTTCTTTGTGAAGAATGGCGACGGGTCGGCCGACGTGAAGCCCATTGCCCATTTGTACAAGACCCAGGTCTACGCGCTCGCAAGACACATGGGACTACCCGAGGAAATTTGTTCTGCGACACCGACGACGGACACGTATAGCCTCGACCAGGGTCAGGACGAATTCTATTTCGCATTGCCATACGGCAAGATGGACCTCGCGCTCTATGCCCTTAACAATGGTTTTCCGGCGTCTGACCTGGCTCGGGTGCTCGACATCGACCAGGCTCATGCGGAATTTGTCTATAAGGACATCGAAAACAAGAGAGCCACGACGGCGTATTTGCATGCGGCGGGTGTTCTCGTAGAGCCAGTCCCGGAAATCAAGAAATAGCGGGCCAGAGTCGGCTGTAGTTCATGAAATCCTTGAGCCGAGTTGGGCGAGCGCTGGCAAGACGCGTTACCTATGGCAGGTATTTCCTGTTTGCTCGGCGCAACAGCCACGCGAATCTGCGAAGCCTGTCAGGTCGGAACATCCTGGTACTTTGCTACGGCAATATCTATCGAAGTCCGTTCGTCGGGAAGCTTCTGGCTGACCTTCTGCCGGCTAGTGAGTGGAGCGTTCGCTCGGCAGGATTCCACGACAGGGAGGGCAGAACCTGCCGCGAGGATTTCATCGAGCTTGCGACCACGGCCGGTGTTGATCTGCGTGACCACCGGTCGCGCCGGGTGACCGACGACGACCTTGAGTGGGCTGACCTGATCGTAATCATGGATGGCAAGAACCGTCTGATGCTGCACGAAATGTCTGCTACGGCGAGCAAGAAGGTGGCGTGGATTAGCGCCTGGACCAGCGGCTATCGGTCGGACGTTGCCGATCCTTACGAGATGAATCCTTCGGCGGTGGAAGATACCGTTAGACGTTTGCTTGAGTCGACAAAGGCGCTGGCCCGGGAGCTTGTCAAGCTGCGCCCTTGAACCATTGGCGCATTTCGTAAAGCCACGGCCTGATATCCGACAATCTCAGCACCTCGAGCTTTTGCCCTCTTACAAACGGGTTGATCACTCGCAGTGCTGATAGCAAGCGTGGAGGGTGGCCTACGGGCAGGTTCAGGGCCTTGCGAGACTTGAATAGATAAAGAAGCAACAGGTCCAGCTCTCCGCACAGCCATCGCGACCTGACGCCAAGTTTGTACTCGTCCACTGAATCGACCGTTTCGCCGCACGCAATTCGGGCCAGCAGGTCTGGAAAATCCACGCCGGCATCGACGGCGAGTTGCAACGAACCCCAGAAACGCCCATTGATTTCCATCAGTTTCGCCGTGTTATCGCGCTCGTCGAGTTTGAATTCAACCATAGCCACGCCATGCCAATTGAGTGCCTTGAGTAGTCGTTGGCCAAACTCGTCCGCCACAGGATCTGCCGCGACGCTCTCCCTGAGGACACTTACGCCACCGGAAGGTGGTTTCTCATGAATCCTTCGGTGTGCGAATGTCGCGACTCGCCGTCCCTTGTCGAAGCAGTAGAACAGGCCAATGCCGGGACCATTGACACGCTCCTGCAACAGGATAGGGTATGCGGTGTCCGGCAGAGCACTCAATTTCTCGTCCAACTCATCCTGGGTATGTGCGTAGTCGACGCCCGTGTACAACCAGCCATCCCCATCCCGGACCCTCGAGCGAGAGGGTTTGATCACAACAGGAAAAACACCGCCCCAGTCCGTTCTGTCCGATTGCCCCTTGTCGGCTACCGTACGTGATTGGGGCGTTGCCACGCCCAAGTCCCTGGCGAGCTGGGTAATATCTTCTTTGCTAGCCGCTCTTTCTATCGTTGCTCTGGAAGAGAAAGGCACTGAACAAATCGATTGCAGGCGCTCCAATTGCCCGACAATCGGCAGCAGGCAAATATCCGTGACCGGCAATAGAATATCGACCTTTAGCTCTCTTACGAGACCTTCGATAGCGTCGACGAACCTTTCCCGATTCGCCGTCGGATCAGGATACGTATGCGTCTGATGGCAGTACTTTGAGCGGCCGGCGAGTGAGATATCCGCGACGGCCGAAACGTGGACCTCGTAGCCGCGTTTCCCGAGCGAGCGCGTTATCGCGAGCGCCGCGCGACTGTTTCCATCGGTGATCAGAACTTTCTTGCGCATAGTGCAGAACCTAGAAAAGATTTGTGCAGGTAGCCATGAAGAGCGCTTCAGTTCTTGAATTGTTGCCGTGTATATTCATTCTCGGAACTGACAGGGGGTCACAATCACTGCTCCAAAGGCCACTCTGGGTTCCAAATCCGACCGAATAGCCTGCGTTGCGCGTCAACTCGATCACCCGTTCGTCATGATCCCCGTTTGGATAAGCGATCGTGCGGACCTTAATGCCAATTTCCGCCTCTATTATCTCGCGAGACGTTGTAAGTTCGTCCGTGCATTCCTTGTCCGACAGTCGGCAGAGAATTCGATGGCTCATAGCATGCGAGGCGAACGAGATACCTGCTTCCGACATCTCCTTTACCTGGTCCCAACTCATGTACCGGTTGTAGTGATCGCGTTCGCCAAATGGGGCAAGCTCGGCACGTAGTTGCTGAAGATGTGTTTGAATGAACGAGTCATCGGAAGCCTTGAGACGCAGTACGTAACTACGAATATCGTCGATGTCAATCGAGCTTATGGGTTTGTCCACTTGCAGGATGCCGCCCAAAGCCGCCAGACGGGTCTCGTCACCCGAGCGAAGCAGCCATGTGAGCCGCATGAGAATTTCCTCTTGCCAAAATAACCGGGTAGCAGAGATATAGTCCGTGGGGAGAAATATCACAGCAGGGACGCTGTACTTCTTCAAAATCGGAAATGCGGTTTCGTAATTGTCTATCCAACCATCGTCAATGGTCACCAGGCAACTACGAGCCGGCAGGGGTACACCATCGATCAAGTGGTCCTCAAACTCATGGAGCGATATGGGATTGAAATGCTGCCGCAGCGTGCGCATCTGAAACTCAAAGTCACCCTCAGGAACGATAATTCCCGGACTGGAGTCGGTTGCAGGCAAGTTGGCGCTACTGATAATGCGGTGGTACATAAGAACGCTTACACGATCGCGCAACCTGGCGTCCACGAGCCGCGACAGGATGCCAGTACGTCGCAGCGCCTCCGCGGCAATTTGTTTTAGTGCTTTATACAATGTACGCATCAGGAGTCAGCGTCCTTGCTATTTGAGTTCACACGAGCAAGCTTACCGAACATTCTATGAAGTGTTTTGACCATTTGATTCCCTGCGACGCCGGCCAATCCGACAAATCCACGTAGCGACCATGGAAATAGCAGGATCGAGAAGTAGTCGCGCTCCATGGTCGGCCACGCGGACTGCCAGCTTTCCGTCGACCCGAGAAACTCGTAGCGAGCCAGTCCCCGCTCAAAACAATACTGAATCGACGCATTGGTGAGAGCTATGCCGGGTGAGCAACTGGAATAATCGTGTCGATACCCCAGCTTGAGGATCCAGAGAGCTTCGTGAGCTTCGATCGCAATATGCATGGCGACCGGGACCCCCTCAATAGCGAGAAAGAAGAATCGGAGGGAGCCGCTGGCGCGCGCAGCGCGCGTGTACGCCCTGAAGAACTCGCGCAATGAGGGATTGTTAGCCAGTGCCGATCCGGCCGTGCCTTTCCAGCTCGACTCCTCAATCTTCAAGGCGGTCTCGAACTGCTCATCGAACTCCTCGTCCGATGGGCTCGAAACCCGTACGCTGACTTCGCCCAGTTTCTCAGCTCGCCGCCGCTTGCGCCTGATATCCGCGCGCCTGCTACTGGACATCTTTCTCTCGAGGTCTGCGAAACCGCCATGTGTCTCGATGTAACGCGATGTGGCCGTACGCAAGATGAAGTGGGGACCTTTGGCCAGGGAAGCGTCGTCTGTGACTGCAGACCGGATGGTTTCGTCGGACAGGCGCTGCAGTTCAACCGGGTATCCCAGTCGCCAAATCGTGTTGAGCAGGTAGCGTAGACAACGCTGGTCTGCATAGAGCAGTCCACTCGGCTCGTAGAGCGAGGCTGTACCGAGGATCCGCAGTCGGCGGTAACCACCTTCGCTGTTAAGATAAAGCGGCGCGATGGCGACGATTCCTTCGTCGTTCGAAACGATCACGATCTTCAGTATGTCTTTCGAATGAATAGTGGTCGCGCAGGAGTAAAACCATTTGAAATCCAGAAGAGGCGACTCGAATCGTTCCGCAAGCAGGTTCCATGATCGTTCGATCGTAGCCAGTTCCTGGCTACCAAAGGAGTCAAAGTTGGAAATTATAGAATGCGAAAACAAGTAGGAAACTCAGAAAGGTGCCTAGGCGATGACCGCCGCCCGCGACCTGTAAATGTCGTAAGAGGGGTTGGAAGCCAGCTGCATGAAATAGTCCGACTTGAACAGATCGGAACACGTCGGATTGCGATATAGAACGATGATGTCGAGATGATTAGCGCTGATCAAACTTTCAATTCCGTCCACAACCGATCGCATGACATCGCCTGTGAACGGGTTGTAAAGAAACAGGACCAGGTTTATGCGCGGCAGAGTAAAATCACGAGCATCGAGACAGTGTAATTCAAACGACGTCGATCGACCGTGAGTCTTCTGGTAGGCGGCAATGTTCTTCTCGGCGGAAGAGTGCAGCTTCGAGGAGAACTCAACGCCAACACAGGTGCGAAAATCCCATTCCGCAGCATATAGGAGCGCGCGTCCCTTGCCTGACCCAAGATCAATGAATCGATACTTCTGGTAGTCCGGGACCAATCTTGACAAGTCGTTCATCATGCGACGAAACACGTCGTATTGAATAGGTTCATAGGGAATAGCGAACTCTACACTGCTGGAGTCGATAGATTGGAGGTATTCAGACTCACAAGTGGAAGTTTCAAGATCGTGTTTTAAATCGAAACGGCGCTCGGCCAATTGCGCACGTTTCCACCTGACGTACTCTGCCGCCCTTGAGGACTGTTGATGGACAAACTGTCCCAACTTTCTAATTCGTGATCGCATAGGTATCTGGATTGGTCGACCCTGGTCGGTCACCTGAGAAGGATGTGCTTTATGTTGCGGAGGAATCGAATGCCACTCGTTGCACCTGGGACAGATGCGATGAGCTTCAGTGTTGGTAGCCGTCTATCGGTTGGTGTAATGCCCAGGTTCTCGCACTCCCTGATGGCCATTCTTGCATCGTGCTTATCCCCACCGAAAAGCAACGCGCGAGTCAACTCGCAATACAGATCGTACTGCCTGGCGTTGACTTCATTCGGGTGGGCGGCCATGAAATCGGGATCAGCACGCCAAATCCTGTCAATCAGCTTGATTTGGCGCCTTAGCTGAATAGTCATATCGAGCCTGGTAAGCCGCACGGCATCCTCGTGACTACGATTGTATGCCGTCTCCATGTCAACAAACGCGGCCCCGTGCGCCTTGGATAGGCGTGCAAAGAACTCCCAATCGCCGCAGGTCGAGTCATCTTCGTTAAATACACGCCCATCAGGTACCATTGAGCGCCGATACAGGGACGCGCTGGGCAAGACGGCAGGATGATAGAGTGAAGAGTGGTAAATATCGCCGAAATAAAGCTTGTGGTTCTCTGTTTTTAGCTCTGGGTGAGCGCCTGTGAAACGCAAGGGCAGTGGCGTAGACGAGCGGAATAGCCGGTCCCAATCGTTTTCAAACGTATACCAGGCGAGCAGGCCGTTGCTCAGGTTATTGCCGTCTGACCTGGCGACTTCAAAATCAGTGTAGACGAACCCAACGTCGGGGTTCTCATCCAGCACCGCGACCTCGAGTTCGAGTTTGAAGGGCATCCAGAGGTCGTCCGAATCCAGCAGCGCAATGTACTTTCCTGTAGCCAGTTCGAGGGCCGTATTTCGAGCGGCATTAACGCCCTGGTTCTCCTGGCGGAAATAGGTAATTCGATCAAGGTATGGTACCAATGCCGCCTCGGTATCGTCTGTGGATCCGTCGTCCACAATGATGATTTCCTTGTCGCCAAAAGTCTGATCCAGAACTGAGCGAAGCGTCTCGACGACAAGCGTCGAGCGATTATAAGTTGGAATTATTACGCTGACTTTCATAGTGTAACTACGTGCCTTTTAGGCCGAGCGCGGCCTTGACTTTTTCTCTTAGCCACCAGTGGCCGGCATCCGCGGCATAGCGAGGAAAGCTCCGATGAATTCTGAAGGACTCGACAGTCCTCTTGCCGCTGCAGAATCGATCTTTGAATGCCTCGTCGCCTATCGTAAAGTCCAGTTCGCTCAGGCCATGCTCCTGAGCGTATTGTATCAGGTGGCAAATTAACGAGATCCCGGGTGAGCCCTTTTCTATGCTTATGTCAAAGCTCGGTTTGTACCAGAGCAACCGCTTCTGTGAAATGTATCCGAAATGAAAGGCGATTGGCCGATCGTCCATGAATACGGCTGAAAAAAGAACGTGCTCGCGATCGGTGTCGGACTCAAACAGGGAGCGGAGGAATGGAAGATAGTCGGGATTGGAAAAAGACGAATGCCTTCCGACCTGACGGCAGCGCTCCATATTTTGTTGACGGAAGGATAACCAGTACTCATCAGCTTCTCCCGCGGTTGTAAAATTCCGAAAACGGATAGTTCCCTGCTGGGCGAGCAGTCGGTTAGAGCGACGAACGCTGTATTTGCCAATCGTCGAAGCGACGACGTCGGCATTGTCCGAAATCTTTAGATAGGGAGCGACCTCTGCGTAGTTCATCCAGGGGTACAGGTTCGCGTTCCGGGCCTGGGCAATCAGCGTCCTTTTACCCGATTGGCTACCAGGGATATTGCGCAAGTGCATTACCCGCCATTTGTCCTGAATACCGGCGAGCATTTCAAGAAAACGCTGCATCACGAGTTCCCGGTCACGGCTTATCACGAAGTCCAGGTAGTCGGCGTTCGAATCGCCGATAAAGCGTAGCTCCCCGTCTTTGTCTATCATCAGGGGCGCAAACGCGATAATGCGGCCATCATCGTCCGCCGTCAGGAAGCACAGTTCGTATTCTTTGCCGAAGAACCGCCACCAGTTTGTAATCCAGAAATGGCGTGAGAACACGCCGACATTTGCGGACTTTTGAACCAGGCGGTCCCAGTCCGCCTGTTTCAGGGGTATGTCGCGCATTGAGTGGAAGATTTTAATGTTGATCATAATGGCTTGGATACTGGGCCAGGCTACCGGTCAACGAGAGACATGAGTCCATCGCATATTGTGTCAATGTCCTGAGGCCTTACATATGCATGCGTTGGGAGCGTCACAAGCTGAGACGCTATGAGTCGGCCGCCGACGACATGCTGGTTCTGGATCTCTATTCTCCCGGCTAGCTCCGGCACGTCCGGCAACGCACTCGGATACGAGATACTGCATCCGTACGAGTTGAAAGATCGAAGAAATCGGCTACGGGTATCCTGATCCATGATCCGCAAAGCGTATCTCAGGTAAATCGGTCGGTCTGAAGCGCGCGAAGTTATGCTTGCAAGTCCACCGCTGTTCGCGAGGCGCTTCTCATATCTTCCGGCGGCAAGGCGCCTGTGCTCGTTGATACTATCGAGGCGCTGAAGCTGTGACCCGACAATCGGAGACAGCTTCTCAAAGTACCGTTTTACGGGGACATTCTCATCGTAGACGGTTCGGCCCAGACCCAGTCCGGGCAGGTTGCTCGGTATCGTGTACAAGAGCGGGTGAAGGAGAAACGTATAGGCGTGGAGCTTCACAAGCTCGCCGATGCGAGACGACAAAGAGAGCTTTGGAGTGCGAGAGTAACGAGCGTGAATCCGGGCCGCTATTTCGTCGTCGTTTGTGACGAGCACACCGCCATTAATCGACGTTATTACTTTTCCCTTGTCGAAGCTCAACAATCCTGCATCTCCGAATGTACCCACCGGGCGGTCGCCGACCATGGCGCCAAGGGACTGCGCGGCATCGTCGACGAGGAATACGCCATTGTCTCTGGCGATTGCTTCAAGGCGACGCAGATCAGTTGGAATGCCATATAGACTCGTGCTGACAATTGCGAGGACATCGTCGAAATCTACGGAGAGTAGCTGCTCTTCCGAATAGCTAAGCGTGGACTCGTCGACATCGCAAATCCGGACGTTCAGCCCGGCGACGATTGCCGACGCCGCTACTGAATAACACGTAAACGATGGCAATATGACCGTCTTTCGCTTGCTTTGCTCGCTGGCCTCCAGGAGGGACTGCAGGAGCAAGACCATTGCCCCGCGTCCGTTCGCGAACAGGAAGGCGTGGCGAACGCCAAGCGTTTCGCGTATCGACCGGCGCAGGGTCTCCGAAGAGTCTGCGCCTGCATGCGATACGCAGCTGAGCAGATCGCGCAGGCGAATCGGAGATCCACTCGGAGCAAGCGTTCGAATCATCAATACTCCACTCTGTACAAGCCCATGGGCAGTGCGCTATTACATAGCCCTCCGCATACGGTAATGTACAGCAATCGTCCATACAGGATATAGGGACAGGGTCTCACACGGAGGCGGTATTTCATCATGATTGACTTAATAAAGGGATTGGTCATGCCGTCGCATGTTGCGGCGTTTCTCTTCCTCATTGCCTTGGTTCTTGCGCTCATGGTCAAGCATCGTCGGAAAGCCTTTGTGGCATTCATGGCCGGCGCGATCGTGTACCTCGTATTTTCCAACGGTGTAGTTGCGACGGCCCTGATAGGTCCGCTGGAAAATCGCTATCCACCATTTGATTATAGTACGAGCACGCGAGGGATCAGGGACGTCGTCGTTCTGACAGCGTTCGCCACGGCGGATGAACGCATGCCGCTCAGCAGTCGCGCCGGTAGTTCTACACTTTATCGGGTGATGGAAGTCGTCAACCTCTTCGATAGAATGGATCTGGAGCGGGTCTATATTTCCGGAGATGAGATTGCCGGGAACGTCATGGTCGACCTGCTGGTGGTGGCTGGTGTGCCAAGAGAGTCCATCGCATTGGACCCGAATTCAATGAATACTTCCCAAAGCCCCGGGCATCTTGTCGCGGAGCTTGGGCAGACTGAATTCTACCTCGTGACATCGGCCGGACATTTGCCAAGGGCGATGGGCGTATTCAAGAAACGAGGGTTGTCACCCGTTCCCGTCCCTACCGATTTCCAGTTGCCGCAGGACCCGTTGTCGGCGTCATGGGAGCCAGGCCCGTTTCATCTGCAGGTTTCTGATCTCGCCGTTCACGAATACCTGGGACTGCTCTGGTATCGAATCACCGGTCGAACAGATTCCTATTGGTGATACCACAAGGTCAGGGGATGCTCTTCGCCAGGTGCGGGCCAATTACTTTCGTTGCCCAAATGGGGAGCCGTCGCCAGGCTTTTATCGCCAGTGCATATTTCGGATTCTTTACATTGAGTTGTGGCATCTCGCCGCCCTGCGGTAAGAAATATTGCCAATAGAGTTGTTCCGCATGCGCTCCCCATTTGGACTTGAACGCTTCGCCACCCGATTCCACGGAGGATCGGCCAAGGTGGAACCTTGAGTACCCGTTTTCACAGGCGTGCTTGATCATCTCCCAATACAAAACGTAGCTACTTTGCAGGTTGCGGTATTTAAATAGCGACCCGGCCCACATTCCTTCGACCATCGAGCCATCGTAACCGTTAAAGGCCACTGCAACGGGTTTCCCTGCTGCCATCGCAACGAAGATCCGGCTCTGGTCGCCGAATGTTTCGAGGATCGTGCGGAAATACTGTTTCCGATAAATCGGTGTCCCGAGACTTCGCCACGATTCGCACATAATGTCGTAGAAAGTATCCAGCAGTTCCAGGTGACCGGACTCCACCGTGAGGCCGAACTTGTAGACGCGTTTGATGTTATTGCGGTGTTTGGACTTGAACGCGTTCCAGATGTGGTCGGGATCGTCGGCGAGGTCGAGTGTCAGCGACACCTTGTCTGTCGAAACGGGAAGGTCCTGATCCGCAACTCCCAGTCCCCTCAGCTCGACATAGTCAGCTCCTGCGTGTGTGGCGACTGAGTAAGCCTGCTCCAGAAGTTGAGCGGATGCTTCGGAACTACTGGCGGAAAGCCCGCAGTAGTTTACGAAGGGCAGTGAGCAGAGGATGTGGCCAAAAAGCAGGCTCCGGATTTCGACAAGTGGCAGCACTCCCTCGACCTGGCCGTCCCGGACGCTGGCCAGGTAGTGAGTCCGATGACCAAATTCCGCCTCGTTGACGTGTTTCCACTCGAAGCGGTGGTAAAACCCCGCTGTCGGTGAGTTTTCAACGTACGCATTCCATAGCTGTCCGGACCGAGGATCAGATCCGAGCGAGTGCACACCATCAGGCAAGAGTTCGGCCATTGCCTTAGCGTCCTGCTTCATTAATCAATTGCACAAACCTTCTCGCCACATGCGTTTGCCCTTTGCTGTTTAAATGCCCACCGTCATTGGAATATTGCGGATCCAGGGCAGGAATGCTTGTGGACCGATACCGGGTCGCGCATTTCGATCCATCCGGCGAAGTAGACTCGAGCGCCGCCAGGTCGAACACGCTGCCGGACCCGCAAAACGTGCTCCTGATCAGGTCATTGAGCGCTTCCCGTCGCCTATTGTCCTCGATCGCAGTCACGGGTCGTGCCAGTGCTCTCTTCACGATAGACCTTGCGCCGAGCCGGACCGTGCGGAGCGGTACCGTACAGTGGAGAATCCTGGTGCCTGGAATGTCGGACGAGAGCGTGTCGATGGCAACCTGGTAGTCCTCGAACACGCTTTTAACGTCGGTCTCGGCATTGATATCGGCGTAGCAGAATTTCATCAGCGCAACATCGAATGGCGTAGCCGGCTTGCGGAGGCATTCGACGAATTCTGAAACCTTGGATCGCGGGTTGCCGTTCCGGCCGATCTTTTTGTGAAATAGTCCATGTTGCTGGTCGCCTGTATCAAGCGGGTCGTACGCGATAATTTTTGCGTTTGGATAAATACGGCGAATCCCGTCGAGGATGTTGTTGCCCACGGACTGGTGGCCAAAAAAAGCCCGAATTTCACCGGGAAACGCGAACTCCGGTGCGCCGGCCTGAAGACTAGTTGATTGAGACGTCATGTGCGCAGGAATTGGGTGAGAATATCGACCCTGTCACACTGCTAATTGTGAAACAATACATAGCAATATGATACCGAAATCAATAGTTTAGCTGTCGATGGATGTCGCATTCTGGATAAGTCTCTGCGGAGTCGTGTACGCGTACTTCGGGTACCCGGCTGTGCTGGTCGTGGCCGCGAGGCTTGCGCGTGCCCG
>CBDUMZ010000056.1:0-16801 GCA_965368465.1 uncultured Chromatiales bacterium
AGCCGATAAGGGCTGGTACTACCGCGAAGGTGGCACCTGGAAGCAAAAGTAGAGCGTCTGTTCGCGAACAGGTCGCCCGGTGCATGCAATGTAGCGGTGCTACTTTGCGACCTGAGTGGCAGCGGACTTGTTGAGCACTTTCACTTTCGGGCGTCTTCGACGCTGCGACTTCGGCGCAAGCAGGCCGCGCATCGCATCGAGTTTCCCAAAGCAGAGAAGCCTGTCTTCGCCCTGTAGCGCTCGGCTTTCCCGCGGGTTGGGAATCTCGATCTCACCGCGATACAGGGTCAGTACATTCACGTCACTGTCTCGCAACTTCGTTTCGGTGACCGTCATGCCGTCGAATTCCGAACCCTCCGGAATATGAATCTCGCAGACGCCATAGCCGCTGCTGACGGTCAGTCTTTGCCGCACATCGATTTCAGGGAAGTCGACACGCGCCGCAATGTACTCGACAATTGCGCCGGCGATATCCAGGTTCGTGCATTTTTCGATGCCCTCGAGACCCGGCGAGGAGTTCACCTCCATCACCTGCGGGCCCGCATCGCTTTCGAGCATGTCCACACCAGCCACTCGTAACCCCAGAATCTGGGCAGAGCGCACGGCTGTTTCCCGATACTCTGCCGACAAGTCGACGGCCTCCGCCACGCCGCCGCGATGCACGTTGCTGCGAAATTCCTGGCCTTGCGCGACCCTGCGCATGGCGGCGACCACGCGGTCGCCAACAACAAAAGCGCGAATGTCCTTACCCTTGCTTTCCGCGACGAATTTCTGGATCAGGACATCCTGCTTCTGGCTTTGCAGAAGCTCAATGATGGACTCCGCGGCTTTTATCGATTCGGCCAGCAGCACCCCTATGCCTTGCGTTCCCTCGATTAGCTTGATGACGACGGGGGCGCCACCCACTCTTTCGATTGCCGGCAACACGTCCTTCTTGTCGTTGACAAATGTGGTACGAGGAATGCCGATGTGGTGGCGACTGAGAATCTGCAGACTGCGTAGTTTGTCACGCGAGTTGGCAATGCCGTTGGCCGTGTTTGCACAGAACACATCCATTTCCTCGAATTGACGGACAACAGAGGTTCCGTAATAGGTGATCGACGCGCCGATTCGAGGGAGCACCGCATCATAGTGACTGAGCTGCTTCTGTCGAAAATACAGGTCCGGGGAACCTTGATCGAGGTCAATGGCAAACTTCAGCGTGTTGAGGACCTTTGCGTCGTAGCCACGCGCCAATGCCGCTTCCTTGAGGCGTCGCGTACTGTAGGATTTCGGTCCGCGTGACAGAATTGCGAGTTTCATAGTCTGTTCCTTAAGTTAGCGATTGGTGCCAGGCCGTCGAATCGCACGGTCGCACGCTGCGTCAGGCAACGCGCGCAACGATTTCTTCGGTCGACGACGAGAGCTGTGTCGAGCGCAGGTGGAGGTCACGCTGCGGATACGGGATCTCGATCCCGTGTTCATGGAATTTCTCCCAGATGCTGAGCTGCAGCGCGCTCACAACGTTCGCCCTGCCATTCATTGGGTCGTCAATCCAGAACCGGATTTCAAGGTTTACCGAACTATCGGCAAATTCCTGCAGGTGACAGACCGCAGCTGGCTCTTTCAATATCCGGGGCGTCTCATCGGCAGCTTCCAGGCATAACGCGATCGCCTTTCTTACGTCCGATTTGTAGTGGACTCCGATCGTCTTACGAAGACGTAGCAGGTTGTGCGAGTACGACCAATTCTCGACCCGAGTCGTAATGAGCTCCTCGTTTGGGATCAGGTGCTCTATACCGTCACGCGTCAGGACAGAAACGTAACGCGCTCCGAGAGAGTCAACTTTGCCGTAGTAGTCGTCGATAGCTATGACGTCTCCAGGCTTGATTGACTTGTCGAGCAACAAGATAAAGCCGCTTACCAGGTTCGCGAAGATCTTCTGCAGCCCAAAGCCCAGGCCAACACCGATAGCCCCACCGAATACCGCGAAAGCGGTGAGATCGATGCCAACTATTTTCAGCGCAAAGACGACCGCAAGAACCGCCAGCACGATGCGCAGCATCTTTGTCGACAGGACCTTTATGGACGGCGACAGATTTTCAGAGGACCTGATTCTCCCTTCGACGAGTTGTCCGGCGACTGTCGTCAACCAGAGAAGCACGCCCAAGGCGATCAACCCCTGAACCAGTGTGAGTAACGAGATATTGACCTGGCCGAAGGAAAGAGCGGCCCCGTCGAGAAAAGCGATCGTATTGTCCAGCAAGCCGACAATGTTGAGTGCCGCGGCAATCCACGCGACGATCGATATGGTCAACGAGAGCAGCGGATTGGCGACAATCACCGTAGCCACGTTTATCACGATCCATGCCGTCAGGAGACTGGACGTAACAACCAGCCCTGCATGCCGCAGCCCCAGGTAAGACGTGGCCGCGACGATAAGCCATTGGATGACCAGCCAGACCGCCGGAAATGCGAGCTTGTTGAAAGTCATCCAGAGCCGTCGAAGCAAGGCGAATCGCTCGTACTTCGCAATTTTCTGCTGCAGCCTGTTCCGCACCAGCCGGGATATTGGCCAGGCTATCGACGCCGCGATGGCGATAAGGCCAAGCTCGATCAGTGTTTCAACGGTAAAGAGATTCGCGACCGCCCACGCCTGACCCTCGGTTATCCAGCCGGACCAGGCATCCTGGTTAGCCAGGTCTTCAAGTATGTTCGTCTTGTTTTCCATTAGATCCACCGCTTGCGACGAAAGTAGATGAGCTGGGAGATCGCCACCACCACCATTGTTGCTATGACGATGAAGTAGCCGTTACGTGTTGACAGCTCGGGCATGTGCTCAAAATTCATGCCGTAGATTCCCGCGAGAAACGTCAACGGGACGAAGATCACCGTGATGATCGTGAGTATCTGCATGACTCGATTCAGCAGGTGTGAGGACATGCCGAGGTAGCCATCGGTGAGATCGCTCGATATCTGGTAGTGCAGGTTGGCAAGGCTCTTTGTGCGCTCTATCTGCTCGTAAAGGTCGACGATCTCGTGGTACAACTTTGGCCCGATGAGCGAGT
Source organism: uncultured Chromatiales bacterium (assembly GCA_965368465.1). GTDB lineage: Bacteria > Pseudomonadota > Gammaproteobacteria > Steroidobacterales > Woeseiaceae > UBA1847. The sequence continues at coordinate 3,048 of CBDUMZ010000056.1, forward strand.
CCTGGACATCTCTGAGTCGTTCGGCAATTTGCTCATGATAGTTTGCGATGCGTGTAAGTTTTCTAAGCTGAGACTTGTAACCGGTTAACTCTGCCAGGAGTCTGTCGTCGGGCTGTCGGAACATTTGCTCCTCGATTTCATCCAGGCGCGGTTCCAGTTCGAGGAGAATTTGCACGTATCGTCGAGCAAGGCGATTGCCAAGGTGAATCGCCAACTGCCCCGGGCCCTCTTGCATAGTGGCTGTATCGCGCTGGATCTCGTCAATCAGCCAGTTCACTGACATCGATGGCTTCTTGTGGCGCGTCAAGAGAAAACGATCGCCGACGAAGAGCGACAGCTGAATGACGCCGAAGTGTATGCCTGAAGTATCGGCATCGAGGCCACGAAGCAGAATGAAGAGAAAGTTGTCGAAGCGTTCGATCTTGGGCGGATGACGAGGACGCAGTGCGTCTTGAATTGCCAGCGGGTGAATTCCGAATCGACCGAGTAGCTCTTCATCGACTTTATGCGGCTCGGCTTCGAGGTCGACCCAGATATGAAGACCCTCGGACGCTTCCCATGTGGCAATCAACTCCTTGCCGCCCTGGTGAAACTCGCCCGTGTCCGGGTCTGTCAAAAACGCTCTAATCACCGTACACCCCCCTGATCAGTCATCCTTATTCGCGGTTATGGGAAACGAGCTACGACCCTCCTGACAGACTGCGACAGGTTGTCCCATGCAATATCCAGCTCGTAGCGCAGCTTCTCCCAGGATTGGTCGTCAGCGTCTTCGAGCTGATCCAGCTGCCTTTTTAGATCAGCGACGCAGCAATCGGCCTGATGTTCAGCCTTGCGTAGCTGATCACTCGCGTGAATTCGACCCGATTCGATCGCAAGTCTGATCTTGCGTTTGACGAATCTCAGCGTCGCTTGCTTTTCAGCAAGCCCTGCTTCCATGTTCCGCAGGTAGGCTCGCTTCTCGTCCTTGCTTCGGCAATCGTTGGGGTCTTCATTCACTAGGTGCACCCTCAGGCTCTCGATGCGAATGCAGCGCCGGTCGTCGTCACCACGGTACGTGTTCTGCTTTAATAGATATAGCTAATATTTATTGTTGTTCGAATAAATAATATTTATGATAGGGCATGGACCTCGAGCTGCTTCGTACCTTTCTTGAGCTGCACCGCAGCAGGCACTTCAGTCGCACCGCGGACGCACTGCATTTAACCCAGGCGGCCGTGAGCAGCAGGCTGAAATCACTGGAAGCGCAACTGGGCGTGACACTCTTTGAGCGGAGTCGCCGGGAAATGCGACTGACGCCGGAAGGCGCGCGGCTGATCCGTCATGCGGAACGACTCATGGCGGGCTGGCGGGTTGCGCGTCAGGACGTATCGCTTGCCGACGCGACCGAACAACTGGTGATTGGCGGCAGCCTTCGACTGTGGGATGTATTGCTGCAATCGTGGCTGCATGACCTGCGGCGAGCGCACCCGAGTATGGCGATAATCGCGGAAGCCCAGACACCGGAGATCCTGACTCGCCGACTCATCGACGGGACCCTGGATGTTGCGATCATGCTGGAACCCGCGCAACTCGACATCATGCAGATTCACAGTGTTTCCGCGCTTGAATTCGTTTGCGTGTCAAACTCGAAGAATGTGCCGATAGAAGATGCGCTACGACAGAACTATGTCTTCGTCGACTGGGGACTGTCGTTCGCCCTTGATCACCGCAGAGCCTTTCCGGATGCTCCCGAGGCAATGACGCGCGTATCGCACGCCAAGATGGCCTATGAATACATCCTGTCGGTAGGAGGAAGCGCGTATCTGCCGGAACGGATGATTGCGAAAGACCTCGAATTCGGGCTTCTACATCGGGTTCTTGACGCACCGGTTATTGAGCGTCAGGCGTACGCAACGTATCCCGTGAGGTCGCCAAAGCTGGAACTGATTGAGAAAAGCCTGGAGTTGGTCAGGCCCAAGTGAATGAAGAGCGAGGAACTCAAAGTAGACGAATAATCGATAGTCACAGGGTACACTCGCGATCGTATGAGCCACCACGTCATTTTTGCCGCGCCTTTTTTCATGGATGCGACCCTGCGTTTCCTGCGCGGCGCGGCGCAGCTCCCCGGTGTCGACCTGACGCTGGTCAGCCAGGACCCGTGGGAAAAACTGCCAGCTGACCTGCGTGATCGCCTCGCCGGGCACTGGCGCATTGACGATGCGCTTGACCCGCAACAACTCGTTACAGCCGCCGTGGAGTTGCAGAGACGCCACGGTCCGGCATTGCGTTACTTCGGCCCGCTGGAGCAACTGCAGGTGCCACTTGCAGCCGCTCGCGAAGCGCTCGGTATCGAAGGTCTCGGTGTCGATGCCGCGCGTAACTTTCGTGACAAGGCCCGGATGAAGGACTGCCTGCGCGAGGCCGGAGTGCCGTGCGCACGGCACGAACTGGTCGGTGACCGTGAATCTGCAATTGCATTTGCTGACCGCGTCGGCTACCCGCTCGTGGTCAAGCCGCCGGCCGGTGCTGGCGGCAAGAGTACCTGGCGCATCGACAACGCGGCGCAACTCGCGGAATTGCTCGACAGGCACCCGCCCGATCAGCAGCGACAGTCGCTGTTCGAGGAATTCGTGCGCGGCACCGAGTATTCGTTCGACAGTGTCATGTGCGACGGCGAGCTCGTATGGCATTCGATCTCGAGGTACATGCCGTCGCCGCTGCAGGTGCTCGAGAACCCCTGGATCCAGTGGTGCGTGTTCCTGCCGCGCGACATCAGCGCAGCCGAATTTGACCCTGTCCGCGGCGCCGGCGAGGCTGCCCTGCGCGCGCTTGGCATGACGACGGGGCTCAGCCATATGGAGTGGTTCCGGCTCAGCGAGGATCGGATAGCAATCTCCGAGGTCGGTGCACGTCCCCCGGGCGCGCAGATAACGTCGCTGTTGTCTTACGCCCACGACATCGATTTCTATCGCGCCTGGCCGCACCTGATGGTATACGGTGAATTCGAGGTGCCGGCGCGGCGTTATGCGGCGGGCGCGGCCTACATCCGTGGCCAGGGCCGTGGCACGGTGCGCAATATTCACGGCCTGGATGAGGCGCAGCGCCGTTTTGGCGAGCTCGTCGTCGAGGTGAAGCTACCGCGCGAAGGCCAGCCGCCATCCGACTCGTATGAAGGCGATGGCTACGTGATCCTGCGGCATCCCGATTCTGCGGTTGTCGAGAATGCACTTGTCGAAATCGTGTCAATGATTCGCGTGGAGCTTGCATGACGACTATCGATCCCCGCTGTGTTGTGCTCGGTCCGCAATCGCCGCAGCCGAACCTCGCTGCCGCATTGTCGCTCGCCGAGGTTGGGGAAGGACCTTTGGCCGTTATTTCTGCGGGCTGGCAAGAGGCCGAAGGCGACCTCGACGCCATGGCGGAAATCGTCCAGCGGCCGCTCGTCGATCTCGGCCTGTATCGCCGCAGCGAAGAGGTCCTGACCAACGACCCGGTCCTGGCCCAGGCTGTGCGCAATCGCCAGGACCGGCTGCAGGAACAACAGCGGCTGTACCGCCTGCGCCTGAAGCAGCTCAGCATCGCGGCGCGGCAGGTCCTTGGCGCCGAAGGCGACGCCGAGATGCTTGCCGCGGAGCAACGCCACGCGATCGCGCAGCTACGCGCGCTCGACCGGCATCACCTGCATCGCTGTCAATCGCTCTGGGCCGCTTTTTCCGACCGCTTCGGGCCGGACGGCCACCCAGCCCTGGCGCAGCATGCGCGTGAAATCGCCGAAGTAATGCGTGACTGTGCCTGTGTCGTCATCAGCGGCGGTAATGTTGCCGTCCTCATCAACCGCATTCGTTTACTCGGGGTTGACCGTCTACTCGGCGGCCGTCCGATAATCGCCTGGTCGGCTGGCGCGATGGTGCTGGCCGAGCGCATCGTTCTTTATCACGATCGATCGCCGGAGGGCCGGCGCGACGCCGAGGTGCTGGGCGGGGGCTGCGGCGTTATTCCGGGCCATGTGTTTCTGCCGGATACGAACACCAGGCTGCGCCAGGGCAATCGTTCGCGCGTGTCGTTGCTGAGCCGGCGTTTTGCACCGGATGCCTGTGTGGCACTCGACAATGGTTCGCTCCTGCAATTTGGCGCTGGCCGTGTCGGGCACGCCGAAGACGTACGTCAGCTCAGGCACGACGGGCGCATCACGGCCATGTACGCCGCATGAACCCACAACTGCGCAAGCTGTTTCGCAAGGGGCCGCCGGATACGGCAGCTATCGATACCTTTGTCAGGGAAGTCGACTTCCCGCTGGTTGATCGAAGTGACGTGACCTTCGTCTATCGTGGCGATGCAGACGAGGTTTACCTGCGCTGTTGGATCGCGGGGCTCGACACCGCGCAGCCGTTCCAGCCGCTGCGCGATACCGACTTGTGGGCAGCAACCATCGAGCTGCCGAAAGGGTCGCGTATAGAGTACAAGTTCGAAGTTATCAAAGACGGCAATCGCGAGTTGATCCTCGATCCGCTCAACGGCGTAGTCGCGCACGATCCGTTCGGTGCAAACTCGGTTTGCCAGGGTTACGGTTACGAGCGCCCCGGGTGGACTCTCGAACATCCGGATACTCGACGTGGCGAGCTGCGCCAGGACAGCTTGCACAGCGAACTGTTCCAGGGGTCGCGTGATTTCCAGGTGTATGTGCCGGCACGATTTCGCAGCAACCGCCGTTATCCGCTGCTTGTTGTTCACGATGGCATCGACTACCTCAACTTTGCGTCCCTCGGGACCGTGCTCGACAACCTGATACATGCCCTCGAGATTCCGCCGATGATAGTGGCCCTGATCCAGTCGCCGGACCGCCTCAAGGAATACGGCGCGAATGACGTCCATGCCCGCTTCCTGGCTGAGGAACTCCTGCCGCACCTGAATGCCAACTATCCGCTCATCGACGAACCGCAGGCGCGCGGCATCATGGGTGCGAGCTTCGGTGGCGTTGCATCGCTGCACGCAGCATGGCGATCTCCACAGTTGTTCGGGCGCCTGCTGCTGCAATCCGGATCGTTCGCGTTCAGCGACATCGGTCGGCACTCTCGCGGGCCGGTCTTCGACCCCGTGGCCGAATTCATGAACGAATTTCGCGAAGCGCCCGGCATACCGGCAGAACGCATATACATGAGCTGTGGAATTTACGAGTCCCTCATCTACGAGAACCGTTCATTGGTTCCCAGGCTGCAGGCCCAGGGCATCGACGTGCGATACGAAGAAGCGCGTGATGCCCATAACTGGGAAAACTGGCGTGATCGACTGCGTAACGGATTGTCCTGGCTTTTCCCCGGCCCGCTCTGGCTGGTCTATGAATGACCGACGCCAACGCCTATAGTTGGTAAGGCGCTCAAAAAGGATATCAATACGATGGCAAAACGAACCCGACGCATCGGCCTGTCGCTCGGAGCCGATATCTGCTGGCCAATTTGCTACGAGGCATTGCTCAAGAAGCTCGACCTGTCGCTCGACATCGACGGCGAGACGATTACCTTCGACGTCGAGCGCGTCGGGATCGAGCCTTTCGACCTCCGCCAACCGTGTCGCTACGACGTCGTCATCGACAGGCTGACACACTGGTACAACACGTCACGCGAGTGGATAAAGAAGTCGATCCTCACCGACGACCTGTATGTGTTCAATAACCCGTGGTCGATCCAGGCCATGGAAAAGCACACGACGTATTGCGCCATGATGCGCCTCGGCTTCCCGGTACCCGATACCTGGCTCGTGCCACCGAAGTCGTACGTCGAGTCGCCCGACTTACTGCCGACGCTGCGACGCTATGCCAAGCTGTTCGACCTCGGCGAAATCGGCGACAAGATCGGATACCCGCTATTCATGAAGCCGTATGACGGTGGCGCCTGGGTCGGCGTGACGTCGATCCGCGATCGTGACGCCCTGCACGAAGCGTACAACCAGAGCGGCACGCGCCTGATGCATCTGCAAAAAGGCGTACAGCCGTTCGACTCTTTCGTGCGCTGCATCGGCCTCGGCCCGCAGTGGCGCTTCGTTAATTACGATCCATCTGCGCCGCTGCACGACCGCTATCGCATGGATCGCGACTTTCTCGCGGCCGACGATCAGAAGAAACTGTGGCAGATGACCATGGTCATCAATGCGTTCTTCGGCTGGGACTTCAATTCCTGTGAGGCGCTGCGTTCGCATGGCACCTGGTACCCGATCGACTTCGCCAATGCCTGCCCCGACTCGCAGGTGTCATCGTTGCACTATCACTTCCCGTGGCTGATCAAGTCCAACCTGCGCTGGTCGTTATTCTGTGCTGCGACCGATCGCTCGATGCATGCCAACCTCAACTGGAGCAAATATTTCGAGATCGCCGCCGAAGACAAGCCGTTCGACGACAAGCTCGATGACTATGCGCGGCTGGCCCTCGAGTACTTCGATGCCGAACGCTTCGAGGAATTCTGCGCGACGCATCTCGGGCACCTCGACGAGGTCGCCCACGAGTTCTTCGGCAGCGAACCGGTTCGGGACGCGATTCGGCAAAAGGTCGAGGCACTGTATCCGGAACACGAGATTGACGAGTTCACCGAACTGTTCTGGGACCGCATTCAGACGTGGCGCCAGGAAAGCTCGGCCTGAGCATGCAAAAGGACGTTACCCGATGGCACACATCGCGCCTCGAGCAGGACGTGCAGCTCGTCCGTTGGGGTCACTCGGGGACGCCCGTTTTATTGTTCCCGACCGCCGGCGGCGACGCCGAGGAAGTGGAGCGTTTCCACCTCGTAAGCATGCTCGAGCCGCTCATCGATGGCGGCCGCATCAAGGTCTATTCGACCGATAGCATCGCAGGGCGAGCCTGGATCTCGGGTGACCATTCGGCAGAGTTTTGCTCTCGCGTGCAAAACCTGTTCGACGACTTTATTTACAGCGAGGTGACGCCGGCGATCCGCAATGACTGCCAGGATGACGCTATCGAAATAGTAGCCACGGGCGCTTCGATCGGCGCTTTCAATGCTGTCGCTACCGTGTGTCGCCACCCGGATGCCTACAAGTTGGCCATCGCGATGAGCGGCACCTACGACCTCTCGAAGTATCTCGAGGGCCGCATGAACCAGGACTTCTATTTCTCGTCACCACTGCATTACCTGCCCGACCTCAAAGGCCCGCAGCTCGAGTTGCTGCGCAAGCGCCTCATTCTGATGCCGAGCGGTCAGGGCAATTACGAGGACATCGGGGAGTCCTGGCGCATGGCGAAGCTGCTTGGCGCGAAGGGCGTGCCGAACCGTGTCGATCCCTGGGGTCCCGAGTGGCATCACGACTGGGAGACATGGCGGGCGATGCTCCCGAAGTACCTCGACGAATTCGCCTGAAACAGCTATGCCGCGAAAAGGTGCAGCTCGGAGCCAACCGCGTCCGCCATGCGCAGCGTCTCGTCGAGGTCAGGATGCCGCAACATGATGAACCCGTCCGAGACCAGCGTCTGTAACCAGTCGCGTCGCGGCGTCCCCGGCGGCAACAGCGTGTTCCAGACGACATGTTCGCCGAAACGCTGTTGCAGTTCTTCCGTGCCCTCAATGCGCGTAATGCGCCCCACGCCCTGGGCGCGTTTGTAAATCGTCGCAACGTTGTAGCGCCGCTCGATGTTCGCATCGAGCCGGCCCTGGGTGACCGCCGAGGCCCAGGCCCGGAATACGTCGAAGTCACAGGCGTACTTCATCTGGTCAACCTGAAATGCACCCGGCGGGCGGCCACCGATTTCCCCGAACACGACCTCGCCATCGGCCTTGCGGTACCACTCCATGTGCGTAAAGCCCGTATCGAACTCCAGGGCTTTTATGACATCGAAGCCCATCGCGATGCCACCGGCCAGCTGTGCATCGTCCACGTCGCGCAATGCAATTACCTGCGGACTGATCCATTCGTTGCTGCGCGCGATCAGCGGCCGCGGGCGGTACCAGGCAACGTTGTGATAAGCGATCTCGCCATCGATCGTGATCGTATCGAACGTATACTCCTCGCCGTCGATGAACTCCTCGACGCTAATGAGCGGCACGTGTCGCAACCGTGGCAGCACTGCGCGCAGTTCATCGGCACTCTCGACGCGGTAGGTGTCGGCCGAACCTGCGCCCGCGATTGGCTTGAGGATAATCGGGAAGCCGATACGCTCTGCCGCCTCCCAGCACGCCGCTATGCTGTCGACGGCAACATGCCTCGGCGTACGAATGCCGGCCGCATCGAGCGCAAGCTTCATTGCTTCCTTGTCGCGGAAGCGATGCGCCTGTTCGACCGACAGTCCCGCCACACCGAAATGGCGCCGCAGTTCAGCCGCCAGCATGATGCCCGGCTCCCAGAGGCACTCGATGCGGTCCAGGGTCTTGCCCCTGAGCTTTTCGTGCAGTTCGGCGATGACGGCGCCCGAGTCCCACAATGAATGCACTTGCACGTATTCAGACAGGGATTTCTTGACGAGGTCCGGCAACGCCGACGCCGGGCTGTCGCCGACGCCATAAACGCGCGCTCCGCACTCAGCGAGACCGCGAGTGAACTCCGGCATGTCAGCTGGATACCCTGGTGATAGTATGAGTACGTCCACGGTCATTACTCGCAGTGAGAATTCGTTTCTGAAGAATAGCACCGGCCGGTACAGATATCAGACATGCTGAAACAAGAAGAACAACTGCGGATCTGCCTGGTCAGTTCCGAACTCGCGCCCCTGGCCAAGACCGGCGGTCTTGCCGATGTCGCGTCTGCGCTGGCCACATTCCTGCATGAAAGCGGCCATGACGTACGTGTGCTGATTCCACGTTACGCCCGTATCGATGCATCCGGCATTGAAATCGAGCCGGTTCCCGAGCTGGCAGCGATGTCGCTGCGCTTCGGCACGCGCATCATCGACTTCGCGATCGACCGCTGCACGTTGCCGGGCACGTCAACGCCCGTGTATTTGTTACGCTGTCCCGAGCTCTACGACCGCGAGTCGATCTACACGCGGGACGATGACGAGCACCTGCGTTTTCTGTTGCTGTCCCGGGCGGCCATCGAGATGTGCCAGCGCCAGGGATTCGCGCCGCATATCTTCAGTTGTCACGATTGGCAGACGGCTGTCATCCCGCTCTACCTGCGCACCACCTATGCCTGGGACCAGCTCTTCCGTGACACGAAATCGGTGCTGACAATTCACAATATCGGCTACCAGGGCAGGTTCCCTGCGCATGTGCTGCCCGAGCTCGCGCTGCCGGGAGCGGAGCATCACCTGCACCAGGACGATCTTAAGGACGGCGTCATCAACTTCCTCAAGACCGGGATCCTGTATGCGCATCTGCTGACAACGGTCAGCCCGACGTATGCCCGCGAGATCCTCGGCGACGACTACGGCATGGGGCTGAACCAACTGTTGCGCCAGCGCCTGCCGGCCGTCGTCGGCATTCTCAATGGTGTCGACTACCGCGAATGGGACCCTGCCACCGACGTGCACCTGCCGGCAAACTACTCGCCGCAGGACATGAGCGGCAAGGACATCTGCAAGGAACAACTCATGCAGGAACTCGGCCTCGACAACCTGCCCAGTCGCCCGTTGATCGGGATTGTCAGCCGGCTTGTCGGCCAGAAGGGCTTCGATCTCGTGCAAGCTGTCGTGCCGCGCATGATGACACGCCGCGACTTCGCTCTTGTTGTGCTGGGCAGTGGTGAACCGCGATTCGAAAGCCGTTTCAAGTGGATGCAGCACCACTTCGCGGGGCGTGTCTGTTTCTACGAAGGTTTCAACAACAAGCTCGCTCACTGGATCGAGGCGGGCAGTGATATGTTCCTGATGCCCTCACGATACGAGCCCTGCGGTCTGAACCAGATGTACAGCCTTAAATACGGCACTGTACCCATAGTTCGCGAGACAGGCGGGCTCGCGGACTCGGTCGAACAGGTCATTGGAGAAACCGGTACCGGCATACTGTTTCGGGACTACAATGAAGATGGGCTCGAACTGGCGATCGATCGCGCGCTCGACCTGTACGAGGACAAGGACACATGGCGGAAGATCATCGCCAACGGCATGACGAAGGATTTCTCCTGGCAACGTCAGGGCGCTCACTACATTGAACTGTTTCGCGACTTGAGTACACGCTGATGAATGTCATCTTTATCGAGCCGTCGTTCCCCTACAATCAGCGTGAGTTCGTACGCGCGCTGCACGCCACAGGCGCCAACGTCATTGGCATCGGCGAACGACCCGTTGAACACCTCTCTGACGAAATGAAATCCTGGCTGGTCGACTACGTCCAGGTGCGCTCGGTTGTGCATGCGCCATCACTGCTCGAGGCCGTCAAGCTCGTGCAGGAAAAAGTCTGGGTGGATCGGCTCGAGGCAACCGTCGAGGCGCACATCATGGCCGCTGCCGCCGTGCGCGAGGCCGCCGGTATCCCCGGAACATCGACTGAAACGGCCTACTTGTGCCGCGACAAACCGGCGATGAAGGAGGCGTTGCGTAATGCCGGTATTCCCTGCGCGCAATCGACCCGCGCAGAATCGCCGCAGAACGCGCGCGACTTTGCCGCAGCCGTCGGCTTTCCGCTCATTGTGAAACCACCGGCTGGTGCCGGCGCGTCCGGCACATACCGCGTCCGCGACGACGCAGAACTCGAGGCCGTCATCGAGGAAAGCGGCCTGGCCACGGGACAGGCCGTCGCCATAGAGGAGTTCATCGAAGGTCACGAAGGATATATCGATACCGTTACGATCGGCGGCGAAGTCGCGCATGAGTTCATCACTCACTATTACCCGAATGTGCTCGAAGCAATGCGGCAACGCTGGATCTCCCCGCAAATGGTGACGACCAATCGCGTCGATGCGCCCGGTTATTCCGAGGTACGCGAACTCACGCGCAAGGTCATAAAAATCCTCGACATCGGCACCTCGGCCACGCACATGGAGTGGTTCTTTGGGCCGAAAGGACTCAAGTTCTCGGAGATCGGTTGCCGGCCGCCCGGCGTTGGCCAGTGGGACGTGTACAACACGGCCAACGAGTTCGACCTGTACTTCGAATGGGCATCGGCCATCGTGCACGGCAAGACAAACACGCAGCCGTCGCGGCGCTTTGCCGCCGGCATGATCGCACTGCGCCCCGAGCGCGACGGCCACATCAGCGGTTACTCCGGTATCGACGAAATCGGGCGTCGCTACGGGGATTGCATTGTTGCTGCGCACCTCCCGGATGCTGGCACCCCGACACAACCGGTCGAGGCCGGCTACATGGCCAATGCATGGATGCGCGTCCGTCATCCCGATTACGACGAACTGCGACGCATTCTCGATGATATTGGTCAGACTGTGCGTGTACATGCTTCGTAAGGCCTGCCAATGAGCGACGATGCCGGGCGCTTTGCCGCTTTAAAACAACGACTGCCGAAATTGTGGATCGCGCTTGCCAACGATCCCGAGTTCGAGCACACGTCGGTGATTGTTCCATCGCTCAGCGTCAATCAGGAAGAACTCGCTAAAGTCACGGGTGCAGCGCACTACGAGGAGCGCTTGTTGTTCGCGCTGATCCGCCTGCAAAACCCGAATGCGCAGGTCATCTACGTGACCAGTCAGCCCGTGCACCCCGACATCGTCGATTACTATCTCGATCTGCTCGAGGTTATTCCCTCGCGCCATGTGCGCGAACGGCTGCACATGATGTCGGTACTCGACAGCAGCCAGCGGCCGCTGACCGAAAAAGTCCTCGAGCGCCCGCGATTTCTGCGACGCATGCAACGGCTTATCGGCAGGACCGAGCACGCATACCTGACCTGTTATAACTCGACCGCTCTCGAACGGCGTCTCGCGGTCGCACTCGATCTGCCACTTAACGGTCTCGATCCGGATCATCTCGTGTACGCAACAAAGTCGGGTAACCGGCGAGTCTTTGCCGAAGCCGGTGTCGATTTCCCGGCGGGCAGTGAAGACCTGTTTAGCGAAGACGACATCATCGACGCATTGCTCGATCTTGGAAGCCGGCGGCCTGCCGCGAAGTCGGCTGTCGTGAAGCTCAACGAAGGTTTCGGAGGCGAGGGCAACGGCGTGTTCGACTTTCCCTCATCGCGCAACGATCGCGACGCTGTCCGCGGCGCGCTGCACAAGCTGCGCTGGACATCGGGCACGGAAACCAGCAAGTCGTTCCTGCGCAAATTCGCATCGATGGGCGGTATCGTCGAGGAGTTCTTCATCGCCGAAGAAATACGCTCGCCGAGCGTGCAAATGCGCGTCACGCCTGATGGGCAGACCGTCGTTATCTCCAGCCATGAGCAAGTCCTTGGCGGTGCGACCGGTCAGTCGTATCTCGGGTGCCGCTTCCCGGCCGACGACGAGTACCGCGAAGCCCTGCTGAAGGAAGCGATGAAAATCGGCAAGGTGCTCGCCACCAAGGGCATCCTCGGGCGTTTCGCGATCGACTTCATGGTTGGACGGGGCAAGGGTGGCGCGTGGCGGCTGCAGGCTATCGAGATCAACCTCAGGATGGGAGGAACGACGACACCGTTCCTGGCACTCGAGTCCTTGACAGGTGGACAGCTCGATGCGAAAACGGGGCTCTTCATCGCCCCGGACGGTACCAAAAAGTACTACAGCGCGACCGACAACCTCAAATCTCCAGCCTACCGGGGATTGTTGCCCGAAGACCTGTTCGAAGTCATTTCGCGGCAGCAACTGGGTTACAGGCACTCTGACGGAACGGGTGCCCTGTTCCACATGATCGGCGCTCTATCGCAGTACGGCAAGGTCGGAATGACTTGTATTGCCAACAGCGCGGAAGATGCCCAGGCGTTGTTCGAGCGCACCACACTCGCGCTGGATGACGCCATCGAGGGTAAAGGGCACGGCGTGCAGGTGCCGTTACTCGACCGCAATTTCTTCATGGAATGACGCTTTTCTTGTTTCGCTCGCTTCGCTAATCCGTGATATCGCCTGACGGATATGACGGCGGCTACGCCGCGTCATCGACGACGTAGTTGTGTCCACGTCGAATTCCGAATTGACGAGTGTCCGCCTTGGTTCAGTAGCGAAAATTATAGCGTGAACGAGGCGACTGTACCGGAGGGACAGGGCGCAAACCGCTAACGACTCAGCCTGCCCCGGATTCCCCTACGATCGGCCTACTGGTTCCGATACACTCGGTTACCTTGGCTGGACAAAAACCCGTCTATATTTCGCCGGAGGGAAGTCGATGAACATCTTGAGACCCAGCCCATTTGCCGCTATCACGGTATTGGGCGCCATATGCATCGGTTTATCCGGTTGCGCAACTGACATCCTGTACGAAAGAAGCGGTTCGCTCTACAAGCTGCATTGCGATGAAGAAATACCGCTTTCGGTCGCGAGCACCGACAACACCTTCCCACGCTGGTCCCCAGACGGTAAGCAGTTTGCGTACATCGGACAGCAATCCGGTCGCAACGATATTTTTGTGAGAAGTAGCCGAATCGGGGCTGGCGCCACTAACCTGACGGGGGGCAACGTGGCAGAGCCCCTTGCAGACTTCGAATGGTCGCCGGACGGCGACTGGATTCTCTATACGGCCACGAACAGTACAGGCACGACGTCCATCTATCGCGTGCGAACGGACGCCGGGAGCCTTCCGGAGCCAGTCTCGCCGCTTTCACTGACCGGCAAGCAACCAAGCTGGTCACCGGATGGGCGCCGCTTTGTCTACAGCAGCGATTCACCGTCGGCAGAAGGCCAATTTGGCCTTTACACCGCAAACGCCAATGGCACTAACAGGACACTTCTGGTCGACTTGCCCAACGTTAACGAAT
>CBDUMZ010000057.1:0-16529 GCA_965368465.1 uncultured Chromatiales bacterium
TCGGGTTCGGCCTCGAGCACGGGCGCGTGGTCGGGTTCCGGGACCGGTACAGGGTCGGGTTCGGCCTCGAGCACGGGTACGTGATCGGGTTCCGGGACCGGTACAGGGTCGGGTTCTGCCTCGAGCACGGGCACGTGATCGGGTTCCGGGACCGGTACAGGGTCGGGTTCTGCCTCGAGCACAGGTACGTGATCAGTTTTCGGGAGCGGTAGAGGATCGGGTTCTGCCTCAAGCACGGGCTCGGGCACAGATTCCGGTTCCGACTCGGGCACCGGTTCTGGTTCGGGATCGGGCTCCGGCGCTGCCTCGACAACGGCAGGGGCGGTATCGAATTCCTCAGCTTTCAGTCCGAATTCGTCTTTCGCGACGTCGGCGACGAAGGAGGCCGGGATTTTCTGAATGCCGGCGAGGGCGGCGCCTGACAAGGCGGCGTCGACGATGTTGTTGGCCAGCCGCGGGATCCCGGAACTCAGTGCGTGAATCAGCGCAGCGCAGCGTGAGTCGAACAGGAATTCGAAGTCGGCTCCCGCGAGGCGAAAACTGTGCATCAGGTAGGCGCGGAGTTCGGCGGCACTGAGTGCGGTGATTGTCAGCCGTTGGCGAACGCGTTGATCGAGGCGTGCCAGCTGCGGATCCTTGCAGAAGGCCGCCAGGCGATCGTCGCCCATGAGAACGATCGCGGCCCCACCGGAATCGCCGGCATCGGCTGCCGTCAGTGCCTCGAGTTCGGAGAGCGCTTCGGCGCCCGTTCGCATCGCATCTTCGATGACCACGACAACACGACTGTTCTGTGTCTCCAACTGAGAGAGCTGTGACCGCAATGCGGCGAATTGTCGAATAGGCCCACGCGGCGGTTGCGTGACGCCCAGTTCTTCGAGCAGGAATTCCAGGGCATCCGTGCCTTGCAGCTGCATGCGACCGATGCGCACAACCCTGTGGCTGCCGGACAGGGCATCCAGGGCCCGCGCAACGAGGGTCGTCTTACCCGACCCGGCGGGACCGGATACGACGATTACGGCGTCCTGCGAGACGAGCGCTTTTTTCAGTCGCGACATCGTGCTCGCGGTCTGCGGCCCGACAAACACGTCGTTGCCCTTGGGTTTGGCCGTGAAAGGGCGTTTGCTCAGTCCAAAATGTTGTTCGTACATAACAGTCCGATCGGCAAAAATAGTGGCCGTAAACCAGTCACAGCCTTGGCAGACGGTCAGTTTGTGGCTTGGCGCGCCCTATTTCATGGAGTTATGTCACAAAAATGCGGGTTGGCCTCATTTCGCGTGTCGGGTTCGGCGGGATAGGGAATTGAATAAATCCCTGAATTCCCGCTCAAAAGCGGTCAGAATATGGCGCACCGGGCCCGTCAAACGGCCAACCAGCGGGATAGAAGATACATGCGTAAGTTATTGATTTTCTTGGTTCCGATCGTCGCGACCGGGATTGCCTTGCTCATGCTGCAGATGCGACCGGAGCCGCCGAAGAAAGACACGCTGGATCTCGATCCGCTGGTCGACGTGCAGGTCCTCGAAACGATGACCGCCAATTTCACGGTCAATAGCCAGGGTACGGTCCTGCCGCGAACCGAAACCGTGCTCAGTGCCGAAGTCTCAGGGACCATCACGAGCATTTCCCCGAAGTTCATTCCCGGGGGTGTGTTCGAACGCGGTGAGGTGCTGATGCGAATCGACCCGACGAATTATGAGGGGGCGGTGAAGCAGGCGGAGGCGCTGGTGAAGCAGCGCCAGATTGAGCACGACGGGGCCGAGAAATTGCGCAGCCAGGGCTACCGTGCGGAAGCCGAGCTTGCGTCGGCAGCGGCGGCGCTGGCGACCGCCGAAGCGGAACTGGTGCGCGCCAGGCGCAACCTCGCGCGGACCTACATTCGCCTCCCGTATGAGGGCATGGTCAGGTCGAAGGACGCCGACCTGGGGCAGTTCGTTAACCCGGGAACTCGCCTCGGCGTCGTGTTTGCCACCGATCATGCCGAGGTGCGCCTGCCGCTTACCGACTCCGACCTGGCGTTCGTGGACTTGCCGGATGCCACCGAGATGACCGCTGCAGGCGCCAGCGAAGGGCCCGTCGTGCGACTCACGGCGACACAGAAAGGAAGACGGGTCGCGTGGGACGCGCAAATCGTCCGCAGTGAAGGCGTGGTCGATGAGAAGAGCCGCGTTACCTATGCCGTCGCCCGCATTACGGACCCCTACCGCAGGCACAGCGAGGGAGCCCCGTTGCCTGTCGGAACATTCGTCACAGCGAAAATCGAGGGCTCGGAAGCAGAGAACATTATTCGAGTACCGCGCGGTGTCGTACGTGGCTCGAATGAACTGCTGTTCGTCGACGAGAACGGCAAACTGGAAATTCGCAGTGTCGATATCGTGCGCTCCGATGCAGAGTATTCCTACATCGCCAGTGGGGCGCAGGCCGGCGAAAGAATTGTCGTCTCGGCCCTGGAGGCACCGATCAGGGGCATGACCGTTCGCACCCGGGCCGATGCTGACGCCCCGGCTCGCATCGCATCGACCGATGACGAGGACGACGGATGAAAAACCGGCCGGGTCAAACCAGCGAAAAAGGCCTGATCGCGTGGTTTGCCGCGAATAACGTTGCGGCAAATCTATTGATGCTGTTCATCATCGTTGCGGGACTCATTTCCGTATTCACGATCCGCAAACAAACGACACCGGATTTCGAGTTGAACACGATTCGTGTGCAGGTCCCCTATCTCGGCGCGGCGCCTGAGGAAGTCGAGGAGGGCGTTGTCGTCAAGATTGAAGAGGCGATTCAGGACGTCAAAGGCATTACCAAGCTGACCGGGAATGCGCGTGAAGGATTAGGGTCAGTTGTCGCTGAAGTCTCAAGCGACACCGACATCAACGAGGTACTCAACGAAATCAAGACGCGGGTGGATGCGATTTCCACGTTTCCCGGTCTGACGGAAAAGCCCGTCATCTTTAAAGAAGAAATCCCGATTCACGTCGTCTTCGTTGCCATTCACGGGGACCTGGATGAGTTCTCCCGAAAGAGAATAGCGCAGGAAGTTCGCGACGAGCTGATGCAACTGCCGGCTGTGTCGGCAGTGCAGTTCCTCGGCGATCGGTCTTACGAGATAAGCATCGAGGTGTCGGAAAGCGTGTTACGTCAGTACGGACTGACAATGAGCGAGGTTTCGCAGGCGATCAGGGATACGTCTATTGACATGCCCGGCGGCACGATCAAGGCGGATGGAGGGGATATCCTGCTGCGCACGGAAGGGCAGGTGTATCGCGGCAACGAATTCGCCGCGATTGTATTGCGCACATTTCCCGATGGCACTCGTCTCACCTTGAATGACATTGCGACGATTACCGACGGGTTTGTCGAGACCGACGGTTACGGGCGCTTCGACGGGAATCGGACCGCGACATTGCGAGTGCTCGCCAGCGGTGAACAAAACGAACTGACCACAGCGGCAGAAGTAAAGAAGTACATAGCCGAAAAATCAGGCGCGCTGCCGGACGGTGTGAACATCGACATCTGGGTTGACCGCTCCCACTATCTGAAGGGGCGCCTGCAGATGATGACCAAGAACATGTGGCAGGGCGCCCTGCTGGTCTTCATTGTCCTGTCAATGTTTCTGCGCATGCGGATCGCCATGTGGGTCGTCGTCGGCATACCGATCACTTTCCTTGGCGCGATGTGGCTGATGCCCCACGGTCCGTGGCCGGTCACCATAAACATGATGAGCCTTTTCGGGTTTATCGTCGTCCTCGGTATTGTCGTCGACGATGCCATTATTATTGGCGAAAGCATCTACACGAAAATACGCAGCGACGGACACACGCTCGACAACGTTATTCGTGGTGCACATCGGGTCGCAATTCCTGCCACGTTTGGTGTCCTGACCACGATTGCAGCGTTTACCCCATTGCTCTTTATCGGTGGTATCGCTGGGCCGTTCTTCGAAGCGATTTCGGTGGTCGTGGTGCTGTGCCTGATGTTCTCACTGGTTGAGTCGAAACTGATCCTGCCGGCTCACCTGGTGCACGCGAATCTCGCGCCGGTCGACGAAGACGACCTGTTTCGGCCGCAACGTCACATCGGTGCATGGGAGAGAATTCCACGCTTCTTTCTGAAAATCCAACGGCGTATCCAGCACGGCCTTCAGCGCCTCATCGAGAACTGGTACAGGCCCTGGGTAGAACGAGCTGTCGATAATCGTGGCCTTACGACGGCTGTTTTTCTGGCGATGCTGATCCTGACTGTCGGCTCTCTTCTGAGTGGCCTGGTCAAGTTCGAGGTCTTCCCCGACCAGCCCAGCGATTTCATCCAGGTGAACCTGGAGATGCAGGCCGGGTCGGCACCGAGCGAACGCGATCGCGTGCTGAGCAAGCTCGAAAGCGAGATTCTCGCGATGAACGCGGAGTATGTTGCGGAGCATCCGGAGACCTTACCCATGATTCGGCACGTCGGCGCCTTTACGCAAGGCGAGACCGGTGCAGTCATGTTTGTTGAAATGCCGCAGTCAGAGGAGCGTCCTTTCAACGGCGATGAGATCAGCAAACGATGGCGCGAGCGCATTGGCGAGTTCGCGGGCGTGAAGGAACTGGACTTCAATGACGCCAGCCACCTTGGTGGCGGCCCACCACTGAGTTTTCGACTAAGTGGCGCCAATTACGAGGGCCTGGAGCAGGCGGCGGCGGAACTCGAGAAGAAGCTGGCCGAATACGTCGGGATATTCGACATTCGTAATACGCTTGATGCGGGAGGTGAAGAGATACGCCTGCGGATCAAGCCGGAAGCCGAGGCGCTGGGCCTGACAATGTCGGTACTCGGTCGGCAGGTTCGCCAGGCATTTTACGGTGAAGAGGCACAGCGCATTCAACGGGGGCAGGATGAACTCAAGGTCATGGTGCGGTACCCGCCCGAGGAGCGCCGTTCCATAGCAGACCTTGAAAACATGCGTATACGCACAGCCAGCGGCGACGAGGTTCCGTTCGAATCGGTGGCCGAGATGTCTTTCGGCAGTGGCTTTTCGAGTATTTCCCGCCTAAATCGTAAGCGGACCATAACCGTCTCCGCGGACATCGACAGCGAAATTGTCGAGTCGGCGGAAATCGTCAGGACGATTTCCGAGGAATTCGTTCCTGAGCTGCTATCCCGCTATCCAGGTGTCTCGTTTGGACTGGAGGGGGCGAGCCAGGAACAGGTCGATCTGATTCGGAACCTGACCGTCGCATCTATCGCTGCGCTGTTTCTGATCTATGCGCTGGTCGCAATTCCGCTGCACTCGTACAGTCAGCCGCTGATCATCATGTCCGTGATTCCATTCGGCATTATTGGCGCCGTCATTGGCCATGTCGTGATGGGCGAATCCGTCAGCATGTTTTCCTTGTTCGGACTGGTTGCTTTGGCGGGCGTGGTCGTGAACGACAGCCTGATAATGATCGATTTCGTCAACAAGGCGCGCGAACAGGGCGTGCCGATCAAGCAGGCGGTTATTGACTCGGGAACCCAGCGGTTTCGAGCAATTGTACTGACGTCAATAACGACGGCCGCCGGCCTGATGCCGATTCTCACCGAGGGCAGCTTGCAGGCACAAACCGTCATTCCCATGGCTATTTCCCTGAGTTTCGGCATCCTGTTCGCGACCGTGATCACCCTGTTCCTGATTCCCGCGCTGTACATGCTGCAGGAGGATGGCTTTGCGGCGTTCAGGCGTGTTAGAGCCCTTCTTTCGGGCCGACCCGCCGACGACACCATCACGGATCAGCCAGGCGTGTGAACCAGGCCGGTAACTATTCTGACGCCGAGGTTCGCTCGGGTGTCATTCTCGGCCTGATCGCCTACTCGTTATGGGGCGTATTCCCGGTCTATTTCAAGTGGATCGAAAGCGTCGCGCCAACGGAGGTACTGGTGCATCGCGTCGTATGGGCGGTGCCGTTTGGCGCTCTTATCATTCATGCCCGCAGGCAATGGCGGGAGGTCCGTGCGGCCTTTCTGGACCGCTCCAGGCTCGCGTGGCTGGTACTGGCGGCGCTTTGTATTTCCGCCAACTGGTTTATCTACATCTGGGCCGTGCAGAATGCGCGCATCTTCGAGGCAAGCCTGGGTTATTACATCAATCCGCTGATCTACGTGGTTGTCGGCGTCGTCCTGTTGAATGAGCGCCTGCGACGCCTGCAGATCGTTGCCGTTGCCCTGGCTTTCATTGGCGTAAGCTACCTCACCCTGCGCGGCGGCATTTTCCCCTGGGTAGCGATCTCCCTTGCCGCGTTGTTTACCGCGTATGGCGTCATTCGCAAGCAGGTGGTGATCGGTGCGATGCCGGGACTGTTTGTCGAGACGACCTTGCTCTTTCCTTTCGGGTTCGCCTGGCTCTGCATACTCATGCTGGACGGCAGCGCATCGTTCGGCGCCGTCGACACAGGCTATTCGCTCCTGCTGATGCTGGCCGGCCCGGTTACCGTTTTGCCGCTGCTGTTGTTCGCCATTTCTGCGAAGCGGCTGACGCTTACGACGATCGGCTTCATGCAATTCCTCGCGCCGACGCTGCAATTCGTCACGGGTCTTTACTATGGCGAGACGCTGACGACAGAGCACATCGTGTGCTTCGGCTTCATCTGGGTGGCCGTGGCCCTGTTCAGTTACGACGCGGCTTCTGCGGGCAGAAAAAAACCCTCGCGAGCCCAGCCCGCGAGGGTCGAATGAGCGGGGGCGAGGCCTTTGACAGAATGGCCCCGCTCCAGGTCGTTACTTGTTGGCTCTGCGCTCCTGCGCTTCCTTGATAACTACTTCGGCGACGTTGGCCGGACACGGGGCGTAGTGTGAGAACTCCATCGAGAACTGGCCGCGACCCGACGTCAGCGTGCGCAGGTGACCGATGTAGCCAAACATTTCGGCCAGCGGTGCATCCGCCTTGACACGAACTCCCGTAGCGCCAGCGTCCTGCGACTTGATCATGCCACGCCGGCGGTTCAGATCGCCGATAACGTCACCGACGTTGTCGTCCGGCGTGAACACGTCGACCTTCATGATCGGCTCAAGCAGCTGCACGCCGGCCTTCGGAATCGACTGGCGATAAGCCGATCGCGTTGCAATCTCGAACGCGAGTGCCGATGAGTCGACCGCGTGGAAGCTACCGTCGAGCAACGTGAACTTGACGTCGAGCAGCGGGTAGCCGGCGAGTGTGCCTTCGACCATACAGCCCTGGAAGGCCTTCTCGATGGCGCCCCAGTATTCGCGCGGAACGTTGCCGCCCGTGACCAGCGACTCGAATTCGTAGCCGACGTTCTTTTCAGTCGGCTCGATACGATAGTCGATCTTGCCGTACTGGCCCGAACCACCCGACTGCTTCTTGTGCGTGTACGAATCTTCGATGGTCTGCGTGATCGTTTCGCGGTAGGCAACCTGTGGCTTGCCCATCACGACATCGACATGGTGTGTACGACGCAGGATGTCGACCTTGATGTCGAGGTGCAGCTCGCCCATGCCCTTGATCAGCGTCTCGCCCGAATCTTCGTCGGTCGCAACCTGGAAGGAGGGGTCTTCCTGGACCATCTTGTTGAGCGCGACACCCATTTTCTCGGTACCGGCCTTGTCTTTCGGTGCGATTGCGATCGAAATAACCGGATCCGGGAAGACCATCGGTTCGAGGGTCGCCGGATGCTTCGGGTCGGCGAGCGTGTGACCAGTGCGCGTGTTCTTCATACCCAGCAGGGCGACGATGTCGCCGGCCTGGGCCATCTCGAGTTCCTGACGCGAATCGGCATGCATCTCGACGATACGGCCGATGCGCTCGGTCTTGCCCGTGAACGTGTTCAGCACACTGTCGCCCTTCTTCATGACGCCGGAGTAAATGCGCGTAAAGGTCAGGGCGCCGTAACGGTCGTCCATGATCTTGAACGCAAGCGCGCGCAGCGGCTTGTCAGGGTCAACCACGGCGAAGCTTCCCGTCTTGTTCCCTTCGAGATCCATTTCCGGTTGAGGTGTGACCTCGGTCGGGTTGGGCAGGTAGTCAACAACTGCATTAAGAACGTTCTGTACGCCTTTGTTTTTAAACGCAGAACCGCAGAAGGTCGGGAAGAAGTCCAGGGCAATCGTGCCCTTGCGGACGCACTTCTTGATGTCGTCGATGGACGGTTCGTTGCCCTCGAGGTACTGCTCAAGGAGGTCATCGTCCTGTTCAACAGCGGTCTCGATAAGCTTTTCGCGCCACTCCTCAACGGCGTCCTGCATGTCTTCGGGTACATCGGTGATTTCAAAGGACGCCGGATCGTTTGGATCGGACCAGATCCAGGCTTTGCGCGTCAGCAGATCGACGATACCGGTGAAGTTGTCCTCGACACCGATCGGCAACACCATGACCAGCGGATTCGCAGCCAGTACGTCCTTTACCTGCTTGACGACGCTGTAGAAATCCGCACCAACACGGTCGAGCTTGTTCACGAATATGATTCGCGCAACCTTGGATTCGTTGGCATAACGCCAGTTCGTCTCGGACTGGGGTTCAACGCCACCGGAACCACAGAATACGCCGACGCCGCCGTCGAGCACCTTCAGGGAGCGGTAGACTTCGATGGTGAAGTCAACGTGTCCCGGAGTGTCAATGATGTTCAGCGTATGGCCGTTCCACTGGCAACTCGTGGCCGCCGACTGGATCGTGATGCCACGTTCCTGCTCCTGCTCCATGAAGTCCGTGGTGGCTTCACCGTCGTGAACCTCACCGGTCTTGTGGATCTTGCCTGTGAGTTTCAGGATACGCTCGGTCGTCGTCGTCTTGCCCGCGTCAACGTGGGCAAAGATACCTATGTTTCTGTAAACGCTTAGGTCTTTCATTTCAATACTTCAGCTCTGTTGGTCTTCTCATGGCACCACCTCTTCTTGCACGACGCTAGGGCTCTCAAAGCCTTTCAAAAGCGAGAACCCGTCAAATCGATCGAGGTGGGTGCACGTTGTCCGTGGCCGTCCATCGTTGTTTCCCCGGGGCAGGTAAGTGCAGCGCTACATTCGGGTCAGGACAGGCCTTCGGGCGCGGATAATAGCAGCGCAAAGCGCCCTAAACCAGCCCATTTCAGAGGTGCCCGGACAGAGGCCGTCGCAGCCTGGTGTTTTTCTTTAAAAACAACAAGCTAGCCTACCGGCGGAGGATCGCGATCCAACGGGCGATATTCAGCACGCTCATGAGTGACGCGGAAACGTAGGTCAGGGCCGCTGCCGTCAGGAGTTTGCGTGCGTGAGGCCGGTCGCCTTTCCTGAGGATGCCAAGCTCTTCCAGGAGCGGCAGGGCGCGCGCAAAACTGGCATTGAACTCGGTCGGCAATGTGATGAAATGGACCGCCGCCGCGATGCCCAGCGTCAGCATGCCTGCCGCGAGTGTCAGCAGGCCCACATACGGCGCGCGCGTGAGCAGGCCGAGGAATGGCGAAATCACGAGGACACCGGCACCCAGTTTTTCGATTCCCCGGGTCGCCTTCACCAGCCGTGTGCGCAGGATGAGCGGACGATAGCCCTCGTGGTCCTGCAGCGCGTGGCCGACCTCGTGCGCCGCCACTGTAATGGCCGTCAACGAGTGACTGTCGTATTTCTCCTGCGACAGGCGCACGGACTTGGCATCAGGGTCGTAGTGGTCTCCCTGGTCCGTCGCCTCGACCTTCACATGGTGCATGCCACGCCGGTCGAGGAGGTGCCGCGCGAGTTGCGCACCTGTACCCGGGTAGCGGTCGGCGGGCACGCTATAGCGGTCGATGACCCTGCCGACCCAGATTCCCGGGCCGAAAACCAGGATCAGGACCACTATTATGAGGACGATGATGGTCACTCTGCTAATCTACCAGCGTTTGCGGCAGAGAAGGCTACCGGAGTGACTCAGGACCAGGCAACGTTGTTCGGCTTGTTGTTTTTCGTATTCGCGTTTCTGATCTGGGGGCGCTGGCGCTACGACCTGGTCGCATTCATCGCGCTGCTCGTGGCGATATTGACCGGGCTCGTGCCCGCGAAACTGGCTTTCTCGGGCTTCGGCCATCCGGCAACCATCATCATTGCGCTTGTCCTCATCGTGAGCCGCGGGCTCTCCAATTCCGGGGCCATTGAACTCGTGGCGCGTTACGTCGTCGACGCGTCGCGCAAACTGGCTACCCACGTTGCGATCATGTCGGGGGTCGCGGCGGCACTGTCTGCAATCATGAATAACGTGGCCGCGCTCGCGCTCCTCATGCCGGTGGACATGCAGGCGGCGAAAAAGGCCGGCCGCAGTCCGTCCCTGTCGCTTATGCCGCTGTCCTTCGCTTCGATCCTCGGCGGCATGATTACCATGATCGGCACACCGCCCAACATCGTTGTCGCGGAATTCCGCGGCGAGGCGCTGGGCATGTCCTACCACATGTTCGATTTCGCGCCGGTTGGGCTGGCCTGCGCAATCGTCGGTGTCGCCTATGTTGCGTTGATCGGCTGGCGGCTTCTGCCGCCTGAACGGCAAGCCAGTGATGCGGGTAAGGAGTTGTTCGACCTCGCCGATTACATCGTCGAGGTCAAGGTCCCGAAAGGCTCGTGGGTGATCGGTAAGCAAGTTCGCGACCTCGATGAAAGAGCGGAGAAGTCAGACGTCCAGGTCATCGGCCTGATTCGCCGGGGGCGCCGTCTGCCGGGTCCTGCGCGCGTTGCAGGAATCAAGGCCGGCGACGTCCTGATTCTCGAAGCGAGCCCCGACAGCCTCGAAGAGGCCCTTGGTGCTCTGCAACTCGATTACGTCGGCAAGGGCGAGGGCAAGCTCGGCGACGAGGACCTGGTCCTGCAGGAAGTCGTTGTCCAGGAATCGTCCCGGCTCGCCGGTCGCTCGGCCATGTCGGTTCGCTTGTTGTATCGCTACCGGGTCGCACTGGTTGGCGTGTCCCGGCAGGGGCGTCGCTTCAACGACAAGGTACGTAAGCTCAAATTGCAGCCCGGCGACGTGCTTCTGTTGCTCGGCGCCGAAGATCGACTGGCGGATATCACGGGTCGGCTGAGCCTGCTGCCGCTGGCCGACCGCGGGCACGCCATTATCCAGCGTGACAAGGCCGGGATCGCCGTCGGTGTGTTCGCAGCGGCTATCGCCGTAGCCAGTTTCGGCCTGGTCTATTTGCCGGTCGCACTGGGATGCGTGGCGGCGATCTATATTCTTCTAAACGTCGTCCCCATACGCGATGTGTACAGCTCGATCGAGTGGCCCGTCATCGTCCTTCTCGGCTCGATGATTCCCATTGGCGGTGCATTGCAGTCGACCGGCGGGACCTCGCTGATTGCGGGAGGCATCGTGGACCTGTCCGCGGGATTTTCGCCGGTCCTGGTATTGACTCTCCTCGTCGTCGTGACAATGACCCTGTCCGACGTCATGAACAACACGGCGACGGCCGTTATCGCCGCGCCGATCGCCGTGGAAATTGCCGCTCGTCTCGGGGTCAGTCCGGACCCGTTCCTCATGGGCGTCGCGGTCGCGGCATCCTGCGCATTCCTGACGCCGATAGGCCATAAAAACAACACCCTGATCATGGGGCCCGGTGGTTACCGATTCGGCGATTACTGGCGCATGGGACTGCCCCTGGAGATCCTGATCATCGTTGTCGCGGTGCCTGCGCTCCTGTTCTTCTGGCCGCTTTGAGCCCCGGGCTTATGTAAAACACCTGTCGCAAATCGCGATCAATGCAGGTCAAAAACTGACACTCATCGTCCATTGCGGGAGCCGGCGGCCGCCAGAGTCGTCGTGTAACTCATTGATAGTTAGAAAATAAACGAAGAAGTCGCCGTCAGTCCATTCTGGCACAGGGTTTGCACTTGTCTTTAGCAAGAGCCGCATTGCGGCGTGATCTTGAGTCAGACATTACTACGGAGATTGACATGACCAGGGCGACGATCCAGGACTGGACCGATAGCGTTGTGCTGTTGAAATTCGACCAGCACCGCGACGTGAAGTACCAGGTTTACCGGGAACAGGAGAAGCATTTCCTCGAAATGCGCGACAAGGCGGACGCGCATATCCATACCCTCGAGCTTCCCGACGGCATGAAGCTCGACCGGACGAGTTACGAAGTCTTGTTGCGTTACGTGCTGCTTGACGTTGTAGCGGCGTAGGCCTCGACGGCTTCCCAGACGCGTAACAGGTTCTCGCCGAGAATCTTGCGTATATCTTCCTCGCTGTAACCTCGTCTCAAAAGGCCCTCTATGAGGTTCGGGTAGTGCGACACGTCCTTGAGCCCGGTTGGCAGGGAATCGCCAACGCCATCGAAGTCCGATCCTATGCCGACGTTGTCGATGCTCGTGAGTTTCACGACATGATCGAAATGATCCAGTACGTCGTCCAGTGAGGCAAACGGCATCGGGCCGTGCTCGGCCTCGTAAATCTCGCGGTAATTCCGGTACAGGAAAGCCTCCGAGAGTTCGGGGTGCTCCTGCAGATATAGTTTTCCAGCGGCCATGAGTGCGTCCCCGTAGTCACGGGAGACCTGGTTCACGAACGTCGAGCCGAAATTGATCTGGATAACACCGCCTTTCTCCGCCAGCGCGACAATCATCTCGTCGCTCATGTTGCGCTCGAACCCGGGGGTGAAATGGCGTGCCGATGAATGCGAGGCGATGACCGGCACCTGCGACAATTCGATGATCTGCCAGAAGGCATCGTCCGACACATGGCTGACATCCACCATGATCCCCA
The DNA here is from genome assembly GCA_965368465.1 of uncultured Chromatiales bacterium. Lineage (GTDB taxonomy): Bacteria > Pseudomonadota > Gammaproteobacteria > Steroidobacterales > Woeseiaceae > UBA1847. Next base: position 12,659 of record CBDUMZ010000057.1, read on the forward strand.
GGCGGTTCATTTCCAGGATCGCCTCCCGGCCAAATTCACTGAGGCCACCCCACTGGCGGTTGTCGTCGTACGACGAGTCCGACAGGTGATTCGACAGGCCATGGGCAGGCGTTACGTAGCGGATGCCCCGGTCGTAGAAGTGCCGCAGATTGGCAAGATCACCTTCGATCGGCGAGCCATTCTCCATACCCAGCGGCAATGACATGATGCCGGCATCGAAATGCGCGCGAACGTCGGCGACGTTGCGGGCGATAGCGAATTTCTCCGGCGCTCCGGCAACGATTTGCTCAACTGAATCGATCAGCTTGTCGGCCAGTTCCCTGGAGCCACCCGCTGCTTCCAGGGCAGCCGGCGTGTAGATCGACATGAAGGGGGCATTCAATCCTCCGCTTACCGCGCGTGGGTAGTCGAAGTCGCCATTGCTCGTCGCATGGGCAACGTCCTCAGGCTTTGATTGCAGGCGGTAGGGCACATCGACATGCGAATCGACGATGATGCTCGACGCGGCGATGCGTTTTGCCTCCGCGGCGAGATCCGGCGCAGGCTCTTCGACGGGAGCGGTGTCTTTGCCGCAAGCGGCGAGCATTGACGCGGCGGCGGCCACGACCAGTATCTTATTTGTCATCGGCGGATATTTCGCTGGTTCAAGGAGTCGAAGATTGTAACAATAGTCGAACGGCATGAGGTAAGGAACCCATCATGAGTGACACCAATCCTCCGGTAGATCGAGCATTCGTCGATCAGAAAGAACCGGCAAAGCCAATCGAAGAGAACCTGAAATCGCGTGCTACATGGACGCGCTTCCTGTTCATGATTATTAGTTACGTGTTGATCAGCCTGGCGAGCATCGTCGGCTCGGTGATTGTCGTTTTCGGCTTCCTCTGGGTCCTGTTCACCGGTGAGGTCAATCGGGAACTACGCGGAGTGGGGCAGAGCCTCGCCGCGTACATTTACGAGAATATTCGCTTCCTGACGTTCAACACGGACGACAGGCCGTTCCCCTTTGGTAACCCATGGCCGGACAGCGGCACCGAGGCCGGGGACTCGCCTAAATAGCGAGTTCGCGCTGGCCCGGTTGCCAGTGCGTCAGGTTGATGTGCGCGCCTCCCATGCCGAGGCCGCGCACCCAACGGGCGGCTGCATCCAGCGTTACCCAGGTTCGTACCTTGCCCTTGCGGGTCTCAGCCGTAATCGGCCCATTGGGTGTCTTCGCCTCAACGTGAAAGCGCGCGCCGCTGGCGATGATGTTGATGTGCTTGATGGCACCGGCGGCAACCATCGCCTTCAACATACGTTCATCCATTTCTGTTCCCCGGGAAAAACTCGGTCTGGTCTGGGATGGTGATTCCGGTTTCGCCGCAGTGACGGCGAATCAGCATTTCAATCATGTTGGCCACGCTGCGGTGCTCACGGGCCGCGGCTTCGCGCACGGCTTCCTTGACGCCGGGCTCGATGCGGAGGTTGAGCGTGGATACCTTGGTTTTAGCCATGCGTTACATTGTATCGAAAAAATAACGGAAATGTAACGCATTTTGAACGTTTCTTGCGACGCAATGCATAGGTCCTTTCCCGTGAGGCTATACTGCGCTGGCATTCCCGCTTCGCGGAGTGCCCCAGCAACGGTGCAAAGGGCAAACACACGTCATGCGGCTAGAGAGTATTAATGTCGGCAACGTCGAGGCGGTCACGTACCGGGAGAAATCCCAGGAAACGGGCATCTGCAAGCAGCCGGTAGACGGTGCGGTGCGCGTGGGTACCCTGGGTATCCCCGGGGACGCCATCGTTGCGACGCAACATCACGGCGGTGCCGACCAGGCGATCTACGCCTACAGCGCAGATGACTACGATTGGTGGGCATCCGAGGCCGGGCTAGAGTGCTACCCGGGCCTGTTCGGCGAGAACCTCACGATTCGGGATTTGCCGACGGACATGAATGTCGGTGACCGGCTCCTGATCGGGGAGGTCGTTCTCGAGGCGACGGCGCCGCGGATTCCCTGTGACACGTTAGCCGCGCGCATGCGGGACAGCGGGTTTGGCCTGTCTTTCCGCAAGGCCGAGAGGCCCGGCATCTACTTTCGAGTTCTCAATGAGGGCGAAGTGCAGGCCGGCGACGTCGTCACGCTGGTCGAGACGGCCGAGTTCCGGGTCTCCATACTGGACCTGTTCCGTCACAAGTACCGTATCCGGCATGACGCCGACGAGTTGCGGCGCCTGCTCGAGGCACCCATCGCCGAACGGTTTCGTGCGCAAATCGAGGCTCAGCTCGCCAAACTGGCCCAAACCTGAGCCCTGCCATTCCTCGCAGTTAACATAAGTCCGGATGTCGAATTGCCTTTTCGCCAGAAAGATATCAAAATGATATCAATATGAAGCAGCAAGCTGAGGAGAGGACAATGATCCGGGAAGTAAAACGATCCGTGCCGTCCGGGTACCTGATGCTCGTAGTACTCGCAGTGGCCCAACTGGTTTTCGCGTACATGATTTACCTCGCAGGGAGTGCAGAGAACATTCCCGGGCTCATCGGTTCGGTGCTGGCCTCGATCGTTGTGCTTATTTGCTGGGCCGGGCTGTTCATGGTGCATCCCAACGAAGCCAAGGTGCTGCAGCTGTTTGGCAAGTACGTGGGCACCTGTCATGAGCCGGGCTTGCGCTGGGCGAACCCGTTTTACGCCAAGGCCTCGGTATCCGTAAGGGTGCGTAATTTCGAGAGCGGCAAGCTGAAAGTCAATGACGCGAATGGCAGCCCGATCGAAATCGCGGCGGTGGTTGTCTGGAAGGTCTTCGATACGGCCGAAGCGCTGTTCGAAGTAGACGACTACGTGAATTTCGTGGAAATCCAGAGCGAGTCGGCGTTGCGAAACCTGGGCACAACGTATCCCTATGAGCCCCATGAGGACGAGGGCGGTATGGCACTACGCAGCAATCCCGCGGAAATTTCGCACGCGCTACGCGAAGAGATTCAGGATCGGCTGTCGCAGGCCGGTGTCACGGTTGTGGAGGCGCGCATCTCCCACCTCGCATACGCGCCCGAGATTGCCAACGCGATGCTCAGGCGCCAGCAGGCATCGGCGATCATCGCGGCGCGCAAGCAGATCGTACGAGGGGCAGTCGGCATGGTGCAACTGGCACTCAATGCGCTCGACGAAGACAACATTGTCGAACTCGATGAAGAGCGCAAGGCGGCGATGGTCAGCAACCTCCTGGTCGTATTGTGCAGCGACGAAAGTGCGCAGCCGGTTCTCAACACGAGCTCGCTGTACACGTGATGTCCAGGTAGCCGGGGCGACGTATGGCGGCACGCAAATCATTTGCACTGCGCATTGAGGAAAAGACGCTCCGTGCAATGCAACGGTGGGCGCAGGATGACCTGCGCAGTCTTAACGCTCAGATCGAGTTCGTGTTGCGCGACGCATTGCGCAAGGCGGGTCGCCTCAAGGGGCCGGATAATGAAGCCGATGACGGTGCCGACATCAAGTGATGGGTAACCTGATTGCAATCGTCTCGATCATCCTTGCGCTGTTTGCAGCGGGATGCATCGTCTACATCGCTCGTGAATTGACGTCGAAAGAGAATCTCCCGGACGCGCCCGAAGAGCGCGGCCGGGAGGAAGATGCCTAGCGGCGTTCGCTGCGACGACGTTCAGACTTCTTCTGAGACGAACGTGACTCACTGCGCGCCTGGCGCTGAGGCGGCGGTGCCGATCGCTGTTGCTGCGGTGCCGGTGCCGAGCGTTGCTGACGTTGGGGCGGCGGTGCCGAGCGTTGCTGACGCTGCGGTGTCGCGCGTTGCTGCGGTTGCGGTGCCGAACGTTGCTGACGCTGCGGTGTCGCACGCTGCTGCGGTTGTGGTGCCGAACGTTGCTGGCGTTGCG
>CBDUMZ010000058.1:0-15136 GCA_965368465.1 uncultured Chromatiales bacterium
AGCTTTGGGAGCGCTTCTCGTTCTACGGGATGAAGTTCCTGCTGGTTCTGTATTTGACGAAATACCATTTGTTTACCGACGAGATGGGACTGGATGTCCTCGGCTCTTACGCGGGTCTCGTCTACGCACTGCCACTGCTCGGGGGCATGATCGCGGATCGGTACCTCGGAATGAGAAAGTCGGTCGTGTTCGGCGGCATCAGTCTGTCGCTTGGACACATATTGATGGCGGTCGAAGGGCATCAGGCCCGGTTCTATGCGGCCGGCACGACACTCGTCGACAACCTGACCCTGGCTACGGGCGATGTCCTCTTGGCTGGAACCGTACTGACGGAAGACATCATGATGCGCGACACCGCCGCACTCAAGGTCTTCTACTTTGCTCTCGCGCTCATCGTGATGGGCGTTGGCTACCTGAAGCCGAACATCTCGACGATCGTCGGCAAACTCTACTCCAAGGAAGATCCGCGCCGCGACTCGGGCTTCACGATCTTCTATATGGGCATCAACATCGGTTCCTTCGCCGCGACGCTGATCTGCGGATGGCTCGGCGAGACCTATGGCTGGGGCTATGGCTTCGGCGCCGCCGGTATCGGCATGATCATCGGGCTGTTCACGTTCCTGTATGGACAGAAGTACCTCAAGGGGCACGCCGAACCGAGTGACCCCGAGAAACTCAAGAAGAGCGCTCTCGGACCGATCAATGTCGAATGGGCGATCTATTTGCTCAGCATACCGATGCTTGGCGTGTTCTGGCTGCTGGTCCAGCACGAACCGATCGTGCTGATCACACAGAACGTGTTCCTGATTATCGCGATCGTCGGCCTGATTCTTTATTCAATGATTCATACGAAGAAAGATCACAACAACACGTTGGCCTACGTGATCGCGGCGGTCGCCATTTGCTCCGGCATCTGCGCCGTGATTGCCAACCTGCACCCGATCGGCGGCATCGAGGCCGTGGCCGAAGAAGTGCTTTACCTGTCAATAGCGCTGATTGTTGGTTTTGTTGTCTACGGGTTCGTTACGCACTACTCCGAGGAGTTTGGCCGTACCGTCGTTCTCATGGTCCTGATCCTCTCGACGATCGTGTTCTGGGCGCTGTTTGAACAGGCTGCCGGATCGATGACCCTGTATGCCGACCGTATCGTTGACCGAACGCTGGGCGATACGACGTTTACGGCGGCGCAGTTCGGCTCCCTGAACGCCGGCTTCATCATGTTGCTCGCAATTCCGTTTGCGACGCTCTGGACCTGGCTCGCAAAGAAAAACCTCGAGCCGAACACGCCCGTCAAGTTTGGCCTCGGTATCCTGCAGGCCGGCCTGGGATTCGGGGCTCTCGTGTTCGGAGCCCAGTTCCCGAACGAGGCAGGACAGGTGGCCATGGTCTGGCTGGTGCTCGCCTACCTGTTGCATACGACCGGCGAACTCTGCCTGTCGCCCGTGGGTCTCTCGGCCGTTACGAAACTGTCCATTGGAAATGTCGTCGGCGTCAGCATGGGAACCTGGTTTCTTGCGACCGCGTTGTCCGAGACCGTTGCCACGCGCCTCGGTCGCATAGCCGCGATCGACACCTCGGCTGGAGAGACTGCCGATATCGCGACTTCGGCGGCGACCTATACGCAATTGTTCGAATTCCTCATGTGGTTCGGCATCGGGGCCGGCATATTCATGATTATTATCTCGCCCATCCTGCGTCGCTGGATGCACGGCGTACATTAAGACTGGAAGAACTATGAAGAACCTAGTGAAACTCTGTGCGAGCCTGGCGCTCGTCATGTTAACCGTTGCCTGTTCAGAAAAGGCGCCTGAAGAAACCACCGCCGCTGCACCGACCGAAACGGCCCAGGCATTTGTCGCCCGCGTCAATGACGAGCTCAGGGAGCTCGGCCGGGAGATCGAGGCCGCCCAGTGGGTCAGGTCGACCTACATCACCGTGGACACGGCCGTGCTTGCCACCGCGGCGAGCGCGCGTTACGCGAAGTGGCACAGCGAGACCGTGCAACAGGCCCTCGCTTACGACGGGCAGGACCTGGATCCTGCCACGCGGCGCGCTCTCGACCTGCTCAAGCTGGGCACCTCGGCCCCGTCGCCGGGCGATGCCGCCAAGCGCAAGGAACTCGCGAGCCTCGCGACTGACATGGAAGGCATCTACAACACCGGCCAGTACTGCCGTGACGGCGGCGAGTGCCTGTTCGGCTCCGATCTCGAGCAGAAGATGTCGACGGCACGCGACTACAACGAACTGCTCGACTACTGGACCGGCTGGCGCGACGTCGCAGCACCGATGCGTGACAAGTACGCGCGCTTTGTCGAGCTTGCGAACGAAGGTGCCGCGGAACTCGGCTACGCCAACGTTGGCGAGATGTGGCGTTCCAACTACGACATGAGCCCGGCCGACTTCCAGTCGGAAACCGCCAAACTCTGGGACCAGGTCAAGCCGCTGTACGATGAGCTGCACTGCCACGTTCGTGCAACCCTCGGTGACGTGTACGGCGAGGACAAGGTGCCGCAGGACGGCCCGATTCCCGCACACCTGCTCGGCAACATGTGGTCGCAGCAGTGGGGCTCTCTGTACGACCTGCTCGAGCCGTATCCGGGCGTCGGCGATATCGATGTCGACTCGACGCTGAAGACCAAGAACTTCTCCCCGCAGGAGATGGTCCGCTCCGCCGAGAACTTCTATGCCTCGCTCGGCATGCCGCGCCTGCCGGATACATTCTGGGAACGCTCGCAGTTCTCGCGCCCGCAGGACCGCGACGTGGACTGCTACGCAAGCGCCTGGGGAATGGACGGCGGCAACGACGTGCGCATCAAGATGTGCATCAACCAGACCTACGACGAGCTGCGCGTGATCTACCATGAGCTCGGGCACAACTACTACCAGCGTGCCTACAAGGACCAGCCGCCGCTGTTCCAGGGCGGCGCGCACGACGGTTTTCACGAAGCTATCGGCGATGCCATTGTGCTGTCGATGACGCCCGAGTACCTCGCGGAAGTCGGGCTCGTGAAAGACGTCGAGGAAGACCCGCGCGCGGTGCTCAACCGCCAGATGCAGACGGCCCTCAACGGCATCGCGTTCCTGCCGTTCGGCAAGCTCATCGACGAGTGGCGCTGGGGTGTGTTCTCGGGCGAGATTACGCCGGACAACTACAACCAGGCGTGGTGGGACCTGAGAACGAAGTACCAGGGTATCGCGCCGGCTGTCGAACGCACCGAAGCGGACTTCGACCCGGGCGCCAAGTACCACATCCCGACCAACGTGCCGTACTCACGTTATTTCCTCGCAGCCATCCTGCAGTACCAGTTCCATCGTTCGCTGTGCGATACCGCCGGGTACGAGGGCGACCTGCATGACTGTTCCATTTACGGCAGCAAGGAAGCCGGTGACAAGTTCTACGCCCTGCTCGAGGCCGGTGCATCCCAGCCCTGGCAGGACACGCTCGAGGCCATGACCGGCTCGCGTGAGATGGACGCCACGGCGATCATCGATTATTTCGCGCCGCTCATGGAGTACCTCAAGGAGCAGAACGCAGGCCGATCCTGCGGCTGGTAGGCACCGACACAACGGTCAGAGCCCTTTCCACAAGGGCTCTGACCCCGCCCCTGGTGTGCCAATTTGGGGTCCGATCAAGTAAGCTTCCCGTATAACAAGAACGGGGATTCGTCATGTCTGAACAAAAACAAGCCGCCGCTCCGGGCGGTTTTCTCGGCACCGTAGAACGTGTCGGCAACAAACTTCCCGACCCGGCCGTGCTGTTCATCGCACTGCTGTTCATCGTCTGGATTTTGTCGTGGTTGCTGTCCTATTTCACGTTCAGTTACATCGACCCTCGCACCCAGGCACCGATCGAGGTGGCCAACCAACTTACCGGATCGGCGTTCACGGCATTCATGACCGGCTTCGTGACGAATTTCGTCACGTTCGGCCCGATCGGTACCGTGCTGGTCGCCATGCTCGGTATCGGCGTCGCCGAGCATTCCGGCTTCATCACGACCGGCATTCGCGCCTTGTTGAACGTCACGGCCAGGTGGCTGCTTACGCCGATGGTCATCCTCGTCGGCATCATGAGCCATTCCGCTGTCGATGCCGGCTACGTCCTCGTCATCCCGATCGGCGGCGTCATCTTCTATGCCGCAGGCAGGCATCCGCTGGCCGGTATTGCGGCAGCGTTCGCCGGTGTGTCCGGCGGCTTCTCGGCAAACTTCCTGCCGGCCGCACTCGATCCGCTGCTACAGGGCCTGACGCTGGGTGGCGCACAGCTGCTCGACCCGGCTATCGAGGTCAATACGCTTAATAACTACTTCTTCACCGCGTCATCGTCGTTCCTGATAATCGGCCTCGGCTGGTGGATCACGGACCGCATCGTCGAACCGCGCCTCGCGAACACGCCGATCGACGGCAACGCCGAAGACCTGCCGGAGCTTCACGACCTGAAGCCGGAGGAGCGCAAGGGTCTGCGGTGGGCGTTGTTCGCCATGCTGCTCGGCATCGTCATTCTCGCCGCCACACTCGTGCCGGAAACATCCCCGTGGCGGGACGCAAACGGCGAGCTCGTGTCCTTCGGCGCGCCGATCATGCAGTCGATCGTCGCGCTGATCTTCTTCCTGTTCCTGATACCGGGCATCGTGTTCGGCTACGTCGCGGGCACGATGAAGGGCATCAAGGACGTCATCGACGGCATGTCGCACTCGATGCAGACGATGGCGTACTACCTCGTCATCATGTTCTTCATTGCGCAGTTCGTGTACGCGTTCAACGCGTCAAACCTCGGCACGCTGCTCGCGCTCGCCGGCGCCGAAATGCTCAAGAGCCTGGAGGACTATCCTTCGATCCTGATCGTCGGCATCGTGCTGCTGACCGGCTTCGTCAACCTGTTCGTCGGCTCGGCGAGCGCCAAGTGGGGGCTGCTGGCACCAATTTTCGTGCCGATGCTCATGGCGCTGGGCGTCTCGCCGGATCTCACGCAGGCCGCGTACCGCGTCGGTGACTCGAGCACGAATATCATCACGCCGCTGATGCCGTATTTCCCGCTTGTCGTGGTCTACTGCCAGCGCTATGTAAAGGGCACCGGTATTGGCACGCTGGCGGCGATGATGTTGCCTTATTCATTGTGGTTCCTCGCTACCTGGACGACCTTCCTGCTGATCTACTACGCGATAGGAATACCGCTCGGTTTCGCGGCCAGCTATACGTATCCGCCAAGTTAGGACAAACACATGTACGACTTCGAGAAGCTTGGGGCTTTTTACCTCGGCAAACGTTATGACATGGAGGCACAGACGCTCACGGATGAGCCGGTCCTCTACGACTCCAAGGACCTGACGACGCACGCTGCCATCATCGGCATGACGGGCTCAGGTAAGACGGGGCTTGGCATCGGCATTCTCGAAGAGGCCGCGCTCGATCACATCCCCGTGATCGCTATCGACCCGAAAGGCGACATGGGCAACCTGTTGCTCACGTTCCCGCAGTTGAAGCCCGAAGACTTTCGCCCGTGGATCAACGAGCGCGCGGCGCTCGACAAGGGGCAGACGCCGGACGAGTTCGCGGCGGCGCAGGCGGCGCTCTGGAAGAAGGGACTCGGGGAGTGGGGCCAGACGGGCGAGCGCATTGCGCAGCTGCGCAAGAATGCCGATCTCGCCATCTATACACCGGGCAGCAACTCCGGCTTGCCCGTGTCCGTGCTGCACTCTTTCGACGCACCCGCGCAGGCGCTCATCGACGACGTCGACCTGTATCGCGAACGCGTGCAGGCGACGGCAACCAGTATCCTGACGCTACTGGACATGGATGCCGACCCGGTCTCGAGTCGTGAGCACATTCTGATCTCGCGGCTGCTCGACAACGCGTGGAAGGAAGGTCGCAACCTGGATGTTCCGGCACTCATCGGGGAAATACAGAACCCGCCGATTACCAAGGTCGGCGTCATGAACCTCGATTCGTTTTTCCCCGCCAAGGACCGCTTCACGCTGGCCATGGCGCTGAACAACCTGCTGGCCGCACCGGGCTTCGAGGCCTGGATGCAGGGTACGCCACTCAACGCGAAGAACCTGCTGTACACGAGCGAAGGCAAACCGCGCATCTCCGTGATGTCGATTTCACACCTCGACGACGCGCAGCGCATGTTCTTTGTGTCGATGCTGCTCAACGAGCTGATCGGCTGGATGCGGGCACAGCCCGGCACGTCCAGCCTGCGCGCGATCCTCTACATGGACGAGATCTTCGGCTACATGCCGCCGGTCGCGAATCCGCCGTCGAAGCGGTTGTTCCTCACGCTGCTCAAACAGGCGCGTGCATACGGCGTCGGCCTCGTGCTTGCAACGCAGAACCCGGTCGACCTCGACTACAAGGGTCTGTCCAACACGGGCACCTGGTTTATCGGGCGCCTGCAGACCGAACGCGACAAGGCACGCGTCATGGAGGGTCTCGAAGGGGCGACGGCCGGCAATTTCGACAAACAGAAGATGGAGCGCACAATCGCCGGCCTCGGCAAGCGGCGCTTCCTGCTGCACAACGTTCACGAGGACGAGCCCGTCGTGTTCAATACGCGCTGGGTATTGTCCTACCTCGCCGGCCCGATGACGCGCAACCATATTCGCGCGCTCATGAAGACCGAGAAGAACAAGGCCGCAGCCGCGGAGAAAGCGGTCTCCAAACCGAAACGCAAGACACAGGACACGGCCCCGGCACTGCCGCCGTCTATCGACCAGTTCTACGTGCGGGGCAGCGGCGAGGAGATCGTGTATCACCCGCGCCTCATCGCCGGTGGTGACGTCGTGTTCACGAGTGCGCGCTACAACATCGAAGATGAGCGCGAGGTTTTGCACACGGTCGAGTTTGAGGATGGTCCCGTCGATATCGACTGGGACAACAGCGAGGCGCTGGACCTGTCGATCGACGATCTCGAGGAGGCCGGCGAGGCGGATGCGAGCTACGCGGACTGCCCGGCGGCCGCCGACAACGCGAAAGCGTATGCCGCCTGGGGCAAAGACTACAAGCGCTGGTTACGGCAAAACGAGAACATTACCTTGTTCCGCAGCAAGCGCTTTAGATTGACGTCGCTGGCGTCGGAAACGGAAGGCGACTTCCGCGCCCGCCTGCAGGACGCGGCCAGCGAAAAACGCGATGCGGCCATCGCGAAGATTCGTAAACGCTACGCGACCAAGGCAACCACGCTCGAGAATCGCCTGATGCGGGCCGAACAGGCCATCGCCGTGCAGAAAGAGCAATCGACGAAGAAGAAGCTGGATACGGCCATCTCGTTTGGCACCGCGATCCTCGGTGCCGTGCTCGGTCGCAAGAAACTGTCGGCCAGCACGGCAACCAAGGTCGGCTCGGCGATCAAGACGGCCGGGACCGCCAGCAAAGAGGCCGCCGACGTGGTGCGCGCGACGCAAACCGCCGAGAAAGTGAAAGCGGATATTGCCGAACTGAATGCACAACTCGAAAAGGAGATCGCCGATCTCGACACCTCCTTTGATGCCCAGTCCGAGGAACTCAGCGAGATCGTCGTACGTGCCAAGAGCACGGATATCAACGTCGCGATTACCGGCCTTGTCTGGCTGCCTTACACGAAAGGCGAGAAAGGGCGCCTGCACCCGGCGTGGCGATGAGAATGCGAACGCGTCTGCTGCCCTTGCTGCTGCTCATCGGCCTGTCCGCGTGTGGCGGGGAGGCGGGAGGACTCTTTGACACCATGGCCGTGGCGAGAGCGGCCGAAGCCGAGCTTTACGACACGCACGGTTTCAAGTGTTCGATGGGCTTCAATATCGTCAACGGGCGACTTGCCCGGGTAACGGTCGCCATCGAGCAGGCGGAAGCCGGCGACCTGACCGTCGATGACCTGGCGCGGCTCATCAAGCCGGTCGTCGTCCGGCACTTCAAGGAAGAGCCCGAGGCCCTGGTCCTGAGCGTGACCATCGGCAGGCAATAGACCGCGTTTCTAGTCGCCGACGCAGGTTCCTGCGTAAGCCTTCGTGACGCCTGCGTTATCGAGCTGGCACTCGTTGTCGTAGGTCACGCCATCCATGCCGCAGACCGGGGAATACTCATCGGGACAGTTGCGTCCCATGTCCTCGCAGACGCCGGCGTACTCCACCCGCACACCGCGCCGTTCCGCGTGACAGGCATTGCTGTAAGTCATGCCGTCGGCACCACAGACCGGTATGAACAGTATCGGGCATGCCCGAACGCCGCATGCGCCCTCGATCAGGGTCTGGGCGCCCGCGGCATCGGCAAAACAGGCGTTGTCGTAGGTCTTGCCGTCGCCGCACACCGGGGCATACACCTTCGGGCAGTTGTCGAAGTCACAGGTGCCCGTGCGCTGCACAGGCACACGTTCCGCATTGGCCTCGCAGCGATTGATGAAGGTACGGCCGTTCATGCCGCACACGGGCTCGACGACACTCGGGCAACCGTTCGGCGTGCACGCGCCCAGGCCGGCGATCTCGACATTCGACTTCGACGCGAAACACTCGTTGATGTAGGTATTGCGGTCGACCCCGCATACCGGGTCGAACGTCTCCGGGCAGCCGGATTCTTCTTCGCTTGCGCAGCGGCCCTTGCTCGCTACCTCGACCCCGGCTACGCGCGCCACGCAGTCGTTACTATAGGTCTGGCCGTCGGTGCCGCACACGGGATCGTACTGTTGGGTGCAGGCCACGTCGTCGGCCTGGACCAGCAGCACGGACGGGATGCTCGCAGGATCATTGAATAACGTACGTGTGTCACCCGCGATCGCCGGCATGGCCAGGAACGCCAGGAGGGGCGCCAGGATTATTGTGCTGAGTTGTCGTTTACGCATGTTTGTCTTAGAGGGGATTACCGCGCCCGGGTTCAACGTGCGGCCCCCCAATAGTTATAGCTTAGCGCCCTGATTCCGGGAAGATACATCCGCTGGTCGTCCTCGATCCTGAAGCCACCCATCCGCAGCAGCCCGGGTATATCGCGATTCATGTTGCAACCGCCGGCGACCAGGCGCCACCCGGCGTTCAGGCGCTGCTGCCACCGGCTGACATCGTCGTCCGGCGCCTTGCCGTGCTCGCAGAAGAACAGGTGACCATGCGGTTTGAGCACGTCTCCGTAGGCGCGGGGCACGATTTTTTCGCGTTGTCTTCGCGTCGGCTTGCTCGCACAGGCGAGGTTGATCATGTGCGGCAACACGCGGTCCTGGTAGAAACTCATTTGAGCAACTCGCTGACGCTGACAAGCTCGAACCCCTGTTCTGCTAGCAGCGGCAGCTCCCGCTCCAGCAGGTCCAGCGTTGCCGGGTAGGGGTGCCCGATGGCGATGACCTGGCCGCGTTGCCGTGCAAGGGCCTTCATGCGTTCGAACTCCCGGGCAACGGTTTCGGGTGACGGGTCCGGGTCGAGAAACACGTCGCGCTTGATCGCATCGACGCCGGTTTCACGGGCAACCTGCAATGCGACGCTTTCATGGTGTGTGTAACTGTCGATGAAAAACAGATGCTCATGGGCGCTGATTTCTTCCATGAGCCAGCGCATGTGGCCCGGGTGGCGGGTCATGAGCGAGCCTCGATGGCTGTTGATCCCGGACACATGCGGAACCGATTGCAGGGCGTCGTTGAGGACCAGGCCCAGGCGCTCACGGCTCATGTCCATGCCTATTTCCGACGGCTCGCGGCGCTGCCCGTCGTCCGCCGCGGCCTGCAGCGGCAAGTGCAGCAGGACCTCCTTGCCGCGCTCGTTGGCGTGCTCCGCCAGCGCCCGCGCGTTCGGCGCACCTGGCAGGAAGGAAAAGGTTACGGGTCCGGGCAGCAGGATGGCCCGGTGACCGTTGGCAAAATGATAGCCAAGGTCGTCGATGATGATTGCGATCCGCGGCGTGTCCGCCAGCGACGGGACACTACAGAGGAAGAGGATCGTCGCTAGCAGGCCGCGCCAGTACACGTCACTCTGCGGCGCTGTGCATCACCGGGCGCGCCTCGAGGTGCCCGATAGCTTCGGCCAGTTGCATGTCGCGTTCGCGATCCAGCAGGCCCGACAGGCTGAAGTCCGGGAACCCCGGCGTGTCCCCCACGTACACATCGGGGGTGATACCGACCTCGTGAATCGAGTCGCCCGACGGCGTGTAATAGCGCGACGTCGTCAGCTTGATCGCCCGACCCTTGGAGAGCGGCACAACCGTCTGGACCAGGCCCTTGCCGAATGTCTCGGTGCCCACGATAAGCGCACGATTGTGGTCCTGGAGCGCGCCCGCGACGATCTCCGAGGCCGACGCAGACCCGCCATTGACGATGACGACCAGGGCCGCGCCGTCGAGAATGTCGCCGCGATGTGCCGAGCGCGTGAACCGCGAATCAATCGAGCGGCCATCCGCCGTGACGATCACACCGGCGTCCAGGAACAGGTCTGTTACATCGACCGCAGAATCGAGTACACCACCCGGATTGTTGCGCAGGTCCAGGACGAGCCCCTCCAGCATGCCATGGTTGGCATCCTGCAGATCGTCGACGGCCTGGCTGAGTTCGCGGGCCGTGTTTTCGCTGAACTGGCTTACCCTGACGTAACCGTAGGACGGCGCCAGGAACTCCTTGTGCACACTGGTCATGCGAATGATCTGGCGACGCACCTCGTGATCGATGACTTCGTCGTCGCGCAGCACGCTGATCTTGACACTGGAGCCGGCATGGCCACGAAGACGACCGATGGTCTCCTGCAGTCCATGTGTTGCGACAGCGACGTCGTCCACGGCAACGATCTGGTCGCCGCTGCGAATCCCCGAGCGGGCTGCCGGCGAATCGGCAAAGGGCGTGACGACGACGACGTTGCCGCCGACCTCATCCACTTCAATCCCGACGCCCGTGTAACTGCCGGTCGTGCTGATACGAATGTCACGGTACTCGCCGGCGTCGAGGTACTGGGAATGCGCGTCAAGGTCACTGACCATGCCGCGAATCGCGCTTTCGAGAAGCTCCGCGTCGTCGATGGGCTCAACGTAATCGCGCTTGACGCGTTCGAGCACCTCCGCGAACAACCTGGCCTGTTCCCAGGCCAGCTCTTCCTTGTCCGGTGCGCGGCCATTGCCGATCAGGCCACCGCCGATCGACAGGCTCAAGCCCATGACCAAACCGATCACAACAACCAAAACCGCGCGAACTTTCAACGACATACGAGCTTCCGAGTTTCGATCCTCGACCTTAGCACAGCGACAGGCTGGAAGGTGAGCGACAGGTCAATAAGTCGCAGGTGCCAACAACATCAGCTGCCCGGCGTCCTGGTTATCCATCGCCGCGGGTTCTCCGGCCTGGTGCCACGCCGCAGCTCGAAGTAGAGCCCGACCTCGGCCTGGCCACCGCTGTCGCCGACCGTCGCGATTACATCGCCCGGGGCCACCCAGTCGCCCGTGTCCTTGAGGATCGTTTCGTTGTATCCGTAGAGCGTCATGTAACCCTCGCCGTGATCGACGATGACGAGCAGGCCCATACCGGCGAGCCAGTCCGCGAAGGCCACCCTGCCGTGATACACGGCACGCACTTCGCGTCCCCGTGGCGCCGCCAGTACCACACCGTTCCACTTGATGTTGCCGCCGACGCGCGGCTGGCCGAAGTCGTGCAGCAGGCGCCCGGCGACCGGCCAGGTCAGCTTGCCCTTGTGTTCGCTGAAGGGCTGCTCGGACGAAATCGGGTAGTCGCTGAGGATGCTCGTCAACTCGGCAATGAGGCGTGTCAGGTCCCGCTCCTGCGCGGCCAGGCGCTCAACCTCTGCGCCCTCGTCAGCGATCTTCCGGCGCAGCGTCGCGAGTACGGCCTTGCGTTCGTCCTGCGACCGGCCGAGGCGACCGAGTTCGTCGTAGCGCGCGCGGGCGAGGGTCGCCAGTCGCGCTTCCTCGGCAGCGATCTGTGCCCGCAGTTCGTCCAGCTTGCGGATCTGTTCGATAACGGCCTCGATATTCCCGGCGCGGTAGTCGTTCAGGTACCGGTAGTACGCCATGAGACGGCCGAGCGTGGCCGGGTCGCGCTGGTTGAGCAGCAACTTGATCTTCTCCTGGCTGCCGCTCATGTACGCCGTTCGAACCTGGGCCGCAAGCGCGGCCGACTCTTCGTCCAGGTGGCGCTCCCGGTCGGCAAGCTCCTGGTCGAGTTTTTGCTTCTTGTTGGCCGTGTACGCCTGGTCCCGCTCGATATCCGCGATGCGCATGCGCTGCTCCGAGATCGCGACATCGAGTTCCTGCAGCTCGCCGGTCAGGCGGTCCCTCTCCCTGGCCGCGGCATCCATGCTCTGTTTCAGCTCGGAAATGCGCTCACGGACCTCTTCGAGCTCCTGTTCCTTCACCTTGGTGAGTTCGCCATTGCCATCCTGGCCCGGGGCGGCCGCCGCAAGCCCAAGCAGCAGAAGGGTTGTAAGGGTTCTGGACCACATGGGCGCCGAGTGTAGCGTTTCGAGGCTATTCACTCTCCCCCAAACGGGTATAATCGCGGCTTTTAACATCTTCGAGGCGCAAATCCCGCGCCGAAACTGTTGATTCATGGACAAAATTCTGGAATTCACGGGCAACCATACGTTGCTGGTGCTCGCTTTAGTCGTCAGCTTTTTCGTGGCGATCTTCTCCGAATTGCGCCGCAAGGCCAGCGGGACGATCAATATTGAAGTCACCGACGCCGTCAGGCTGATCAACAACGGCGCATTGGTTGTGGACCTGCGCAGCGCCGAAGCTTACGGCCGCGGGCACATTGTGAGCGCGCGCAGCATCCCGCACGACGAACTCGAGGCCAAAACCGAGTCGCTGGCGCAGGACAAGACCCGGCCCGTGGTTGCGGTTTGCGACAACGGTATTTCGTCCACGCGCACGGTCAACATGTTACGCAAGAGCGGCTACGAGAGTGTGTACGGCCTGAAGGGCGGCATGAACGGCTGGGCCCAGGCCGGCCTCCCGGTCGTAACGGGCAAGAAAACGAAGAGCAAATCGGGCAAAGGCAAGAAGCGAGGCTAGGCCTTGCCGTAAGAAAATCCAACTATAGAGAAAACAGGAACCATCATGGCAGAGCAGGAAAAGGCCGCTGAGAAAGTACTGGCCATCAGCAAGATCTACATCAAAGACATGTCGTTCGAGTCCCCCCAGGCACCGGCGGTGTTCAAGGGTGCCGAATGGAAACCGCAGACCAATCTCAATCTGCGCAGCTCGCACAAGCTCGTTGAAGACAACGTCCACGAAGTCGTGCTGACGATTACCGTCGAAGCCAAGGAGGAAGACACGACGCTCTTCCTCGTGGAAGTTCACCAGGCGGGCCTGTTCGAGATCGCCGGTTACGACGGCGAGGAACTTGCAGCGATTACGGGCAGCTTCTGCCCGAACATCCTGTTCCCTTACGCTCGCGAAGCGGTCGCCGGGACGATCCAGAAGGGCGGCTTCCCCGAGTTCGTCCTGCAGCCGATCAATTTCGACGCGCTGTACATGCAGTCGAAGCAGCAGGCCGCCGCCGCGCAGGCTGAGTCGGCGCAGTCGGAGACGCACTAATTAGCGAGTCGGGTCCGAAAACGATTGCGGTCATCGGTGCGGGTTCCTGGGGAACCGCACTGGCGCTGCAGTTTGCACGCGTCGGTTGCGACGTACGCCTCGGCGGTGTCGTGGAACTGGACCTGCTCGAGGCGATGGTCCACGACCGCGAGAACAAGCGTTACCTGCCCGATGTCCCGTTCCCGGAGAACCTGAGCGCCTACCCCGATCTCGAAGAGTGTCTCAAGGGCGCGCGCGATGTGCTCATTGTCGTTCCCAGTCATGGACTGCGCGATACCCTGACGAAGATCAAGCCCCTGCTCGCAGCGGACTCTCGCGTGTGCTGGGCTACGAAAGGCTTCGAGCTCAGTACCGGCAAGCTGCCACACCAGGTGGCCGCGGAGGTACTGGGCCCGGACTTCCCGGTCGCGGTTTTGTCCGGCCCGACCTTCGCCAAGGAAGTCGGCGCCGGCCTGCCCACTGCCATGACCATCGCCTCCAACGATCAGGATTTCGCGCGTGCGCTGGCGGTGGCCATCTCGAGTGACAATTTCAGGGCCTATACCTCGGACGACATCATCGGTGTGGAGGTCGGCGGTGCGGTCAAGAACGCGCTCGCCATTGGTGCCGGCATGTCGGACGGGCTCGGTTTCGGCGCCAACACGCGCATCGCGCTGATCAACCGCGGCCTCGTGGAGCTGATGCGTCTCGGCGTCGCCCTCGGCGCCAAGAAAGAAACGTTCATGGGCCTTGCCGGCATGGGCGATCTCGTCCTGACCTGCACGGACAACCTGTCGCGCAACCGTCGCATGGGGCTGGCGCTCGCGGCGGGCAAGACGATTGAAGAAGCGCAGGAAGAAATCCAGCAGGTCGTCGAAGGCGTAAAGGCCGCCAAGGCCGTGCATGACGTCGCTGCGGAACTCGGCATCGAGATGCCGATCGTCAACCAGGTCTACCGCATTCTTTATGAGGGCGCGTCCCCGCGTGAGGCGGTCGAGGCCCTGATGAGGCGGGCGCTCAAGCCGGAGTCCGAACACCACTAAAACCAGGGAGAAAATGCGTGCAACAACAACAAGAAACGCACGGTCGATTTTTTCTGCACATGGGGCTGGTTCTCACAGCCATCGTAATCAGTGGCTTTGCTGCCGCCGCGTTCGTGCGGCCCGGTGGTATTTCCACGATACCTCTTTTGGTGCACATTCATGCCGTCGTATTCCTCGGCTGGTTTGTTCTCTTTTGCACTCAGGCGCAATTAGCCGGCTCCGGCAATATCCGCTTGCACATGACCCTCGGCAAGACGAGCATCGCGCTTGCGACGGCAATGGTCGTTCTCGGTTACCTCGTTGTTCGCGGCGCCTACGCGAATCCGGAGTTCAGTATCGCGGGCCTGTCGCCGGCCGCGTCGGTGATGTTTCCGTTCACCGACATCGTCAACTTCGTCATCGCCTACGGGCTCGCACTCGCCAATCGTCGTACACCCGACGCGCACAAGCGGCTGATGTTGTTGGCGGGCATCCTCATTATCGATCCCGCAGCAGCACGCCTCGTTACCGTTCCGGGCGGTCCGGCGCCTTTCATACTGCTTCTCGAGTTGGCGCTGTTTGCAGCGCTGATTATTTACGACATAAGGACTCGCCGCCGGCCGCACTGGGCCAGCATCCTGGGGCTGGGGCTGTTC
>CBDUMZ010000059.1:0-14361 GCA_965368465.1 uncultured Chromatiales bacterium
AAATACAGAACCAGCAGGAACTTCATCCCGTAGAACGAGAAGCGCTCCCAAAGCTCTGTGGTGAAGCAAACGTACAGGCCTTTCGGGTGGCCCCAGAGCTCGTCGTCGTGCGAATAGTCTTCCGCCGGAGCGGCTACGGATTCGGTCATATTTCCCCCGGGATGGCGTTAGGCGCCGTTCTACTTGTTGGCTGCGTGCTGGGCCTTGGCATTAAACACTATTTGCGACGCACCCTGCTACTTGACAGCGGCGTCCTCCGCCGGTTCCCGCTCGCCGGCGGAGACGAGGCGCGACATGAATATTCCCAGTTCGTATAAGAGGTAGACGGGGACGGCGAGCATGGTCTGGCTTATGACATCCGGCGGTGTGAGCAGCATGCCAATGACGAAAGCGCCGAGAAACACGTATGGACGTGCTTGCCCCAGTTTTTTTGACGTCGTAATCCCGGTAACGACGAGCAGGACGGTCGCGATGGGTGTCTCGAAGGCCAGGCCGAACACGAGCACGACCATCATTACGAAGCTGACATATTCCGTCATGTCGGGCTGGTAGTTAACTGTGTCGGGTGTGAACGTCGAGACGAAGCCGAAGATGAGCGGAAAGACCACAAAATAGGCAAACGCCATGCCGACAAAAAACAGGATGATGCTCGTCGCGAGCAAAGGCAGCGCAAAGCGTTTTTCTTTCAGGTACAGGCCGGGCGCGACGAATGCCCACACCTGGTAGAGGATGATCGGCATCGAAATGAACAGCGCGACGTAAAACGTCAATGCGAGGGTCGCGGTGAGTGGCGACACGGGACTGAGCGCGATCAGTTCACCGTTGGGTACGACGCTGACGAGCGGTTCGGCGACGTAATTGAACAGGGGTTTGGCAAACGGTAGCAACGCGAGGAACACGAGAAATACAGCGCCGAAGATCTTGAACAGGCGGCCGCGCAGTTCAACCAGGTGCGACAGCAGCGTGCCTTCCGACAGGTCTTCTTTCCGATCGTCAGCCATTACGCCTGTTTCTCAGCCTTTGTTTCGGGCGCCGGTACGACCTCGTCGTCTTCCTCGTCGTGTAACGGCGAGTACGTGTCGTCTTCTCGCGGTGTCATGAGGTTGCGCGGATCGAGATCCTTGGGGTCGATACCGAGATTCTTCTCTGCATCGAGTTCTTCCTCAATCTGGCGTTGCATGGCACGCGTCATCTGGCGCGCCTTGCCGACCCAGCTGCCTATCTGGCGGGCAAGGCGCGGCAAGCGTTCGGGCCCCAGGATGAGGAGCCCGATGATACACAGAAGGAGTAGTTCCGAACCGGCGATACCGGACATGGGGTGCCCCGCTGTCTAGGCGTCTTTTTCTTTGCGGGGTTCTTCAGCGGGCGTGCTGTCGAAATCGGCGTCTTTGGACTCGTCGCTGATTTTGTCAGCCGTATCTTCCGCCTCGTTCATGGCAGAACGAAAGCCCTTAACGGCACCGCCGAGGTCCGTACCGAGCGTCCGGAGCTTCTTGGTTCCGAAAATAGCCAGCACGATGACCAGAATGATCAGTAATTGCCACGGACCAATGTTGGCAAACATCTTGTCTCTCCTGGGGCGATGCCCCTGCACTTAAGCCGCGAATTATGTTCATGATAACCCTACCGGCGCAACAAAACCGTACACGTGTCACCAATCCGGCGTCCCCCACCAAATACGGTACCGGACACCCTATTTCCCGAAATACGGTACCGGACACCCTATTTTCGGGCGCGATCAATAAATACGGTGTCCGGTACCCTATTTGGGTTGGGTGGAGAGCCAGAAGGTGACGGGGCCGTCGTTGGTCAGGCTGACCTGCATGTCGGCGCCGAATTCGCCGGTTTCGACCTGGCTGAGCGCCTTGCGACAGCGTGCCACCAGCTCGTCGAAAAAGGCGGCCGCCTTCTCCGGTGGGGCGCCTTTGGTGAAGCTCGCCCGGGTTCCCTTCTTCGTGTCCGCCGTCAACGTGAACTGGGGCACGAGCAGCAGCCCTCCTTCAATATCGCGAACACTAAGGTTCATGCGGCCTTCGTCATCCGGGAACACCCGGTAGCCGAGCAGGCGCTCCGCAAGGCGAGCCACGTCTTTCTCGGTGTCATCCCGATGTACCGCGACGAGCACCATGAGGCCGCGACCGATTTTCCCGATGGTCCGGTCTCCCACGCTGACCTCGGCTCGCGATACGCGCTGCAGCAATCCGATCATTTCTCGTTAGAGTCCTTGTTTTTGGCGGTGCCTGGGTCTTTGTGAACGCAAGCGGGAGAATGATAAGCCACATCTGCGCCAGCCGCGTGGGAGACTTGTTCGACCGACCGGTGGGAACAACGGCCCGAAAACAGCCGACCCGAGACGCCATGGAAGGCCGAAAACGGGGTATCTGCCGGTCGGACCACGGAAGGTGTAGCCCCGATCCCCGTGATCGGGGCTAATTTCGCTATAATTGCTACCTCAAGATCGTATTTTGGCCTAAATAGACAATAAAGTGGGTATTATAATGGTCATTCGAATCCCACTTTATGATTATGGCGTCGTTTGGCAATCTGCCGGGCGACCAATACACTAGCCGCACAACTTCACACTCCGGAATGACCATGAAAAGAAGAGAATTCGTAGGCGGACTGGCCGCAGCAGCAGGTCTGAGTGCCTGTGCCCGGGACACGAGCGACTGTGGCAACGGAGCAGCCGCGAGCACCGAAACCTTTGAATGGTCGTGCGTCACGTCCTGGCCCCCGAAATTCCCGGGCCTTGGGATGGCGCCGGAGAACGTGGCAACGCGTGTCGAAGCGGCCTCCAACGGCCGCCTCAGGATCAAGATCTACGGTGCGGGTGAGCTGGTACCGGCCTTCGAGGTGTTCGATGCCGTCTCGCGCGGTACCGTCGAAATGGGTCATGGGGCGTCGTACTACCACAAGGGCAAGGTGGACGCGGCGCAGTTCTTCACGGCCATTCCTTTCGGCATGACCAACACGGAGCTCAACGGCTGGCTCTACTACGGTGGCGGCCTCGAGCTCTACCGCGAGCTCTATGCACCGTTCAACCTCGTGCCGTTCCCGACCGGCAACACGGGCGTGCAGATGGGTGGCTGGTTCAACAAGGAAATCAACTCGATTAACGATCTCAAGGGCCTGAAAATGCGCATCCCGGGCCTGGGGGGCGAGGTGCTGCGACGCGCGGGCGGAACGCCGGTGACGTTGCCTGGCGCTGAGATCTTCACCGCGCTGCAAACCGGCGCCATCGATGCGACCGAATGGGTCGGACCCTACAACGATTCTTCGTTTGGCCTGCACAAGGCGGCCCGCTACTACTACTACCCGGGCTGGCAGGAACCCGGGCCCGGCCTCGAGACCATCGTCAACAAGGCGGCCTGGGATTCGTTGCCGCCCGACCTGCAGGCGATCGTCGAGACCACCTGCCAGAGCGTCACCACGGACATGGCCGCCGAATACACCAACGGCAATGCAATGTCGCTGGCGCAGCTGGAGCAGGACCCGAACATCGAGATACGGCCGTTCCCACGGGAAGTCCTGTCGCTGCTGAAATCGATCGCAAAAGAAGTCGTGGAAGAGTTGATGGCGAACGACCCCGCCTCGGCGAAAATCGGCAAGGCCTATTTCGACTTCCTCGAGAAGGCCGCCGCGAACTCACGAATCTCCGAAAAGGAATACCTCGCGGCTCGCGACTACTGAAGCCGGAATCAGGGTGTCTTGCAGCGCACAGTAATCACTCGCGACGCAACGTCCGCACGAACGCTTTCGTCATAGACTTCGTTGTCACGCCCACCCTCGGTGAACACCCGCGGCTGCAGGCGCCCGGCGTTGGTGAGCGACCCGTCCGCGGCGCGATCGAGCTCCTCGTACCCCCGGTTTCCGCAGGCTTTGGCGGCGGCCGAGTAGCACTGCGCCCAGTCGTCGTCGCAGCGGAACGTATAGATCGTCGAGCCGTCACTGAGCGCCGAGCCCTCGACCTCCGGTTGGTTGCTGCACGCCACGCAAGACAGCAATAGCATTGCCAGGATCACGAGTTTCATGAGCCGTATATCCTCCCGGGCAGCCAGGTTACAAGATCGGGAAACGCCGCAATCAGCAAGAGCGCGAAGAGCTGAATCGCGACGAAGGGAATGGCGCCACGGTAGATCTCAGCCGTGGTGACTGACGGTGGCGCGACGCCCCGCAAATAGAACAAGGCGAAACCGAACGGCGGCGTCAGGAACGAGGTCTGCAGGTTGATGGCGATCATGATGCCGAGCCAGACCGGATCGAGGCCCATCGCGAGCAGGACAGGACCGACAATCGGTACTACGACGAACGTAATCTCGATGAAGTCGAGCACGAAGCCCAGCAAAAACATGACAAGCATGACGACGACCACGGCGCCTACGACGCCGCCCGGCAGGGACTCGAGGATGGCACGCACCCCGTCATCGCCGCCGTAGCCGCGGAACACGAGCGAAAAAATCGAGGCGCCGATCAGGATAAGAAAAACCATGCTGCTGATGCGCAAGGTCGCGCGCATGATGTCCCGCAACCGCTCGAGGTTCAGCTCCCGCCGCAACACCGCGAGCAGCAGCGCGCCCATGCCGCCAACGCCGGCCGCCTCGGTCGGCGTGGCGAGGCCCTTGAGAATGGAGCCGAGTACCGCAAAGATGAGGATCAGCGGCGGCGCCAGGGCCTTGATAACCCGCACAAGCGAGACGCGTTCGTCGGGTCCGGGCTGATGCGGCGGCATCACGGCAGGGCGGAAGAACGCAAGGCCCAGAATGTACAGCATGTATAAGCCGACGAGCAGCAAGCCGGGGATCAGCGCGCCCGCGAACAGATCCCCGACCGAAACGGTCTTGGGCGAGAAGTTGCCCATCTCGAGCTGGGCCTGTTGATAGGCCGTTGTCATCACGTCACCCAGCATGACGAGAATGATGGACGGCGGAATGATCTGCCCGAGCGTACCCGATGCGCAGATGGTGCCCGTCGCGATCTCGGGCGAATAGCCACGCTTGAGCATCGTCGGCAGCGATAACAAACCCATCGTCACTACCGTCGCACCAACGATGCCCGTACTCGCTGCCAGCAACATCCCGACGAGCGTTACCGAAATTCCGAGCCCGCCGCGCAGGGACCCGAACAGCGCACTAAGGGTCTCGAGCAACTCCTCCGCGATGCGTGCGCGCTCCAGTGTCACACCCATGAACACGAACAGGGGAACGGCGATGAGTGTCTCGTTGGTCATGATGCCGAATACGCGGTTCGGCAAACCGAGCAGCAGGGCCTCATTGAAACTCCCGCCGAGAATGCCGAAGCCCGCGAAGATCAGCGCGGTGCCGCCGAGCGTGAACGCAACAGGAAACCCGGCGAGCAGGACGAGAATCACCGTGACAAAAAGCAGCGCTGCCACCCACTCCATGTCAGCGGCCCCGCAACGTCTGCAGCGACTTGAGGAGCAGCGAGATGCCCTGCAGCGCAACGGCCAGGGGCATCAGCAACAGGATGGACTTGAGCATCGGTATGAGGGGGTACGGTAAACCGCCCGACTCGCGGGAAGATTCCCGAATGCTCCAGGACTGGCTCACGAAGTCGAAGGAGTTCCAGCCGAGAAAAACACACAACGGCAACAGGAACAGGATGACGCCGACGAGATCCACCCAGGCGCGCCGTCGCGCGCTCATCTCACGATAGAACACGTCAACGCGGACATGCTCTTCATCGCGCAGTGTGTACGCCGCACCCAGCATGAACACGGCCGCATGCATCCAGGTCACCGACTCCTGCACCCAGATCAGCCCGGCGTCGAACACGTAGCGCATCACCACGACAACGAACGTGACGACGACCATGAACAACGTCAGCCACGCGATCGCGCGCCCGATCGTCGTGTTGATACGGTCGAGCAGGTTGTCAGGAGACTGCGCGCCCAAGACTCAGGTGCGCCAGAAAGTCGGCGTTATCAAGACCAGCAGGGTGAAAATCTCGAGGCGGCCCAGCAGCATGCCCATCACCGATATCCACTTGGCGGTATCGCTGAGGTCCATGAATCCGGACGCAACGCCCCCGAGACCCGGGCCCAGGTTGTTCAGCGTTGCGGCAACGGCCGAGAACGCGGTGACCTGGTCGAGCCCGGTCGACATCATGGCAAGAAGCATGACGCCGAAGACGATGATGTAGACCGAGAAGAAGCCCCAGACGGCTTCGACAACGCGCGACGACACGGCCTTGTTGCCGAGCTTGACCGGGATCTCCGCGCTCGGGTGCACCAGCCGTGCGATCTCACGTACACCCTGCTTGTAAACGAGCAGCCAACGGATCACCTTGATGCCGCCGGCCGTCGACCCGGCAGAGCCGCCAATGAAGCTCGAGAAAATCAGCAAGGCCGGCAGCGCCGCGGGCCAGATCGCAAAGTTCTCGGTCGTGAACCCGGTTGTCGTCGCGATCGACACGGACTGGAAAAGACCATCGAGGAACGTGTCGAACGGATCGGCAAAGCCGCGGTAGAGGAACAATGAGGCGATAACCACGGCCGACAGCACGAGCAGGATAAAGCTGTAGGCGCGGAATTCCTGGTCCTGGAAGTAGTGCTTGATGGTCACGTAGCGCCAGGCAAAGAAGTGCAGTGAGAAGTTGATACCGGCCACGAACATGAAAAACACACAGATAAGGTCGATCGACGTACTGTCGAATGCCGCGATACTTGCATCGTGTGTGGAGAAGCCGCCGATGGCGACCGTCGAAAATGCGTGACAGAGCGCATCGAACCACCCCATGCCTGCGACGCGGTAGCCGATCATGCAGGCAATGGTGAACGCAAGATAGACATACCAGAGCGCTTTTGCCGTCTCGGTTATCCGCGGCGTCAGCTTGGTGTCCTTGACGGGCCCCGGTGTCTCGGCCCGGTAGAGCTGCATGCCACCGACGCCGAGCATCGGCAGTACGGCGACCGCCAGGACGATGATGCCCATGCCGCCGAGCCACTGGAGTTGCTGCCGGTAGTAAAGGATTGACGCGGGCAGTTCATCGAGCCCGGTCAGCACGGTCGCACCAGTCGTCGTCAGTCCCGACATGGACTCGAACACGGCGTCCGTGAACGACAGCGACAGGACATCCGAGAAATAAAGCGGTGCCGCACCGAAGGTTCCCAGTACGGTCCAGAATGCGGCGACGACGAGAAAGCCGTCACGCAGCCTTAGGTCTTTGCGGGAACGGTGGAAGGGCAGCCAGCAGAGGAAACCCGCGACGAGCGTCAGGCCAAAGCCCTCGACAAACGGCAGCCAAGAGTGATCGTTGTAGTAAACGCTGAAGACGATCGGCGGCAGCATCGTGAGGCTGAACATCATCAGCAGCAGGCCGAGAATGCGCAGTACGACCTTCCAGTTCATGAGGCTCTGACCTTAGACAAACGAAACGCCAACCTGGAACAGGCTCTCGAGTTTCTCGATCTTGCGCCGGTCGGTCATGAACAGGATGACATGATCGTCTGCCTCAACGACCGTGTCGTGATGCGCGATGATTACCTTGTCGTTGCGAGCGATGGCGACGATCGCCGTGCCCTTCGGCAGCTCGATGTCCTCGATCTTCCGGCCAACGACCTTCGAGTTCTCCGCGTTGCCGTGGGCAACGGCCTCCATCGCTTCGGCCGCGCCCCGGCGCAGGGAATGCACCTTGACGACGTCGCCGCGCCGAACGTGCGCGAGCAGCGACCCAATCGTCACCTGCTGCGGCGAAATGGCGATGTCGATGCTGCCCGATTCAACGAGGTCCACGTAGGACGCCCGGTTGATCAGGGCCATGGCCTTGTGGGCCCCGAGGCGCTTCGACAACATCGAACTCAGGATGTTGGCCTCTTCCGAGTTGGTCAACGCGCAGAACACGTCAACGTTGTCGATATTCTCCTCGAGCAGCAGCTCCTCGTCCGCGGCATCGCCGACCAGCACGATCGCCTTGTTGAGTTGCTCGGAAATGACGCGTGCGCGCTGTGGATCGCGCTCGATAATCTTGACCTGGTTGGTTTGCTCCAGGGCCAGCGCGAGGCGTACGCCAATGTTACCGCCGCCGGCGATAACAACACGGCGCACGGGATCCTCCAGCCGGCGGATCTCGCTCATGAACACGCGGATGTCCTTGCGATCGGCAATGAAGAACACTTCATCGTTTTCCTGGATGACCGTGTCGCCATCGGGAAGCATCGCATTGCCGTGCCGGTAGATGGCCGCGATGCGCGCTTCGGAGTTCGGAATGTGATCCTTGAGCGTGGCAATACGCTGGCCGACCAGCAGGCCGTCGCGGTCGGCCCGAACGCCGACCAGGCGCACGCGGCCGCCGGCAAAATCCAGCACCTGGGTTGAGCCGGGATAGAGAATCAACTGTTCGACGAACGTGCAGACAAGCTGCTCCGGGCTGATGCGCACGTCGATTGGAATCGCATCCTGCGTGAACAGCTTGTTCGCGTTCATGTACTCGGCGGAACGAATGCGCGCGATCTTGGTTGGCGTACGGAACTGCGTATACGCGACCTGGCAGGCGACCATGTTGGTTTCGTCCGAGTCGGTCAGCGACACGACGATGTCGGCGTCGCTGGCGCCGGCGCGTTCGAGGACCTCCGGATAGGCCGCATGGCCCACGACCGTGCGAATGTCGAGGCGGTCCTGCAGCTCGCGAAGGACGCCGGCACGCATATCGACAACGGTGACTTCGTTGGCCTCTTCTCGCGACAGGTGATAGGCGGCGGATGAGCCCACCTGGCCTGCGCCGAGGATTAGAATTTTCATCGGCGGTAGTTTACATCAAGTCGAGATTCGCATAGCTCAAAACGAGCCATTTTGTGCCGGCGTTCTCAAAGTTGACCTCGACCCGCGCGTGGGCCCCCTGGCCCTCACAGTTGAGAATGACGCCATCACCGAATTTCTTGTGGTGCACGCGCTGACCAAGGCGGATACCCATGTCGCTCCCGGGGGACGTCGAGGTCTGTCCGCGACGGGGCCTCGCAGGCGAGTGCAATGGGCGGGACACTTGCACGCGCGGGCGCACCTCTTCCACATGCTCGCTGGGTATCTCGGCAATGAAGCGCGAAGGCTGTGCGAAATTGTCCATACCGTGCAGGCGTCGTTGTTCGGCATGCGTGATGTAGAGCGTCTGCTTGGCGCGCGTGATGCCGACGTAGCAAAGGCGACGCTCCTCCTCGAGCCCGTGCGGGTCCGAGATCGAGCGCTGGTGGGGAAACAGGCCGTCCTCCATGCCACACATGAAGACGAGAGGAAACTCGAGCCCCTTGGCCGAGTGCATGGTCATCAGCTGCACGCAATCTTCCCAGGCATCAGCCTGCCCCTCGCCCGCCTCGAGTGCGGCATGCGCCAGGAACTCGTCGAGTGGCGACATCTCCTCGGCCGGGTCGGGCTCGAAACTCTTTGCTGCGCTGACGAGTTCCGCCAGGTTCTCGATACGCGTTTCGCCTTTCTCGCCCTTTTCCTTTTCAAAGAAGCCGACGAGACCGCTGAGATGGATGACGTGGTCCACCTGGTCATGCAGGTCGAGTCCACGTGTCTCACGGGCCATACGTTCGATGAGCGACATGAAGGCATTGACGGCATTCGCAGCGCGCCCGTTGAGGTCGTCGCTCGCGATAGCGCCACCGGCGCGCCACATCGAGCACGCATTGGCGCGCGCGTAGGAGCGCATCATGTCGAGCGTACGGGCCCCGATACCGCGTGTCGGCTTGTTGACGATGCGCTCGAACGAGCTGTCGTCGTCCCGGTTCGAGATCAGGCGCATGTATGCGAGGGCGTCCTTGATCTCCATGCGCTCGAAGAACCGCAGGCCGCCGTAGACCCGATAGGGAATGCGCGCGTTGATGAGCCCTTCTTCAAGTACCCGCGACTGGGCGTTCGAGCGGTAGAGTATCGCCGCATCGGCGCGCAGGTTGCCGTGGTCGATCCAGTCGCGCAGGCGCCCGATAACGAAGTCCGACTCGTCCCGCTCGTTGTACGCGGCGTAGACGCGGATGGGCTCGCCTTCGGCACCTTCGGTCCATAGATTCTTGCCAAGGCGCGATGCGTTGTTCGCGATGACGGCGTTCGCGGCATTCAGGATTGTCGCGGTCGAGCGGTAGTTCTGTTCGAGCTTGACGACCCGCGTGCCGGGAAAGTCCTTCTGGAACTGGTGAATGTGCTCGACGCGCGCGCCGCGCCAGCGGTAAATCGACTGGTCGTCATCGCCGACGACAAACGGCACACCGCCGCCGCCGGCCAGCAAGCGCAACCAGGCGTACTGGATCGCGTTCGTGTCCTGGAACTCGTCAACGAGCAGGTGTTGAAAGCGTCGCCGGTAGTGCCCCAGCAGCTCCGCATTGTCGCGCAACAGCTCATGTGCACGCAGCAGCAGTTCCGCGAAGTCCACGAGGCCACCGCGCTGGCAGATCTCCTCGTAGGACTGGTACAGCGAAATCATCTGGCGGCGATTCGGGTCCCCTTCGTCGTCGAGGTGCTGGGGCCGCAGGCCTTCGTCTTTCTGTGCATTGATGAACCACTGGATTTCCTTGGGCGCCCAGCGGCTGTCGTCGACCTCGAGGTTCTTGAACAGCCGTTTGATCAGGCGCAGCTGATCGTCCGAGTCGATGATCTGGAAGCCCTGCGGGAGCCCGGCTTCGCGCCAGTGGCGGCGCAGCATCCGGTGCGCCAGGCCGTGAAACGTGCCAATCCACAGGTGCTGTACAGGCACATTCAGCAGTGCCTCGATGCGGTGGCGCATTTCGGCGGCGGCCTTGTTGGTAAAGGTGACCGCGAGCAGGCCGTGCGGCGAAACGCCCTCGACGTCGATCAGCCAGGCGGCGCGGTGCACGAGCACCCGTGTCTTGCCGCTGCCGGCACCCGCAATGACCAGCGCGGGCTCAGCGGGCGCGGTAACCGCCTGGCGCTGCGCGTCATTGAGGTTTTCGAGGATCGGTGTGACGTCCATCTGGCGCTGACACTCGGGTCTGTAACCCGCCGGGGAAAGCGCGAAAGTTTAGCAGTATTACTGGCTCCAACGAACGCCAATTAAATACCGCGTACGGTCATATTGAATACGGATGTCATTCGATACTCTCTCGAAGAACTCCGCTTCGGCCACCAGGCTGATGTGGCGCGTCAGCCGATACGTAGCGAGCAGGTTGCCGATGATGGACTCCTGTGTCTTGAGCCCGGCAGTCGGTTCGTGATACGCGAACGCATTGGGGTAGTCATAGAGCCGGTATTTTCCGCCGGCCTCGAGGTCGAACCGTGAACCGGGCGACCAGCGGAACTCGAAACCGAAACTGTCACGAGAGTAGTCGTTGTAGCCGACGTACTGGTCCGTGCGTTCGGTGCGCTCGATGTCAAAGCCAAACCACATATTGTCGCCAAGTCGCTGGCGGGCGCGCAGCGACAGCGCAACGTAGTCATAGCGAATGTTCGGGTTGCCGATGCGCTGCTGGCCGTCCAGGTCGAAAGCAGGCCTGTCGCCGTAACGACGGCTGTAGTAGTTCGCCGTCACGCGCAGCAAGGATGTGCTGGAAAACTTGAACTGGCCGAAGGCGCTGACAAGGAAGTACTCGTGGTCGTACTCGGGGAGCACGCCCGCCTCGTCGTAGTTCCAGAGCTGGCCCTTCACGCGCAGTCCGAACGAGAGTTTTTCGCCGGATTGCCGGGCGTAGAATTCCGGCCCATAGCGCAGGTAGTTCATACGATCTTCGACATCGGTGCCGTCGACGCTGCGGGGCAGGCCATTGTCGGGGTCGTAGTAGACCTCGTTGTTCTGCGCGATCTTGAACGCGCTGCGCACCAGGCGGTCGCGCGTGTCTTTCTTGCGTCGGTACTCACTGCCGAAGCTCAGCTCGTGCAGGTACTCGTTGGCATTCTCGAGTTCCTCGTCGGGGTAGTAGCGACCGCTCAATTGATAGGCGCCGTAAAAGCCCTCGAACGGCAGGCTATTGATCCTGTATTTTGCCGACAGGTTCACGGGCACGAAGGCACCGCTTTTGACTTCCGGCACGACGACAGGCCTGGCCGGGTCCGACCGGTCGGTATACGGCCGGTCCGGCGAACGGAATACGTTGCTGTCGTTGCCGTAGCCGACGGTTGCATGCAGTTCGAGGTCAGTGAAGTTGCGCTTCTCTTCGCGCTCCTCCACGAGCACCTCGAAATCGGTCGGCTGCTCCTGCTCCACGCGGATCCGCGAAATAGCGACCACGGCGAACTTCTGCAGCTTGCGATTGGTGTCCTGGTCGCGCGCCAGCCGGAACCAGCGCAGCGCCTCCTCCGTCTCGCCGAGAGCGTAGGCATTCAGACCGAGGTTGTAGTGCGCCGCTACCCGCAGGGTCGGATCGTCGACGGCGCGCAGCAGATGCTCCCTGGCACGGATGTGTTGCCCGGCACGGTAGTGAGCGACGCCCGTGTTGTAATGCAGCAACGGGGTGTCCATCCCGCCGTCCGCGGCCTGGCTGTAGCGCAGGAGGGCCGCCCAGTAAAGGTCGTCACGGAACAGCCGGTTGCCGTCGGCGAAATACTGCTCTGCCGTCATGGCGTGCGCGTTGCCTGCCGGCGCCAGCGTAGCGGCAGCCGCCAGCAGCGCAATAATTGCGGTGAGGAATATCCTGTTCTGCATGAAATACGTGGCCAAGCGTTATGTCAGATATGAGAGCATATCGGTAATTGCGCTGTCTAAACTATGACGTGGCGCAAAAAAATCCCCCCGATTGCTTCACAAACGGGGGGATTTGAGTGTTTTGGCCGCTCAGAAGCCGAAATGCCGACTACGTGACGTCGTCGTCGTCGTCATCATCGTCGTCGTCGTCGTCATATTCGTCTTCGTCGATATCGTCGCCGTCTTCGAACTCGTTGTCGTCGTCCAGTTCGTCGACTTCGTCCATGTCGTCGTGTTCGAATTCGTCTTCAAACTCGTCTTCCGACTCATCCTCGAATTCGTCCTCCGATTCATCCTCGGACTCATCTTCGGATGCCTGCTCGGATTCGTCGTGGTCGCCGGATTCGCCATCGCTGTCGCCGTCGCTGTCGTCGTCTTCCCAGTCCTCGTCTCTCACGTCGTCGTCATCGGGACCGTCCATCTCGGCGATCGTGCCATCGAGATCCGCAATGTCGTCCAGGACTTCCATCGTTACATCGAGGTCATCCATGCCATCGTCAGCGCGTACCGCCGCCGGCGCGAATGACATCAATGTCAGCGCCAGGACCGCGAGAAAGATGTTCAGCTGTTTCATTGACCTACTCCGTTAGCTCACTTCTATACGCAACCGAAAGGTGCGGTCACGTTCTTCATGTTCGAGTCGCGCAAGCACTACGCCGCCAGCAGGTGTCAGCGCGACCAGCTTGAGCGGCAGGTAGTTCTTGCCTTCCACGAGACTGGTTTGCCAGGCGATTTCGCGTTGCCCGGGGAAACCGGCAAGTTCGACACCTTCAGGCAGCGTTACCGTCAGCGTTGCCCTGTCGAGCGCCGCCGCCGAAGCAAACATGAGGTTCACCGTGCGCGGTTCCTCGAGCGTCATGACGATACCCGGAATGCTCGTGTCTGGCGATGGCAGGTTCGGCGTTGCCAGGAACGTGCCGGCGACGAACCAGAGAACAAGACCCGCTGCTATCGCAGAGCCGAATCCCGTCATCACCCAGCGATTGCGCTGGCGCCGCGAGCCTTCATGCAGCGCACGGGCGAGCGCCCGATCGTAGAACCCCGCCTCAGCGGTGGCCATCGGGTAGTCCTTCAATAGCTCGAGGATCTCCTGATCCTGCCTGTCTGTATCGCTTGTCTGCATATTTCTGTCCTGCCTGATTGCTACACGAGAGAAATCAGGAAAAAGTTCCCGAACGGGTAAGAATTTCGCGCAAACGCGCCCGCGCGCGGTGCAGGCGGGATTTGACCGTACCCACCGGGATTCCTATAAGTTTATGAATTTCTTCGAGTTTATAACCCTCGGTATCGTGCAGCAGTACAATCAGGCGATGCTCATCGCTTAGCTGGGCGAGGGCCGCGTCGAGCTGTTGCAGGCGCTCGAGGCGGCGCTGGTTCCGTTCCGGGTTGTCGGTGCCAGGAAGGCCTTCCAGGCCGTCACCGGGCAGGTAGCCCTCCTCAACCGTCTGCATGCGCCGCCGCGCAAAGCGTCGTTGCTCGTCGACAAACAGGTTGTACATGACGCGCGACAGCCAGGACCCCGGTTCGTCGATCGCCACAAGGTCGTCGAGCTTGCCGAAAGCCTTGATCAGCAGCTCCTGGAACAGGTCTTCGGCTTCGGCCTTGCGGCCGGTCAGCCGAAAGGCCAGCCTGTACAACCGGTCGAAGTGCGGTCGCACGAGCGTTTCGAAAGCCTGTTTGTTCCGTTCGGAGCTCATGGTACCGGGTAGTTTACATGGC